>PESC01000047.1 GCA_002929135.1 Methylomonas sp.
AAGTGGCCCCATCAGCTTGAACAAAAAATCGATGATTTAAAGTGAAATCCCTGCCATGGTTTAGGCGGCCAATTTAAGGGTTAGCAAGCCATCGTTATACACCTGATGCGGCGTTTTTCGGTTCAAGCTGGAATGGGGACGCTCGTGGTTGTACCACTGGAAATAATCCAGAATTGAAGCCCTCGCTTGGCCGACGGAATCGTAGGCATGCAGGTAAACCCGTTCGTACTTGACGGATCGCCACAGCCGTTCGACGAAGACATTATCCCGCCAGGCGCCGCGACCGTCCATGCTGAACTGGCAACCCTGGCTCTTCACGGCATCGACAAAGGCCTTGGCGGTAAACTGGCTGCCTTGGTCGGTATTGACGATCTGGGGCCTGCCGTAGCGCTTGAAAGCCTGCTCCAGCACGTCCACGGCATGACAGGCTTCCAGGGTGATCGCGACTTTGGCGGC
Source organism: Methylomonas sp. (assembly GCA_002929135.1). Taxonomy (GTDB): domain Bacteria; phylum Pseudomonadota; class Gammaproteobacteria; order Methylococcales; family Methylomonadaceae; genus Methylomonas. The sequence goes on from PESC01000047.1 coordinate 457, forward strand.
CAGGACTTTGCGCGTGGCCCAGTCAACCACCGCTGTCAGTGCAGGTGCCGGAGCTTTGCACCAGCATCTTCATTACCCCAGGTCGAAAAAGAGCCTATGCGGATGGCGAGTGGCCGGGAGAAAAGAATAAGGAAGACCAATTGGTGGTGTTGAACTCGACGGCGAAAGTCATTATCGAAACGCAACGACAGAATCCCCAAGTGGATTGTCCTTATGTTTTTCCCTACCGTGGTAAACGCGTTAGCCGCCTGCACAACTCGGCCTGGAAGAAGGCTTGGCGAAAAGCAGGCTTACCGGTTTGTGATGAGTACACGCGAGGTCCGCATAATCTCAAGCATACGTTTGGTCATAGACTAAGGGTTGCTGGGGTTTCGCTGGAAACACGCAAGAAGTTGCTGCATCACACCAATGGCGATATCACGACGCATTATTCGCCAGCGAGTGTGGCAGAACTGCTGGAAGCGGTTGAAAAGATCGTCAACCTGAAGCCGGTGTCGATCTTGAGACGGGTGATTTAAGTGAAGCTTGTAAAAGTTACCACAAAAATTACCCAGCAAACGTCAGGCATAAAAAAACCACTTACCCAGATAAGGTTAAGTGGTTGATTTTTCTAGCGTTTGATGGTGGGTCGTGTGCGATTCGAACGCACGACCATCGCATTAAAAGTGCGGTGCTCTACCGACTGAGCTAACGACCCTTCTTATCTGACCGAATTATACAGATTTATTTTTCTAATGCAATGACCAGGACAATCGTATGAACAACAGCCTCGATGACCCATGAAATTGTCGTTCACGATCAATGGGTTGCAATGTGACCATTCACAGCACCTGATTTGTGCAATTTTCTGTCTTTTTGGGGTGGCTCATGGAGACGGAAAGCAAACTGCGATTGACGGACGTATTCGTATCGATCACCGACCCGAGACAGGCGGGTAAGGTCGAACACGATCTGGTGGAACTGCTGGTGGTGGCGGTCAATGCGGTATTGGTTGGCGCGCGGGAAAAAGACAGAATCCTTAGATGTTGCCGATCCTGTTCTGTGATTGGATGTAGGGCGCAATTACTGCCATCGTGCGTTCGACGGCACCCTGGTTGTCCTTGACGTAATTCAAGGCGTTATCAACCATCTGCTTTCTGTAAACGGCGTCTTGATGGAGCTGGATCATGGCATGGCGTAGCTCGACCTGAGTCGCTGCCTGAATGGCACCGCCTCTGTGAAGTAGCTGATCGGCAATGTCCTGAAAGTTGAACATGAATGGCCCAAACAGGATGGGTACCTCGACCATGGCGGCTTCGATGACGTTGTGGCCACCCACAGCAACTAGGCTGCCGCCAACGAAAGCCACATCGGCTGCTTTGTAGAGCATTTTCAATTCGCCCATCGTATCGGCAAGATAGACGTCGGTTTCCGGCAATACACAGTCGCCCTGGCTGCGCACGGCAACTTTCAACCCCTGGGCTGCGCACAGCAGTCTGACAGTGTTGAAACGCTCAGGATGACGGGGTGCGATGACGACCAACAAATTAGTAATGACTGGCCTTAAATCGGTAGCGACACGAAGCAGGTGTTCTTCTTCGCCGTCGTGGGTGCTGGCCAGTATCCACACCCAGCGGTTTTCAAATAACGTGCGTTTCAAATGCAGGCCAGCGTTCACCATGGCCTGATCGACAGTCATGTCGAACTTTATATTGCCAAGCGCCAGCACTTTATGGGCTTCTGCGCCGATGGCGATGAAGCGCCGCCTGTCATCGTCGGTTTGGGCGCAGATGGTGTTGATGCATTGCAGGGCAGGTCGAGTCAGTGCAGCAATCGATTGGTAGGATTTTGCCGAGCGCCCGGACAGCCTGGCATTGACGATAACGATGGGGATCGATCTTCGATGACACGCCGCGAATAAATTCGGCCACAGTTCCTTTTCCAGTACGATGGCCAATACCGGGCGAAAGCAGCGCAGGAAGCGGCTCACGACCCAGGGAATGTCGTAGGGCAAATAAACATGAAGCACCTGGCTGCCAAAAACCCGGTTGACACGGGCAGACGCCGTAGGAGTTGTTGTTGTAATCAATACGGCTGAGTCTGAAAACTGGTTCAGGCAACGCGTAATCAGAGGCAGCGCCGCTTCGAACTCACCGACCGAGACGGTGTGAAACCAGATGACGGGTATGTGGATGTTTTGTTCGGGATAAAAACCCAGGCGCTCCTGCCAGCGTAGCCTGTAAGCAGGCGCCTTGAAGCCCCGCCAATACAATCGGGCCAAAACGACGGGAATGGCCAGACAGAACAATGCCGAGTAAAAAAATCGCATGAGCAATCAATATGTGATGGGGAAAACAGGGCGCACCGCCGGGCGACAGGCACAAAAAAGCGCCGGTAAGGCGCTTGTTGAATGTCGTGACGTTCAGACGTTACAGCGTCCAGGTTCTGAACGTGCCGCTATCCAGGTGAATGAAGTTCGATTCAGGGTAATAGCCCACACCACCCCGATGCATGGCAACCGCTGCACTGCGTATCCGGCGAATGTCGAGACGTTCGATACGAATATCGACGGCGCGGCCATGCATGTGGAAACTGTTGTTGGCTACGCCCGAATGCTCTGCATGCAGCCGCGCATTGGTCAGTGGCGAGCGGTAACCGCAGATGACATCGAAAGGCCGGTTCAGGCCCAGCATTTGTTTGAGATCGTGCAGCTGATCCAGCAATTCGGTGTCGATATCGTGAACATCGCCCGTCCGATAGTCTCTCAGCAAAAAGCTGATTTCATCGATAGCATCATTCAGATAACGACCTTTCTCGAAATAGGTCAGACTCAGTTTGTCGCCCGTGTGCGGATTTTGTATGGCCAGCGAACGGTGCGAGGTCAGGCGACCGTGGTCGGACAAAAACGGCGATTCACGCAACGGCTCGATTATCGTCCCCCGCTGGCTGGGCTGAATGATTCTGGTTTCGTGGGTGCGGTTCGCCGAGACGTGACTCGTGTGCTTATTGCCATGATAGACATCGCGGACTCGCGCGTTGGCGACATGCGATTGACTCTCAGCATGTCGCGTCGCATGTTTTGCCTGAACCGATGCCCGTGTAGTTTGCAACCGGTTTGCCTGCGCTTTACCGTTCCTGAAAACCGTCTTGGCAGATTGGTTTGCAGGCTGTTTTGGCAAACGAGCCGTAGTTTTTCTTGCCTGTAGCCGTGTGTTTTTGTCCGCTTTGACATTGGCACTTTTTGCAGCCTGAACTACGCCAGGCACACCGATAGAAAGCGCTGCGCCGATGGCAAGACGACCAAAAAAACTGCGACGGGATAATTCCACGGTCCCATGCCCCGTGCTCTTTTTTTCTATGTTACGTCTGAACATCCATAAACTCCCAATTCTGCACCCGAACAGTCATTCGGGTAGTCATTGATTCCGAAAGTGGAATAACCCAAAAGGGCAGGTTGGTCATTATAGGTGTTGTTACCTTTTTGTAACAACCGTTGCAAGCCGATATTGTTGAGCCAACGTAGCGATTATCATTCCCACTCTATCGTTGCCGGTGGCTTGCCGGAAATATCGTAAGTCACCCGTGAGATGCCTGGCACTTCGTTGATGATGCGCCGCGCGACCCGATCCAGAAAGTCGTAAGGCAGGTGCGCCCAGCGGGCGGTCATGAAGTCCAGGGTTTCGACAGCGCGTAATGCCACGACGTAGTCGTATTTGCGGCCATCGCCCATGACGCCGACCGATTTGACCGGCAGGAATACCGCGAAAGCCTGACTGACCTTGTCGTACAGATCGTGCTGTCGCAGCTCTTCGATGAAAATGGCGTCGGCGCGGCGCAGCAAGTCGGCGTAGGTTTTTTTGACTTCACCCAGGATGCGCACACCCAGGCCGGGGCCGGGGAACGGGTGGCGACGGATCATATCGGCGGGCAGTCCCAGTTGCAGGCCGAGCTGGCGCACCTCGTCCTTGAACAGTTCGCGCAGGGGTTCTATCAGCTTCAGTTTCATGTGTTCCGGCAGGCCACCGACATTGTGGTGCGATTTGATCAAATGCGCCTTGCCGCTTTTGGCACCGGCCGATTCGATGACATCGGGGTAGATCGTACCCTGGGCCAGCCATTTTGCATCGGTGAGCTTACTGGCTTCTTCGTCGAAAATCTCGATGAACAGCTTGCCGATGATCTTGCGCTTTTGTTCCGGATCGCGGATGCCGGACAACGCCGTCATGTAGCGGGCTTCGGCATCGACGCGAATGACTTTGACACCCATGTGCCGTGCGAACATGGCCATGACCTGATCGCCTTCATGCAGGCGCAGCAGGCCGGTATCGACGAAGACGCAGGTCAGTTGCGAAGCGATGGCCCGGTGCAGCAGCGCCGCAACCACCGAGGAATCGACGCCGCCGGACAGGCCGAGTATCACCTGTTCACCGCCGACTTTTTCGCGAACGGTTTGGATGCTGTCTTCGATGATGTTGCTGGCGTTCCACAAAGCCTGGCAGCCGCAGATGTCCAGCGCGAAGCGAGTGAGGATGCGGCCACCCTGCCGGGTGTGAGTGACTTCCGGGTGGAATTGCAGGGCGTAGAGGTTTTTGTCTTCGTTAGCGATACCGGCAATCGGTGCGCCGTCGGAACTGGCAATCCGCTTGAAACCGGTTGGCAGTTCGACCACGCGGTCGCCGTGACTCATCCAGACATCGAGCAAACCGTGGCCTTCCGGCGAGACGTGATCTTCGATGTCTTTCAGCAATGCGGAATGGCCATGGGCGCGAACCTGGGCGTAACCGAATTCGCGATGTTCGGATGATTCGACCTTGCCGCCCAGTTGTTCGGTCATGGTTTGCATGCCGTAACAAATGCCCAGTACCGGTACGCCGAGTTCGAACACGACGCGGGGTGCGCGTGGCGTATCGCTACGGGTTACCGATTCCGGGCCGCCGGACAGGATGATGCCTTTGGCGCCGAAGCCTTTAATGTCATCGTCGCGGCTGTCGCAGGCGTAAATTTCGCAATAAACGCCGATTTCTCGAATACGGCGGGCAATCAACTGGGTGTATTGCGAGCCGAAATCGAGAATCAGAAGTTTGTCGGAATGGATGTTGGTGGCGCTGGTTGGCGTCATGCGAAAACTCGGGGTTGATGAAAAAAATCAGCTTTGCTGGACGGACTGATACAGCGCATCGAGCAAGGTACGATTGTTGGTGTAGCGCTTGATCGTCAGCCGTTCCTGAATGGAACGAAACTGGCGGCGGATGAAGCGTAAATAGGGTGTAACCGAACAATAATGCTTGCCATGGCTATGCGAACGCAAAATGCCGCTGATTTTGTCGGCATTGTCGGGAATGGCCAAATTCAGATGCGGGCTCGGATTTGCGGCTTTCCTGAAAAACACCGTGACGTTGCCCTGATCGTCCGAAAACTGGTGCTGCTCGGCCCGCAATCCGGCTTTTTCACCCATCTTGCTCAAACTGGCGAAATTGAAGTTGAACAAATGCGCCTCGTGGAAGGTGCTGTGCGGCGACTGGCAAGTGGCTTCGGCATTGGGTACCTCAACGACCAGACAGCCATCGGGTTTCAGAAAACCGGCCAGTTTCTGCAAAACCAATGACGGATTTTCGGTGTGCTCCAACACATGCCAGATGGTGATGACGTCGAAACTGTCATTATCGAATACGGCATCCTGAATGAAGCCGGTTTGCAGATTCAAGCCGTATTGATTGCGGGAGTATTCGGCATACGCCGTGTTGGGTTCTATGCCGTGCATGTCATGACCCAGCGACTGAATCAGGTAAGCGAATTCGCCGCCGCCTGTTCCCACATCGAGAAAACGACAGGGCTGCGCCAGCAAGTGCTTGATTTTATCGTGGCGTTCCAGTGCCACTTTGCCAGCGCGCAGAGCATGCCTGGGCTTGGGCGTGTAGCTGTTCTTGTAAGCCAGACGGTAGTCGTCCTGATAAAACTGCCGAGGATCATGCGGGAACGGGTCACTCCAGATCAGGCCGCATTGCGTGCAGATCACGGTTTGCAGAGTGCCGCCGTTACGGCTTTGATTGGAGAGCAAGTCGACGTGCTGATTGCCACAGAGGTTGCAAGGCATGGATGAAGTCAAAGACATGTTCAGCGTTACCTGGATTCAGTTGGTGTGATAGTTCGGCGCTTCTTTGGTGATGGTTACATCGTGGACATGACTTTCACGCATACCGGCGTGGGTGACGCGAACGAACTGCGCATTGTCATGCAGTTCGGCAATGGTGCGGTTGCCGGTGTAGCCCATGCTGGAACGCACACCGCCGAGTAATTGGTGGATGATGGCCAGCACGCTGCCTTTGTACGGCACCCGGCCTTCTATGCCTTCTGGCACCAGTTTTTCGACGTTGTCGGTGGATTCCTGGAAATAGCGATCACTGGAACCTTGCTGCTGCGACATGGCGCCCAGCGACCCCATGCCGCGATAGGATTTGTAAGACCGGCCCTGGAACAGTTCGACTTCGCCCGGCGCCTCTTCGGTACCGGCAAACAAGCCACCGAGCATGACAGCATCGGCGCCGGCAGCCAGCGCTTTGGCAACATCACCGGAATAACGGATGCCGCCATCGGCGATCAGCGGAATGCCGCTGCCTTTCAGCGCGGCGGCCACATCGCTGACGGCGGTGATTTGCGGCACGCCAACCCCGGCGACGATGCGGGTGGTGCAGATGGATCCGGGGCCTATGCCTACCTTGACACCATCGGCACCGGCATTGGCCAGCGCCCTGGCCGCCGCCGCCGTGGCGATATTGCCGCCGATGACCTGAACGGCCCGAAAGTTGTGTTTGACCCAGCGCACGCGGTCGAGCACACCTTGCGAGTGGCCGTGGGCGGTGTCGACGATGATGACATCGACACCCGCCTCGACCAGCGCCGCCACCCGCTCTTCGGTGCCAGCGCCGGTGCCGACCGCCGCGCCGACGCGCAGGCGTTCCTGATCGTCCTTACAGGCGTAAGGATTGTCCTTGGCTTTTTGAATATCCTTGACGGTAATCAGGCCGCGCAACTGGAATTTGTCGTTGACTACCAGGACTTTCTCGATGCGATGCTTGTGCAATTGCGCGATGACCTCCTTGTGACTGGTCGATTCGCTGACCGTAACCAGACGTTCCTTCGGCGTCATCACCAGGCTGATGCGTTCATCGAGGCGGGTTTCGAAGCGCAGATCGCGGCTGGTGACGATACCGACCAGTTCTTCGCCATCGACCACCGGCACGCCGGAGATGTTCTTGGCGCGGGTCAGTTCGATGACCTGGCGGACGGTGGCATTGGGCGATACGGTGATCGGATCCTTGATGATGCCGCTTTCGTACTTTTTGACCCGCAGCACTTCGCGGGCCTGTTGTTCGGTCGTCATGTTCTTGTGGATGATGCCGATGCCGCCTTCCTGGGCAATGGCAATGGCCAGCCGGGCCTCGGTAACGGTATCCATGGCAGCGGAAACCAGCGGGATGTTCAGACTGATGGTGCGGGTGAACCGGGTTTTCAGCGCCACTTCACGCGGTAACACGGTTGAATGGGCAGGAACCAGTAATACATCGTCGAACGTGAGCGCTTCCTGGATAATTTGCATGGATGACACCTGAATCTGGGTTTCGATGGCCGCGCATTGTACAGTTTAAGCACTGTCGCGACAAAAGCCGGTCTTGCCGTCATCCTCACTCCCGGCAGAAGAGTGTGCTGTTATTTTTCAGCCCGATACTTCCGGCACGCTGCGCAATATCTCGCCGATCAACGCCGGGCCGCGATAGATCAAGCCGCTGTAAATCTGCACCAGGCTGGCACCGGCCGCCAGCTTTTCCTGAGCATCGTCCGCGCACAGTATGCCGCCGACGGCGATGATGGGCAGGCGGTCATTCAGCTCGGTGGCCAACTGCTTGACGATCCGTGTCGACGCGGCTTTCACCGGCGCACCGCTCAAGCCGCCAGCTTCCTGGCCTAGCGGGTGACCCTGCACCTGGTCGCGAGTGAGGGTGGTGTTGGTGGCAATCACGCCGTCCATACCGAAATCGATCAGCAGGCTGGCGATATGACGCACCTCGTCTTCAGTCAAATCCGGCGCGATTTTCACCACGATCGGCGTGTACTTGCCGTGCTGCTTTGCCAATGCCGATTGTTCCTGCTTCAGCGCCTCCAGCAGGCGGCGGATGTCGTCGCCCTGTTGTAACTGCCGCAGGTTTTTGGTGTTGGGCGATGAAATGTTGATGGTGACGTAACTGGCGGCGGCATAGCTTTTGCGCAGGCCGATCAGATAATCGTCAGCGGCATTTTCCAGCGGCGTATCGGCATTTTTGCCGATATTGATGCCCAGCACACCGCGATACCGGCAATGCTCGACCTGCTTGAGCAAATGGTCGATGCCCAGATTATTGAAGCCCATGCGGTTGATGATGGCCTGATGCTCAGGCAAACGAAACAGCCGGGGCTTGGGATTGCCGGGTTGCGGGCGCGGGGTGACGGTGCCGATTTCGATGAAACCGAAACCCAGCGCCGCCAACGCGTCGATATGGTCGCCATTCTTGTCCAGACCGGCAGCCAGCCCCAGCGGATTGTCGAAAGTCAGCCCCATGAGCTTGACCGGCTTTTCGATACGGGCAGCACCCAGCAGGCCCGCGAGCCTGGTTTCTACAGTCAGATCGAGTAGTTTGAGCGTCAGCTCGTGTGCGGTTTCGGCGTCCAGTTGAAACAACAGCGGGCGAAGCAAGGCGTAGGCATTCATGGCGATTCAAACCTGATCTATGGATTTGAGAGAGGTGGCATAAGGGGCTGGATCGAGCAGCGGCGGGCGTTTCAGGATCAGATCGGCCAGCAGCCGGGCCGATGCTGGCCCCATGACCAAGCCATTGCGGAAATGGCCGACGTTGACGCTCAGGTTGTCGAAATCCGGGTGAAAGCCGATCGACGGTATGCCCTGCGGTGAGCCGGGGCGAAGTCCGGCCCAGTGATGACTGATCGGGTAATGCTGCAATGCGGGCAGCAGCCGGGTGGCAAAGTGTTCCAGATGCTGGCGGATGTCGGTGGTGGTGCGCTTGTCGAAGCCGGTATGCTCAACCGAGCTACCGGCCAGGATTTTGCCATCGCGGCGGGGGATCAGGTAATGGGCGCCGTCGAGCACCATGCAGGCCAGCGTATCCGGTTCGGCATCGAACAGCAGCATCTGGCCGCGCACCGGCGCGACGGCGGGCGCCCATGGGCTGCCGGGCAGGCAGTGCTGCAATACCGGTGCCGTCCAGGCACCGGCACAAACGATCAGATGGCTAAACACATAACGCTGGCTGGTCGTGTTCAAGGCCGTGATCTGGCGGCCCTGGGTTTCCAGACCGATGAGGTTGCAGTGTTCGATTAGGTTGACGCCACGCTGGCGCAGAAAGGCTTGCAGGGATTTTAGCAAACGGGGGTTGCGCGCCTGTGCCACCTCTGGCAGCCAAAGCGGGTGGTCATAGTCGGTATCGAATGATGCCAGCAGGCTGGGTGGCGGAGTGGAATGCTCGATGTCGTGTTCGCGGCACCAGCGTCGCGCCGTATCGTGGTCGGGATTCTTGCAGATCAACATGCCGCATGGCTGCCATTCCGGGTCGATACCGGTGGCGTCGTGCAATTCGCGGCTGAGATTGGGGTAACTGGCCAGGCTGGCCATCACCAATGTCGAAATGGCCTCGGGCTGACGCCAGGGGTAGATCGGTAGCAGAATGCCGCCGCCCGCCCAGGATGATTCCTGCCCGATCGCAGATTTTTCCAGTATCGTCACGCTCAGCCCGGCCATGGCCAGCTCGCGCGCGGTGAGCAGGCCGCTGATGCCGCCACCGACGATCAAACTATCGCAATACTGGGTCATGACAGGTTATGGGGGGTGGCAAAAAAGCGGTGCAAGGTAACATGAAACGCCTGTGCCTTTGGGTTTTCCTCGTTCCCGTGCGTAGCAAAGGAACACATACCGCTCCGCCTTGACCTACTGCCGGTCAAGCAGGCGATGCGCAATCATCAGCGGGCGCTCGGGATAGAGCGGGTGCGGGATGATTTCGGCAGGATGATCGAACACCTGACGAATCAGCTCGCTTGCCAGAATTTGCTCCGGCGGGCCGACGGCCATCAGATGGCCGTCGCGTAACAGCGCCATGCGATCGGCATACAGCGCAGCCAGGTTGAGGTCGTGCAATACCGCCAGCACACCGACGTGTTCCCGGTCGGCAAAATGCCGGGCAATGGCCAGCACCGCGTGCTGATGGGCCAAATCCAGCGCCGATGTCGGTTCATCCAGCAACAGGTAGCGTGTGCCGTCAGCGCTGGCTTGCCAGATTTGCGCCAGTACCCGGGCCAGATGCACGCGCTGACGTTCGCCGCCGGACAGCGTGGTGTAGATGCGCTCTGCCAGGTGCGTGGTGTCGGTCAGTGCCATTGCCTGTTCGACGATGTGCAGGTTTTGGCCGCTATCGTGACTATGGCGGTGCGGGCTGCGACCCATCAACACCACGTCGCGCACGATGAAGCGAAAACTCAGCGGCGAATGCTGCGGCAGCACAGCGCGCAGTCGGGCGATGCGTTGTGGTTGCCAGTCGGCCAGTAATCGGCCATTCAGGCGGATGTCACCACTAACCGGCGTCAGTTCGCCGCTCAGCGCCCGCAACAGGCTGGACTTGCCTGCACCGTTGGGGCCTGCCACTGCCAGCACCTCGCCGGGGTGCAGTTGCAGCGACACATCGGCTATCAGTCGTTTTTTTCCGGCGTGCAGCGTCAGGCCGCTGGTGCTCAGCATGTCGTCAGCCCATCAAACGCTGGCGGAACAGCAACCACAGGAAAAACGGGCTGCCCAGCAAGCCGGTGATGATGCCGATGGGAATTTCAGCCGGTGCCGCCAGGGTACGGGCCAGCACATCGGCGCCGAGCAGCAACAGGGCACCGAGCAGGGCGGAACCCGGCAGCAACCAGCGGTGATCCGGGCCGATGAGCAAACGCAGCAGATGCGGCACCACCAGACCCACGAAGCCGATGATGCCGCTCGATGCCACGGCAGCGCCGACGCCCAAGGCCACCAGACCCACCACGGCGGTTTTGATGCGGGCCACGGCAAAACCCAGATGCCCGGCTTCGGCTTCGCCCAGCAGCAAGGCGTTCAGCGCTGTAGCCAGCAGCGGCAACAACAGTAGATTCAATGCCAGAAACGGTGCGGCCAGCATCACAGTTTGCCAGCTTGCACCGCCCAAACTCCCCAGGCTCCAGAAGGTGATGCTGCGTAGCTGATCGTCGTCGGCGATATAAACCAGCAAACCCGTCACCGAACCGGCCAAGGCATTGATGGCGATACCGGCCAGCAGCAAGGTGGCCACGTCGATAGAGCCGTCGCGACCGGCCAGACGGTACACCAGCCAGGTCATGGCGAAGCCGCCGCCTATGGCAGCGACCGGCAACAGCAGCGGGCCGAATGAGAGGGTCACGGCGGTAGGCAGGCTGGCTTGCAGCACGATGACCGCAACCGCTGCCAGCGCAGCGCCGCTGGCGATGCCGATCAGCGCCGGATCGGCCAAGGGATTGCGGAACAGGCCCTGGATGGCGCCGCCGGACATGGCCAGTGCTGCGCCGATGAGTAGGCCGAGCAGCAGCCTGGGTGCCCGGATCGACAGCAGTATGGTTTGCTGGCTGGGTTCGAACGTCCAGGGTAACGACAGCCCCACGCTGCGCCCGATGATGGCCGCCACCTGGCTGGGGCTGATGGCCACGGCACCGCTGCCCAGGCTCAGCAGGCAGGTCAGCACCAGCAGGCAGGCCAGCAGCCACAGCACGGTCGGCCCCTTGATGAGCGGCGCGGTTGACATCCTCAAGGGGCCGGATGCAAGCGTTCGGCCAGGTTAAGAGCTGCCTGGCCGGTACGCAGGCCGAAACCGAGCAGCGCCAGGGTATCGACCACGATCAAGCGACGATTCTGCCCGGCGGGGGTCAGAGCGATAGCCGACATTGCGTACCACTTTTCCAGACCACCCAAGGCATTGACGCTGATGTCGGTGAGCAGGATCACCTCGGGTGCGGTGGCGACTATGGCTTCGTTGCCCATGGTCTTGTTGCCCTGGATGGCGGCGGCCGCATTGCTGCCGCCAGCCAGTTGGATTACGGCGTCCGCTGCCGTGTCGCGCCCCGACACCATGGGTTCGCCGTTGGTGACGGCCATGATGAACAAGGTTTTGGGGCGTTCCGGCTGGCGTTCGCGCCATTCGGCGAGTTGGCGGAAATCATTGGCGACGGCGGTGCGGAGTTGTTCGCCTTGTTGCGGTTTGCCGAGCAGGGCGGCAACGGTGTCGATCTTGTCCAGAATGCCTTGTTCGGAATAGGTTTCGGCAACGCTGGATAGCTGCACTCCGGCGCTGCGTAGTTGTTCCAGCACGGCAGGCGGCCCGGCATGGGCGCTGGCTATCAGGGTGTCGGGAGCCAGTGACAGAATGCCTTCCGCCGACAGGTTGCGCATGTACCCCACACGCGGCAGCGACTGGGTTGCGGCTGGCCACTGGCTGGTGGTATCGACGCCGACCAGGTGCGCCTGGCCATCGAGTGCGTAGACGATTTCGGTCAGCGCACCGCCAACGGCGACGATGCGTTGGGGCGGGGCGCTGGCGGCGATGACGGGTGCCAGCGCCAGTGTCAGTACCAGTGCACAGCGTTGCATGAGCGAGGTGATGTTGAGCATGAGCTTACAGTTGGGTTTGTGCTTTGCATTCCCACGCGGAAGCGTGGGAATGAGGCAGTGGCAGTTCAGGCGTTGGCCCGCGATGGTTTGGCTTGCTCGCGGTGGCCTATGTCGTTGATGTGGCGCACCGTGGCCAGCTCGTCGCCCTCGATGGCGAAGGCTTTGGCGAAACCTTGCACGAAGCTGCCGCGTTCCGGGTGCAGCAGGAACAGGTGAAAGTCCTGCATGGCCTTCAACTGGCGGATGAAGGCACCGAATGTGTCCTCGAACAGCGCCATGATGTGCTCGAAGTCGGCAGTGTCGCGGGCGACTTCATGGGCGGCGCAGTGATAAGTCACCCGCTGCCGGGCGAACAGGTGGGCGGCCTTGTCTTCGTCTTCGATGAACAGCAGGCAGGCACGGCCATTGGCCGACAGGTTGCGGGTGTGTGCCGACAGTTCGCTGATGTAGATGTAGTAATCGTCATCATGGCGGACATAAGCGGCATAACTGGCTTCCGGTTCGCCGTCGGCGCTGACGGTTGCCATTAGCGTGGACTGGAATTTGTGCGTCAGAGCTTGGTAGTCGGCTCGGACTTGTTCGAGATCGATGGGTTTTGCGGTCATGGGGTTGTTCTCGCAATAAATGAAAAAAGAGTGTCGGGTTGTCAGGGTTTTTTCTGGTTTCTGGTTCCCACGGTCTCCGTGGGAACCCATACCGGGCGAGGATGAAACCCGAGCTTCTAGTCCGGTACGCATTCCCACGCGGAGCGTGGGAACGAGGGTGCGAGGGTAACGCAACCAGTGCGGTTCCTTTCGTCACGGCACTCGCTCGGCCATTGTCGCCAGCAGGCTTTGCCAGAACGGGCTGTCGTGACTGGCATCGTCGCTGTAGTCGCACAATGTCATGACCGTGCGCCCGCCATGGTCGCGCAGAACCACGGCCTGGCGTTGCGTGGTGTCTACCGTGTAATCGCTGATGTCGTGCCGGGCAATGGCGGTTTCATTCAAATGCAGATTGAATCCGGCATCCAGCACGTTGAACCACGGCCCGGTGATGCGTAGTGTGTGGATGGGGCCGCGGTGCAGTTGCAAGGCGCCAGGGTTGGCAACCAGCAGGCTGATGGGATGGCTGGCCTCGGCAAGGTGCTGCATCAGATCGCGGAAGCCTTGTGCTGTCAGGCGGGCGCTGGCACCGGTATCGGTCGCCGTCTGCCAGGCCGTTACATCAGGCTGCCAGGCGGCGGGCAAGGTTGGCGGCAGTCGGCAATGGGCGGAATCGGCGTTGTGCTCGATGCCGATCTCGGGCGATTGCTCGTGGCTCTGAAACTGGCCTGTCAGTTGCCGCCAGGCGTCGATGTTCGAATCTGCCGTCAAATAGATTTTGTGCAACGCCAGGCCGTCGTAGCCGAAGAATTGCAGACTGTGGCGCGGGCCGTGTGTCGTGGTTTCCGTCACCGCAAAACCGAATGCCCAGTGTTCCAGCAGCAGGCACAGGTCGATGTGGGCGCCTGACACCAGCAGATGATGATCGACTTCGGCCAATGTACTGTAACAGCCATGTTTTTCATGAACGGCGTAGTCGTTGCGGGTCAGTGCCATCACGCTGCCGAGGCTGTGCATGTCGGCCAGCAAATCGGGCCAGTGGCCATCGAGCCGGATCACCTGGCTGCCACAACCGGTTGCCAGCAATTCGGCTTCGCTGACGCCGAGGTGGGCGGCGGCTTCGCGGATGCGGGTCTGTGGTTTTTCTGCCAGAAGACTGTACCAGGCGTGTTTCAGGATTTCCGGCGACGGCTTGGCGATCGATTCAAGCGTTAATGACATGGTGGTTCCGGTATTGAAAGGTTGGCGGCCAAAAGGCCATGGCTAAAATAGCGTTTCCGCCGGATTAGGGCTGGGCGCGCTCGTTCCCACGCCGGAGCGTGGGAATGCATACCCGGCGTCGGGTGCGGTATGCGTTCCCACGGAGACCGTGGGAACGAGAAATGGGACACGGCGTTTCGTTGGGCTGACGCAGTGGCGCCACCCCGGCTTGCTTGGGCGCGGGGTGACGCATTTTAACGTCAACTGCCTGCGAGATTTAAGCGCGGCGACGACGGTTGAAGGCCAGAAGACCGCTCAAACCCGCACCGAACATCCAGATTGCGCCCGGCAGTGGCACGGGACCAATGTCGATGGCAACTTGCGCCAGGCTCTGGTGCGCCGGGCTGTTGAAGCTGAACTGGTAGCTGGTCGCCGCACCAGGTAAATCCCAATAAGCCAGGTATTGGACGAGTGTAACCGGGCCGAACGAGGTTTGATAACTGCCTTCGGTGTAGGTTGGGGCGGAAAACGTGGGTGCCAGTCCGTTCAGCAGCAGCGAGGCGTAGTTCATTTCTATGCCCCAGGTTTCGAATTGCAGCGCGGCGCGTACCGGGCCTGCCAGCGGCGCGGTGGGGGTCAGTGTAGCGGTGTAACGTTGTGGCACGGTGAAGCTGTACAGGTTGCCAGAACCGGCGCGGAACACGCCTGCATTCCAGGTCATGTGGGTGTGGGCGGTGCCGAACTGGCCGACATCGGGGGCGGCAGTCCGCAGTCCAGGGAAGCTGGCATCGACGAAGGTGTCCCATTCGGCGTACAGGGTGCCGACATCGCCCCGGTTCCAGATGGACCAGGAGGCTTCGGTGGGTGTGTCGAAGCCGTAGCCTGCGGCGTAAGGGTTGGGGCCGTGGGTCAAATCCGCCTTGGCGGTAGCGGTGATGGCGAGCAAGCCGGTGATGAGTGTCAGTGTTTTTAGTGCGTTCATGGTGGATTTACCTGGTAAAAAAGAGTGATCCAGCCTCTTCTCCTCGAAGACGAACAGGGTTTGCTGTGTCGATGAAGTGCATCGTTTCGGCGCCATGCCGACAATTGGCCCGACGTAAAACGTCGGCAGTGATGCGGGGGTTCGTGGTCATTCGGCGTAATCCGGCGACGGTTCGTTTGTCTCGCGCTCGCCATCCGCATCGCCTTGGTCGTCCTTGCCGAACGGACGCGGGAAGTCGATGACATAGCGATACTGTTTGCCGCAGTAGAGGATCACTTCCTTTTGCCCGCGCTTGAGCAAACGCATTTCGAGTTTCAGGTCGGCATAGCCTGGGTGGTTCAGCAAGTCGTCGAACAGGGTTTGCAATTGTCTGCGGCAACTTTGGTAGCTGTGTTCGGGGCTGGTTTTCATGAGTCAGTACGCGATTCTCAGGGTAACGCCCAGGTTGCGACCGGGGCGGGAAAAACGGTCGGCCCAGAATTCTGCCGCCGCGAAATTGCCCAGGGTGGCATGCGGGTCGCCTGCGCGGGTGTTGGTGTCTTCCCAGTCGATGTACTTTTTGTCGAACAGGTTGAACACGCCGACGTTCAGGCTGATGTGGCGGTCGATGTTGTAATAGGCGTTGAAATCGACCACGCCGTAGCCGTCGGGCAGATACTGAACGTCGGCGGGGGCGGTCGAAGCGCGTTTGGCCGTCACCAGTGTCAGCATGGTTTCGGTGCCCCAGTCGCCATCGGGTTGGTCGTAGCGCAGCCCGATCACCGCCTTGATCGGGCTGATGGCGCGCAAGGCTTCGTCGTCGGCGCGGCCTGTCGCCAGGTTAGAGCCTTCGATGTGAGCGGCGCTGAACAGCAGGCTGGCACCGAGCAGCGAAGGCGACAGGGTGTCGAGGTTGAGACGGCTTTTGATTTCGATGCCCTGGATGCGTATCTCATCCTGGCTGTTGACGGTCTGCATGGTCAGAAAACCCAGCGGTGGACAGGATGATGTCGCCGGGTCGCAGATGACATCGCCGAAAATAAAGTTCTGGTAATCGTTGCGGAACACGGTGATGTCGAATTCGCCGCTGTCGCTTTGGCCGCGCACGCCGACTTCGGCATCGACACTGGTTTCCGGCACGATGTTGTAATTGGGCACGACGCTGTAACCGAAGTTGGCGTTGGTGAAGCCCAGGTTGCTTTCACTGAAATTGGGGCCACGAAAGCCGTGGGTGTAGCGGCCATGCACGCTGAATACGTCGTCGACATGCAGCAGGGCGCCGAAGCGTGGCAGAAAGTCGTAGCGATCGATAATGCTGGGAATGATGGGGTCTGCACCGCTGAGGACGGCTTCTTTCGACACTTTTTCGAACAGGTGATCCGGGTGCGGACGCAGCCGGAAGTATTCCCAGCGTCCGCCGGGTATCAGTTCGATGCGGCGTTGCAACAGCTCGATACGATCTTCGACATAAGCGCCAGCCTTGGTGACGGTACTCAGCGGAAAATCGCGTACCGGAAAATCGTCTGGAATGACGGCTTTAGTGATTTTGCCTTTGGGACAAACCTGTGTCGGTTGGCCACGAAAATTGACGCTGCCGGATACACATTCGAAGCTGCCGTCGCGCAACTGGGCGATGCGGTTCTGATTGATTTGGCCGCCATATTGCAGGGCATGGCGACTGCCCCACAGCTCGAAGCGGCGATTTAGTTTCAATTCGCCGCCGATGTCGTCGTTGTCGTACTGGAAAATGCGGCGGGTCAGCGTGTTGCCGTCGACGGGGCTCGTCCTGTCCTGAACGGTGAGCTGACCGGTGGCGGTTGTCTGGGTGTAAATCCGCCACAAGGCCTCGTCGAACAGTGGCGTGGCCAGGTTTTTCAGGGTGTGATCCAGGCTGATGCGCCAGCGGCTCTGGTCGTCTGTGGTCAGCATTTGGTTGACGTTGCGCAGGCTGATGTCAGGGCCACGCGCGAACAGGGCGTCCAGCTCGGATTGGGTTTGCAACCATTCGCCGGTCAGCCGCAACACATTGTCGTCGTTGAAACGGTACAGCAGTTTCGACAGGACGTTATAGCTCTGGTTGTCTTGTGGACTGGGCGTGGTGCGGCTGCCGCCCAGGCTGTCGTTGGTGCCCATGTTGTCGGTTTCGTTGCTTTGGCTGTGGGTGAACAGCACCATGCTCTCCCAGTTGTCCAGCGCACCGGCCAGCGTCGCCGTCTGCACCAGGCCGTTGTCGGTGGTGTTGTAATTGAGCTTGGCGCTGCCGTAATAGTCGTTGCCGAATACTTTCAGGTAGTCGGTCGGGTCTTTGGTGACGAAGTTGACGCTGCCGCCCATGGCATCGCCGCCATAGTAGGCCGAGCCTGTACCGCGCACGATCTCGACCGCCTTGAGAGCATCCATGTCGACCATGTTGCGAGTGGCATTGGAGAACGAGCCGATGCGAAAGGCTTCGGGCAGGCGAACGCCATCGACCTGCATCAAAACGCGGTTGCCACCCAAGCCACGAATAGTGATGCCGCTGGCACCGAAACGTTGCGGGTCGTTGCCGACATTGACGCCGGGTTCGTAGCGGATCAAATCCTTGAGGTTGCGGATCATGCGTTGCTCTATGGTTGCGGCGTCGATGACCGACTGGGTACCCGGCTGGTTGTGGCTGTCGTCGGGTTTGTCGGGTTTTTCTGTTACTTCGATCATGTCCAGTTCGGTGTCGTCGGCTTCGGTTTTTTTCGTGTCTTCGGTTTTTGCTTTGGTGTCAGGCTGGCTGTTGCCGCTTACCGGGTTCATCGCAATGACGGCGGTCAACAGCAGCGCGTGAAGCCGCAACAGGCATCGATGCGAAGAAGGATTCATGTGGGTCGGCGGTAACCGGGGTGTCGTTCATGGTCGATGCAGCTTGCCGGGCTACCAGGCCCGTTCGGGTTTCACAACGCATTCATCAAACCGCTTGAAAAGGGTCGATCCCAACCTGCCTGGGCGAGGAGTCATCACGCCAGGGCTGTGTCAGCATCCGTGCCAAATCCTTGGCGTGGTGTTTTATGTCTAGTGCTGAGTTTGTGGACATTCGGCGAGGATCGGCCCTTTTCAAGCGGCGCGAAGCTTGAGAGAAATAATAATGATTCGCATTTATAAAGTCAAAAAAAATTTGCTCCCCTTCGCAAATCCTTGCTTGCTTTCTTGTTCCCACGCTCCGCTTGGGAACGCATACGGACGTTGGGGCTGAAGCCGATGCGTTTGTAATACGCCAGTTCGTGCGTCAGCGCGGCAATCTTGCAACGCAACACTGACCGGCAAACCACCGATCGACGCCCACAAAAAAGCCCGGATGGCGCATCGCCACCCGGGCTTTTTTGTGCGGATCAGACCGCGCGTCTATTCCTGATCCAATCCAAACGCGCTATGCAAGGCACGCACGGCCAGTTCCAGGTATTTCTCGTCGATGACGACGGAAATTTTTATCTCGGACGTGGAAATCATCTGAATGTTGATGCCTTCGTCGGCCAGAACCTTAAACATGGTGCTGGCGATACCGGCATGTGAGCGCATACCGACGCCGACGATGGATACCTTGACGATGCTGCTGTCGCCGATGATTTCGGTAGTACCGCCAAAATCGGCTTTCAAACGCGCCAGTACCGCTTTGGCACGGGCAAAGTCGTTGCGGTTGACGGTGAAGGTGAAGTCGGTGTTGCCGTGCGCCGAAATGTTCTGCACGATCATGTCGACTTCGATGTTCTCGTCGGCGATCGGTCCCAGAATCCTGGACGCCACGCCCGGCAAATCCGGTACACCGGTCAGGGTCAGTTTGGCCTCGTCGCGGTTGAAGGCGATGCCTGAAATCAATGCTTTTTCCATATCCGATTCCTCGTAGCTGATGAGTGTGCCATTGCCTTCGATGAACGACGACAACACGCGCAATTTGACGTTGTATTTGCCAGCGAATTCGACCGAACGGATCTGCAATACTTTAGAACCCAGGCTGGCCATTTCCAGCATTTCCTCGAAGGTGATGCGTTCCAGACGGCGGGCCTTGGCCACCACGCGCGGATCGGTAGTGTAAACACCGTCGACGTCGGTGTAGATGTGACATTCATCGGCTTTCAATGCCGCCGCCAACGCCACGCCCGTGGTGTCGGAGCCGCCGCGCCCCAGAGTAGTGATGTTGCCATCTTCGTCCACACCCTGAAAACCGGCAACCACCACGACACGGCCTGCGGCGAGGTCGGCGCGCAGGTGACGCTCGTCGATTTCCCGAATCCTGGCTTTGGTATGCGCATTGTCGGTCAGAATGCGCACCTGGCTACCGGTGTAGGAACGCGCATCGACACCGACATGGTGCAAAGCCATCGCCAGCAGCGCGATGGTGACCTGCTCGCCGGTGGACAGCAGCACATCCAGCTCGCGATCGGTCGGCTGCGGCTGCATGTCTTTCGCCAGCGCCAGCAGGCGGTTGGTTTCGCCACTCATCGCCGACACCACCACCACGATCTGATCGCCTGCATCGTGGGCTTTTTTGACTTTTTCGGCCACCGCCTTGATGCGCTCGACCGAACCCACCGACGTGCCGCCAAACTTATAAACGTACAATGTCATGTTTTTATTGGCCTTTTTATTCTCTCATGTCATTTAGCTTTGCTTCTGAGTCGGAAAAGCGAAACCTAGAGGACAATGTGTCACTACCACGGCGGCTAAATACAATGCCGATCCGCAGGATAAATTAGGGAATGAATCGATAAATGCCTAAAGCCTTCCCATCACTTTTTCGGAAAATACCTTACGTCAGGCAAATTTTCGAAATGGTTATCCGACGTCACCAATTCGGCATTCAGTTGCTGCGCCAATGCAATCACTTCAGCCTGGTGAGTGAGCGCAACAACTTGCAAGGCAACCACCTCGTTTTTCTCGCGGCAAATCCATTTATGCAATTCATACTGAATGGAGGTGAGAACGACTAAACGATGCGCCAACGTTGCATGATTCCGGTGCGTTGCGTAGTATTCATGGCGGGCGTCGATGAGGTTTTCAGAACCTTGATCTTGCCAGCAATGGCCGCCCGCTTCTACCTTTTTTACCAGCCCATCCGGTGGCTGATTCCATTCAGACGCTGAAATTTGCAAGTGCCTCCTGAATAAGTCTTTTAGCCGTTCTGGAACTGATATTGCCCTTTATCATGATGCCATCCATGCCGCACAAACCTCTCTGCCCTTGATACTTCGCATGAAAATGCGGCGGGTTATGTTCGTTATGAAACATCCGAATGATGATTCCGAAAAACATGGATATAAGGCATGACAATTCACTGCTTAAAAGCTATCAAATCAACCTGTCCTTCACCCATGCAGCAACCGCCGCCAATGCCGCTGGCAGTCGATCCGGCTCGTTGCCGCCCGCTTGCGCCATGTCTGGTCTGCCGCCGCCTTTGCCACCCACTTGCGTGGCAACGAAGTTCACCAAGTCGCCCGCTTTTACCTTGTCCATCACGTCTTTCGATACGCTGGCGATCAGGCTGACCTTGTCGTCGCTGACAACTGCCAGTACCAGCGCGGCGCTGCCCAGTTTGTTTTTCAACTGATCGGCCAGGTCGCGCAAGGCTTTGGGATCGACATCGTCCAGCTTCACCGCCAGCACGTTGACACCATTGACATCGACTGCCTGGCGAGTCAATTCGTCGCCCGCCGAGCTGGCCAGTTTGCCTTTGAGTTTTTCCAGTTCCTTTTCCAGGTTTCGGCTTTTCTCCAGCAACTGCATCACCTTGTCGGCGGTTTTGTCCGGCGCGGCTTTCAACAGGCTGGCGATGCTCAGCAGGGCTTGCTCGCGCTGGCCTATCCAGGCCAGTGCACCTTCGCCCGTAACGGCTTCGACACGACGCACCCCGGCAGCGACACCGGTTTCGGCAATGATCTTGAACACGCCGATGTCGCCGGTGCGCTGAACATGGGTGCCGCCGCACAGTTCGGTCGAGAACTCGCCCATGGTCAATACCCGCACCTCGTCGCCGTATTTCTCGCCGAACAAGGCCATGGCACCGGCTTTGACGGCATCGTCTTTGGCCATGATTTGCGCACAGACGGCATTATTGGCGCGGATTTGCTGGTTGACCAGGTGTTCGACGCCCGCTTTTTGTGCGTCCGTCATGGGTTCAAAATGGGAAAAATCGAAACGCAGTTTTTCGCTATCCACCAACGAACCTTTTTGCTGGACGTGCTCGCCCACTACGCTACGCAAGGCGGCATGGAGCAAATGCGTGGCGGAGTGGTTACGCTCGACGGCCTTACGGATTTCAGTGTCGACACTGACTTCGCAAGCCATGCCTGCGCCGATCACGCCTTGAACGACGCGGCCCTTGTGCAGGAACAACTGGCCACCCTGTTTTTGGGTATCGGTCACTTCGAACCTGCCGTCGGCGCATTCGATGCTGCCGCTGTCGCCGACTTGCCCGCCGGATTCGGCATAGAACGGGGTTTGATCGAGTATCACCACGCCTTCGTCGCCCGCTTCTAGGCTTTCGATCGGCTGGCCTTTTTTGAACAAGCCCAAAATCTGTACCGAACCGTCCAGATGTGAATAACCGGTGAAGTTTGTGGCGCTGTCGTGCCTGATGTCCTGGTCGTAATCGGCAGCGAACTGACCACCTGCGCGGGCACGGTCGCGTTGGGCGCTCATCTCCACTTCAAAACCGGCGTGATCGACGCTCAGCTCGTGTTCACGCGCGAAGTCGGCGGTCAAATCCACCGGAAAGCCGTAAGTGTCGTACAGCAAGAACACCACCTCACCGGGAATGACATGGCCTTCCAGCTTGGCGATGCAGTTTTCCAGCACTTTCATGCCTTGGCTCAGGGTTTCAGCGAAGCGCTCTTCCTCTTTTTTCAGAACCCGTTCAACCTGGTCTTGCGCCCTGACCAGTTCAGGATAAGCCTCACCCATTGCCGCCACCAGCGGCGCGACCAGTTTGTAGAAGAAGGTGTCTTGAATGCCTAGGCGGTAGCCGTGGCGGATGGCACGGCGGACAATGCGGCGCAACACGTAGCCCCTGCCCTCGTTGGACGGCAACACACCGTCGGCCACCAGAAACGCGCAGGCACGAATATGGTCGGCAATAACCCGTAGCGAGCTGTTGTTCAAATCGCTGGTACCCGCCAGGCTGGCAGCGGTTTTGACCAGATTCTGGAAAATGTCGATGTCGTAATTGCTGTGTACACCCTGCATGACCGCAGCGATGCGCTCCAGCCCCATGCCGGTATCGACCGACGGCGCAGGCAACGGCGTCAGCTTGCCGTCCTTGTCGCGCTCGTATTGCATGAACACCAGGTTCCAGATTTCGATGTAACGGTCGCCATCCTCATCGGGGCTACCCGGTGGGCCGCCTGCAACGTCTTCGCCGTGGTCGTAGAAAATCTCGGTGCATGGGCCGCATGGGCCGACATCGCCCATAGACCAGAAATTATCCTTGGCGCCGATACGCGATAAACGGGCTGGATCGATCTTCACCTCGTCCAGCCAGATGGCTTCGGCTTCAGAATCTTCATTGAATACCGTTACCCACAATTTCGACGGCGGAATGCCCATTTCCTGGGTCAGAAAGTCCCAGGCGTAATGAATGGCGTCTTTTTTGAAATAATCGCCGAAGCTGAAATTGCCCAGCATTTCGAAGAACGTATGGTGGCGGGCGGTGTAACCGACGTTTTCCAGATCGTTATGCTTGCCGCCGGCACGGACGCAACGCTGACTGGTGGCGGCACGATGGAAATCGACTTTCTCCCGCCCTAGAAATACATCTTTGAACTGCACCATACCGGCATTGGTGAACAGCAGAGTTGGGTCATTGCCCGGTACCAGCGTACTGGACGAACGCACGGCATGACCGCGCTGGCGAAAAAATTCCAAAAAAGCGGCACGAATGTCGGCGCTGGTCATGTGTTTCATGATAAATGCTTCAATTGATGTAAATTTTGTTCGGGTAAATACGGCGAAATGATGCCCAAGAGTTATGGATGCTTATGGCTTTGCGAAAGATGTTGACGAATCCAGGCTGGATTACGCCTTACATCCAGGACGGCTAACACGATAATAAATTCCTCTGTTAGTTGGCATTGGTGCCTAAATGAAGTCTGGGCTTGAATGTCCCTTACCCCAATTAGGCTCAAGGCAAAGCATCCCCTATCCGGATCGACACTAGCATGCCGAAGTAGGTCATGACATTGAACGCGGCGACGCGCACATGAACTTCCGTTACCTGGCTCTCAAATTGTGCCGTACCAAGCAGGGCGCAGCTATTCTTTGCTGCGCTTCGATGTCGATGACATGCGTTTTTTGCTTTTGGCTTTTTTGATCGATTCCGGGTCGAAGTGCGAGATGTTCAGCGGCTTGCCGACGACGCGGACTTTTTTCAGGGCCTGGAACACATCCTTGGGCATACCGGCGGGCAGTTCTACGGTGCTGTAGGTTTCTTCGATGGTGATGCGGGCGATGTGGTCGCCGTCTATGCCGGTTTCGTTGGCGATGGCACCGACGATGTTGCCGGGTTTTACGCCGTCGTTACGGCCAACCTCGATACGGAACAGTTCCATTTCCACCTGGCTGGCGCGATGTTTTTCACGTTTGCCGGATGAGGACTTGTCGCGTTGTTTGTCGTGGCGGTCGTCGCTGTGTTCCTTGGTAGGTTTTTTGCCACCCTCTTTCAGCAGCAGCGGCTCGTCGCCCTGGAGCAGTCTGGCCAGGGCCGCTGCAATGTCCAGCGCGGGTACGTCGTGCTCCATCTGGTACTGATTGATGAGCTGTATGTAAAAACTCAGTTCGTCCGCAGCCAATGTATCGGTAATTTTTTGTTTGAAACGGATGATGCGGGCGTTGTTGATGAATTCGGTCGACGGCAGTTGCATTTCATCGACTTTCTGTTTGGTGGCTTGTTCGATGTTGCTGAGCAGGCGCTTTTCGCGCGGTGATACGAACAAGATGGCATCGCCGGTACGACCGGCGCGACCGGTGCGACCAATGCGATGGACGTAGGATTCGGTGTCGTAGGGAATGTCGTAGTTGACGACGTGGGTGATGCGGTCGACATCAAGGCCACGGGCGGCAACGTCGGTGGCGATGAGGATATCCAACTTGCCGCTTTTCAGGTTGTCGATGGCGCGTTCGCGCAAGTTTTGCGACATGTCGCCGTTGATCGCGGCGGCGGAAAAGCCGCGCGCCTCCAGTTTTTCGGCCACTTCGACCGTCGCGGTCTTGGTGCGCACGAAGATAATCATGCCATCGAAGCTTTCTGCTTCCAGGATGCGGGTGAGCGCATCCATTTTGTGCGGGCCGCTGACGAACAGATAGCGTTGGCGAATGTTTTCAGCGGTTGCGGTTTTGACCTTGATCGTGATCTGTTCGGGGTCGTTGAGGTAGCGGCTGGCGATTTTGCGGATTTCGCTTGGCATAGTGGCCGAGAACAGCGCCGTCTGCCGGTCGGCTGGCGTTTGTTCCAGTATCCATTCAACATCGTCGATGAAACCCATGCGCAGCATTTCGTCGGCTTCGTCCAGCACCAGGCTCTTGAGGTTGTCGAGCACCAGCGTGCCGCGTCGCATGTGGTCGATGACGCGGCCCGGCGTGCCGACGATGACGTGAGCGCCGCGATTCAACTGGCGTAATTGAGTAGAGTAATCCTGGCCGCCGTAAATCGGCAACACATGAAAGCCTTTGATGTGAGCGGCATAACGTTGAAAGGCTTCGGCAACCTGAATGGCCAGTTCCCGGGTGGGTGCCAGTACCAGGGCTTGCGGTTGTTTCTGCTTGACGTCGAGGCGGGCGAGTATCGGCAGCGCGAATGCAGCGGTTTTGCCGGTGCCGGTTTGAGCCTGGCCGAGAACGTCGCGTCCGTCCAAAATGAAGGGAATGATTTGTGCCTGAATGGGAGACGGGGTTTCGTAGCCGATGCTTTTCAGCGATTTGAGCAGAGATTCTGGAAGCGCCAGGTCTTCGAACGAGGGGATTGCCGATAGGGCGTTGGACATGAATGATTACCTTATGAGAAAAACAGGAGGCGCGCCGAGGCGGCACGACGCCCGGCATTCTACCTTAATTTGTTGCTATGTTTTTGATTAGGCGTGAAAAAGTCTTGTTTTCTCAGGCCTGAGCCGTTGCCGAATAGCGACGGCAGACCAGCAGAAAACATTGCGCACCGAAGATCAGATTGGCCATCAGCAGATGTATGGGTTGAGCCATGGCCGGGAAGCCCAGCCTATCCAGGCTGACACCGGCCAGTATGGCGATGACGATCAGGCCCGCCAGGGCGTAGCCGGTTTTCAGCAGCAGGTTGGACGAATCGGCCTGACGGCGAATCTGCCAGACCAGCCAGAGATTGGTGAACAGGATCAGTGATGAAAACGAGCGGTGAACGTAAAAAATCACGGGAAAACTGTCGCGCCAGTATTGCCGGTCGATGTAGCCGTGCTGGTGGGCGATGAAGTCGATAGACTCCCTGACCTGTGTACCCATGACGATTTGCAGCAAGCTCATGGCCATGGCAATTTTCAACACCGTATCGAAGCGCACTGTCAGCCCGTGGCTGTCGATTTGACTCAGTAACGGTTTTTGCGAGCGGGCGATGCCATAAATCAGCAGGGCGACGATCAGCAAGGCCAGCAGCATGTGCAGGGTAATCATCAGCGGCTTGAGGTTACTGGCGACGACAGCCGACCCCAGCCAACCCTGAAAGCCCACCAGGCCCAGCACGAACAGGCTCAAAATGAAAATTCCCGGATCGTGCCTGCGGTAGATGCGCGATGCCCAGGCGGTCAGCAGAACCAAGAAGCCCGTGCTGGCGCCAATCAAGCGGTTGGAGTATTCGGTCCAGGTCTTGACCGGGTTGAAGGCAGTGTTTTCATAACCCCTCGCGGCATAGATTTGCTGATAGTTCGCTGGCAGTTGCGATTCGTGGGTGGGGGGTATCCATTGGCCGAAGCAGGTTGGCCAGTCGGGGCAGCCCATGCCGGCCCCCGAAGCGCGGACGATGCCGCCGGCCAGAATCACGCAATAAACGGCAACGATGGTCAGGATGCCGAGTCGGCGAAAACGGGTGGCAGCGATGGAATCGATCATGACGGGTGGTCTAGTGTCAACGCAGGAGTGAGCGGGTAAGTTCGATGTCTTCCGAAATGCCTTCGATTTCAAGGATTTCGGCATCGGGCTGGAAGCCAGTCTTGCTGAACGCAGGTACGCTGCTCCAATCGACACGACAGGCCGGGTGATCGCTGCCTGCAACACTTTGCAGGAAGGCCACCTGCACCAGATCGACATAGTCGGCGGAGCCGTCGTGGCTTCTTTGAAAGTCCGCATACTCGGACGCCACCGATTTCAGTTCGTTGGGGAAGTTCCAAGTGTCCATGATCATTCTGCCGATGTGCGGATGGGCTTTTTCCAGCAGCTTGTCCAGCCGGGACGGGCTGTCGCGAAATTCGGGGATTTTTTCGACCAGGGTCAGGATGGGCAGCTTGCCTATCTGATGAATCAGACCGGCCAGCATGGCTTCGTCGGCGTTCAGATTCGGCACGAAATTACCCAGCGCCCGGCAGATGGCCGAGACGTTGACACCCTGTTCCCAGATGGCGCGGAAATGGTTTTCCAGCGTGGAACTGCCAGATTTGTACATCTGCTGCATCACCAGACTGGTGACCAGAGTGCGGATGGTGGAGTTGCCCAGCCGGGTGACCGCCATCTGAATGTTGCTAACCTCGCTGGCACCCCGGTACAGCGGGCTGTTGGCAACCTGAATCAAGCGCGCCGACAAGGCAGCGTCCGAGGCAATCATCCCGGCCAGTTTTTCGGCGGAGGTATCGCCCTTGCTGACGGCATCGCGCACTTTCAAGGCGACATCCGGCAGTGTCGGCAGCACCAGACGGTTGGCATCGAGTTCGCTTTGTACGTGGTTCAGGAAATCTTGGACGGATTTGAATTGCATGGTTCTGACGCAGGTTACTGAAACGGGATGATACGAACCGGGCTGTTGGCGGCGTCGTTCAGTATAAGGCATTTGGCCATGTCGTCCGCCGAGTGAAAGGCAACAAGCAGACGGCAGGTTTGCTGATGGGTCTGCATGGCCACGATGTCGCCGACTCTGACCGCATCGCTGGCTGATAAAATGGCCAGATCAGCATGCGTTGTCATGTCGGCATTGCATTCGGCCAGCCCGAGGCAGCGTTTGGCTTTCCCCAGATAATGGGTGCGGGCGATGATTTCCTGACCGGTATAACAGCCTTTTTCGAAACTGATGCCACCGAGAGCGTCGAGATTGAGGGTTTGCGGAATGTGT
This sequence comes from Methylomonas sp., assembly GCA_002929135.1. Lineage (GTDB taxonomy): Bacteria > Pseudomonadota > Gammaproteobacteria > Methylococcales > Methylomonadaceae > Methylomonas. The sequence goes on from PESC01000047.1 coordinate 28,170, forward strand.
TGCTCGGATTGCGCCTCATCGAACCAAGGCAAGCCAGCCGAGATGTCCAGATAGCGCCATTCCGCCATCGTGCCAGATAGATCATCGGCAGCGGCTTTGCCCTGTTCCAGCAAGCCGAAGTAACGCTGTCCGCCTGGCAACTTCACCCAGATTATCCCGGCTTGCAGTACGCCGAAGTCGGCAGTCGGCAGCGGTGGCTGGTGAGCGTCTGCTGCGGTAATTTGCAGGCCAACGAGTTGCAGGTGCTCTGGGTCTGGCGTCAACGTCACTTTCGAACGCAAGACATACATGCGCAGTTTGTCGTAAACCTTGGTCAGCAGACTGCGCGGCAGTATCAGCACGAATTCGCCGTCGCGTTCGATGAGGGTCAATACGCTGATGACACGGCCCTTGGCATTGCAGAACGCGGCAATGCTGGCACGGGTTGGATTTAACGTTCTGACGTCGCAAGTCAGTTGGCCCTGCAGAAAGCGGGCGGCGTCCTCGCCTGTCACCGACAGCAATGAAAAACCGTCGAGTTCGAAGCATGTGTCGGCAATTGTCGGCTGAGTCATGAGTGGCGATACACTGTGAAATATTCGGGATGGGCGGCAACAGACTTGATTGTTCACACCCGGTTTTTGACAAAAATCAGTGGCCATTTTACATGCCGTCAGCCAGCACAGAATTTAAAACCGGTCACACCTCGCTGGTGTTTGCCTGCAAGCCGTCGCGAATACGTCGATGGCTAACCGTGGTTTTGCACACCCTTGCCTTTGCATCCATCTGGCTGAGCAGCCTGCCGCCGCTGGTGTGCATGGGCTTGTCGGGCCTGTTGCCTGGGCTTTACTGGATGGGGTTGCGTGCCTCCGGGCGCACCAATGTCTTGCGCTATACGGCATCGGCGGCTTGGGAGCATGGCCTTGCCGATGATAGATTTGAACCTGTGGTCATCACCCAATTCACCATCATGGGGCCGATTGCCGTTTTTTTGTGTTATCGCACAACCTTGGGTGAGCATGGCGCGGCCATGGTGGTTTGCGATGAGCTGCCCCCGGATGAATTCCGGCGTTTGATGGTCTGGCTGCGCATAACCGGGCAAGAACATGGCGACGGCAAGCAGAATCGGCTAAAACTCGCCGGTTTGCTTGCAAAGCGCTACAGTACACAACTTGCCGATTTCGTCCGGCGTGGACAGCCGCCGCTTTGATACGGGGGGATTGATTAGTCGGCATGGAGTCGCCGGTCATCGCACTGGCGAATGAGGAAACATTGGGAACGAGGTGTGCCATGTATCTGTTACCTGCTCAAAAACCGGGGGCGCTGTGTCTGTTGTCGTTGTCGTTGTCGATGCTGTTAGCCACCACCACCGTGTCGGCGGAATCGGTCGCCGACATTCAAAAAAGGCTGAATGAAGAGGTTCTGCAAAAACCGTTCAGCGCAGAAACCGAGGCCAATCTGAATGCCTATATCCAGGAGGCCACCAAGCGCGGTACGCCGCCAAAAACGGAACCGAGCCGGTTCTGGCGGCGCGGTTATACCTGCGCCGACCTTCGCCGCCATTCCTGGACAGACTATCGGGATTGCAGCTATTACCACAGGTTTTATGGCCGCTACTGGCCGTATTGAACACAAATCCATAAAAAAAACAGGAGACACACATGAAACCCAAGCATCGAACCTTCAAGGCGCTAAGCCTGGTGACCGCCTTGACATTGACGGCTGTGCTGGCCGGTTGCGCCGCAGTACACACTTCGATTGCCAAGCGAGAGCTGGATGTTCAGACCAAGATGAGCGACACCATCTTTCTCGACCCGGTCGGGGCTGACAAACGCACGATTTTTCTCGATGTGCGCAACACCTCCGACAAAACCAACTTCGACATCGTGTTGCCAATCAAACAAGCCTTGCAGTCCAAAGGCTACATCGTTTCCACCGACCCCGACACCGCACATTACTGGCTGAGAGCCAATGTGCTGAGTGTCGACAAAGCCAGCCCGACGGCGGCCGAGTCGGCCTTGCATTCGGGCTATGGCGGCTCCCTGGCCGGTATTGCGGCGGGCGCTGCGATTGGCGGCGGCCTGGGCGGCTGGTCGGGCGCCGGCATCGGTGGCCTGGCGGGCGCCGTGGTGGGTGGCGCTGTCGAAACCATCGCCGACGCCGCAGTCAAAGACGTCACCTACATGGTGGTGACCGATATCGAAATCGCCGAGAGAGCCAAACAAGGCGTCATCGTGCGCCAGGACAATCAGCAAGATGCCAAACAAGGCATAGGCGGCTCGCTCAGACAAACCTCATCGGAAGTCACCGACCGCAAACGCTACCGCAGCCGTATCGTCAGCACCGCCAACCAGGTCAACCTCGAATACAACGACGCCGTCCCGGCGTTGACGGGCGGTCTGGTACGTTCGATCTCGGGCATGTTCTGACAAATTCGACACGTCCGCCATGCGGCTAACGCGATTGCGGACGATTTCAATTCGGTTTGCGCCCGCGCTTGACGGTATAATTTTTGCCTTCTTTCCCGTTCCTTCCTGGGCACAGCCCGTATCTCTCGCAAATTTTATGGCACTACACTGTGGAATCGTCGGTCTTCCCAACGTGGGTAAATCGACCCTGTTCAATGCACTCACCCAAGCCACCATCGCGGCTGAAAACTACCCCTTCTGCACCATAGACCCCAATGTCGGGGTTGTTGCCGTGCCCGACCCTCGCCTGGATACACTGGCGGCCATCGTAAAACCCGAGCGGATTTTGCCCACAACCATCGAATTCGTCGATATTGCAGGCCTGGTGGCCGGTGCGTCGAAAGGCGAAGGACTGGGCAATCAGTTCCTCGGCAACATCCGCGAAACCGACGCCATCGTTCATGTGGTTCGCTGCTTTGACGACGACAACGTCATTCACGTTGCGGGCAAGGTCGACCCCATCAACGATATTGAAATCATCAACACCGAGCTGGCACTGGCCGACATGGCGTCCGTTGAAAAAGCCTTGCAAAAGTCGGCCAAACTCACCAAATCGGGCAACAAGGATGAATTGGCCAGAAAGCAGGTGCTGGAAAAAGTGTTGACCCATCTGAACGCGGGCCAACCGGTGCGGACGCTGGGCCTGAGCGAGGAAGAAACCAAGTCGATCAGGGAACTGTGTCTGATCACCCTCAAGCCGACACTCTACGTCGCCAATGTTCAGGACGACGGCTTCAACGACAACCCACTGCTCGACCAGGTTCGCCGCTTTGCCGAAAACGAAGGTTCCAGCGTCGTGCCGATATGCGCAGCCATCGAAGCGGAAATCGTCCAACTGGAAGACGATGAAAAACAGGTATTCCTGAACGATCTCGGCCTGGACGAACCTGGCCTCGACCGCCTGGTCAGGGCGGGCTACCAGTTGCTCAACCTGTCCACCTACTTTACCGCCGGCCCCAAGGAAGTACGGGCCTGGACCATTCCGGTCAACGCACTGGCACCGCAAGCCGCCGGCGTCATTCACTCCGATTTCGAACGCGGCTTCATTCGTGCCGAAGTCATTGCCTACCGCGACTTCGTCCACCACAACGGCGAACAAGGCGCCAAAGACGCCGGAAAATGGCGCTTGGAAGGCAAGGAATACAAAGTTCAGGATGGCGACGTCATGCACTTTCGGTTCAACGTCTAGCAGGGCCTCTCTGACTTCCGCGAACCGTAAGTGAAACCATGAATACTACATTGCGAACTTTTAAGCCGGTGCCGCGTAGCCTCGACGATCTACGCGGCCACGCACCGTGGATGCGTCTGCCCTATGCTTTCTTAGGCTAGCCACATTTGCTTTCGCCGCAATTCAGACATGTCATGCAGCCGTCCATCAAGACCATCGCTTTGGTGGAGCATTTGTTGCACAACACTGCTTTTTCCGGGAATGCCTGGTCGTCGCTGCGGCCGTGTAACAGTTCGAATTCGCGGCGCTTTTCGTTCAGCAATTGCAGGTGTATATCGCTGAGTTGCTCCGGTTTTATCATGCCGATGTGCTTTAGGTGCGATTCGATGGCGTGGCCGATTTCGGCAACCAGCGACGGCATGAACAAGCCGCCTTTCTTGAAGTAACCCCCGCGCGGGTCGAAAACCGCTTTCAACTCCTCGACCAGAAAACAGGCATCGCCGCCTTTGCGGAACACGGCCGATATAACGCGGGTCAAGGCCAGCACCCATTGGAAATGCTCCATGTTCTTGGAGTTGATGAAAATTTCGTAGGGTCTGCGTTCCTCGTGGCTGGTGCCTTGGTTGAGGATGATGTCGTTGATGGTGATGTACAAGGCGTGTTCAGACTGCGGGGTTTTGATTTTGTAGGTTGAACCCATCAATAATTCCGGGCGTTCGACGTTTTCGTGCATCGATTCCAGCGAAAGCGGTTCTGCTTCTGCCACTACGGTTTCGCCGTTGTCTTTGGCCAGCACTTTGTAGCCGACGATTTTTTGGGTGATTTTGTGTAGGGTCATCTCTGTGTCTCGTTTTGGACAGCCTCCTGGGCTGTCGTGTGTCGGTTCCTGATTATGGGTTCCCACGGATACCATGGAAACCAGAAACGTTTCTCTAGTCGGGATTAAAACTTCCCGTAATAACCCTCTTTCAGCGCATCGAATAAATTGGCGGCGGTATGGATTTCGCCGTCGTATTCCACTTCATCGTTGCCTTTGTATTCGACCACATGACCATCTTCCAGCGTGAACTGGTAGGTGGTGTTTTCCAGATCGGACTCTTTCACCAACACACCCTGGAACACTTCCGGGTTGAAGCGGAAAGTGGTGCAGCCTTTCAGGCCTTGTTCGTAGGCATATTCATAAATCGACTTGAAGTCTTCGTAGGGGTAATCGGTTGGTACATTGGCGGTTTTGGAAATCGACGAGTCGATCCATTTCTGCGCAGCGGCCTGGATGTCGACATGTTGCTTAGGGCTGATGTCGTCGGCGGCGATGAAATAATCCGGCAGTTGTTGCGCCGGGTTGTCGCTGTACGGCATGGCATCGGGATTGACCAGATGGCGATAGGCCAACAGCTCGAACGAGAATACGTCGATTTTTTCCTTGGATTTCTTGCCTTCGCGAATGACGTTGCGCGAGTAGTGATGGGCAAAGCTCGGCTCAATGCCATTGCTGGCGTTGTTGGCCAGCGACAATGAAATGGTACCGGTCGGCGCGATCGAACTGTGATGGGTAAAGCGGCAACCCACCTCGGCCAGTTCTGCCACTAGCTCCGGTTCCGCTTGCGCCAGTTTCTGCATGTAGCGGCTGTACTTGGCATGCAACACTTTGCCGGACACCTCGTCACCAACCTTGTAGCCGTCGGTCTTCATTTCCGGGCGCTTGTGCAGCATTTCACCGGTCACGGTGAACATGCGCTCCATGATCGGCGCCGGGCCTTTTTCCTTCGCCAGTTCCAGACCGGTTTTCCAGCCCTCGACCGCCATGACCTGGGTAACTTCCTCGGTGAATACCAGTGACTCGGCATTGCCGTATTTCATGCCCAGCAGCGTAATGGTCGAACCCAGCCCCAGATACCCCATGCCATGACGACGTTTGCCGGTGATTTCCTCGCGCTGCTTTTCCAGCGGCAGGCCGTTGATTTCGACCACGTTGTCCAGCATGCGGGTGAAGATGCGCACGGTTTTGCGAAAATCGTCCCAGTTGAAGCGGGCGTCCTTGCTGAACGGTTTTTCGACGAAGCGGGTGAGGTTGATCGATCCCAGCAAGCAGGAACCATAAGGCGGCAAGGGCTGCTCGCCACAGGGATTGGTGGCGCGGATGTGTTCGCAGAACCAGTTGTTGTTCATCTCGTTGACCTTGTCGATCAGGATGAAGCCGGGTTCGGCGTAGTCGTACGTCGATGACATGATGATGTCCCACAAACGACGGGCTGGCATGACTTTGCTGATGCGACAGGCTACCAAGCCATCATCGTTGACGACATAACCTGTTTTGTTGGGCAGATCGCGCCAGATCACGCGGGAGCTATCGTTGATGTCGATCTTGTCGGCGGCGAACTCGCGTTCGCTGAGCGGGAACGACAACGGCCATTGCGCATTGTTTTTCACGGCTTCGACGAATTCGCCGGTAATCAGTAGCGACAGGTTGAACTGGCGCAAACGGCCATCTTCGCGCTTGGCGCGGATGAAATCGACCACATCGGGATGAGCCACATCGAAGGTGGCCATTTGCGCACCACGGCGGCCACCGGCCGACGACACGGTGAAGCACATTTTGTCGTAGATGTCCATGAACGACAAAGGCCCCGATGTGTAGGCCCCGGCGCCGGACACATAGGCGTTGCGCGGTCGGAGTGTGGAAAATTCGTAACCGATGCCGCAACCGGCTTTCAAGGTCAGACCGGCTTCGTGTACCTTGCGCAGAATGTCGTCCATCGAGTCTTCGATGATGCCGGACACGGTGCAGTTGATGGTCGACGTGGCCGGTTTGTGCGCCAGCGCACCGGCATTGGAAACGATGCGCCCGGCCGGAATCGCACCCTGCCGCAAGGCCCAGAGAAATTCTTTGTAATAGCTGTCTTGCAATGCTTTGGTTTTTTCCACGCCGGACAAGGCTTTGGCGACGCGCTGATAGGTAGCATCGATGGTGTTGTCGACAGCCTGGCCATCCTTGGTTTTCAGACGGTATTTGCTGTCCCAGATATCCAGCGAAGCGCTTTGTAGCGGAATATCGACATGGATGGGTGTCACGACATGAAGTTTTGCGGTCATTCGAAGTCTCTTGGCGTTAGGTGGATTCGTCGACATAAACACTACATGTAGTGTTTTTTTCGAATTCTAACACGACATATTGCGATAGCCGCCGTTTTTTTCGAGCCACCGCCTGACCGTGTCAACCATGACTGACGGACTTGTTTTTCAAACTCAAGGCTTTAGCCAACATTCACGCCGTCGGCAGGAATAACGCAATGTAACGGTTCAGCGTCACGAGTGAATTGCAAATTGCACGAACCAATCTTCCCGCTCCACCGGAAAGTCTTGCGAAAGAAGGGCACGGTTGCTGAACCGATCAGATTTTTTGGAAGGGATTGTCAGCCGGATTTTTTTCTGGCGGGATCGGGTGTGTGGTTTTTTGATAGGACGCCAGAATTTTTTTGACGTAATGCTGGGTTTCCTGATAGGGCGGTATGCCCTTGTAGCGTTCGACTGCTTTTTCACCGGCGTTATAAGCCGCCAGCACCCAGTCGACCTTGCCGTCGAAATGGCGCATCAGCCAGTGCAAATACGCCACGCCGCCTTTGATGTTCTGTACCGGATTCCAACTGTCTTTCACGCCAAAACGCGCGGCGGTTTCCGGGATCAGCTGCATCAAACCTTGGGCGTTCTTGTTGGACAGGGCGGCAATTGTGAACGCCGACTCTGCCTGAATCACCGCCATTACCAGTTGAGGGTCTATGCCATAAACCGGCGCGATCTGGTTGACCCAGGTTTCGATTACCTGGCGGTTGGGGTTGGGGACATCGGCCAGATGAATTTCCGGCAGTTTTTTGTGTTCGCAGGCGGGGTCCGGTATGTCGCCCTGAGTATCGAACTTGGCCAGCATGATGCGACCGTGAGCATCACCGGCGTTGGCCGCCTCACGGAACCAGCGACCTGCCAGCGGCAGATCCTTTTGCACGCCACGACCATTGAAATACATGAAGCCCAGGCCGTAGGCCGCTTCGGCATCGCCCATCAGTGCAGCCTGGCAATACATGGCGAAGGCTTGCGGGTAGTCCTGCTTTACATCCAGACCACGTTCGTAACTGATGGCGATTTGCCGAAACAGTTGGGCGGTTTCGCTCTGATCGTCTGCCAGTGCCGGGCAGGCTGTGAGTGCAAGGCTTAGAAAAATCAATTTTTTCAGCATGTTACGAAATCCGAAAACAAGTGTGGCGCCAATTTACCCTAATTTGGCTTTTCGGAGCAATGAACCAATGGGCAAACACCATTCAACCTTGCACATCGTAAGGAACGCTACGCGGCAACCTCCATGTCATGCAGGTAGCAACCGGGGTCCTCCGCCCAGACATTGCCACTGACCTGCTGTGCCCGAACCCGGGTGTTGCCGTTGCAAATGGCTTGGTAATGACAGGTGCCGCAACGCCCCTGTAAAGGCCGTGGCGTGGCTTTCAAACCCGCCATCAACGGGTCGGATACGTCCTGCCAGATTTGCGAAAACGCCCTGTGGCGCACATTGCCCAGACCGTAATGCCACCAGAAGGTGTCGGGGTGGACATTGCCGAGGTTGTCGATGTTGGCGACATTGACACCAGAGGCATTGCCGCCCCATTGCTGCAATTTGGCCTGAATATGATCGGCGCGTTCGGGAAAATGACGCTTGACCCAATGCAGAAAATACACGGCATCGGCATCGTTGTTGCCGGTGACCACTTCCCGATGCAACCCCTGGCGTTCCCAGTCCAGGCAACGTTCGAACAGGCTATCCATCAGGCTGCGTGTCAATTGAAAAGTGGCATCGTCCTTGCGATTGCGGTTGCCGCGTCCGCCATAGTTAAGGTGCGAGAGATAAAACTTGTCGATGTCCTCGTCATCCATCAATTGCAGCAGGGCGTTGAAGTCGTGGGCGTTATCCTGGGTCAGGGTGAAGCGCACGCCCGCTTTGATGTCATGGTTGCGGCACAGCCTGATGCCCGCCAGCGCGGCATCGAACGAACCCTGTTTCTGGCGGAATTTGTCGTGTGCGTCTGCCATGCCGTCCAGGCTGACGCCGATGTATTGGTAGCCTATCGCGGCGATTTGTTCGATGTTGCGCTCGGTAATCAGCGTGCCGTTGCTGGACAGTGCCACGTAAAAGCCCAGGTCGCGGGCACGTTGCGAGATGGCGAAAATGTCGGGATGCAGCAGCGGCTCGCCGCCGGACAGGATCAGTACCGGCACCTTGAAGGCTTTGAGGTCGTCCATCACCGCATGGATTTCCGCTGTGGATAATTCGCCGGGGAAATTGATGTCGGCGGAAGTGGTATAGCAGTGCTTGCAGGTCAGGTTGCAGCGGCGGATCAGATTCCAGATCACTACCGGGCCAGGGGGTTTGCGTGGCGCCGTCAACGGCGTGGGTTGCACGATTTCGCGCATGTACTGGCTGAGTCTGAACATGGTTTATCCTCCGATGCGCAAGCCGGTTTTTTTCAGAATCCGACTGCTGTACAGCACGTCGTGACAACGTGCGTATTTGCCCAGCTGTTCGGCAATGATGGCAACCTGGGCGCTGGCTTCGGCCTCGGTTTTGCCGTGCACCATGGCGAACAGATTGTAGGGCCAGTCCGGCAAGTGTCGGGGGCGCTGGTAACAATGGCTGACGAAGACCAGCTCGGCAACCTTAGGCCCCAGGACATCGATTTGGCTGTCATCGATATCCCACACCGTCATGCCGTTGTAGCGATAACCCAGTTTGTAGTGGTTGGGTACGGCTGCGATGCGGCGAATGACGCCGGTTTGCTGCATCTGCGCCATGCGCTGCATGACTTCTTGCGCAGTCAGGCCCAATCGTTCGGCCACGGCCTGGTAAGGTTCGGCCACCAGCGGCAGCCCGGACTGGGTGGCCTGGATGATTTGGCGGTCGATGGTGTCAAGGGACATGACGGATTGCAATCAAACGCAATAGCAATTATTCAGCGTCCGCCTGCGTTCCCACGCGGAGCGTGGGAACGAGAAGAAACCGGCAACCATGCCCACGAAGCCCAGTGCTGTGACGAATAGCGCCACATCCTTGAACAATCGCCCCCGTCGTTCGCCGTCGGTTTCCTCGCGGTCGACCGATACGCTGAAGGTGTGGTTGGGTGGAGGTAGATTGAGATCGATTCAGGCAATACAGCATTGAAACGGACAGACATGGCAGGCTCCTAAAAATCAGACAATGTGCGTTTTATGCGTTTTATTTACACATCAGACCATCGCATCTTACTTGGCAATCGCTCACGCTTCCAACTGCAAGCCGACATAGTATTCGCTGATTTTCGGCATGTTGAATACTTTCAGCCCGGTCAGCCGTTCGATGTCGGCAATGACTGCGGCAATCTGCTCTGGCTTTTCGGTAGCCAGCACGAACCACATGTTCAGCGCATGGTTGCGGGCGTAGTTGTGGGCGACTTCCGGAAAGGCGTTGACGATGGTAGCAACGTCGTCGAAACGGTCAGCGGGGATTTTCATCGCCGCCAGCGTCAGGGCACCGCCCATGTGTTCGGCGTGATACATCGGGCCGAAGCGTGATAACACGCCGTCTGCCAGCAAGGCTTTCAGCCGTGCGAGCAAATCCTGCTCGCTGATGGCCAGATCCTCAGCGACTTGCGCGTAAGGTGCAGCGCAAATCGGCAGGCCGCGTTGCAGGCGGTTGACGATGCGCTTGCCGATATCATCCAGGCTGTCGATGTCATCCATGGCTCATACCTCCTGCTGGTCATGTTCGACCAGTGCCTCGGCTGTTTGCCGGGACGACAAGCCGTTATTGCGCCTTCCGTACAGGGCACCGCGCTGTTTGAAACAGCGTTTGCTGAACAGCACATCGAAGCCGTAAGCCTCAAGGCCACAGCGTTGCCGCAGTTCCGCCCACTGCTGCAAGACAATGTCGCGATTGGTGCCGTGTATCATGCAGTACAGGTTGTACGGCCAAATCTCGCCCTGACGCGGGCGGCGGTAGCAAAGATTGACGCAAGGCTGGCGACTGAGGCGGGCGCCCGCTTCGGCAACTTGCTCATCCGGCACATCGATGACGATCATGGCATTGGCGCGATAACCCAGCTCACGATGTTTGACGACGACGCCCCAGCGTTTAATCAAGCCATGCGCCTTGAGCCGGGCCAGTCGTTCGATCACGCTCGTTTCGCTGGTGCCCAGATGCACGGCAATCAGCGCGTAAGGCTGTTCGACCAGGGGCAAGCCCTGCTGTACGCTAGCTATCAGTTGAAAATCGAGGCTGTCCATCACGGCAAATTCAGATCGAAACCCAGGTTGATGAAATAATCGGCCAACATCGGCAGGCGCATGGCCGGATAGCCGGTTTGCCGTTCGATGTCGGTAATCACCGATTGCAAATGCTCGTCGTTGTCGCCAACGGCAACAAACCACAGGTTGAAGCGATTTTCCCGCTCGTAATTGTGGTTGATTTCCGCATAGCGGCTCACCAGACCGGCCACGCGCTCCAGATCGTCGTCAGGAATCGCCATGGCCACCAGACTGCTGCTGCCGATCAGATTAGGCGCAATCACAGGGCCAATCCGGCTGATCATTTGCCGATCCGACAATTCACGCAGCGCCGTCAAAACATCGTGCTCGGCAACGCCCAGTTGCTCGGCGATGTCGCGGAAGGGTCGGCTGCTCAGTGGGAATGCCTGCTGGTAATCGTTGAGCAGGCGTTTTTGCAGAGAGGTCAGCATGTCACCAGCCAATGCGATTGGCGCGATCGGTAAAGAAAATGCCACTAGGTTTTTGCGCAGGCAGGCGGGCGATTTCGCTGAAGGTTGCGGTGTCGTACACCAACACCCTGTCGTCGTCGCGTACCGCCAGCCATACCGCTTCGCCGCGCGGGCTGAATTCCATGTGCAACACCGCCTTGCCGGGTTGCAAGGTTTTGACCAGGCTGAAATCCTTGACGTCGATGACCTGCACGATCTGGTTGTCGGGGAAGGCGAAGTTCACCCAGATGTGGCGTCCGTCTGGCCGGGCGCTAACGAACACCGGCTGACCGGCGACGGCAATGCGTTTGGCTAGTTGCCCGTTTTTCCTGTCAACCACCAGCACCTCGTGCTGACCGATGGCAGGCACCAGCAGCCAGTCGCCCGCCACCGTCCAGCCTTCCAGATGCGGCATTTTATAAACCGGCAGTTGCGCGTCGTCCTTGCCGTAGTCGGCCAGGATGCGTATTACGCCCAGTTCCGGCTGCCACAAATCCAGCAAGGCCAGGCCTTTTTCGCCGAACAGGCCGGCGGCGTAGAAGCGGCCATCCGGTGTCAGCAGGCCATCGTAAGGCTGTTTGCCGATGTTTTTGAATGCTTGTACCTGCGGCTGACGCGGGTTTTTGGCGTCGATCAGCCAGATTTGATCGGCATCGAACAGGCTGCACACGAAACGCTGGCCCGGCGCATCGACCAGACCGACTACCTTGGACAGTTTGCCATCATCGCCGTAAACAGCGGGAATATCCGCCAGTGGCGCAAGGGTTTCAGCATCGAACAGCTTGACGCCACCCGGCGTGTAATTGGACACGGCAATGATTTTGCCGTCCTGGGAAATAGCCCCGCCTATGCTGTTGCCCGCCTGGACGATGCGTTTGGCTATCTCGTCTTGCAGCAAGTCGATCTTGCTCAGACCGCCGTCGCGACCGAACACATAGGCATAACGCTGATCACGGGAAAACACCACCGAGGCGTGGGACAAGTCGCCCAGGCCTTCGACGCGGCTGAGCATGGCCGGTTTTGTGGTGTTGACGATCTGTACACTGCCGGTTTCCCGCTCGATGATGACGCCGAGGTCGCCGGTGGGGCGTGGGGTGGTGGCTTGGTTACAGGCGGTCAAGCAAAAAACGGCGGCTAAAAAATACAATTTGATGTTTATCATGCGGGTAGTGTTTCGGTTCATAGCGTAGGAATGATCGAAATCGCGTTTATTCACTGACGAAGGCAGGTTACAAATCCTCAACCCTGAATTTGCTATAGCCTTCGTAGTAATAGCTGATGTCGATACCCTTCATGAATAATTCGCGGTCGTTGACTTTTTCAGTCAAGGCGGCTTTCAGCAGGTGTTTGATTTCCACATCTTTCACCACGCTGCGCTCCATGGCCGAAAGATAATCGGCCTTGTCCACGCCATTCCAGTCAATCACGCGGTTGATTTCATTTTTGAGGATCAAATCCAGCCAGATGCGCGTCGCGCGGCCATTACCCTCACGAAAGGGGTGAGCAATATTCATCTCGACATATTTCTCAATGATTTCCTCAAACGACTGTTGCGGCATGGCGCTGATGTGCTCTAACGATTGCGGCAAGTACATGATGGGTGCAAATCGGAAATTGCCTTTGGCGATATTGACATCGCGGATTGTTCCTGCAAATTCATAAATATCACCAAACAAATACGCATGAATTTGTGCAAGCCCCTTGAAGGTGCCAATCTCCATACGGTTAATGTCGCCGCTTTCAAATAGCCGCTTGGCCTTCTGCTTGCTGATTTTTTCTTCGGCTTTATTCAGTTCGATTTGATCGGTGATATTCAATTTGTTCTGCAACACCATGTTATGTGTTCCTGATCTGTGTACGCAGTCAATGTATTCAACCCGGCTTGCAGCTTAACCCCATTGAACTCCTTGCTATGACTCCTGTTCCCGGACAGCCTCCCAGGGAGGATATTGTTCATTCGGCAAACACTTCCTGCAAATCGATAGTGCAATCGGAGAACAGGTTCGGGGTGGCCAAGTCCTCGCCGGAGAACATGTTCAGCAATCGGTAAATGTCGTATTCCTCGTCGAGCACGAACTGATGCACCGCTTGTTCGAACGGGTAGACGATCCAGTATTCCTTGACGCCACTTTCCCGGTACAACTCGAACTTGGTCTGCATTTCCTTTTTGGAATTGCCCTTGGACAGAATCTCGATGATCCAGTCCGGTGCACCCAGGCAGCCGTGTGGATCGAGTTTGGCGGTATCGCAAATCACGCATAAATCGGGCTGGACGACGGTATAAATATCCTGGTTGGCAACCACTGATTTGCGGCGGTCGTACAGGCGGACATCGAAGGGAGCGGCGAAGGCCCGACAAGGTTTTTTTCTGAAGTACTCGAACAGGTAGCCGGTCAATTGCCAGGACACCCGCTGATGATCCAGACTCGGTGCCGGACTCATCAAGCTGATTTTGCCTCTAATCAGCTCAATAGCGGCATCAAACCGCCAGTTCAGGTAGTCGGCGTAAGAATAATGGCCGTTCGGGTCGAGTTGCGATAAATCGGTAATCGTGGTCATCGTCGTACCTTGCGCAGTGATTTGCAGCGATTCTAGCCTGATGAACGGGTATTGCTGATTACGGCTGTCGCAAGCGCTCAATCAACCAGCGACTGTCTTCGATACTCAGGAATGGTTTCCACGGCGGCATCGCCGTGCCGGATCGACCGTTCTGAATGGCATCCAGCAACAACGCGTCGCTTTTGCCTGCCAGTGCATCCGGCATCAGTGATGGCCCTAAGCCGCCTTTTGGCGGCAGGCCGTGGCAGGAACCGCAGTCGTGTTTCAGCAGATTCAGCAACACCTGTTGCCGCTGCGGACTCGGTTCATCCGCAACGGCAACACTGCAAACCAGGGCAATCAGCCAGCGATAACCCGTACTCAAGGTTTGACGCTGCCGTAATAATGGGCAATGTCATTGATTTCGGCATCGGTCAGCGAGCCTGCCATCGCGTTCATGATGTCGGATTTTCGGGTTTTATCGCGATATTGCTTGATGGCTTTTTTCAGATACTCGGGATCGCGGCCACCTAGGGGCGGGAATGGTGCGTCGGCACTGGGACTGCGGATGCCGTGGCATTGTGCGCACACCGCCGCTGCTTTTGCTTGGCCGACGTACAGGCTGGCGGCCTGCGCCGAACCGGATGCGATCGCGCCCATCAGCAACCACGAGAATGTGTACACCACCCTACCCTCTCTCACTGGCGAGGGGTTATTGCGCTTCGCGCCCAATAGATCGGAAAATTTCAGCTTCATTGGCCTTGCTCCATTTCATCGGGTGACAAACCACGGGTCATGTATTTGACCCGGCCACGCGAGAAAATCCCCGCCGGGCTTTCCATGGCAATGCTGGCGACTTTTTGCAAGCTGTTGGCATCGTACACCACCACTTCATCGCCGTTGTAGCCTGCGGAAATGTACAAAAACTTGCCGTCGGCGCTGTATTCCGGGAAGTAGGCGTGGCCGCCGACATCCAGGGTTTTGACGACATCCAGGGTTTTCTTGTCGATGAGTTGCACGGTGCGGGCGCGTCTGTCCTTGCTGATGATGTCTACTGCCACGTAAGGTGCGTTGGCATGGGCGGCGGGCGATTCAGTGCCGCCGGATACCGGAATTTGCTTGACAACTTCCATTTTGTCCAAGTCCCAGACACTGACCACGGTCTTGTCGCAATCGCCGAAGTTGGTGCCAAAGCCCAGGGTGCGGCCATCGACCACCACCGCCGAGCCACCGCCGACATGCGGTACGCAACCGGCTTCCAGTTTTTTGATGAGCTTACGCTCTTCCAGGTCGATGGCGGCGACGATGCTGTCGTCATACGAGGCCACCATCAATTTCTTGCCGCCGTGAGTCAGGAAAGCGTCGTGCAAATGCCTGCCGACGTTGGTGATTTTGGTGACTGGGAAGCCGTCCTTGTTGTAATCGATGATCCACACCTGACCGGCGTTTTCCAGCGCAATGGCGAAGATGTCGGCATAAGGCGTGCCGATGATCATGCCGGAGTCGGAGGAGACATGCTTGCCGTCGGGGTCTATGCCTTCCAGTTCGAAGGTTTTCAAAGGTTCCAGGGTATCGGCGTCCAAAATCACGGCGTTATGCGGCACGAAGGAGCCGGCCATGATGTATTTGCCATCGCGCGACACGCCCATGCCGGGGCCGTTCCAGCCGGTCTTGATGCTGCGGGTGGCCTGCATCGAATACAGATCGACCTTGAAAATCTCGGCGGTGTCGGTTTTGACGTAAGCCCAGCGCGGGTTGGCCGGGTTGAAGTCGATGATGTGGGCGGCGGTGCCGGTGGCGATTTCGCCGACTTTCTGATGGGTGGCACTGTTGATGAAAATGGCTCGGGAACCTTCGCCCCGGCCATATTTGCCACGGGCGGCGACACCGATCAGGTTTTCAAACTTGTCGTCGATCGCAAACGCAGGCTTGGCGGGCAGCGTGGTTTCATCCTTGACGTAGACCTTGAGCGACTTTTTCATGTCGTCGATAGTCCAGGCCGGATTGGGCTGTTTGGGGGTTGTTTGCAAATGCTTGACGACACCGCGAATCTCGTCGTCGGTCAATCTGCCGTAGAACGGCGGCATCAAGGTGTCGAAGCTGCCGGCCATGACGATGGTGCGCAAGGCGGTGGGGCTGCGGCCTTTCAAGGTGTCGGCGTTCAGCGCCGGTGCCAGATAGCCGCCGTGATCGGCACCATGACAACTGGCGCAGTTGTTCATGTAAATGTCGTGCGGGCTGTCGGATTTTGCCCAAGTTGCACCGGAAGCCAGCAGCAAGGCCATCGAACTGGCCAGCAGGGATAGATTCAGTCGTCTCATCGTTGTTTTCATTTGCAATTCCTGTCATCCGTCGTGAAATAAAGCATTCGAGGCTGGTCTGCCGAAACTGGTCTGCCGAAAAACACACCGCCAAATCCTTGGAAACTCACGCTCTCGTTTGGCCAAGCGTCGAATGCCATGAAAAACTTTCGAGTCGATATTAGACGCAGCACGGCCTGGCTTGTCAACCCAATCAGGAGTGATACCATTGCGCCATGCCTGATACCGACATCTATGAATTGATCGAATGCATGACCGCCCTCATCCGCTCGGAAGAGCGCAAAAAGTGCACTGAACTGAATTTGCAACCCGTGCATTTTCAAGCGCTCAACTATCTGGCCAGGGCCAACAAGTACAGCAACACCCCCGCTGCCGTGGCCAACTACCTCGGTGTCACCCGGGGCACGGTGTCACAGTCGCTCATCGTCCTCGAAAAAAAAGGCCTGATCGAAAAAAAACAGGGCACCAGCGACAAACGTGTCGTTCATCTCTACCTGTTGCCCGAAGGCCGCCGCCTGCTCCAGCAGGCTCGTCCCTCCAACCTGTTCGAAACCGCAACGGCCATTTTGCACACCCACGACCAGCCGCCCTCCCCTTCCGATGCCAACGTTTTCCAGCAGGCCTTGACTGCACTGCAAAAAGCCAACCAGTCGCAATCCTTCGGTGTGTGTAAAACCTGTCGCAATTTCAGTGAAAAAGACGGCGAATTTTTCTGTTTGCTGACTCAGGAAAAGCTCAGCGCCAGTGACAGCGAACAAATCTGCCAGGAACACATTCCGATTTGAGCGGTATACCCGCAGCCCCTTATGACCCCACGCCCCCGCATCGCACTGACCGCCGGTGAACCGGCCGGCATAGGTCCCGACCTCTGCATTCAACTAGCACAGCACGAAATCGCCTGCCAGCTCACCGTCATTGCCGACCCCGAGCTGCTGGCTGAACGCGCTAACATGCTGCGTCTGCCGCTGCGCATCGATTGTGCTGACGCAGTAGAATCGCCAGCCAGCCACAAACCAGGCCGACTCCGTGTCTTGCCGGTAAAACGTGCGCAAGCCACCCGCTGCGGCCACCCCGACCCGGCCAACAGCGGCTACGTGCTGGACACCCTGCGGCTGGCCACCCGTCACTGCATGGCCGGTTTTTTCGATGCCATGGTCACCGCGCCGGTTCACAAAGGCGTCATCAACGACGCCGGCATCGCCTTCAGCGGCCATACCGAGTTCATCGCCGACATTACCGGCGGCGCTCCGGTGATGCTGCTGGCCACTCCTGGCCTTCGTGTCGCCCTGGCCACCACCCATCTGCCGCTGCGTGACGTCAGCGCCGCTATCACCGCCGACTCGTTGACCCGCGTCATCCGCATTCTGCACCGGGACTTGCATCACCGCTTCTCTATCCCGCAACCAAACATCCTGGTATGCGGCCTGAACCCCCATGCGGGTGAAGGCGGCCATCTGGGCCGCGAGGAAATCGACATCATCGAACCCGTGTTGCAGCATTTGCGCAGCGTAGGCCTGTCGCTTCAAGGCCCGCTGCCTGCCGACACCCTGTTCACCCCCAAATATCTCGACCAGGCCGACGCCGTACTGGCGATGTACCACGACCAGGGCCTGCCGGTGCTGAAGTACAAAGGCTTCGGCCAGGCCGTCAACATCACCCTCGGCCTGCCCATCATCCGCACCTCGGTCGATCACGGCACCGCACTCGACCTAGCGGGCAGCGGTAAGGCCAACCTGGGCAGTTTGCGGTTTGCCATTGAAACCGCCATCGCCATGACATCAACCCATTCCCCCTCATGACTCATCAGCCCCGTAAACGCTTCGGCCAGAATTTTTTGCACGACGACCGCGTGATCCGCGACATTCTCGATTTCGCCAATCCGCAACCCGGCGAGCATTGGGTGGAAATCGGCCCCGGCCTTGGTGCATTGACCGGGCCGTTGCTGGCGCATGGCGTCAGACTGGATGTAGTGGAGCTGGATCGGGACTTGGTCGCCCACTTGCAAAAGCGCTACGCAGACAACGCCAGCATCCGCATTCATGGCGCCGATGCCTTGCAGTTCGATTTTGGCCTATTGGCTGAGACGGGCGAAAAACTGCGACTGATCGGCAACCTGCCGTACAACATTTCGACACCGCTGATGTTTCATTTGCTGGAAACCACGCGCTGCATCGAGGACATGCACGTCATGCTGCAAAAAGAGGTGGTCAACCGCATTTGCGCTGCGCCTGGCAGCAAGCAATACGGTCGCCTCAGCGTGATGATGCAGTATCACTGCGAAGCCGAATGGCTGTTCGATGTACCACCGGACAGTTTCGACCCGCCACCCAAGGTAATGTCGTCCATCCTGCGCCTGACACCCCACGCTCAACCACCGGTCGAACTGCGCGATTTCAACCATTTCAGCCAACTGGTGACCCAGGCGTTTTCACAGCGGCGCAAAACCTTGCGCAATGCCTTGCGCGATTTTCTGACAGCCGACGACTTCGAAACCCTGGCCATCGACGCCAATCTGCGAGCCGAATCGGTGTCACTGGAAATGTATGCACGCATGGCTAATTTAGGTTCTGGCCCCTGAAAAAATACGATGACCACCAACACGCCCCAACCACCTGCCGCACCCAGTCTGGCCGAAGCCAGCCGCTTCTGGCTGAAGCTGGGCTTCATCAGCTTTGGTGGCCCGGCCGGGCAGATTGCCATCCTGCATCAGGAGTTGGTGGAACGCCGACGCTGGATCAGCGAAAACCGTTATCTGCACGCATTGAATTACTGCATGATCCTGCCAGGGCCGGAAGCTCAGCAGCTTGCCACCTACATCGGCTGGCTGCTGCACAAAACGCCGGGCGCGCTGATTGCAGGTGGCCTGTTCGTGCTGCCTTCGCTGCTGATTCTGATCGGCCTGGGCTGGGTGTACATGCGCTTTGGCGACCTGCCCGCCGTGGCCGGTTTGTTGTACGGCATCAAACCGGCTGTCACCGCCATCGTGCTGTTTGCCGCCTACCGCATCGGCAGGCGTGTGCTGAAAAACCGCTGGTTGTGGGCCATGGCGGCGGTGGCCTTCATCGCGATTTTTGCACTGCATCTGCCGTTTCCGCTGATTGTCATTACTGCCGGTTTGCTGGGTGCCGCCGGTGGCAGATGGATGCCGGACAGGTTTGCTGTCGGGGGTGGCCATGGCAAGGCGATGGCAAATTCTGGCCCGGCGGTGATCGATGACGACACGCCGCCGCCCGCTCATGCCGTGTTCAGCCGCCAGCGGTTCTACCGTTTGTTGGGCATAGGCTTTGGCTTGTGGGCCGTCGTGCTGGGCGGGTTGTGTGCCGGATACGGCTGGCAGAACGGTCTGACGCAAATGGCCTGGTTCTTCACCAAGGCCGCCTGGCTGACCTTTGGTGGCGCCTACGCCGTCTTGCCTTACGTTTATGAAGCAGCGGTCGAGCATTACCGCTGGCTGACGCCACAGCAAATGATGGACGCCCTGGCGCTCGGTGAAACCACGCCGGGGCCTTTGGTCATGATCAACGCCTTTGTCGGTTTCGTCGCCGGTTGGGGGCAGGCCGGGCTGGTGACGGATTCGCCATTTTGGGCCGGTGTACTGGCGGCAGTCGTCGTCACTTATTTCACCTTTTTGCCCAGTTTTCTGTTCATTCTGGCCGGTGGCCCGCTGGTGGAAACCACGCACGGCAATGTGAGCTTTACCGCCCCGCTGACTGCGGTTACCGCTGCCGTGGTCGGTGTCATCGTCAATCTGGCGGTATTTTTTGCCTATCACGTATTCTGGCCACACGGCTGGGGTGGCGGATTCGATGGCTTTTCCGCCTTATTGAGCTTGTTGGCACTGCTGGCGCTGTTGCGTTTCAAGACAGGCATCATTCCGGTCATTGCCGCATCCGCTGTCGCTGGCGGGTTGTGGTCGTTCCTATAATTTGTTTTTATCGCATTTTTCGATAACAAAATTGGTTTTTGCATATAGCAATTTTCGAACCAATTATCGATATTCTGCGTTTCCCCTGCTATTCCAATTCCTCTACCATCTTGCCATCGTCACATCCCGTATCGATAGAGGCATTTATGATTGAGCAGAGCGAAAACCCATCAGCGACGGCGGATGAAGCACAGACCATCGCCAGTCAAATCGTGTCGCTGCTCAAAAATCTTCGTTTTGGCTCTATTGAAATCCTGGTGCACGAAGGTCGTATCGTGCAAATCGACAGACACGAAAAGTTTCGAATCAGAACCGGCCCAAACAAATACTGAATCCACCGAACCATCGGCGATATCCAATTAGGAGACAGTTCTGACCTGCACCATGCGGAAGACACTGTCGTGAGAATCCAAGGAAAACTACCATGACGCATTCTACAAAAACCGCGCTGGCATTCGCGGTGGGGTATTTATTGTTTCAGCCGCTGCAAGCCATTGCCGGTTCCTCGAACGGCAACGCGAGTTCATCCGGAAAGCTGCCGGTTCCGGCTGCGGGCCGCCCCATCCACTGCAACGCGGCGGTACAAGACGACTGGATAGGCAGGCGCAACCCATACAAACCAGTTTATAGCCTGCACGATACCTCGAAACTGCCTGACTGGCTGTCGTTCTCGGTCGAACAGCGTACCCGTTACGAGGGACAGGATGGCGCCTTTCGCTTCGGCGCCGAAGGCGGCGATCAAGCCCTGCCGATACAAAATTGCGCCTGGCTGGAGGTGCGTCATCAGGGCTTCCGCGCCGGCGTGGAGTTTTTGGATGCCCGGCAATTCCTGTACGACGAAGGTTCGGCCGCCATTTCACGGGTCGGCAGCCGCATACCCGTCACCAACACCCAGGTCAACGAGGCAGATTTTCTTCAGGTTTATGGTGCCTGGGCCGCCGAAAACGTCGGTGGCAGCGGTGTGGACGCCGAAGTGAAGCTGGGCCGACAAACGCTGGATCTGGGCTACATGAACGGACGGCGGCTGGTGGCACGCAACGTGTTCCGTAACACCGTCAACGCCTTTACCGGTGCCTTGATTCGGCTGCGCGATCATGACGATCACTGGCAGATGAAGTTTTTCGGCTTTCAGCCGGTGGGTCGCAATCCTTCAGCAGCAGACGACATCATGGCCGGCCAACACGATTCCGACGAAGAGGAATCCCGCACCTTTTTCTCGGGCGGCCATGTCGAGTGGTTCAACGTCCTGCCCACAATGCACGCCGAAGCCTACCTATTGCACTTGGACGAACATGATCGCCCCGGCGGCGACACCGCCAACCGCCGCCTGTACACGCCCGGGGTGCGCACTTACCGCCAACCGGCCAAGGGGCATTGGGATTTCGAAACGGAGACCATAGGCCAGATAGGCTCATCGCGCGCATCGGCGGGGGCAAACGACACCCGCGACCTCGATCACCGGGCCTGGTTTCAGCATGTGCAACTGGGCTATACCTTCGATTTGCCGTGGGCACCGCGTTTCCATGCCATGTACGACTACGCCAGTGGCGACAGCAATTCGCGGGATGGCGAGAACAACCGTTTCGACACGCTTTATGGTGCTCGGCGCTGGGAACTGGGGCCTACCGGCACTTTTGGTGCGTTGGCCCGCGCCAATATCAACACGCCGGGTTATCGCCTGTCGCTGGCTCCCCGTGACAACATAACCACGTTTTTTCAGCATCGTTTGGTGTGGCTGGCGGAAGGCCAGGATGAATGGGTGGGTACCGGCTTGCGGGACAGAACAGGGCGTTCGGGAGATTTCGTCGGCCACACCTTCGAAGTCTCGGCGCGCTGGGATGTCAACAACAGCCTGACGCTGGATAGCGGATGGACACGCATAGCCAAGGGCGAATTTGCGATGAATGCGCCGGGTGCACCGGATGGCAACGATGTCGATTACTTCTACGTTCAGAGCCTGGTGCGGTTTTAGAGCGGAATGTTAAATTTCACCGTTATCGACAACCGGGGTGAACCAATAGCGTATGCCCCGACCGGCAAATTCATTACGTAATGAGTCAACCAGTGCAACAATGTCTTGTTTGCGGGCGTATATCTGGAAACAGCGGTTGCCCGCTTCCGCGCTTTCGTGCTCCAGCAGATAGCGCGTGATGACGCGGTCATTAGGGTTGTCAGTGGTTTGCGATACCTGTTGTTCGAATCGCACGAAGCAATCGGCGACCAAGACATCCAAGGTGGATGGCACGATGAAGGTGGCGAAAAACTGCTGCTGGTTGACGGTATTGAAAAAGTCGTTTTCGCTATTGAAGCGGTCAGACACATTCTTGATGGCTTCCAGATAATGCCCGCGTCGGCGGTCAGCCTTGCGCTTTTCGATGATCGATGGTTCAACAGGCTGCCGGTTTTGCCGGGGATCGTTGTACCAACTGCGATGATGATACGGTCTGACTACAACAACACGGCCATTCAGCCGCCGATTTTTCAAGCTAGTAACGGCTCGCTGCACCGACCATTCCGAATCCAGAGTCACCAGACCGTGAAATTCCAATGAGCCGAACCGTATGTCGCGCAATGCCATAATTTCAACATCGACGACATGACCTCTACGAAAAAAACCACTTTTCAGTACAGGCGCAACGAACTCGGCTATGTCGGAATGCTGCGTATTGACGGGAATTCTTCGCAAAAAAATATTCATGGCGCAGGCTAGATTGGCTTAGGTCAGGTAAACAAAGGCAAAAATACGCAGGACAGGCGCCTAGTTTACCCACGAAAACACCGTCTTACCATTCTTTCGCCGTAACTATACAGCGTCCAATCGACTCCTGGTTTCCAACGCTTTATCACGCATCCGTGGATTCCGCTGAATAATCACTATTGTTTGCGCGTGAGCATTTGCCGGAAAACAAGCCCCAAGCCCAGCAGGAACGACCAGACTGCCGGTGGCAGCGGAACGACGGCACTACCGTTGACCACAACATCGACATTAAAGGTGCGCGACTGCCCCGGACTCAATGAAAAAGCCTGAATCATGCTGTTCTGTACCTGCACCGATGACAATGCGAATGCACTCGCCTCGATGTCGGCGAAACCATCGAACGCCGGAACCTCATCGGAAAAACGGGTCAGCGACACGACCACCTGGCTGAAATCACCGGCAGTCGCCGCGTCGAGCAGATAACTGAAATTCAAATCCAGCGAAAACGTGTCGGTCGCGCTGTTATTGCTCACCGTCCAGCTATACCAGCCCAACTGGTGGGTAACCAGCTCACCGCTGCCGCTGTTGCCCAACACATTGAACGAGTGATTGAAAACGCGGGTATCGTCAGCATAAGGCCCAGTCAGTGACACCGGCGCATCCGGCACCGATACCGATGCACCGCCGCTACCGATCAGCCACGAGCGAAAAGGCTCAGGCTTCAGGCTGTCGCGATACTCGTAGCTGGCATCGATGAAAACATCGCTGAAAACCACAGACGTTGGCGAGGATTGGTTACGCAGATTCTGCACAACGAATTGGATGCTTGCCCGGGTATCGAACGACGAGGCTGCGTTCGCCAGATTTGAAAAAACAATCAGCGGGCAGGCAAGCAGTGCAAATTGAACAGGTTTCATGATTTTGTTTTCCTTTTTCAATAGGTTGCGTCTGGTTAAAACTAAAATTCCGGAGTTCGTAGGCGGCAAGCAACGCGCGGCACAAGCGTTCGGTACGCAGCGCGTCCCGTCTGCATTCCCACGCAGAGCGTGGGAACGAGAGACCAGAAATCGATCAGTTAGTTAGCGTCTGGCAAATGCCGGTCAAATGGCAGAAGCGCTTTGGGCGTTACACCATCGCTCTCCACCGCGCCGCCAGCACCCACTGCGGGTATCACCAGCATGTCATCGGCTGCCAGTTTGCTGTCTACAGGGTTGCCCGACTCGACCGACTGGGTATTGCCTTTGTGTCCATGCGGAATGGCGATTTCCGGATGATCGAAGGGTGCCCGCTCGAAACGGACGCGGTCATCGGTCAACGACTTGAGAAACTCGACCAGATCGGCCCGGTTTCTCTGTGAACTCAGATCGGAACCGAGCGGCAAGGCATTGCCCACCAGATTGATGCCATCGAGGAAGTGGTGCTGGTTTTCATTGATGAAATTACCTTTACGGGCGTAGAACTCAACTACCTGCTCCAGCGTTGCCATGCCACCGTTGTGCATGAACGGCCCGGTCAGTTCGACATTGCGCAACGTCGGAATCTTGAACGCCGCCTTGTCGCCTATCGCCATTTTCTGCATGCCTAATGCTGCTCTGGCAGCCGCCACGGTCGGAATTTTCGGCACATTGGTTTCGCCGGTAAGATCGGAGACGATACAGCCGGTTGACTTGTTTACCCCGTCACGCACACCGTCGACCTCAAGCTGATCGGCATCGTTGAAATACTCGGTGTCAGGCGTCGTGGAACCGGACGGATCGACCAGATGGGCGATGAAATCGCAGGCCCGGATGCGATACACAACCGAATCGACGACGTTCTGGGTGTAGCCTGCCAGATATTGCTGGTATTGGTAACTGAATGACAGGGGGTTGCCGAAATCATCGACATCCATCAAACCGCGATCGTTATCGGGATGGGTCACGCCGGTATTGGCGAAATCGATGTCGCGGAAACGTGCCGAATTCGGGGGTAGCGTAACGGTAAGATCGCGGGTCACCACGTTGGCGAACTCGGTCAGCCCCGCCACATGACCGCCCCTGAATGGTCCCAGCGCATTGAGGCCAAAAGGAATTCTGCTGACTTCAGGCCCATAAAAAGCACCGGCCACGGGTTTCATCACCATGCTGTAAGGCACGATGGCTGCTGATGTGGCCAACGGCCCGGCATGACAGGTGGAACAATGATTCGCCATGAAAACGTTGAAACCATTGGTCAAGCGGGCAGCTCTTTGCAAATCGTTCGGATACAGCAGATTCCACCTTGGATTGAGATAGGTACCGCCGGTGGTCAGAACGCGCGGCACCTGATCGATCGGCGCCTGATCGGAAACCAGGGTAGCTTGGTACATCTGCAAGGCGATGCCGAAAAACAGCGAAAAATTGACTTCAGCCTGCGAGAAAGGTGCTTCACCCGGACGCGGTGCCGGAAACCCTCTGACGCCTGCGGTGCTGAACGACCAGTATTTGGGATTGAATGCTTGAGTAACCAAAGTGCGATACGTGGTTTTCAACCCCGGCAATTGTGCGCTTGCCGTGCTGTTGGTTAAACCCAGTGGCCCGAAGACACTGTCCTGATGATGAACTTTCTGGTGCTGCAAGGGTGGGCGCGACAACAGCTTGCGGCCAATATCGGCCCAGCGCCGCTGCCGACAGGCCATTTCGGTATCGCTGAACGGCGGTGCCATGGCCAGCGAGGCCAGCGAGGCGTTTTCCAGGCGCAAACGCTGTTTGGCGATACTACGAGCGCCGGTTCTGACCCAGATGCCCGCATCCGGATCCCGGTCGCCCCACAGGCTGACGCCGTTGTAAACATTGTTGGCCCTGCCATCCCAGAAGTTGCGGAAGGTGAATATGGTGTTGATGACCGTGGGCGCGTTGCGCGGCTCTACCCGGCGGGTGTTGGTATGGCCGACATTGAAAACGTCGTCGGCATCCCGGCTGCATACATCGCTGCTGCCGGTGAAACGGGACGCACCTCTGAATTCGCCGCTAAAGGTGCCGGACGAGGCAATCACGTCATCGGTGTCGCGAATGGCGGTCGCGTTTCTGTCGAACGGATTGGTTCTTTCGTGCAGCGGAAAATCCTGTTTGGTCAAGCTGTGATTGGGGCCGCCATCACCCGAGCCGAGGGTGCTGAAGGTCAAGCCGGTGGCCGTATGGGCTTTCAGGCCGGGGTCGACCTGGTTCTTGACGCGCACATCGGCACCGGCATGAAAATGGCACGATCCACAAGCCATGCCGTCGCTGCCGACGTTGATGTCCCAGAACAAGGCCTTGCCCAAGGCAATCGCCCGTTCCTTGTTGATGACGATGGGGTCACTGCCGTCCAGCAAACCCGGCACGTCGGGTAGCGGCAAGCCCATCAGCGGCCCAGGTTTGGGGCCGTGTCCGTGTGCGAATTGCATTGCCAACAGCAATGCAATCGACGCGAGATAACTGTTTTTCATAACTTGAATCCTTGAATTGCGACTATCAAAAAACACACGGCTACCAGATGGTAATGCGGTTGACTTCACAACGAATCGTACTGAGGTCGAAGCCCTGGCGGTAAGGCGGCATCGGCCCCTGCGCAAACCGTGCCATTCAATCCGCTACCCCCCCCGCCGACGCGGGAATGCACAGCCTGGCCTGCTGGCCAGGCAATAAAAAAGGCTGCGGCGATCGAAGATCACCGCAGCCTCAGGTTCAGGCAAAATCAGGCCGTTAGCTTGAATCTACGCTTTGCGCCTGCGGCAAAGGCCATCAGTGCCGAACCGAATAGCCAAGCGGCGGCTGGAACGGGCACGACGGTTATCCTAAGATTGTCATATCTGACATCGAAATCGCGCAGTCCCGCAAGTGCGGTGTTATGACGTCCGACGGGATGTATCCAGACAGCCTTGACATTGGCAAATCCTGCGTGTGCCGCTATGGCATCGAATGTGCCGTTGAAACCGATATCGACGAAGGCTTCCGCAACCAGGCTGGTTGGGGTTGGGTCGGACCACAGGGTGGGGTTGTAGGCGGCACTGAAGCCCTTGATGTGGAAACGATCCTGTACGCTGTCCCAATCCGGATTCGGTGTACCGTCAGGTAAGAATTTGGCATGAGGATTGAGATCGCTGAAGGGCGATATGATGCTAAGCGAATCAAAACTGAAGCTGAACGGCGAGCTGTCGGCGCTCGTCAAGCGGATATAGAAACCGGACGCATCACCCTTGGTGTGGATATTGCGATTGCCAGGCGCTCCCCCACGATGCAGGTGGGCACCTGCCGAAGTTTGATCGAAAACGGTTGAAACCACCACATCATTTTTGACGTAGCACACCCCTTCGACGCAATTGGTGCTAAGGATGCCGTTGGACGTGACGGGGCCATTGATGGTGTTGCTTTTGCCGTAAGTGATGATGGGATGATCCTGAAAATCAAGCGTACGCGGGCCAATGACGACCGCATTGGCCGCGCCGGATGCCACCAGCATTGCGGGAATTGCCATTAGTTTTAATGTGTTGATCATTGCTATTTCCTTATTGACGAGTTGAACGAAAATTGACGAATCTAAATGCCCCAAAACGAATAAGCAATTATCGGGCCATGACTTTGGTCTTGCCCGATTCCGCGTTTTGGCGTAGCAGCGCACGGGGAGCCGGGTTTATGCTCGTTCGGCATGGGCGGCTACAGACACAATGGAACAGCGATGGTTGTTTGTTGGGGCTGCGCCTGTCTGCTTTCGATTGTGGCCGTGTATGCGTTAAAAACTGTGTTAAATAACGCTAACTGTGGCAAACACCACAATTTATGGTTACGCACCCACAAACCGTTAACTGGCTATCAGACTTGTCGGCGTGATTATGCTGGCAAATGCACGGCGACTGCAAATGTGGCTTGCCTGTGCCCGGCCGCTGGGTATGGGATCCCACGCGGAGCGTGGGAACCAGAAACGTCTCGTACTCCTCGTTCCCACGCTCCGCGTGGGAACGCATACCAGGCTCAGATGAAGCACAAGGCCAGACCTGCACCCCGGTCTATGGAAAACCAGTCCTCGTTGCCATGCTCCGGGTGGCATACGTATCGGGTCTGTTCCTTCCTCAGGCGCTGTCCTGTGCATCGGGCTTGGTATGGGTTCCCACGCAGAGCGTGGGAACCAGAAGCCACCCTCGCCCGGACTTACTCATCCTCGTTCCCGCACGCCGGAGTTTCTCGCTCCCACGCTGACGGCTGGAGCCAGCCAAACAACAAACTGGCACCAAATTTGCTAAAAATCTCGCTCAAATGGCAACATAGCCGGTTTTCGCTGAAAACGCCCCCTCCCTCAACCTCTGGAGCCTTATGACACGATCGTTCATAGCCGCTGTTCTGGTTTGTTCTTTCGCCGCCAGCCCGGTGTCTGCAACCAACGTCGGCGACGCAGCACCGGCGTGCGAGTCGGCCCGTTCGCTGACCCAGCAAGCGCTTGCTCCGGCCCATTTCAGTGGCAAGGTGGTGCTGATCGATTTCTGGGCCACCTGGTGTCCGCCCTGCAAGCAATCCATGCCGTTTCTCAACAGCACCCGCAACGCGCTGCAAGCCCAGGGCTTTGAAGTGATTGCCGTCAATGTCGATGAAGACAGCGGCGAGGCGCAGGCTTTTCTTAACCGCAACCCGGTCGATTACCCGCAGTTTTTCGATGCCACGGGCGGCTGCCCGCAAATTTACGCAGTCAAGGCCATGCCATCGTCGTATCTCGTTGATAAGAGCGGAAAAATCCGCATGATCCACAAAGGCTTCCGCGACGAGGACAAGGCCGACATCGAAAAAGCCATCCATGACTTGTTGACGGAATAACACGATGTTCAAAACGCTACGTATCGCCCTAGTCATGGCGCTGGTTTGTTCAGGCTTGAGCGGCTGCGCCCAGGTCGCGCCGTGGGAGCGCGGCAACCTGGCCAAGCCCAAGATGGCCATAGACCCGCACCCCAACTTCAACGGTTTCCGCGACCACACGTTTACCAGCAAGGCGGCCACCCAGGGCGGCCATGGCGGCGGCGGGGGTGGCTGTGGCTGCAACTAGAACAGGACAGGGCAAGGCACTTGCCGCGCTGACTTCGGCTGCCCTGGGCCTGCCGGGAATAAGTAGCCAGGCCGCCATACCGGCCAGCACCATCATCGGCAACGCCAGTTATGGTCATTACCAGGAAAGTGACAACCGCATGCAGGTGTCGGTTTACCGCGCTGACGCTGTCATACCGTTGACAGATCGCCTGGAACTGGCCTTCAGTCTGGACAGGGATACTTATTCCGGTGCCACCCCGGCATTCAGCCTGCCCAGCTCGCTGGCGTTGTTACCGGCCACGGAATATCTTACGGGGCGAACGGTATTCAGGGATTTGGTGTCTGCCGCGACCGGCATGTTTGACGCCAGCACCATCACCTTCAAGGGGGGGCTTGAGACCTTCCACGCGGTTTCCGCCCGGCGCAGCCAGCTTGCCAACGAGATTGCAAATGCCCTGAACGAGCGCCGTACCGCGATAGACAGCAGCCACCAGGCAGCCGAATCGAGCCGTACCGCAGCTCACCAAGGCGACATCGCCAATGCCGGAATAACACACCAGGCCACACTAAATGCGATATCTGCTGGCCTGTCGGCGGTGCAAACCGCCTACAGCACTGACATCACACAACTCAACCAACAAAGAGCCAGCGCCGAGGCCGACTATCTTGCGCTAAACCCCAGGCCCAGCAGCATAGAGTTTTCCACGACAGTGGACTTTGGAACCGGTACTGCCGTTCTGAACGCAGGGGCTTTCTATGGCAAAGCCAACGAACCCGCGATTGCCGGTGGTCTGTGCCCTAGCGGTAGCTGTATCGTCCAGAACGGCATGGTGGTCGGCACTCCTTCCGATATTAGTCAGCAACCCAACGACCAGGGCCACCTGCACCGGGGCGGCTCTGGTAGCAACCGGGCAATCAACTATCATCAGGATGCTCCCGGCATTTACATCCGCGCCCTGGATTCATCCGCCTTCAGTCTGAATTCGATCCGGGTCGATACCCGCTACCATGACGCCAATAATCCGTACACCCCAGGCCAACCGGGTTACGACCCCGCTTTGCACAATTGGCACATGCTAGGGTTCAATTCTGCGGTCAATCGCGATCTTTCCGACCTCAACAAAAATCCCATCTGTGCCAATTTCTCGACCTGCGTTACCAGTTTGAGCTTCGCCAATGGCTTCAATGGCACCTTGACACTGGACAATACCTGGCAAAACATCAGCGCCGCCTGGATTGTTTTTTCCAATTTCAACAGCGTCAGCAAGATCACAGCTGATCCACTCGATCCCAGCAGCATCATACCGTTCGACATCCAGCTCGACGATATCAACGTGTCGCCTAGCGCTGTCTTTGTCAACTGGAATTCCAGCCTGAGCACTTTCCGCAGCAATCTCAACGCTCAGTACGATGGGCTGATTGCCGCCCGCACTACCCGGTTAAACCAGGACATCGCCAACCTCAATCTCGACCAGAATGCCATCAATACGGCCAACAACCAACACGCAGCAGCACTCGCGGCACTGACGACAACTTACAACAATGACCTGGCTGCCCTGCAACAGAATCGCCTGACTGCGCTGGCCGACATACCCAACCTGGAACGACAGTTGCAGTACAACGCCCATGTCGCCCGTTACGCAGCAATACTGAACGCCGTCACGCCCAGCGACACCCCGGCCTTGCAGCGCTTCGCCATGCAACCGCAGGAAACCCGGACCATGCCGCAGTTTGCCGCACGCTACTATTTCGACGCCACCACGCTGAGTTTCAACGGTGGTCTGTCCGACGAACCGGATTTTCTGTCCAACTTCGGCTCGGTCAATGTCAATCATGAATTCAACGACAAGCTGACCACACTGTCTTTTGGTTACGGCAAAACCAGCAACCATATCAGCCGCGCCATGCCTCGCCATACGGCCGCTGGTCACGTTCATGGCGGTGTGGCCTACGCCTCGCCCAAATACCCGCAGCTTGATGAAACCAGCCAGTTCGACAACGTCAACCTGGGGTTGTCGCATGTGTTGAGCAAGAACACGCTGTTGCAGACGACACTGAATTACAGCCATCAGCGTGGTTATTTGAGCAACCCGTACAAATTCGTTTACGTGCGCGGTGAAGTTTCGCCCGAAGAATATGTTGCCATCGAAAACACCATCGGCGATCCGGTTAAATCAGTCAATTTCGACTGGAACGCCATTACCCATCTGGAAATGGTCGGCATCGAGCTGTTTCGCGATCACAGGCCGCGGCAGCGCAATATGTTGTCGTGGTCCAACCGTATCAACCAGTACCTGCCCAGCCTGGATGCCGCCGTGCATGCCGATTACCGCTTTTTTGCCGACGACTGGGACATCAATTCACACACCTTTGAATTACGCTGGCTGCAATCGCTGCCCAACGGCTGGACGGTGACGCCGGGTTTGCGCTACTACTCGCAATCACAGGCCGAGTTTTTTGCGCCGTATTTTCTGGCACCGCGTGCCGATGGTTTCTATTCCAGCGACTTCCGGCTGTCGGGTTTCGGCACGGTGGGCGGTGGCATCACCATAGGCAAAGAATTTGCCCGTGGCATCCGGCTGCAAACCAGTTTCGAATACACCAGCCATTCGGGCAATTTCAAGCTGGGCGGTGGTGGCGTGGGCGATTACGCCGATTTCGATTATTTCATGGCCCACGCCAACCTCAGTGTCGATCTGTCGGCGCGTAGCCTGGGCATGATGGGTGGTGGCGGCAGTGACCACAGTCATCACCGCCATCACCACAGTGCTGTGATACCGGCCGGTCTGTTGTGCAACGGTCATTTGCTGGGGGCTGCCGATGATTTCATGGTGGGCTACATCTTTTCCCACACAGCACAAAGCAGCCCCATGTACCACGGCACCTCGCCGGTCGATGACGCCACGTTGGTGAATAATGCCTGTCCTGGCGGGGCGAATGGCTGTCTTTACAAACCCACTTATATGACCATGCAGATGCACATGCTGGACATAATGTACGCGCCAACGGACTGGATGACGCTGATGCTTATGCCACAACTGATGAGTATGGAGATGGGCATGAGCAGCGCGTTGCGCCGACCGGTTACCGGCGAAATGTCCCACGGCGCCGCCGGTCATGCTAGCAACGACATCGGCGATACCATCGTCACCGCGCTGGTCAAGGTTGCCGAAGAAGGCAATCACACCGTGTTTGCCGGTATCGGTGCCAGCGCGCCAACCGGCAGCATTGATGCACAGATGTCACCCCCCCGTCTGGTATCGACCACCGGCACCGCAACCGAACCCGGTAGCGCCAATTTGCAAGATTACGGCATGCAACTGGGTAGCGGCACCTGGGATTTTAAGCCCAGTTTGACCTATACCGGGCACCTCGACGACTGGGGCTGGGGCTTGCAAGCCAGTGGCACCAAACGGCTTGAGTACAACAAGTATGCCTACGCCTTGGGCGACCAGTTGCAGGTTTCGGGCTGGGGTAGTTATGCGCTGTTCGATTGGCTGTCCGCGACCGTGAGAGGCGCATACACTTGGCAAGACCAAATTCAGGGTCGCCACAACCAGGCGCTGGACACAACGGCACCGATGTATTTTCCCAGTAATTACGGCGGCAAGTTCTGGGATGTCGGCATGGGTTTGAGCACGACCATCCAAGATGGCAAATTTGCCGGTCACGGCCTGGCAGTGGAATGGTTGCAGCCGGTGCATTCCGATTTCAACGGCTACCAACTAGATCGCGTTGGCGCTTTGACGGCAACCTGGAGTTTCATGTTTTGATGCAGTGAGCGAGCTGGGTTTCTTGCGATTTCTGCTTCCTACGTTTCTCGTTCCCACGCTCCGCGGGGGAATGCAGCTCAGAACGCTCTGCGTCCCGAAGGTTTACACCGCACAGAACACTCAGGTTCCTACCCACTACACTTTGATAATGCTTTCGCCATACCGAGCCACTTGTGGATCGTGGGTTATCAACCGCATCGGTTCAACCAGTGCCTGAGCAACTAGGATGCGATCAAACGGGTCTTGATGATGGTTGGGCAAGTTTTCGACGGCAATCGCATGTTCAGCTTCGATTGACAGCAAGCGATAACCGGATTCACGAAAGTAATGCACGGCGTCCTGGCTTGACACGGGCATATCGCCTCGACCGAGCGCAAACTTGATCGCAATTTCCCAGACACTGGCAGTACTGATCCAGACGGTTGCCCTGGGTGACTGAATCATATCCCGCACCGGTTTTGGCAGCTTTGGATTATCCGTGATGGCCCATAAGGCAACATGGGTGTCGAGCAATAAATTCAAGCGGACTCTCCGCTAATGAACAGCCGTGCTACGTCCTCGTTATACGTATCAATGGTGTCAGGCACTTCAAACTTGCCTTTGGCAACCCCAATGCGCTGTCCCGCCGCTACGGTATCCATCGGGACAAGCTTGGCGACCGGGCGGCCATTACGGGCAATGATAATTTCATGTTCCTCCCCTTGTTCAATGGATTCGACCAAGCGGGACAATGAAGACTTGGCCTGTAACATGTTGACGGTTTGCATGACGACCTCCAGAAGTGCGCAACTTAGTCTAGTCTGGCCAGATTTGAAAAACAATCGGCATTCCCGCGCAGGAACGTGGAAATAAGAACAACCTGGCCTTCGGCAACCACTGTGCGTCGATTCATTTATAAATGTCGCCCCGGCTACCCGCCGTCATCAAGAAAATAACCAGTTCGCCTTCAATAAATTTGGTAAATCAAACGGTATTGTCCTACTTCTACTTTGTCAGACTAGGCTAATCCATTG
>PESC01000042.1 GCA_002929135.1 Methylomonas sp.
TATGATGGTAAAAATCAGGCAGGCGCCCCATAAACGCTCCGGGCGGTGCTCAATACTCGGCGTCGTGATAGACGTTTTGAACGTCGTCCAGATCGTTCAGCAGATCAAGGAATTTTTCGAATAGTACCATGTCCTCACCGCTGATGACTGTCGCAGCTTTCGGCAGGAACTGGATTTCGTCGACATCAAAATCGATGTCGCCCAACAGCCCCGTCAGCGTTTCCCTGGCCTTGGCGTAATCAGACTGCGGGGTGAAAACCGTGATTTTGCCGTCTTCACTTTCAACATCGCCGACATCGACATCCGCCGCCAGCAACGCCTCTAGCACGGCATCCTCGTCGTCGTGCCGAAACCCCAGAATCGCCGAATGATCGAACATGTGGCTTACACTGCCCGGTGTGCCGATTTTGCACTTGGTCTTGGTGAAACATAAACGGACATCGTTAAAGGTGCGATTGGGGTTGTCGGTCAGGCAATCGACGATCACCATGCAGCCGCCGGGGCCGAAGCCCTCGTAACGTGCCGGAGTAAAATCTTCACCGCCGCCGCCTTTGGCCTTGTCGAGCGCTTTGTCGATGACATGGCTGGGCACCTGATCCTTCTTCGCGCGTTCGATCAACCCGCGCAAAGTCAGATTGCCTGCCGGATCGGTACCTCCGGCTTTGGCACACACATAAATCTCCCGCCCGTACTTGCTGTAAACCTTGGTTTTGACACCGGCAGTCTTAGCCATCGACACTTTCCGGTTTTGATACGCCCTACCCATGAGTTTGCTACTCCAAATTGAAAAAGACAAAGATGACCATTCAGTGCAAGTTAGATATCGCTGTGGCAACGACTTGCAAAACAGGTACGACAATTTTAACGATTTGAAGCATGAACACTTGGGTTTTCTGGCGGGCGTGGCGTAAGTTCGGTTGGCCTGAAGACAGATCGTTTGTCTACTCGACAACCAGCATAACCGTCTGGCCATCGACGGTTTCGATGTTGTAAGTACCCTGCGGCGCAAACACATTGCCAATCACGTCGCCGTTTTGCGTTTGCGCCAGATACAAGCGGTAGAACTCGCTGGCATCGTCCATCGTACCCACCCAGCTTAACGTGCCGTCTTCCATAGTCACCATGCTGGCCTGACTGACGCTGAAACTGCCGAGCGGCAAATCGACCTCCATGCTGCCGCCCTCCGGCAACGCCGCCAGTGCCGCCGCCGGAATGACGACAGGCACACCTTGCCGTTGCTCGAATGCCCTGTCATCTTCCGCTTGAGCGATGGCAACTTCATCGGCCTGCGGCTTTTCACCGCCCTGATAACCCGTAATGAAAACCGTCTTGACGCTCTTGCGTTCCTGAATCGTCGAGTAGTTGTAGCCTTGCAGCAATTGCGGCAGTGCGTCTTGCCAGCTGTTTGCGGCCAGCGTCGTGTTGATCCTGTCGTTTTCGACCGCTGCGTTGAATTTGAAAACAATGCCCGATAGTCGCGAAATCGTATGAGCCACATCGGCCAGCGTCTGATTCTTGCAGACCAGCGACACACCGGATGACAGCGGATCGATGCCAGCACTCATGTCATGCCGTTGATCCCGCCCGACTGCCTGCGCTGTCGTCACCATAGACAGACAAAAACTCAATACCACCGCCATTTTTCGCCGGTTTTTCCCAACAGATCTGTCGCCGGAACGCGCATCTTCCTTGAGATGAATACCGTGCTGTTTGCAAATGGCCAGCAACGCTTGGTACGCAACGGGCGCGGTTACGCTCAACTGCCTTGTGCACACGATGGCCGGGCTACCGCCAATTTCGCACGCTTGAATGTAGTTATGACCGGGAAATGCCTGGTACCAGTGTTGCAACTGAGATGACAATGCCTTTCTGTCCCCGACCGGCCACGAGGCCACTTGATGAATATCTGCAACAAAACAGACCTCTTGTTCTTGAAGCTCCGACATTTATACCCCCCCTCTCTTGCCAAACGCAGATGATGTTGGGCGCGTGAACACGCAACTAACCACTGGAACCTGCGGTGTGGTACTTGTTTGCCAACAACCATAGCAGCCCCGTAATAACGGGTAAAGGCCGAAACCATCACTGCAAGATGCGTGATATGGCCAAATCGGTTACGACATATCACACATCCGCAATCGGCACCAAACGCGCAAAAACATAATAACCAATTGAAAAATATAATAATTAAGTTTGGCCTGCATTTTGCTTATGAACGAGACCTGCTAAAGCCCGATGCATCCGCCTGCTGCTACAGATATCCATTATTTTTTAATTGCAAACGAAATCCATGACCGCCCAAACAACGCTCTTTCCATTGCCGCCCATGAACAAACGCCTACTGACGCTTGCCTTGTTCACCGCCTTGTTGAGTAATCAAAGTCGCGCCGCTGAACAAGTCAGCGAAAAACCTGCGGAGCCGACGAAAAAAACCGAAACAGTATCGAAAAAACCAGCGAAAAAAACCGATAACAGCACACCCACCGAAACGCTGCCGACTATCGCTGTCACAAGCTCCATACTCAATCCGCCCAACCAAAAACCGCAACTCGATGTTAAAACCATGACCGGCAGCCGTCTGGGCTTGACGGCAAGGGAAACGCCCGCTTCGATCACTGTCATCGATCGCGCCACTCTGGAAAAGCGAGGCGCACAAACCACGCAAGAGGCGTTGTCCAGAGCGCCGGGCGTCACGGTATCGTCGCAACCCGGTGCGCCCGGCTCGGTATCGATGCGCGGTTTTACCGGCGCACAAATCACCCAGTTATTCAACGGCATTACCGTGCAATACGACGTAATAGCCGCCAGGCCGATAGATAGCTGGCTCACCGATCGAGTGGAAGTATTGGGTGGGCCATCAACCTTTCTGTACGGCCAGGGCGCAGTCGGCGGCTCGGTCAACTATGTCAGCAAAATTGCACATCGTGGCAAAGACGAGCACCACGCCATGGTTTCGCTTGGTGAGTATTTGCATCGCCGCGCTTCTTATGGCTTCAACGGCCGCCTGGCCGAAACCGATAACTGGCTGCAAGCCGACATCAGTTATTTGGGTGAAGAGGGGGCTATCGACAATACCCAGGCCAATTCCGGCGCAATGTCGTTCTCGCTTTTGAGCGACATTACCGACAGACTGTCGCACACCATCGCCTTCGAACACCAACGAGAAGACCGCAATGCTTACTGGGGTACGCCGGTGCTGAATCCCACGGTAAACGGCAGGATCGTACCGTGGGGCACGGCAGGCCTCGGCCCAACCGAAGGCCAGATCGACCCTGGCACCCGTTTTCGCAACTACAACTCGGCCGATCCTACATTCGACCAGCAAGTGTTCTGGCTACGCGACATCATCGATTACCAGTTCAACGACGACACCCAGCTCAAAAACACCTTTTACTACTACGATGCCACCCGGCAATGGCGCAACGTGGAAGGCTACGACTGGAACAACACCAACACCTTGATCACTCGCAACAACTCGTTTGCCACCGACCACAATCAGTCTGTGGTCGGCAACCGCATGGAATTGGTACACGATATGGCCTTGTTTACCTTGCCGACCAGGTTTTCAGCGGGCGTCGATGTGGCCTACAACAAACAACGACGCCCGTCCAGTACGGAAAGCGCGGGTACCACGGTGAGCACAGTCAATCCGTACAATTTCACCGTCGGCACTTATTACGACAATCCACAGGCCACAGGCGCCATACCCAATGCCCTCAACGAGATGCTCACCGTGGCCGGTTACGCCGAAAACCGTTTGACACTGATGCCGGATTTGAATCTGGTCACCGGCTTGCGGGTCGATGACATCCAATTGGACAGGTTCAATTTGCGTCCGCCCACAGCGGCTAATCCCGCCCATTTCGACCGCCACTGGACAGCCGTCACCTGGCGGGCTGGCCTGATGTACGACATTACGTCCACATTTAACGTCTATGCCCAATACAGCACCGCCGCCGATCCGCCAGCCGGCATATTGATGACAGGCAACCTCGCCACCTTTCAAAATTTCGACCTGACAACCGGACGTCAGGCGGAAATTGGCAGCAAATTCGACTTCTGGCAGGGCAAAGGTTCGGCGACCGTGGCCGGTTACTACATCGAGCGCGCCAATTTGGCGATGCGCGACCCGGAAGATGCCAACCGAGTACTGCCGATCGGTGCCCAATCGTCTGTCGGCATGGAGGCCACCGTGGGTATGCAATTGACGCCGCAATGGAGCATGCAAGGCAATATGGCGTATGTCGACGCTCAGTTCGACCAATTTAACGAGTCAATCGCCGGACGCTCGGTATCCCGCGCCGGTAATCGCCCCACCAACGTCGCCAATTGGCTGGCCAACGCCTGGTTGACTTGGGATTTCGCGACCGATTGGCAATGGAACTTCGGTTCCCGCTATGTCGGCGACCGCTTTGTTGATACCGCCAACATCGTCAAAGCACCTGCCTTTTCGGCTTTCGATACGCAAATGGCTTGGAAATTTCACCCCAAAGCTCGTGTTACTGCCCGAGTCATGAACTTGACCGACGAGCAATTCGTGGAGTGGGGTAGTGGCGGTGCGCAACCCTTGTTTTTCATCGCCCCGCCGCGCACCTTCATGATGGAAGTGAAACTGGATTTTTGATAAAACCTTCGATAGCCGTCGACTTGGGACATAAATAATGAAACGTATGCTGTATCTGAGCCACCGCTGGCTGGGCATCATCTTATGCCTGTTTATGGCCATGTGGTTCGTATCCGGCATCGTCATGCTTTATGTAGGCTACCCCAAACTCACGCCTGCCGAACACCTAGCGCATTTGCCGCCGCTGGCATCAGACCGTCTGCACATCGATTTGGCTCAGGCTCTGCAAAGTACCGGCAAGGCCGAAACGCCAGACACGGTACGTTTGACCAGCATCAACGCTGCGCCACGCTTCGTGTTCGGTTACGGCAAAACTCAAATTGCGGTAGACGGTGAAACCGGCGAAAAAATAGTCGGTATTAGTACCAACCAAGCCTTGACTACTGCTACTGGATTTTTAGTGGATGCCGATGCCGAATATCTGGGCAAGATCGATGAAGACCCCTGGACGCATTCGCGTGCGCTAGACCCGCATCGACCGTTACATCGTGTGCAGATGGCCGACACCGCCAACACCCTGCTTTACATTTCTGACAGCACCGGGGAGGTCGTGCGCGACGCACCTCGGCAGGAGCGCCTGTGGAACTGGATAGGCTCATGGCTTCATTGGCTGTATCCGTTTCGTGGAGGTGTGCTGAATGCCTACGCCGCCGACATCATCATCTACTCCGCGTTGGCGGGCAGCCTGTTGTCTTTGGTCGGCCTATCGGTGGGTTTGTTGCGCTGGCGATTTTCCGGCCATTATCGTCGCGGCGGCAAAAGTCCTTACCGTGACAACTGGCTACGCTGGCATCATCTGACGGGCCTGGTATTCGGGCTGTTCACGCTGACCTGGGTCGCCAGTGGTCTGTTCTCGATGAATCCCTGGAAAATGTTCGACTCCGGCTTCACTCCGAACGTAAAACATTACCAAGGCGGTGACATAACGCCCATGCATTTCGTCCTGCCTGTTCCGCAAGCGATACAGCATTTTCAAAACCAGGGCTTCAAGCCATGCGAGCTGGAATGGCGACTGGTCAACGGCAACGCTTATTATTTGGCAATGGATGCCGCAGGCCACAGCCGACTGATAGCAGCCAACGGATTGAATACGACGGTTTTTGAACGCATCGACTGGCAAATACTCAAGCAGGCTGCACAAGCCATGCTGGCTCCTGCCCAACCATCAGCAAAACAGATACTGCAACAATACGATTTTTATTATTACGCCCGTGCCGCTCACACCATGACCGGCCATATCGAAAAGCGTTTACCGGTACTGCGCCTGGAATTCAATGATTCAGTCGGCACCTGGTTGCAGATCGACCCCTACACCGGCGATTTTCAAAAACTGGATAGGCTGAAGCGCCTCAGTCGCGTTTTATTTGGCTTGCTGCACAGTTGGGACTGGTTGCCACTGCTGGGCAGTCGGCCACTTTGGGATGGGTTGATGATTTTTTTCAGTCTGGGTGGATTTATGCTTTCCCTGTTCGGCGCGGTGATCGCCTGGCGACGGTTGCGCATCAAGTTCGGCAGCAAAAAATCGACCCGCGCTGCTGCCCACTTTCATCAAAGTACGGCAAATCAGTAGACGAACACCAACGATTCAGCTCAACCTACATTCGCCAGTTACCTGCGGTTCTGCACCCCCTAGTCCACTCTCCCAAACCAGCCGTCGGCGCAATTGCTATCGCGTATAATCCGCCGCGTGGTGGGGCTTGCTGCCGTTTCCGCGCGCGACGGCTTCGCCACGACATCATTGGCAACTTACAGAGCATGGACATGACTGAAATCAAAATCGAACACAACCCCAGCGAAGCGCGTTTACAGGAACTGGCGGTCGCCGACTGGCCGATCTGGGAAAAAGAAGTTTCAAAATTCCCGATCGACTTCGACGAAACCGAAACGGCTTACGTACTGGAGGGTGAAATCCTGGTGACGCCCAAAGGTGGCCAGCCGGTACGCATCCTGCCGGGGGATCTGGTGGTGTTTCCAGCCGGTCTGGATACCGACTGGGAAGTCGTCAAACCCCTGCGTAAACACTACAGCTACGATTTCCCCAACGGCGTCTGAAAAATCCGCACCGCCTCTTTCAAGGCATCGTCAAGATGCCTTGTTTTTAGCGTATTAATTTTCCCATCAGTTCTTGCAACATCTGGTTCAGGGCAGTGTCAGCCAAGAACTTATGCAAAAATCAATACCCATTCAATATCCCATGACAGCATTGTCATCGTCTTATGCCTGAGACATCGGGTCTGAAAACACGCAAACGCTGGCGCAAGACCATTGCTGTTTCATCGGCGCTGACCTTGGCGACGGCTGCCAGCATCTATTGGTACACGGCGCATCACGAACAACGGCAGCAGCAGGAAACGGTCACGATTACGCTCGACGACATCGAAGAAACCGTCACATCGCACGGCAAGCTCGAACCCAAGGAATATGTCGATGTCGGCGCCCAGGTGACCGGGCAATTGCAGAAGCTGTACGTCGAAATCGGCAACGACGTAACAGAAGGCCAATTGCTGGCCGAAATCGACCCACGGCTTTACGTCGCCCGCGTTCAGGCCAACGAGGCCAACATCAGAAACCTTGAAGCGCAACGGGCCGGGCAACAGGCCAACATCGTGTTCGCCCGCCAGTTGTTCGAACGCAATCGTGAACTCATCAAAACCAACGGGGTCAGCGAGCAGGATTTCCAGAACAGCGAATTTGTTTTCAGACAAGCCGTAGCCACGGCGGATTCGATAAGCGCCCAGATCGAGCAGGTCGAATCCACCCTGCGTGGTGATCGCGCCAACCTGAGTTTCACCCGGATATTCGCGCCCATCGCCGGGACGGTGGTGCAACGCACCGCGCGGCTGGGGCAAACCCTGAACGCCAACCAGACCACGCCGATGATTCTGCAACTGGCCAAACTCGACGCCATGACGGTACGGGCACAAGTTGCCGAAGCCGACATCACCCGCATCAAGCTGAATATGCCGGTGTATTTCCTGACCCTGGGTTCGGGCGATCGCCGCTGGCAGGCGACGGTGCGGCAGATTTTGCCGTCGCCGGAAACCATCAACAATGTCGTGCTGTACAACGTCCTGGTCGATGTCGACAACCACGACCGCCAACTGATGACCGGCATGAGCACGCAAATGTTTTTCCTTTTGGGTCGCGCCGAAAAAGTGCCGGTAATACCGGTATCGGCTCTGGGGCGTCGCCGGGCCGATCTCGACGATGAACGCGGTCTCGCCTACGAAATCCACAAACAGGTCGATGCCACCAGCCAGCCCGGCATCGTGCATGTCGGCCTGCAAAACCGGCGGTTTGCCGAAGTGCGTAGCGGTGCTGACGTTGGCGATGCCATCGTCCTGCCAAATCAACACCACGGCACTGAAACAACGGGCGGCAGGAAAGACAAAGGCTATACGCCGCCAGGTGTGCCCAGGTTATGACGATACCGACCATCGAACACAAACCGTTGTTACACCTTGAAAACGTCGAGCGACATTACCCGAACGGCGATTCAGTCGTGCGCGCCCTGAACGGCGTATCGCTAACCGTCTGGCCGGGCGAGTTCGTCGCCATCGTCGGCCAATCGGGTTCCGGCAAATCGACGCTGATGAACTTGATCGGCTGCCTCGACCAAGCCGACAGCGGCCACTATCGGGTACTGGATCGCGATGTGGCAAACCTGGACGCCGACCAGCTGGCCGCGTTGCGGCGGGAAACCTTCGGCTTTGTGTTTCAGCGTTACAACCTGCTGAATACCGCATCGGCGGCGGAAAACGTCGAAATTCCTGCCAGCTATGCCGGCATGAGCAAACCACTGCGTCGGGCCAGGGCACTGGCACTGCTTGAACAACTCGGCCTAGCCAACCGTAGCGATCACCGGCCCATGCAGTTGTCGGGTGGCCAGCAGCAGCGGGTTGCCATTGCTCGCGCCCTGATGAACGACCCGCCGGTGATTCTGGCCGACGAACCCACCGGCGCACTCGACAGTCAGAGTGGCCGCGACGTCATGGCCTTGCTGGAGGATTTACACCGCCAGGGCCGCACGATACTGCTGATTACCCACGACGAAAGTGTCGCCGCCCACGCCCGCCGTATCATCCACATCCGCGACGGCCACATCGTCAGCGACAGCGGCGAACAGCACGACGGTTGCCTGGCGGTGCC
The DNA here is from genome assembly GCA_002929135.1 of Methylomonas sp. Taxonomy (GTDB): domain Bacteria; phylum Pseudomonadota; class Gammaproteobacteria; order Methylococcales; family Methylomonadaceae; genus Methylomonas. The sequence goes on from PESC01000042.1 coordinate 8,774, forward strand.
ACCGCCACACCGCGAACCGGGCACTACCGGCCTGCTGGCCGACCTGAGTGAAGCTGGCAAGAGCGCGACGCGCTCGTTGCGCGTCAATCTGTTTCGCACCGCACTGACCCTGCTGGGCATCATCATCGGCGTATCGGCGGTGGTGACCATGATGGCCGTGGGACAGGGCAGTCAAAAGAAAGTCATGGATCAAATGACCGCGATGGGCACCAATCTGCTGTTGATCCGCCCCGGCGCACCGGGCTTGCGCGAAGGCGGCGATGTGGCCACCCTGTCACCGGACGATGCCGATGCGCTGGCCTATCTGGACAATGTGCAATGGGTGCTGCCCGAACGCAGCGCACGCTTGACGGTGCGTCACGGCAATGTCGATTACGCCACCAGTGTGCAGGGTGTCAGCCCCAACCTGGTGCAGGTGCGCGACTGGCCGGTTGCCAGCGGCGATTTTTTCAACGACAACGACATGACGCGCTTCGCACCGGTGGTGGTGCTGGGGCAAACGGTTGCCAACATCCTGTTCCCCTTCGGCGAAGACCCGCTGGGCCGTCATATCCTGATACGCAACATTCCTTTCGAGGTCATCGGTGTGTTGACGGCCAAAGGCGCATCTGCCTCCGGTACCGATCGCGATGACGGCGTGTTCGTGCCGTTGACCACCGGCCTGGTTCGCCTGTTCGGCCAGAATCATCTCAATGGCATCACTGTGCGGGTATTCGATGTCGATGCCATCGAAGCCACCGAACAAGCCATCACCGAGTTACTGATCCAGCGCCATCAAACCCAGGATTTTCGTGTGCGCAACATGACATCGATACTGGTCACTGCCGCTGAAACCCAGAACACCTTCACGCTGATGCTGGGCATCGTCGCCGCCATTTCGCTGATCGTCGGCGGCATAGGGGTCATGAACATCATGCTGGTCAGCGTCACCGAGCGCACCCGGGAAATCGGTATCCGCATGGCGACCGGTGCCCGTCGCCGCGACATCCTGCTGCAATTCAACACCGAAGCCGCCCTGGTCTGCACCTTGGGCGGTGTCATTGGCGTGGTGCTGGGTTTTGGCCTGGGCGGGTTGCTGGCCTGGTTCGGCATGACGGTGGTGTTTTCACCCCTGCCGGCGCTGCTGGCGTTTTCCAGTGCCTTCGGCACCGGTTTGTTGTTCGGCTTTCTGCCGGCCCGCAAAGCCGCTCTGATGGATCCAGTCGTGGCACTGGCGGCAGAGTAACGATGAAACGGGCTGGGCTGACCATGGCTGTCAGCGCATTTCTGACGACGGCTTGCAATCTGATGCCGGATTTTGTGCTCGATAGTGGCCATCTGCCGGATCAGTGGCGCAACGCCGAGCATGGGGTCACGGATTCGCCGATAGCGCCGGGCTGGTGGCAAACCTTCGGCAGCCAGGAACTCGATCAACTGATAACCGAGGCCTTGCAGTACAACAACGACCTGGCCGCCGCCACGCAGCGCATCGAACAGGCGCGGGCGCAAACGATGATAGCCGGTGCCGAGTTGTGGCCCATTCTGGGCGCCGATGCCAACATGAACAGCACCCACAACGAACTGGGCGAAAGTCGGCGCCGCAGCGGTAACGTCACCCTGGCCTATGAAGTCGATTTGTGGGGTGCCAACCGGGGGCGCCGCGATGCCGGCCAAGCGCGCTACCTGAGCGAAGTCTTCGCCCGTGAGGCCTTGCAACTGGTAGTCATGGCCGATGTCAGCTCTGCCTACTTCGCTTTGCTGGCAACTGCCGAACGCAAGCGCATCACCGAAAGCTTCATGAAAAACACCGAAGACATCATGCTCATCGTCGAGTCGCGTTTCCAGGCAGGTGCGGTATCGGCGCTGGCTGTCGCCCAGCAACAAACCGAAGTGGCAAACGCGCGGGCCAATGTCGATCTGGTGACTCAACAACAGGCGCTGGCTGAAAACACGCTGGCCATTTTGCTGGGACGGCCACCGGTCGAGTTCAACGTCCGACGACAACATTTCTCCGATTTGACGCTACCCGTCGTACCCTCGCAACAACCGCTGACCCTGCTGCAACGCCGCCCGGATTTGCGTCAGGCCGAGATGAGCCTGCAAGCCGCCAACCTTGAAGTCGGCATCGCCCTAGCCCAGTTTTTCCCTAGGTTGACCATCAATCTGGATACATTGCTGGCCAACCCGCAACCAGCCGGGGTAGCCTTGGCCATGGCGGCCGGTCTGGCCCAACCCCTGTTTCAAGGTGGCCGTCTGGAAGGTGGGCTGGCCAGCGCCAAAGCGCGCAACGCCGAGCTGGTTGAGCGCTATCAGCAAAGCCTGCTGGTGGCATTCAAGGAAGTCGAAGACGCTGCCGCCGTGCGCAATCATTCGTCGCAGCGCCTGCAAGCTTTGAACGAAGCCGTCACCAGGGCGCGCGAGGCTTACATCATCGCCCGCGATCAATACCGCGTCGGCGCCGTCGACTACCAGGCCTTGCTCATCACCCAGCGCAGCCTGCTGAACTCCGAAACCGCCCAGGTACAAGCGCGTCTTGATGTCTTGCAGGCTCTGGTGCAGCTTTACAGAGCCTTTGGCGGTGGCTGGCAGGGTTAGCCTGCATGACGCTCACATCGACACGGCGGCAAGGCAACCGGGCTTTCCGCTGATTATTCGGCCATTTTGCGAGAGTCTTACTAGACTTGGCGTCATCGACAGCTTGACCCAGCCATTTCGCACCCTGCATGAAATCGATACTCACCGGCAAAACCCTATTGATCGTGGAAGACTACCCTGCGATGCGCAAGGCGATCCGCGACATGCTGCATACCGTCGGTGCCGATGTCATCGTCGAAGCCGAAAACGGCGCTAATGCATTGAACACCCTGAGCAAGCAAGCCTTCGACATCATTCTGTGCGATTACAACCTCGGTGCCGGCAAAAACGGCCAGCAGGTACTGGAAGAAGCCCGGCATCGCAACCTGATCGATCATAGTGCAATTTTCATCCTCATCACCGCCGAACAAACCCAGGCCATGGTATTGGGCGCCATGGACAGCAAGCCCGATGAATACCTGACCAAGCCTTTCAACGCCCAGCAGTTGTATGCACGTATCGAACGCAATTTGCAACGCAAGGCCTATCTTGGCACGGTTGAACGTGACATGGCGCTGGGGCGTTACCCCACCGCCATCGTGCAATGCGACAGGCTGCTGGCCGAAGGCCATGCCAGGATGCGGATGCCGTTGCTGCGCCTGCGCGCCGAACTGGCGCTACTGACCGACGACAACGATACGGCGGCTAGTGTTTACCGCGAGGTAGTGATGGAACGCGATTTGGCCTGGGCACGCTTGGGATTGGGCATCGTCGAGTTCAATCAGGGACAAACGGCACAGGCCGCCGCATCATTTGCCGACGTCATACGCGACAACCCCTTGTGCATGGAGGCTTACGACTGGCTGGCCAAAGCCTGCTTGCAACTCGGCCAACCGGATGAAGCAGAATCGGTGTTACAGCAGGCGGTTGAGCTGTCGCCACAATCGATACGCCGCCAAAAGACGCTGGCCGCCACCGCCGACAGCAATGGCAATGTCGAACTAGCCCTGCGCACCTACAAAGCAGTGGTTGCGCTGGGCAAGCATTCGATACACAAATCGAGCAGCGATTTCGCCAACCTGGCCAAACTCTATTGCAAAACCCAAGCCATCGGCGATGCGCTCAGCCTCTTGAGCCAGATGCGCCAAACCTACCCCAACGACGCCGAAGCCGAGTTGCGGGCGCTGACGCTGGAAACGGCGGTTTACAACGCGATGGGCGATGCAGACGCCACGCGTGACGCCCTGGAAAAATCGCTGGCCTTGAGCGAACGGCTGGGCAACCGCGTACCGAAAGACCTGCAACTGGAGCTGATCCATGCCTGCTTCGTGAATGATGAAGCCGGTCATGCCGATACTCTGATGGAAAGTCTTATCAAATCGCATGTCGACGACGACGAATTCATGGCCGCCGTGCGCACGATGCACGCAGGGCTGGGCATGGAACATCGTAGCGAGGCCTTGATCCAGGCCACGAAAAAAGCCATGGTGTCCGCCAACAACAAGGCGGCGACCCTGTACAAGCAAGGCCAGTACACGGAGGCCATGGCACTGTTAGAACGTGCAATGGTGGCCATGCCAGGCAACAAGACCCTCATCATGAATGCGCTGAACATCATCATTCACGACCTGAAAACCACCAGCATCAGCAACGACAAAATCCTGAAAGCGCAAAAACTGCTCAAAAGCGCCAAACAGCTAGGGGTAGAACGCCACAAGCTGGCGGTACTGGAACACGAATTCGTCCAATGGTCGCATCAACGAAACAAAGCCCCCATTTCATGACCAAATCTCATGACCAAATCTGAACATCATTCGGCGTTTCCAACGCTGCTGGCCTCGACGGTGCACGACATCAAAAACTCGCTGGGTACGCTGCTGGCACTGGTTGAACAACTGGAACAAACCGGTGCCTCGAACCTGACCGACGATTGCCGACACTTGCGCTTCGAAGCCACTCGCATCAACCACAGCCTGATGCAGCTTCTGGTGCTGCACAAAATCGACACGCGCAAGTTCGCGCTGGCCATCGATCAGTACCCGGCGCTCGACCTCATCAACGAAGCCAAAGCCCAGCAAGACCGCCTGGCCTGGCTGAACCGGCTCGATGTCAGAGTGCAATGCACAGGCGATCTGGTGTGTTATTGCGATTACCAGATCGTCAGCAACGCCCTGGGCACGGTGCTGAACAATGCCCAGCGTTACAGCCGCCGCTGCATTCTGATGTCGGCCAGCCAGCAAGACGCTTACCTGCGTTTTTGCATCGAAGACGACGGCGAAGGCTACCCGCCGCACCTGTTGGCTGCCGATCTCGGCAGCCAGGACAGGTTCGACTGGGCCACGGGTAACAGCGGGCTGGGCCTGTATTTCGTCGCCGCCGTGGCCAGCCTGCACAAAAACCAGGGTCGCAGTGGCTTCGTTCAAATCGACAACGACAGCGCCCTGGGTGGCGCCCGCTTCAGCCTGTATTTGCCGTGAATGTCGACGCAGGAGCGGGCCACGCCTGCGAAGTCGCAGGCGTGGCCCGCTCCTGCTGACAGACGGCAAATGAACCGCATCGATCAAGAAACATCAACGATACGATTCGCGCCTCACCGCCTACGGGCTGTATTAGACCAAGCGACGGACGTCAAGCCAAAACCCTGCAATCGCCAGCAGACCCGAGTAAGCCGCAAGCCCCGGCGGCGGCTGTCGTTTCACAGGTTGCCGTCTGTGTGATAATGCGCGGCTTTCAGGCTCATCATCCGGGTAAGCAAATGGACGAAAACAAGAAAAAGGCGCTGGGCGCTGCATTGATGCAAATCGAAAAGCAGTTCGGTAAAGGCTCGGTCATGCGCATGGGTGATGTCGCGGCCAGTCGCGACATCGAGGTGGTGTCGACCGGCTCGCTGAGCATCGATATTGCTCTGGGTTGCGGTGGTTTGCCGCGCGGGCGCATCGTTGAGGTATTCGGCCCGGAGTCGTCCGGCAAAACCACGCTAACCCTGCAAACCATCGCCCAGATGCAAAAGCTGGGCGGTACGGCGGCTTTCGTCGATGCCGAACATGCTCTTGACCCCGCCTATGCCCAAAAAATTGGCGTCAACATCGACGACTTGCTGGTGTCGCAGCCCGATACCGGCGAGCAAGCCCTGGAAATCACTGACATGCTGGTGCGTTCCGGCGCAGTCGACATCGTGGTTATCGACTCGGTAGCAGCGCTGACGCCGAAAGCCGAAATCGAAGGCGACATGGGCGATTCGCACATGGGGCTGCAAGCGCGGCTGATGTCGCAAGCCTTGCGCAAACTCACCGCCAACATCAAGCGTTCCAACACGCTGGTGATTTTCATCAACCAGTTGCGCATGAAAATTGGCGTAATGTTCGGCAGCCCGGAAACCACCACCGGTGGTAACGCGCTGAAATTCTATGCCTCGGTGCGGCTGGATATTCGCCGCATCGGCGCCATCAAGAAAGGCGATGAGGTCATCGGTAACGAAACCCGCGTGAAAGTCGTCAAGAACAAGGTCGCTCCGCCGTTCAAGCAGGCCGATTTCGAAATTCTCTACGGCGAAGGCGTATCGTTCTTCGGCGAATTGGTGGATTTGGGCGTGGAGTTCGGTTTCGTGCAGAAATCCGGCTCCTGGTACAGCTACAACAACGAGAAAATCGGCCAGGGCAAAGACAATGCCAAGCAGTTCTTGCGAGACAACCCGGACAAAGCCGCCGAACTGGAAAAAGCCATCCGCGAGAAAGCCTTTGTCAGCCGGGTGACTGCGGCACCCGTAGATGACCACGACGCAAACGACGCCGAATTCATCGACGGCGACTGAGCGGCGTCGGCAAATCGAAGCGGTTTGTTTAAGGCTGCTGGCCCGGCGCGAACATAGCCGCCGGGAGTTGTTCGATAAACTGGCGTTGCGGGGATACGAACGCAGCGAGGTTGAAGTCGTCATCGACGAACTGGTCGGGCAAAACTGGCAAAGCGACGAGCGCTACACCGAAATTTACGTCCGCGATCGCATTGCCAAAGGTTACGGTCCGCTGCGTATCGCTTACGAATTGCAGCAGCGGGGTATCGAGGGTGTCGATCTGGACGCGCAGGCTGACGAACAGGGCGGTTGGCTGAATCTGGCTTTGGATGCTTACCAGGGCAAATACGATGACGCCAAGGCGTTGGCTCTGAGCGAATGGGCCAAGCGCAGCCGGTTTTTGCAGCAACGGGGTTTTAACGGCGAAACGATTAAACAGGTGTTTGGCGAGTTGAAAATCAAGCTGGCCAAGGCTGATGCTAAAAAAATATCGTAACTATTCAGCGACATCCACGGATGCGCGATAGGGAAAAACCGTTCTAGTGCCTCAGAGTGTGGACAGGATAAGCCAGCTGGACGCCGAATAGTTACGTTTATATGTATATTTTGAAACCTTAGCGGATACAGGACGAATCGACCGTGAGCCTCGCAATTTTTGATCTCGACAACACCTTGATTGCTGATGACAGTGATTTTTTATGGGGCCAATTTCTGGTTGAACGCGGCATCGTCGACAAAGACCTGTATGCAGATGCCAATAAAAAGTTCTATGAAGACTACAAGCAAGGTTGTCTGAACATCGTCGAGTTTCTAAATTTTTCGCTGGCGCCATTGGCACGGCACGATGCCGATCAACTCTATCGCTGGCGAGCGGAATTCGTCGAGGACATCATACGCCCTATCGTGCTGGAGGCCGCGCAAACGCTGGTTGATCGCCATCGCGATGCAGGCGATGTGTTAATGGTCATTACTGCTACCAACCGCTTCGTGACTGAACCCATTGTTCGATTGTTCGGCATCGAACATTTGCTGGCAACCACACCCGAAAAAATTGATGGCCAATACACCGGCAAATTCATCGGCACACCGTCTTTCCAGCAAGGCAAGGTCAGTCTGCTGCAACAATGGCTTGCAGGTAATGCCTACGACTTGAAAGGTAGTCATTTCTATAGCGACTCTCACAACGATTTGCCGTTGTTGAATCTGGTGGAAAATCCGGTTGCGGTCGATCCAGACGACAAACTTCGCCAACTGGCCCACGCGGCCAACTGGCCCATCATCAGCTTGAGGTAATCGCTGTTCAGTTCCGATACCAAGCGGCTAGCCCGACGGACAACGACCGGTTTTTGAGTACCATAACCCCCCTTGCCGCCGTCCTGCCATTGCCATGCTGTCACATATTCTGCCCAAAGCCGAAATCTCGATCCGGGAAAACCTGACCTGGCTGTACATCCTCAGAAACCTGATGCTGTTCGCCGTCATCATCGCCATGTTCATCGCGGTACACGGCCTGGGGGTAACACTGCCGATGAATCAGCTCTGGTTGGCGATATTCGCCATGTCGACGCTGAATCTTTACACCTGGTTGCGGCTGCGAACGCCGGAACCCGTGACCGAGCACGAGATTTTTTCGCAGATTTGCGTGGATGTCGTTGCCCTGTCTTACCTGTTGTATCTGACCGGCGGCGCCTCCAATCCCATCATCTGGGTGTTTCTGCTGCCCCTGATCGTCACCGCCATCATGTTGCCGCAGGCCTATGCTTGGAATATGGTCATCATCACCTCCTGCGCCTACACGGTGTTGATTGCCTACAACGTGCCGCTGCCAGCCCTGGCGCCCAAAATGCACCACATGAGCGGCATGACGCCGGAGATGAGTTTGCAGATGCAGTTGCTGGAAGACCGTCGTCATTTCAACCTGCACGTACTTGGCATGTGGTTTGGTTTTGTGTTCAGTGCCGGTCTGGTGGCGTTTTTCGTCATCGCCCTGTCGAAAAGCCTGAGAGACCGCGAACGCAGTCTGGCCGAGGCGCGGGAAAGCGCATTGCGCGACGACCGCGTGGTGTCGCTGGGTACGCTGGCCGCCAGTGCAGCGCATGATATGGGAACACCGCTGGGCACCATCACGATACTGGCGCACGAAATGGAAGAAGACCTGCCCGAGCATCGTTACCCGGAGCTCCATCAAAAACTCAAAATCATGCAGCAGCAGCTCAGCCGCTGCAAACAGGCTTTGTCGGTGATGTCGGCATCGGCGGGCGAAATGCGTGCCGAATCGGGCAAGCGTATGACGGTGAGCCATTACATCGACGATGTGTTGAATCAGTGGCGCACCCACAAGGCATCGACCAAACTCAAACGCTACATCGACAGCCGGGTCGACCCCGCTGCCGAAATCATCGCCGAGCGCACCGTCACCCACTCCATCATCAACATTCTCAACAACGCGGCGGAAGCCACCCAGCCAGAAAAAGGCATCGAATTTCATGCTACCTGGAACAGCGACATGCTGTATCTGACGGTTCGCGATCATGGGCCGGGCTTGCCGCCCGATTTACTGGAGTTTGCCGGCCAGCAACCGGTGCGTAGCAACAAACAGGGCATGGGAGTGGGCCTGTTTCTGACCTATACCACCATCAAGCGCCTGGGCGGTACCATACAATTCAGCAATCTCGAATCCGGCGGCGTCAACGTCGAAATCGGTTTGCCCCTTTTTGCCAAGGAACGTCATTCATGAACCAGGACAGCCATCAAGACAGCCAGGACAAGCCCAATCTGCTGCTCGTCGACGACGACGAAACCTTTTGCACCGTATTGAAACCGGCGTTGGAGAAACGCAATTTTCAGGTCACGGTCGCCTGCGATGTCGAAACAGCCATTCGCCTGGCCGAAGAAACCGAACCGGAATATGCCGTCATCGATTTACGCATTGGCTACGATTCCGGGCTGGAAATGGTGAAAAAACTGATTTCGCTCGACGGCAACACCCAGATTGTCATGCTGACTGGCTATGCCAGCATCGCCACCGCCGTCGAAGCCATCAAACTGGGCGCGATTCATTACCTGACCAAACCCGCCAGCCCCGATGAAATCGTCAGTGCGCTGCACAAGAACGAAGGCGATGCCAGCGTGGCCATCAGCGACAATCCGCTATCGGTCAAACGACTGGAATGGGAACATCTGCAAAAAGTGCTGATGCAGCACGACGGCAACATCTCGGCGGCGGCACGGGCACTCAACATGCATCGCCGCACCTTGCAACGCAAACTGGAAAAACGACCGGTACGGGAGTGATATGAACACGACCAAATGGCTGGACTGGACGGCCTTGATTGCCTATTGCGGACTCATCTTCTGGCTGTCGTCACAGTCGATGCTGCCCGTGCCTTCGGTGTTCAACGCTCAGGACAAGGTCATGCATGCCGGTGCCTATTTCGTCATGGCCCTGCTGGCCTGGCGGGCGCTGCGCCATGCTGGGTTGTCCGGCAAACTGACCCTGATACTGGCTGCGTTATTTTGCAGCCTGTACGGCATATCCGACGAATGGCACCAAAGCTTCGTGCCGGGGCGCAACCCCGACGTCACCGACTGGCTGGCCGATACCGTGGGCGCCGTCGGCGGCGTTGTTTTACTGCACCATATCCGCAAGCGGTTTTTTTGAAGTAACGCGGCGCGGTTAGGATGCGGTTACAAATTCTCGTTCTCACGCGCGGCAAAAGGAATGCAGCAGGGGCGCCTATGCGCCCAACAACCGTCTCGCCAGCACCGACTGCATATCACGGCGCCCGTCAGCCAATCAGGTAGATGATGACCTGGTTGCCCGCAACACGATACATCACCCGATACGGCTTGAAGACGGTCTGGCGGTATTCCTTGATGCCAAGGCCGACCAGTTCCCTTGGATAACTGCCGCGCTCCTGGAGCTTGGCCAACCCTTCCACAATTGCCACCAACCCATCCAGCACGGCGTTGGCATTGGCCATAGAATCGAACTCGGCAATGTAGTCGTAAATGGACTCCAAATCCTGCTCCGCACCCTGGGTAAGCACTACCTCGTAGCGACTCGGTCTGCCGACCATCAGGTCGTTGCCTGCTTCGCGCGCAAACGCACCGCCACGTCAGCCACCGGCTTGACCTTGCCTGCTTCCACATCCTGGTTGCCCAGTGCCAGGATTTTCAGCAAGGCCAGTGTTTCCTGAGTTTCCTCGAACGAGGCCACATCTTGCAGCACAGCCTTGGCCTCACCGTTTTGAGTGATGACCAGGGGTTGGCGCTGTTCAGCGATGTAAGACAACACCTCGGCAGCGTTGGCCTTGAGATAGCTGATGGGTTTGATTTGGGATGAGTAATACATGGTTTGGCTCCTGATTGATGCGCCAGCCAGTGAAAGCCGATGTGTTCCTGCTCCAGCCGCAAGCCAGCCTGAATGCGGTTGTCGCGCAGATCGTCGTAGAGTTTTCTGGTTTTTCTGGTTCCCACGGTCTCCGTGGGAATCCATACCGAACTTGATACACAGGAGAGCTGAAATCAGTCTTTCATGTAAATCATTGTAATCAAAGCCCTTGACAGGCTTGATTCGTCGCCTTGCTCAGGCTCATGTGGCATTGGACAAGGCGGGTTTTCATGTATCATGTGCGGCCATTTTTCGCCTCGGCATCATGCGCATCGGCCCTTACACGCTTCCCAATAATCTGATCCTGGCGCCCATGGCGGGCGTGACGGATTTGCCGTTTCGTCGCCTGTGCGCTCGATTCGGCGCCGGGTTGACGGTGTCTGAGATGGTCATCTCGCAAGCGCATTTGCAAACATCGCCCAAGATGCTCAGAAAAATCGAATACGCAGCGGATACGGGCATCCACTCCGTGCAGATATTGGGCACCGAGCCTAAGCAAATGGCCGATGCGGCGCGTTTGAATCAGGATCGCGGTGCGCAGATCATCGACATCAACATGGGCTGTCCGGCCAAAAAAGTTTGTTCGGTCATGGCTGGGTCAGCCTTGTTGCGTGACGAGGCCCGAGTCGAAAGCATACTGGTGGCGGTGGTCAAGGCCGTTCAGGTGCCGGTGACGCTGAAAATCCGTACCGGCTGGGAGCCTGCGCAGCGCAACGCCGTGCGGATTGCGAACATTGCCCAATCGGCAGGCATTCAGGCGCTGACCATTCATGGCAGAACCCGCGCCTGTCGCTTCAATGGCCAGGCCGAATACGACACGATCCGCGACGTCAAACACAGCGTTGCCATTCCCGTCATTGCCAATGGCGACATCGACAGCGCCGACAAGGTGCGAGCGGTGCTAGCCCATACTGGTGCGGATGCCGTGATGATAGGCCGGGCGGCGCAAGGTCGGCCCTGGATTTTCGCCGAATTGTGTCAGGCATTGCCCGTCGAATCGCCCGCCGTGGCACCGCCGACGCTGACCGAGATACAGACAACGATACGCCAGCATTTGGACGCGCTTTATCATTTTTACGGTAACGACGCCGGTGTTAAAATCGCTCGCAAACACTTAGGCTGGTACTTCCGGCAACTCGGCGGCATCCCCCCGGATCAAGCACGGCAAATCAATCAGGCCGAACACCCCGCCCAGCAACTGGCACGGGTGAACGCCTCGTTCCACAATCTGAATTCAAGAGTCGCTTAAATGGACAACAAGACACTCGATAGCTCCCACAGTAGCGGCCTGACATTGGCGCACCATGTTCGTCAATGTCTCGATGACTATTTTGCGCATCTGGACGGACACGAACCAGCCAATTTGTATGAGCTGGTGCTGAATGAGGTCGAAAAACCCTTGATCGAAATCGTGCTGAAACAGGCCCATTTCAATCAGAGCCGGGCAGCAGAGATTCTGGGTATCAGCCGTAGCACCTTGCGCAAGAAAATCGCGCTATTCGGCATTGGTTGATTTTTCATCGTTTGTTTTTTGAGGTTGACATGAACAAAAATGTGACGCGCGCCTTGGTCAGTGTGTCGGACAAAACCGGGGTACTGGCATTTTGCCAGGCGCTGCAAGCACTAGGCATCGAACTGCTGTCGACCGGCGGCACTGCGAAATTGCTGGCCCAGCATCAGGTTCCGGTCACTGAGGTTGCCGATTACACCGGGTTTCCGGAAATGATGGATGGCCGGGTGAAAACCCTGCATCCGAAGGTTCACGGCGGCATTTTGGGGCGACGCGGCACCGATGACGATGTCATGGCCGAGCACGGCATCCAGCCGATCGACATGGTAGTCGTCAATCTGTATCCATTCGAACAAACTGTGGCCCATCCCGATTGCGACCTGGCAAGCGCCATCGAAAACATCGACATCGGCGGGCCGACCATGCTGCGGGCTGCCGCCAAGAACCACGCCGATGTCGCCGTCATCGTCGATCCCGCCGATTACGATGCCGTACTGGCCGAATTGCAGGCCAATCAAACGGCTTTGAGCCACGATACCCGTTTCAGGCTGGCCCTGAAAAGTTTCGAGCATACCGCGCGTTACGACACTGCCATTGCTGCTTACCTGAGCAAAACCGTCGAGGCCGGTTTTCCGCAAACCCTCAATCTGCAATTCCATCGTCTGCAAGCCATGCGCTACGGCGAAAATCCGCATCAGAACGCAGCGTTTTATACCGAGAAACAGCCACCGGTCGGCACGATTGCCGCTGCACGCCAATTGCAGGGCAAGGAGCTGTCGTTCAACAACATCGCCGATGCCGACGCCGCGCTGGAATGCGTCAAGGCATTCGCTGCCCGACCAGCCTGCGTTATCGTCAAACACGCCAACCCCTGCGGCGTGGCGGTGGCCGATACGCTTTTCGACGCTTACGACCGCGCCCATGCCACCGACCCCACCTCGGCATTTGGCGGCATCATCGCCTTCAACCGCGAACTCGACGAACAAACCGCTAACGAAATTGCTACCCGGCAATTCGTCGAGGTCATCATCGCGCCTGCCGTTTCAGCGGCAGCAAAACAGGCGCTGGCCAAAAAACACAATGTTCGGTTACTGGAATGCGGATTTTGGACGGATGCCAACGCGGCCGCACTGGATTTCAGGCGTGTCGGCGGTGGCCTGCTGGTTCAGGATAAAGATAGCGGGCACATCGGTGTCGCCGACATCAAGGTGGTCAGCAAACGCACCCCCAGCGAGCAGGAAATGGCCGACTTGCTGTTTGTCTGGACAGTGGCCAAGTTCGTCAAATCCAACGCCATCGTTTACGGCAGGGATGGTCGCACCATCGGTGTCGGCGCCGGACAGATGAGCCGGGTGTATTCGGCGAAGATCGCCGGTATCAAGGCGGCTGATGAAGGTTTGATCGTGCCGGGTTCGGTGATGGCGTCCGATGCCTTCTTCCCGTTCCGCGATGGTATCGACGCCGCTGCGGCAGCCGGCATCACCGCCGTCATTCACCCCGGCGGCTCAGTGCGCGACGCCGAGGTCATCGCAGCAGCCGACGAACACGGCATCGCCATGGTGTTGACCGGCATGCGCCATTTCCGTCATTGACGCAATCTGATCGTGTAAAGGTTCGGCTCGCAGAGCGTGGAAATGAGAAAACGCCGACAGCCTTTTCTGGCTCGGATGGACGGTAACGCTTGATCTGGCCGTTCACTCATATCGAATTCAGACAAACGGCTGACGTAGCCTGGATCATCAAACAGGCGATATGAATTTGCATCCGCGCCTGTTGGCCTTCGAGGCCGGACTGGCGCCCAGTCCTGTCGTGACCATAGACGACCCGGAACTGGCCGGTTTCGGGGTCGAGCTTTCGATCAAGCGCGACGATTTGCTGCACGCTGTCGTGTCCGGCAACAAATGGCGCAAGCTCAAGTACATTCTCGATCACGCTCTGACCATAGGTGCCGATACCTTGGTCAGCATGGGCGGCAGCCATTCCAATCATCTGCATGCATTGGCCTATGTTGGCCGCTGTCTGGGGCTGAAAACCGCCGCCTTCGTTCGAGGCGAACCGCCTCAAATACTCTGCCCGACGTTGCGCGATGTGGTGGCATTCGGCATGACGCTGCATTTCGTGTCACGCGAACACTACCGTGCGCTGCGGCAGTATCGCGCACACGATGCACTGCCGGGCCTGCAAGCCGGGCAGTACTGGGTGCCGGAAGGCGGCGCGTTGCCGCTGGCGCTGAACGGGGTAGGCGATATGGCTGTTGATATCGAGGGACGGGCGGATGTCGTGGCGCTTGCCTGCGGTACGGCGACGACGCTGGCCGGACTGGTTGCGGCGCTGGATGAGAGAACCCGCGTCATCGGCATTGCCGCCTTGAAAGGCGCGGCATTTCTGAACCAGGATGTCGAACGCTTGCTGGCCGGTCATGGCCGTCCGCAACCCGAGTGGCGCATCGCGCTGGACTATCATCACGGTGGCTTCGGCAAAACCTCGCTGCCGCTGCGGCATTTCATCGACCACTTTCAACAGGCGCACAGCATTCCGTTGGACGCGGTTTACACCGGCAAAGCCTTGTACGCGGTTTACGACCTGATACGGCGTCGTTGTTTTGCACCCGGCCAGCGTATTCTGGTCATTCACACCGGCGGATTGCAGGGCACTCGAACGGTTTGACAGCGTATAATCCCCCCGCGCTCAAGAGGGTCATGACAGGTTTGTGGCTGTCGACACCGGCGCAAACGAGGACGAGTGCCCAACCGATTCATCCGCATCGCAACGGCACCCCCGTCTTCTCTCGATAATTATGAAAATGGAGGTGTGCCATGTTGGCCAAAATCGCAGTTGCCGATTATATGTCGACCCATATCGTCAAGGTTTCACCGGATACCGACGTATCGAAGGCAATAGCTTCATTGCTGAGTCATAAGATCACCAGTATGCCGGTCGTCGATTCGCGCGGAAAACTGGTGGGGCTGTTCTCCGAGAAGGATGGTATTCGCATCGTCGTCGAATCGGCCTACAACCAAAGCATGCCGGGTACCGTGGACGAATTCATGACCCGGAACCCCGTCGTCGTCAATGCCGAAGACAGCCTGATCGATGTCGCCAGCAAGTTCGAAAATTCGCTGTTGCGCAGCTTTCCGGTATTTCAGAGCGGCGAACTGGTGGGCATGATTAGCCGGATCGATGTGTTGCGCGCCTTGCTGGCGATCTGAAATATTGCTTAGTCCCACATTACGCTCAAGCGGGGCGCGCTAAAAATGGTGCGCTCCTTGGCTCGTGTTTAGTTCCGCACGATCACTCGACATGAAGTCCGCATGATCTTCAGGAGGCGACGACTCATCGTTCGATCGCTCGCTGTCGTCGTTCTAGGTGCGCTCAGCTTCGGCGGCTGGCTCTTGCACGACACGCTCGTCGTCGGTGTAGGCTACAAGGCCAAAATGCTTTGCTCGGGCGTTTTCGTTTCCAGGCTCGATCCTGAAGCCGTTCTCACCGACCTTCACGCCGAGGATCTCGGCGCCCTGCGGCACATCGATGCCTCGATTGATCGGGGTGCCGAAGCAGTGACCGCAAGCTTCCTGGGCACTGTCAGACGCCGAGCGGTTTACCGCAACGGCTTGGGATGTACCCTCGTTCTGGATGGCCTGATCCCGCCCGCGCTGCCAGATAACCAGTCGACCCGCGAGCCAGCCGCAGCAGTAGCGCCGCTGCGGCGAGCAGTTGAGCAGCGAACCCAAGACGGTGTCGGGGACGCCTCTCTCGGAAACGTTCAGGCCGCCGTCAACCGGGCATTTGCTGAACCGGATCCGCAGCATCTACGGCGTACGCTCGCGGTGGTTGTCGTGCATCGTGGGCAGATTGTCGCGGAGCAGTACGCTCCAGGCATCAGTCCCGACACGCCGCTTGCCGGTTGGTCGATGACGAAGAGCGTCATGAATGCTCTAATCGGTATTCTGGTACGCGACGGCGTGCTTGCGCTTGGATTGCCTGTTCCAGTGCCTGAATGGCAGCACGCCGGTGATCCAAGAGCCGCCATCACGCTTGACCAGTTGTTACGAATGAGCAGTGGGTTGCGCTTCGACGAGGGAATGGTGAGTCCAAGCTCGGATGTCATGCAGATGTTGTTCGGAGCCGGTGATGTCGCGGCATTTGCGGTGAACAAGGAGCTTGCATCCGCTCCCGGTACGACGTGGGAGTACGCGAGCGGCACGAGCAACATACTCGCCCGGATAATCCGGAAGGTACTGCGCGATCAGTCGGCTTACCTGACTTTTCCTCGACGTGCCTTGTTCGATCGGATCGGCATGTTGAGCGCCACGCTCGAAACCGACGCAGCGGGCACATTCGTGGGCTCCTCGTACATGTACGCGACGGCTCGGGACTGGGCACGCTTCGGGATATTGTACTTGCAGGACGGTGTGTGGAACGGAGAACGGATACTTCCCGAAGGCTGGGTCGCGTACACGACATCCCCCGCTCCGGCGGACGACCAAGGGCGCTACGGCGCTCACTTTTGGCTTCGGGTGCCGGATGATTATGCAGGAACAGACGCTCACCTTCCGGTGCAGGCCTTTCATGCCGCTGGGCACGAAGCGCAGTTCGTCACCATCGTGCCATCACATGAGTTGGTTATCGTTCGCTTGGGCCGCACACGGTATCCGCAAGCGTGGGATCATCCCGCTTTTGTTCGTGATGTTGTAGAGAGCAAAGCAGGATTCCGTCACAAATAACTTCCTTATTTTCCCCTCACCCCGGCCCTCTCCTGTGGGCGAGGGAGAGCAATGTGGAAGTTATTTGTGACCATATCCTGAGTCTTGGCCGGTGAGGCGAACTCGGCTCATCGGATCGGTTTGCTTTGAAGAAAAACTGGTAATGCTTGCTGGGACTGCCAGTCGAAAGATAACACCTGAATCTGTGACTAAACGGCTATTCAACTCCGGCTTTATGTCATCGATTCTGTCGCATCGATTGAATGTACGGCACGAAGCTCCGGCGTATGGCCTGGGCTTTGTGGCTTGCGCACAGTGCGCTGCCGATAACCGATGCCTTGCAGCGTATGTCGAGAAATATCTGCTGTTGATGCTGGTTGCCAATCAAAGACAGCGACAGACTCATGTCGTCGTCGGTTAGCGGAGCTGCTCTGACGATGAGGCTGTCGGTTTCCACGTCTTTTGCGGTCGTGGCGTGTTGGTCGACGAATCCGGCGGCAATTTTCCAGGCTTGCTGGCAGTCGTCGGCGTTCTTGCACAGATAAAGGCCGATCGCGTCGTCGGCTGCGGTGTTGCTTGATTTGTCGGTAGATGTATTGCCTGCTTCGCTACCTTGCGTCAAAAACTGAAAACGCGCGATGTCGGCCTTGAAATCGGCTTCGTAGCGTTCGCGCTCCCATTGATTGCGCTGGATCGTTTGTTTGACGGCATCGGTTTGCCGCTTGCTGGCATCTATGTCGCTCAACAGTTTTGCCGGAACGGTCTTGCCGTTGCGTTCGAAATCGGCGGCCTGTTGTTGCTGGCTGCGTAATTGTTTGTCCAGCAATTGCAGATTACCCTCGTGCAGTTTTCTGTCGGCATCGAATCCTTGCCGTTTTTTATCGAAGGCGGTTTGCATGTCGTCGAGGCTGCGATAGGTTGAAAGCAGTACCTTGTCTTCCGCCGATTGTTTGACAATGAGTTTTTCCTGGTGTTTGTGCAAGGCATCCAGGCGTTTTTGCTGTTCAAGCTCTTCGATCGTTTTGGCTTTTTCGACGCTGTCGACTACCCGCGCCTTGTTGCTGAGGGTTTCACGCTTGTGCTGAACCTGATCGGGCGGCACCACATCGGAGAAGAACACATTGCCCTGCTCATCAACCCAGCGGTACATTTTCCTGGCATGTGCCGTACCGCCGCCAAACAGCAGGGCTATCGATAAGGCAAGCCATGCAACTCCCGGCAATCGACGCATAATCAAATCGTGCTCAGCAGGCTCACCAGTTGCTGCAAGGGCGGCAAAATCATCATTTTGGCAAGCTGCAACAGAAGCAATGCAATCAGGGGAGACAGGTCTATGCCGCCAATATCGGGCAGCAACCGTCGGCATACGTTCAGCACAGGCTCGGTCAGGCTGTAGAGTATCGACGCAGCCGAGCCATAACTGCCTGCCGCAAACCAGCTCAGGATGGCTCCGGCGAAAATGGCATAAATGAAAATGTCGATGACCATTTCCAGAATGTCGCTGAAGGACAGCAGCAGCAAGGCAGGGAAGCCGAGCGAGACACCCTTGATGGCAAGAATCGTCACATTGGCCATGGCCTGTAACACCAGTGCAAGCACCAGTGACGAGGTGTCGATGCGGCCCATTGCCGGGATGAATCGCCGCATCCAGCGCAGCGGCGGATGGGTGATTTTGAGCAGAAACTGGGAAACTGGGTTGTAAAAATCTGCCTGTGTCCACTGCAGCAGAAAGCGCAGCAATACAGCCAGTACATACAGGGAAAACAGGGTGTCTATCAGAAACACCAACGGGTTGGTAACGTAATTGGTGCCCATCAGATTGCTCCCAGTTGTTGACTCATTTCCACCGAACGATCACGCGCCGCCATCAAGGCTTGCGCGACGATGTCAGCAAACGCATGGCTCTGGAAGGTTTCGATGGCTTTTTGCGTGGTGCCGCCGGGGGATGTCACGCGCTGGCGCAATTGCATCGGCGATTCGGTGGATTCCAGCGCAATTTTGGCCGCGCCCAGCGCTGTTTGTTGAATCAGCAGGCGCGCCGTGTGTTCGTCCAGCCCCATGTCCTGCGCCACCCGCTCCATGGCTTCCATCAACAGGAAGAAATAGGCAGGCCCGCTGCCGGACAGGGCTGTGACGGCATCCAGTTTGGATTCATCATCGATCCACAATGCCAGTCCTACGGCCCGGAGGATGTTTTCGGCCAGGTCTTTTTGCTCGTCATTGACCTGGGCGTTGGCATGCAATACCGTCGCGCCGGTTTGAACCAGGGCGGGTGTGTTGGGCATGCAGCGCACGATGGCGCTATCGGCACCCAGCCAGGCCGACAGGCTGGCCTGTGAAATACCGGCGGCGATGGATACGATCAATGGCCGCCTTTGCTGTACGGCAGGTGCAATCGCCATGGTCACTTCCCGCATGAATTTGGGTTTGACCGCCAGCACGACTACGTCGGATTCTGCCGCCACCTTGCTGTTGTCCTCGCTGGTATTGACCTTGAGTTCATCCCGATGCGTTTGTAGAGTGACGTGTTGCGTATCCGACACCCATATCTGTTGCGCAGAGTGGCCGCTGGCGATCAGTCCGCTCATCAAGCTGGTGGCCATGTTGCCACCGCCAATGAATCCAATGGTTCTTGTGTTCATAATTTTCTCAAAACGTGTGGTTGGCTGCTTCGAAGCCCGGTAGGCCGGGCGATTTTACATGACTATGGTGGTGCGACAGAAAATCTCAAGTTCCTCGGGCCTTGTTCAGCAAATGGCCGAATCTGAAACCGGCAATGAACAAACTGACGACGTAAATCAGGGCGGCCTCGAAAATCGTCCATAGCAAACGAGCGCTTCTATCCAGTCCGCTGGCAGATAAACCGTCCGCAGACAATCCGTTCGCAAACAACCAGTCGGTTGCGTCGACCGTCTGCCAGAGGAATGCCGTCATCGCCAGATTGGCCAGCATGACCCGTGCGGTGAAAACGCCCCATTCCGCCCCGAACCGGTAAATGTTTTGCCGGATCAATGCCGCCAGCAGCAAGGCGACATTGAGATAAGCCGATAATGTGGTCGCCAGGGCGATACCGGCATGGGCCAGAGGCACGACCAGCAGCAAGCTGAGTACGATATTGCTGATGACCGAGTAAATGCCGAAGCGCGCCGGTGTGCGTGCATCCTGACGTGCCGTGAAGCCTGGTACGACGACTTTTATCATGACGAAGGCCAGTAAACCCAGCGCGAAGGTTTGCAGGCTGCGCCCGGACATCATGACGTCGTTGGCGTCGAATGCGTTGTATTGAAACAGTGTCGATAGCAGCGGGTTGGCCAGCATCACCAGCCCTATGGTTGCCGGTGCCCCGGCGACAAAAACTAGCTTCAAACCCCAGTCCAGCGACATTGAAAAGGCAGGGGCATCGTTGCTGGCATGGCTGCGCGACAAGCTGGGCAACATGACGGCACCCACTGCAACGCCGAGCATGCCGATCGGAAATTCGACCATCCGGTCGGAATAATAAAGCCAGGACACGCTGCCCTGCTCCAGAAACGAAGCCACCACGGTATCGAACAACATGTTGACCTGAACCACCGACGCGCTGAATATCGCTGGCAGCATCAGCCCTGCCACGCGGCGGACGCCGCTGTCGTGCCAGCCCCATTGCAATCTGGGCAATAAACCCAATCGCAACAGGGGTGGAATCTGGAATAGCAGTTGAATGATCCCGGCCACAGCCACGCCCCAGCCCAATGCCATGATAGGTTCGGCACAGAGCGGCGATAGCCAGATGGCGGCGGCGATCATGGTCAGGTTCAGGATGACCGGGGTGAGCGCGGGAATGGCGAAGCGGCCATAAACATTGAGTATGGAGCCTGCTAATGCCGTCAGCGAGATGAAAAACACGTAAGGCAGAGTGATTCTGAGCAGTTCGACCGCAAGCCGGTGCTGGTCACCCTCATTGGGAAAACCCGGCGCGAATACGATGATGAGCCAGGGTGATATGACGACGCCCAGCAGCGTCATACCGATCAGCAGTACTGCCAATGTACCGGTGGTACGGTCGATGAATGCCTTGATACCGGCTTCGCTCTCGTGTTGTTTGTACAGGCTCAAAACCGGCACGAAGGCATGGGCGAATGCGCCTTCCGCAAATAAGCGGCGCAGGAAATTCGGTATCTTGAATGCCACGAAAAAGGCATCGGTTGCCTCTGACACACCGAACAGGCTGGCAATCAGCATGTCTCTTACAAACCCCATGACGCGGGAAATCAGCGTCATGACACTGACAATAGCGGTCGACTTGTATAGTTGCTGACTCACGCTTTAGATAGAATGCCAACGCTGCACGATTTAAGGGTTGACAATCATAGCATCCAAAAAGATAATGCCGTGTTTTCAATTATCCGCAAGAGCTGATGTTCCATGGCTAATTCACCCCAAGCTAAAAAAAGAGCGCGTCAGGCAGAAAACAGCCGTATTCGCAATGCCGGACAGCGTAGCAATCTCCGCACCTTCATCAAAAAAGTCATTGCTGCCATCAGAGCCGGTGACAAAGAACAGGCGCAAGCGGCCTTCAAAACTGCCGTACCCATCATTGATTCAGCCGTCAACAAAGGTTTGATTCATAAAAACAAGGCCGCCCGCAACAAAAGCAGGCTAAACGCCAGACTGCGCGCTATGGCTTAAATCGCTGCCATCTGAGTTTTCATAAAAAAAGCCGCACTCTTTCGGGAGTGCGGCTTTTTTATGGGGGGTTATCCACAAGGGTGCGCCTCTCGAACAACCTCCTGTAGCATCATTCCTGTGTCGATGAGGCGACGTGAAAGGCGTCACTGTGAATATCCTGCAAGCGTGCGCCCTGCATGAATGCCTGACGCTTGCTTTGGTTGACCATATCGGGGTGGCCACATAAATACAGTCGCCAGTCTTTCAATTGCGGTATCGCCGCCAGTGCCACGTCGTTGGCGCGGCCTTGGGCGATACCTTGCGGTGCGTTGCCGCGCGAAATACACGGTGTGTAATGAAAATGGGCGTGGCGTTGTGCCAGTTCGCGCATTTCATCGACCCAGTACAGACCGTCAACTTCCCGGCTGCCGTGGTAAAGATGAATCTCGCTGCTGTGGCCCTGATGCAAGGCCTCCTCGATAATCCCGGCCAACGGTGCCAGTCCGCTGCCGGTGCCAATCAACAACATGTTCCGCTCCTTGTCGTCCGGTAGGTAGTAACACAGGCCTTGCGGATCGGATACCTCGATGTCGTCGCCGACATTCAGTTCACCATGCGCCCATTCGCTGAAGCGGCCACCCGGCAGGCGGCGAATGTGAAAGCTGAGTCTGTGGGCGTGGCGTCGACTATTGGCGATCGAGTAACTGCGGCTCAAACCGTCGGCGCGTTTCAGATGGACGAACTGGCCAGCATGGAAATCCATGACTCCATGACAATGCAGGGTTAGCAACAGTGTTTCGCTGTTGAGGGGTTGCTTGCCAATGACTGTTGCCCGGTTGAATTGCTGCGACGTATGTCGCCCGACCCGCATGTCGCGCTGCGGATAACACAAGCAGGCCAAAAAATGGTTTTGATGGCGCAGAACGTCTTTCAAGCCGTTTTGCGCTTCCGGCGGTGGGGCGCCGTCCAGGCTTTTCATCATGCAGCTCTGGCAGGCGCCCTGTTTGCAGCCATGGGGAATGTCGATATGCTCACGCAACAGTGCATCGAGCACCGATTCGCCCGTTTGACAGGCAACCGGGCGGTCTTCGAAGGTGATGGTTGTGGTCGACATCCCGTAGCGTCCGTCAGCGGTTCAGCACGTCGTCGCGAGTGCTTTCGGCAATGGCGGCTACCTGATCGATCAGGTTTTGCGGCGCGTTGAGTTCCTTCAACGTGGCGGTGAGATGCTCCATCACGGCATCGAAATGCGAGTCATCCAGGCCGAATTTTTCCACCAGATGAGCATGGGCAGTGCGCATATCGGTGCCGGTGTAATTGTTGGGGCCGCCGAACGCCATGGTCAGAAAGGCTTTTTGTTTCGCCGCCTGTCTTTCCATGTCGGTGTTGTTGAAAAAACGGTTGATGCGATAGTCTGCCAGCACCTTGCGGTAAAAAATATCGACCGCCGCATTGACGGCAGCTTCGCCGCCCAGTTGTTCGTAAAGCGATGGGGTATTTTCGGTCATGCGGGTTCTCCTCTCGTTGATTTGTCGGTATGACATTGCAAACTCTGGGGTTTTGCGGGGTACAAGGTAAGTGAAGCACCCCTCTTTTGCAATAATTTTATTGTGAAAGCTGATATATTGCGGTTCAGGCCACCCTCCGTATCAGGACTTTCTGTGTCATTATCCGGCAATACCTCCCTTTCACCTTTAGGTGTTTCCCGTTTTTATACCCCTGTTGCCGTTCTTTGGGAGAGGGCAGGGTGAAGGGGGTATGAAAACGGAAACCGGCACCCGCCAGGCACAACTGATGACCTTGCTGCTCGACTCGGAATCGGGCTTGAGTATCGACGAACTGGCGGCAAAACTCGGCATTTCGCGTAACGCAGTAAAACAGCACCTGGTGGTGCTGGAGAAGCGGCAACAGGTGTTCGAAGCTCACTTGAGCAATACCGGCGGTCGGCCAGCCAGAATTTATGCCCTGACCCAGGACGGCATCCAGCAGTTCCCCAAGCAATACGCCTGGTTTTGCAACCTGCTGCTGGACGAACTGGCAGCCGATCTGTATCCGGATGCTTTCGAGCGACTGATGTGGAACATGGGTGTCAAGCTAGCGACATCGCTGTTGCCGCAGTTCACTGGGTTGACTGCAATTCAAAAGCAGCAGGCGCTGGTCGAGTTGATGCAAAACCTGGGCTATCACGCCGAATTACGCCACGAAGACGGTCAGGCCGTCATTCGCGCAAGTCACTGTGTTTATCACGATCTCGCACTGAAACATCCAGCGTTATGTCAATTTGACAAGGCTTTGATGGCGACATTGCTGAATGCCCCGGTGGCGCAGACGCACTGTATGGCCAGAAAAGATTGCGATTGCCGATTCAACCTTGGCAAGGATTGAGCTGCGATTGTGACGAGCTGCGGGTCGGTCTGATGTCGCTGGAGCGATGCCTGGGTAAGCTGCTACCATACGCAGCTTTCAAAATCACTTGCAAAGGAGAGTGGGGGTGGCTCAAATCCAGGATATAACCAGCCCGATGACCCGCACGGAGAAGCGGGCTACCGCATCGCTGGCCAGTATTTACGCACTCAGAATGCTGGGCTTGTTCATGTTGTTGCCGGTGTTGTCGCTGTTTGGCGAGCAAATGCCCGGCGCAACGCCAAAACTGGTCGGTCTGACCATGGGCATCTACGGCCTTACGCAAGCCGTGCTGCAAATTCCGTTTGGCTTGCTGTCCGATAAATTCAATCGTAAAGGCGTAATCGTCATCGGCTTGATATTGTTTGTCGCCGGTAGTGTCGTGGCTGCACTGGCAACCGATATTTATGGTGTCTTGATCGGTCGCGCCCTTCAGGGTTGCGGCGCGGTATCGGCGGCGGTGATGGCTTTGCTGGCGGATTTGACGCAGGAGGTGCATCGCACCAAAGCCATGGCAACCATAGGCGCCAGCATTGGTGTTTCGTTCGGCGTGGCGATAACCCTAGGGCCGGTCGTTGCCCATCACTTCGGCATCAGCGGCATTTTCTGGCTGATTGCCATTTTGGCGGCGCTTGCCATCCTTGTCGTGCTGTTCGTCGTACCCGATCCGGAAAAAATCAAAATTCATCGCGATGCCGAATACATCCCGTCGGAACTGGGCAGCGTCATCAGGAATGCCGATCTGCTCCGCCTGAATTACGGCATTTTCGCGCTGCATCTGATCCTGATGGCCAGCTTCATCGTGGTGCCATTGCTGCTGCGCGACGCCGGTTTGGGCGTGGGCAGACACTGGCTGGTATATCTGCCGGTGTTGACGACATCATTGGCCGCCATGATTCCGTTCATCATCATTGCCGAGAAAAAACGCAAGATGAAGCCCGTATTCATTGGCGCCATTTCGATGCTGATCGTAGCCAACCTGGGCTTTATGACGCTACATGGCCATTTGATCGGCCTGATTGCCTGTTTGTGGGTTTTCTTTTGTGGTTTCAATTTGCTGGAAGCTACCCTGCCGTCCTTGATTTCCAAAACCGCACCTGCCGATTTGAAAGGGACGGCTATGGGGATTTACTCCAGTGCCCAGTTTCTGGGCGCTTTTCTGGGGGGCGCCAGTGGTGGCTGGTTGTACGGCGAGTTTGGTGCCGGTGGCATATTCGTGTTTTCTGTTGCTGTGGCGCTCAGCTGGGTTTTGATCGCGGCCTTCATGTCGACACCGCGTTACCTTGCCAATCTGTTGTTGTCGCTGAACGATCTGGCGCCGGAGCGTCAGGCGGATTTCAGCCAGGGATTATTGGCGATAGCCGGTGTGGAAGAAGTGACTTTACACCTGGACGAGAATGCCGCGTATCTGAAAGTAGACAGCCAGCGTCTCGACAAAGCGGCATTGAACCAGTTTTTGCAAACCTGGCGCTGATTGCGGGCGTCCACCTCTTTATATTTTTGGAGAACTTCATGTTGAACAAAGTCATGTTGATTGGTCGCCTCGGTGCCGATCCGGAAATGCGCTCTATGCCCAGCGGCGATGGCATTGCCACGATCAATCTTGCCACTAATCGTCGCTGGAAGGACCGCAACAGCGGCGAGCGCAAGGAAGAAACCGAGTGGCACCGTGTGGTATTTTTCGGCGCCATCGCCAAAATCGCGGGCGATTACTTGCGCAAGGGCAGCCAAGTTTATGTCGAAGGCAGGCTAAGGACGCGCAAATGGCAAGGGCAGGACGGTCAGGATCGCTACACCACGGAAATCGTTGCCGACGAAATGACCATGCTGGACAGCCGCAGCGGCGGCACCGCCAATTATTCCGACAACACTCCACCACCCTCGGCTTACGACAGCCGCGTGTCATCCGGCCCGGCTGCCGCCGTACCGGCGTCGTCTGCGCCACCGGCTTACGATAATTTCGATGACGATATTCCGTTTTAAACCCGTCTGTGCCCCGCCCTGGATTGCATGTTTCCAAAACGTAACAATTCCGTGGCTTGCGCTGAATCGTTACGTTTGCTGACGTGATTTCTATGTATCACCTGATTTTCTGTACCTGCCCCAATGCGGAAACGGCCCGTGCCATTGCCCACCATCTGGTGACGCAGCAGCTTGCCGCCTGTGTCAATGTGCTGCCGGGCGTAACATCGATTTACCGCTGGCAGTCGCAGGTCGAAACCGCCGAGGAACATTTGCTGATTATCAAAAGTCGACAGGCCGCTTACGATGCCATCGAAGCCGCAATCGAGCAGCTTCACCCCTACGATGTGCCCGAGGTTATCGCCGTCACACTGGATCGAGGATCCGAGGATTATTTGCAATGGGTAGGCTCATGCGTTGCTGCTCGATGATCTGGCTGCTTGCTTGTTTCGCGTTGCTGTCGTTTGGTAGCGGTGCGGTTGCGGATGATATTTTGCCGGTCGAGCAGGCCTTCAAACTGGTTGCGACAGGGCAAAGCCGCGACAGTGTGCGGTTGAGCTGGCAGATTGCCGAAGGTCATCATTTATACCGCGAGCGTACTTTCGTCGAATCGCAGACAGACGGCATTCAGCTTGGTACGCTGGTTTTGCCGGAAGGTGCCGTCGAACACGACCCGGCGTTTGGCGATGTCATGGTGTTTCGCGATGGCTTGGACGTTGATGTGCCTTTGCTCAATCCCGGCAATGCCGCCGTAGTCAAGCTGCTGGTCAAATATCAGGGCTGCGCTGACCGTGGCGTTTGTTATCCGCCGCAGAAAGTGGCAATCAATGTCGATTTGCCTGCTGACGTGCCGAGTCCCAAAAACAACGGCCATGTGTTCGATGGCTTCGTCAAGGGCTTCAAGAACCTGACGCCGGGATTGTTCAACAGCGAATTATTGCCGCCAGAGCAGGCATTTGGCTTTACGGCACAACTCAAAGACGAACATAACCTCAGGCTGATCTGGCGCATCGCTGACGGCTACTATCTGTATAAAAACAAGTTTTCGGTCGATTTTGGCGCGGCGGAGACGGTTAATCTGCCAGCCTTGCCGTTGCCTACGGGTAAGCCTCATCTCGATGAAGAGTTCGGTCAGGTCGAGGTGTACCGGAACGAACTCGTCGTTGATGTGCCGCTGATTCGACAGTCGAAAGCGGCGGAAACGCTGACGTTGACCGCGCACTATCAAGGCTGTGCCGACAGAGGGGTTTGTTACCCACCCATGCAGACCCAGGTTGCACTGGAATTGCCAGAGGCTACGACTTTGCCAGCCAGTGCAACGCCCATGCCGGCAACAGACGCCGAACTGTCGGAACAGGATCGCATCGTCAGTGCGTTGCAGCAGGACAGCCTGTGGCTGACCCTGCTGAGTTTCTTTGGATTCGGTCTGCTGCTTTCGTTTACGCCTTGCGTGTTTCCGATGATTCCCATTCTGTCCGGCATCATCGTTGGCCAGGGCGATGACATCACTACCCGGAAAGCCTTTCTGCTGTCGCTGTGTTTCGTGCTGGCATCGGCACTGATGGATACGCTATTCGGTATTCTGGCGGCGCTGTTCGGCAGCAACTTGCAGGCAAGCTTTCAGGAACCCTGGGTGATTTCAGTGTTTTCCGGTTTGTTCGTACTGCTGTCGCTGTCGATGTTCGGTTTTTACGAGCTGCAAATACCGTCGTCGCTGCAAGAGCGTTTGAACCGTTCCAGCGAGGCGCATCGCGACGGTTCCTATTTGGGGGCGGGCATCATGGGAGCGCTGTCGGCGCTGATCGTCGGGCCTTGCGTGGCGGCGCCGCTGGCGGCGGCGCTGATGTATATCGGCCAGACCGGCGATGTCGTGTTGGGCGGTTCTGCGCTGTTCGTCATGGGCTTTGGCATGGGCGTGCCGCTGCTGGTGGTGGGGGCGTCGGCAGGCAAGCTGCTGCCGAAAGCCGGGCATTGGCTCGATGTCACCAAGTCGGTGTTTGGCGTCATCATGCTGGCCGTGGCCTTGTGGATGTTATCGCGGGTCTTGCCGGATGGTGTGACCCTGTTCCTGGCTGCGATGCTGCTGATCGTGCCGGCGATTTTCATGAATGCGGTGGATCCCTTGCCGCACCCGGTGTCGGGTTGGAAAAAGCTGTGGAAGGGACTGGGGATTGCAATGCTGACCTTCGGTGTGTTGCAGTTGATCGGCTTGAGTGCCGGTAATACCCATCTGCTACAACCCTTGGCCGGATTGAGGCTGGCAAGTGGTTCGCAAGCCGCCGATTCACCTGATCACGCCTTGAATTTTCAGCGCATCAAAACAGTTGCCGACCTGGAGCGCAAAGTTGCCGAGGCCAAAGCCAACGGCCAGCGGCTGATGCTGGATTTTTACGCCGACTGGTGCATATCGTGCAAGGAGCTGGATGCCTACACCTTCACCGATGCCAGGGTACAGGCGGCATTGCGTGACTTCGTCGTCATTCAGGCCGATGTGACAGCCAACGATGCCGACGACAGGGCGCTGCTCAAGCACTTCAATGTGGTGGGACCACCTGCCATCATTTTCTACCAGCCCGACGGCCAGGAAAAAACCTCGGCGCGTGTCATCGGCTTTCAGAATGCCGATGCCTTCCTCGGTACATTGAGAAAATTATGAAAAAAAACATCGTGATCGGATTGGTCGTGCTGGTCGCCCTGGCTGGCGGGCTTTGGGTGCAGGTCTTACGGCAAGCGCCGGTATCGACGCCTCCCGGCATTGGTGCCGCCAGCCTGGATTTTGCGTTCCCTGATGTCGATGGCCAAATGCAAAACATCCGGCAGTGGCAGGGCAAGATATTGGTCATCAACTTCTGGGCCACCTGGTGCGGGCCTTGCCTCCAGGAAATCCCGGAATTCATCCGCTTGCAGGATGAATACGGCGGGCGCGGTGTGCAATTCGTCGGCATCGCCATCGAAGACCGCGAAGCGGTCGCTGCGTATCTCAAGGGTGTCGCCGTCAATTATCCCGTGATGGTCGCGGGCGATGCCGGCAGTTATCTGGCCCGGCAACTGGGCAACATCATCAACGCCGTACCGTTTACCGTCATCGTCGATCATCAGGGGCAAATCGTCCATCGCCAACCCGGTGAGCTGTCCCGGCAACAGTTCCAACGCATCGTGGAGCCGTTGTTAACCGCACCGCTGTTGGCGGCAAAATAGGTGAAAAAAGTCGGTATCTGCCAGGAAAAAGGATTATCTGGACAAAAACTGCCAATTTAGGCAGAATTCCCGCACTTTTTGACCACGTTCTGTGCAAATGGCAAACCTCACCGTTATCAATGGCCCCAACCTGAATTTGTTAGGTGTGCGGGAGCCGGGGTTGTATGGCAAGCAAACCTTACAGGACATTCAAAACAATCTTGAGCGCATGGCGCGGGATTTGGGCCATACGCTGGCTTTTCATCAAAGCAACGCCGAATACGCCATCATCGACACCATACACGCCGCCCATGCCCAGGGTTGCGATTTCATCATCATCAATCCGGCGGCCTTCACCCATACCAGTGTGGCGATTCGCGATGCCTTGCTAGCCACTCAAATTGCCTTCATCGAAGTGCATTTGTCCAATGTCCACGCCCGCGAGCCGTTCAGGCGGCATTCCTATTTTTCCGATATTGCCGTCGGCGTGATATGCGGGCTAGGCGCACGCGGTTACGAACTGGCCTTGCTGGCCGCTCATCAGCTATTACAAGAGAGAACTTAAGCGCTATGGATATTAGAAAAATAAAAAAACTCATTGATCTCATCGCAGAATCCGATATTGCCGAGATAGAAATTTCTGAAGGCGAGGAATCGGTTCGCATCAGTCGTTATTCGGCGTCCGCCCCGGTTCAATTGGCCGCCCCCGTTGCCGTTGCGGCGCCGGTTGCCGCCACTGTGCCGCCTGCTGTCCCCGCCGAGGAAAAAATCAGCGGCCATGTCGTCAAATCGCCGATGGTAGGAACCTTTTATCGCTCGGCATCGCCGGGTTCGGCTTCGTTTGTCGAAGTGGGCCAGTCGGTCAGCGCAGGCCAGACCTTGTGCATCATCGAAGCCATGAAAATCCTCAATCAGATCGAATCCGACAAAAGCGGCAAGATCAAGCAGATTCTGGTCGACAATGCCCATCCGGTCGAATATGGCCAGCCCTTGTTCGTCATCGAATAATCGACTGGGGGATTTGTCATGTTCGAAAAAATTGTCATCGCCAATCGTGGCGAAATTGCGTTGCGTGTGCTGCGTGCCTGCCGTGAACTGGGTATCAAGACGGTTGCGGTGTTTTCCGAGGCCGACCGCGATCTCAAGCATGTGCGCCTGGCCGACGAAGCAGTCTGCATAGGCCCGGCAGCCTCTGCCAGCAGCTACCTCAACATTCCGGCCATCATCAGCGCGGCCGAAGTGACCGACGCCCAAGCCATTCATCCCGGATACGGCTTTTTGTCGGAAAACGCCGATTTCTCGGAAAAAGTCAGCCAAAGCGGCTTCGTGTTCATTGGGCCAAGACCGGAAACCATCCGCATGATGGGCGACAAGATCGCCGCCAAGAAAGCCATGCTGGCCGCCGGTATTCCCTGTGTGCCGGGTAACGGCGAGCCGCTGGGTGACAACGACGAAATCAATGTGGCCATGGCGCGCGAGATCGGCTATCCGGTCATCATCAAGGCCGCTGGTGGTGGTGGTGGTCGCGGTATGCGCGTGGTGCATACGGAAGCGGCGCTCGTCAATGCCATCGAGCTGACCAAAGGCGAGGCAGGTACGGCATTCGGCAACAGTACGGTGTACATGGAGAAATACCTGGAAGACCCGCGCCATATCGAATTTCAGGTACTGGCCGATTCGCATGGCAACGCCATCCACCTGGGTGAACGCGATTGCTCGATGCAGCGTCGCCATCAGAAAGTGGTGGAAGAAGCCCCGGCGCCCGGTCTGACTGACGAACAGCGCAAGACTATGGGCGAACGTTGCGCCAACGCCTGCAAGGAAATTGGCTATCTCGGTGCCGGCACCTTCGAGTTTTTGTACGAAAAAGGCCAGTTCTTTTTCATTGAAATGAACACCCGGGTTCAGGTCGAACATCCTGTAACTGAAATGATTACCGGTTTCGACATCGTCAAGGAGCAATTGCGCATTGCCTATGGCTTGCCGTTGTCCATCACCCAGGAGCAGGTACGATTCACCGGTCATGCCATCGAGTGCAGGCTGAATGCCGAAGATCCGAAAACCTTCATGCCCAGCCCCGGCATGATCGATCAGTTCCACATGCCGGGTGGCCCCGGCATTCGCTGCGAAACCCACATCTATAACGGCTACAAGGTGCCGCCGTATTACGATTCGATGATAGGCAAACTGATCGCCCACGGCGACGACCGCGCTAGCGCCATTGCCCGGATGAAAACCGCCTTGAGCGAAATGGTGATCGACGGCATCAAGACCAACATCCCGTTGCAGCAAAGCATCATGGCCGATGCGGCATTCGAAGCCGGTGGCCAGAACATCCACTACCTGGAAAAAAAACTGGGTATTCACTAGGCAAGGCGGGGCGCTCAATGTGTTCGCCCATCCGCAGCCGTTGAGCAGGCAATCCATGGCATGGCATCAACTTTCCGTCGTCACCGATGAGTCGACCGCACCGGCACTGGCGGATTTTTTCAGTGAACTGGGCGCCGTTTCGGTCACTTACAGCGATGCCGAGGATGAGCCGGTCTACGAACCGGCGCTCGACCAAACCCAAATCTGGAGCAACACCCGGGTTACCGCGCTGTTCGAACTCGACAGCGATCCCGACATCATCCACACCCTGACCAGCAGCCAGTTTCCAGGGCAGCCGCTGCAACAATGGCTGGTCGAAGTGATTCAGGATCAGGCCTGGGAGCGGGCGTGGATGGATCACTTTCAGCCCATGCTGTTTGCCGATCGTCTGTGGATTTGCCCGAGTGGTCAGGAACAACAAGGCGAAGGCACGGTGTGCATGACGCTGGATCCCGGCCTGGCGTTTGGAACCGGCACTCACCCGACCACGGCGTTGTGCCTGGAATGGCTGGCCTCGCGCGATCTCACCGGCAAAACCCTCATCGATTATGGCTGCGGTTCCGGCATTCTGGCGGTTGCGGCACTGTTGCTGGGTGGCGGATCGGCACACGGTGTCGATATCGATCCACAAGCCTTGGAAGCGACACAGTACAACGCGGAAAAAAATGCGGTGGCCGAACGCCTGCGCTACGACCTGCCGCAACGCTTTCATGGCTTCGAGGCCGATGTCGTCGTGGCCAACATTCTGGCCAAGCCGCTGATGGAGCTGGCAGCAAACATTGCCGCTCTGGTCAAGCCGGGCGGCGATTTGGTGCTGTCGGGCGTACTGGCGGAACAGGCCGATGCGGTGGCGCAAGCCTATCAAGCCCTGGGATTGTCGGTCGAAGCCTGTTTGCAGCAGGGCGATTGGTGCCGGATCGACATCCGCAAACCGGCGTGATTGATGTACAGCCGCTGTCCGCATTGTGAGCATCAGCAAACCGTATCGACCGCACAATTGCGTGAAGGCCGGGGTTTGCTGCGCTGCCGCTATTGCGCAAACACCTTCGATGCCCTGGCCAGCTTGAGCGACGAAAAAGACGAGACGATCGTCTTGCCGCTAGACATAGGTTTGCCGTTCGACGGCGTGGCACCGGTCAGGCCTGTGCGGCGAATCTGGCGCGTTGCCAATCTGTGTGTGCTCAGTCTGCTGCTGCTTCAGGCGGTTTATTTCGAGCGTGATCGCTGGTCGAGCGTTGCACAGGCTGCCGGTTTTCGCTTGCCCGGCTATTACGACCCGGCGCAGTGGTCGCTGTCGCATGGCGAATTGCGCAGGGCAGGGGATAGCCATTACGTGTTCGAGGCCGTACTCACCAACCAAGCCAGCATCGGCCAGTCCTTCCCGGCGCTGAAACTGACGTTGACCGATTTCAATGGTGTG
Source organism: Methylomonas sp. (assembly GCA_002929135.1). Lineage (GTDB taxonomy): Bacteria > Pseudomonadota > Gammaproteobacteria > Methylococcales > Methylomonadaceae > Methylomonas. The sequence continues at coordinate 41,702 of PESC01000042.1, forward strand.
GCGGTTGCCGAACGCATCTTCGATGCCAGCCTGATCGGTGCGGGCGAACTGGCCGCCGGTCAAAGCCAGTCCGTGCATCTGGCGCTGATCGTCAGGCGTGACGATATTGGTGGTTTTATCCATTCCCTGATTTGAGCGATGAACCTTCCCGAACTGTTTCTGAAAAAGCATGAAGACAAGCGTCTGCGCAACGGCCATCTCTGGGTGTTCAGCAACGAGATCGACAGCCACCGCAGTCCGCTGGAGCAATTCGGCGCAGGTGATCTTGCAAGCTTGCACGACCACACCGGCAAGCCATTGGGTATTGTCTACGTCAACCCGGCCACGCTGATTTGTGCGCGACTGCTGACGCGCAAACCCAACAGCGCCATAGGCAAGACGTTTTTCAAAAACCGGTTGACGCAAGCCTTGAACTTGCGTAACCGCTTGTTCGCGCAGCCGTTTTATCGTCTGGTTTTCGGCGAGAGTGACGGCCTGCCGGGATTGGTGATCGACCGCTTTGGCGACGTGCTGTCGCTACAGATCACGACGGCGGGCATGGAAAGACTGAAGCCGCTGCTGATCGATGTGCTGATCGAGCTGTTGACACCGGCAGCGATTTTGCTGAAAAACGACAGCAGTCAGCGCCAACTGGAAAATCTGGTGCGGGAGCCGGAAGTAGTGCATGGCAAGCTGCCGCAGACGATCGTCGTCGAGGAGAACGGCGCACGCTTCATTACCGACATTGCCCAAGGCCAGAAAACCGGCTGGTTCTACGACCACCGTTGCAGCCGCGCCCAACTGGCGGCGTGGGCCAAGGGTATGACGGTGCTGGATTTGTTCAGCTATGCCGGGGCCTGGGGCATTACCGCCGCGCTGGGGGGCGCGGAGACTGTGGTTTGTGTCGACAGTTCGGAATCGGCGCTGGCGCTGGCCAAGGAAAGCGCAGCATTCAACGGCGTTGCCGATCGAGTACAGTTCGTACGCAGCGATGTGTTCGATTTTTTGAAACAAGCGCGCGAAGCCCAGCAGCGTTTCGATGCCGTGGTGCTCGACCCTCCGGCGCTGATAAAGCGTAAAAAAGACTACAAAAATGGCTACGAAGCCTATCGCCGCCTGAATCATCTGGCTTTGCAAGTCATGGAAAGCGATGGCCTGCTGGTGTCGGCGTCGTGCTCGCATCATTTGCAGCGCGATGACTTGCACGAAATACTGCGCTCGTCGGCACGCCACATCGACCGTCACCTGGTTTTCATCGCAGAGGCTGGCCAGGGGCCAGATCATCCCATCCATCCGGCGATGCCCGAAACTGAATACCTGAAGACCTTCTTCTGTTCCGTTTCAGCCTGCATGTGATGAATCGATTGTCATTTTTTACGACGAAGCCTGTCGATCATGCTTGCGACCTGTGTGGGCAACCGGTGAAAGTGCCCGGTTTTGAATTGCCTGTCCCTCAAGCCAGCGGCAAAAAATTCTGCTGCGCAGGCTGCCTCAGCATTTATCAATTGCTCAACCCCGAAACAATAACCAACGACAATAAAACGGAGAACCTTTCATGAAAGCCTGCGATTCCTGTTCCGACCGCGTCCATATCGGCTGCAACCACAGAAAGATGTCGGTGCTGTCCCGCGCCATTGGCCTGGTGTTGATCTACCTGCCGATACTGACCCTGCCATTCATCTTCACCAGTGCTTATCTGGTGTATTTCAGTCTGAAATTTTGCGGTGCCGAGAACGTCAAGCGCTATTCCGACTTCATCCCGGATCGTGCCAGCCACCGTTACGATCTGAAAAGCCAGATCGTGATGAATCCGGCTACCCGTATCAATCTGTCGCAAACCAAACTGTTCTGGATACTGAACTGCACCTGGTATTGCCCTTACAGCGTCGCGCTGTTCGAGTGGCATGCTTACATGGTCAAGGTTGTCGAAAACTGGTGGTGCCCGTTTGGCCATGAACGCAAAAACGACTATGGCGATGGCGCCATCGATCAGTCGTTCTGGCATATTTATCCCGACGAAAAAGCCAAATTGAACGACGAAGACCGCAATAACCCCATTTTTACCGAGAATCCCGACGCTTGATGCCAGATTGCAGGCAACAAAAAGGCGCCGAATGGCGCCTTTTTGTTGCTAGCCTTGCGCGGTTTAACGGGCTGCCGAACGATAATACTCAAGCGCCGCACCCACGCCGCTGCCGGCTTTGATGTCGAAGCTGTGATCCAGCATGGCCATTTCGACACCGGCGATTGCGCCCAGTAGTGCAACCTCATTCATGTCGCCGATATGACCGATGCGGAACACCTTGCCCGCTACCTCGCTCAAGCCTGCGCCCAATGACAGGTTGTATTTGCTGTAAGCGGTGCTGATGACATCGCGCGCATCCTTGTCGGCGGGTACCACGACAGCGGTTACCGTGTCGGATTCAAAACCCGGGTGTGCGCAAAGTTGCAAACCCCAGGCTGCAACGGCGCGGCGCACACCTTCAGCCAGGCGGTAGTGACGGGCATAAACAGTGTCCATGCCTTCGGCCAGCAACAGCTCCAGGGCTTTTTTCAGACCATGCAGCATCGGTGTCGATGGCGTGTAAGGGGTGTAGCCATCTTTGTTCGATGCCGCCATGTCTTGCAATGAAAAGAACGAGCGCGGAAAGTTGCTGGTTCCGGCAGCAGCCAGGGCTTTCTGGCTAAAGCCCAGAATCGCCAGGCCAGCGGGCAGCATGAAGCCTTTTTGTGAACCGCTGATGGCGGCGTCCACACCCCATTCATCCTGGCGGAATTCAATGCTGGCGATCGAGCTGACGCCATCGACGAACAGCAGAGCCGGGTGATGGGCGGCATCCAGGGCCTTGCGAACGCCCGGAATCGAGCTGGTGACGCCGGTCGAGGTTTCGTTATGGGTTGCCAGCACGGCTTTGATTTCATGGTTTTTATCGTCTTTCAGGCGTGCCTCCAGATGATCCAGCGGAATACCTTTGCCCCATTCGACCTGATGAACTTCCACATCGAATCCCAGGCGTCTGGCTGCTTCGGCCCACAAATGGCCGAATTGGCCAAAGCGATAGATCAGCACCTTGTCGCCCATGTTCAGACAGTTGGTCAATGCCACTTCCCAACCGGCAGTGCCAGTGGCCGGAAACACGAAGCATTGGCCGGTTTCGGTACGAAATGTGGTTTTCAGGTCTTGAAGAATTGGAAACAACAGTTTGGGAAAAATCGGCGAGCGATGATCTTCCATCGGCAAATGCATGGCGCTAAGCACGTCATGCGGCGTGTTGGTTGGGCCTGGCACGAAAAGGTGGTTACGACCTGCCATCGATAGTCTCCTTGAGGATTCGGATTGAAATGGAACGATTGAAAATCGCGGGATGGTGTCATATTTGCCAGTCTTCGGCAAGCCGCAGCCTTGTACAATGATGCAGGCTCCTGGCAGCTTCTAAAATCTACATCGCCTCATCGATTACCCACTTGCGAGGTTTACGCACCCGATGTCCGTTAATTCCCAGCACAGCCCGCCTCATTCCGCCTTTGACCTGAACCAAACCATCGATCACATCGCCCACTGGCTACCCAGCCAGGGACCACTCAAGGATTTCATTCATCACAACACCCTGCATGCGGTGCAGGACAGGCCGTTTCACGACGGCGTGGCGATGGCGGCACAGGTGTACGGCGCCAACAGCTATTTGCCACTGAGCGATTATCAGCAGCGCTTTCGAGAAGGCCGCATTACCCAGCAGGCACTGGATTGGGCCATTACCCAGACCCATTGCGATGCCGCGACCGAACAGGCGTTGCGCGCCGAGCTGTTCGAGCTCGATTATCACAGCCACTACCCGCCGCAATCGCTGGCCCATCACGGCCTGCGCAGTGCCTGGCTGAACCGGCTGGCAATCGACCTGAACGCACTGGTGCATCCGGTGATGTTCCGCCTGTTGAGCAACTTTCTTGACCAAGGAATCAGCCGCTGGGCGCTACCCAAGCTGGGTGAGAGTTTCTGGGATTGTGTGCTGCGACTGGTGCACAACAGCCTGTTGCCCTTGTATCCCTTCCACCGGCGTCGCGTGCGTGAACTGCTGAGCGCTGGCCCCGAGCATGTGATCGTGCAATGCCTGGATGCCATCGTCGGTGATGAAGGTCTGTATGGGCAATATCTGCTGGAATTGTTACTGGCCCACCCTGGTTGGTCGGGCATGGTGCGGGTTATCGAAACCCAGCCACAAACCTTGCTGGCACCGCGTGACATCACGCTGAAGCAACTGTTGGCGGTGGAGCTGGCTTGCGAGCTGGCTTTCATCGACAAACTACGCGGCACCCGATTCATCAAGATTGCCCAACTGCCCGATTTAGCCAGCATTGCGTTACTGGAAGGCGATGCCGTCAAACCCAGGGTACCGCTGAAAATGCGGGTCTGGCATGAAGCCATGGAGTGGTCGCTGTATTGCGAACTACTGGTCGGCTTGCGTTCGCAGCCAAAGCCATCCAGCCAAACGACAGCCAGTCCAACAACACCCAGTCCCACGGTACAAGCCCTGTTCTGCATCGACGACCGCGAGTGTTCAGTGCGCCGTTATCTGGAAGAACTGGATAGCCAGATCGAAACCTTCGGCACGCCGGGTTTTTTCGGCATCGACTTTCTTTACCAGGGGCTGGAAGACGCCTACCCGGTGGCGCAATGTCCGGCAGTGGTCAAGCCCAAACACCTGATTCTGGAATCGACAACCCAGCCCAGGCCGGATAAAAAAATCGGCGGTGAAACACTGTCGACACTGCATTTCAGCAGCCACTCGATGTTTCGGGGCTGGCTGTATACGCAAACTTTAGGCCTGGCCTATGCGCTACGCCTGGGCTGGAGTGTGTTGCGGCCCGGCGGTCAGTTGCCGGGTATTCAAAGCTTGAGCGAGATAGAGGCTCACGGCCATTTGCATTTGCTGCGCGAAAACGACGAACCCAACGAAGACGGCTATTTGCTGGGGTTTTCTTTGCCGGAAATGGCGGACCGTGTGGAGGGGGTATTGCGAAATATCGGTTTGATCGAGCAGTTTGCGCCACTGATTATGGTAGTAGCGCACGGCTCCAGCAGCGTCAACAATCCGCATTTCGCCGCCTACGACTGCGGAGCCTGCGCCGGAAAACCCGGCGCGCCCAATGCCCGGGCGTTTGCCTGGATGGCTAATCATCCGCCGGTCAGGGAAATTCTGCGTGAGCGCGGCATAGTCATTCCCGACGGCAGCCGTTTTGTGCCAGCCCTGCACAACACCAGTCGCGACGACATCCGCTATTTCGACCTCAACGATCTGGACAAATCCAGCCGTTCCGCGCTGCATGCCTTTCAACACACCATGCACCATGCTTTACAGCTCAATGCCCGCGAACGCTGCCGCTGGTTCGAACTGGGGCCAAAATCGCCCGACAACCAAGATGCCCACAACCATGTCATCGCGCGGGCTTCATCAATTTTCGAGCCGCGACCGGAGCTGAATCACTCCAACAATCTGTATTGCGTGGTCGGCAGACGCAGCCTGACCCGGCATCTGTTCATGGATAGGCGGACATTCTTGCAATCCTACGATCCTCAAGGCGATAACGATGGTTCGATACTGCTCAAGGTGCTATCGGCGGTGATTCCGGTCTGTGGTGGCATCAATCTGGAATACCTGTTTTCGCGCATCGACAATTCGGTTTACGGTGCTGGCACCAAGCTGCCGCACAACGTCATCGGCCTGCTGGGCGTGGCCAACGGCGTGGAAGGCGATTTACGCACCGGCCTGCCGGCGCAAATGATCGAAGTCCACGAACCGGCGCGGCTGTTGATGGTGGTGGAACAAACCACCGCCATCGTCGATCGGGCGATTGCCCAACTGGGTTCGCTGCGCGAGTGGCTGGATAACGAATGGATACGCTTCGTGGTCTGCGACCCCATGACACGCGCCTTGTTTTTATATGGTCGCGACAAATGGCAAAGCGTGGAAGCCGTCAGCGTCAATCCGCCACAGGCCAAACGCTCGGAAACCATCCTCGTCGGTCAGAGCCGGACCATAGCGGTACATGCAGTGGAAAGGAGATAACGGATGAATGTCTTGTTACTGGCCTGCGTGTTATTGCCGCTGCTGGGCTTTGTGTTGATTTTGTGTAGCCCTGACAACGAACATCGCATAGCGGCCATCAGCCTCTGGATTACTCGACTCAAGGGCGTGGCGGTGCTGGGCCTGCTGGCTGGCTGGGCCATCGGCGGCTTTGCCAATTATGAATATCAATGGCTGATGCTGTATCAGCACGACAATTACCAGTTTCCGCTACTGTTTTTCCTGGACAAGGTTGGTGCAGCGTATTTGTTCGTGGTCTGGGCAATCTTTTCGGCCATCGTCAAATACTGCCGGGTCTATCTGCACCGCGAGCCAGGTTACAAGCGCTTTTTCAAGACCATCTTCGGCTTTGTATTCGGGCTGAATCTGATCGTACTGGCAGGCAGCATCGACATGCTGTTCGCCGGCTGGGAAATCGTCGGCATCTCCTCGTTCTTGCTGATCGCCTTTTATCGGCAACGTCCGCAACCGATCCGCAATGCCTTGCGGGCCTATACCATTTATCGCTTCTGCGACGTGGGGCTTTTGATCGGCACCTGGATGAGCCACATGCTGTTTCATGAAAGCCAGCACTTTAGCGAGCTGCTGACCCTGTTCGATCACCACAACCTGCCGCCGGCCGGCTATGCGGCGCTGGCGATCATGTCGTGGCTGATCATCCTGGCGGCATCCGGAAAATCGGCGCAGTTTCCGTTTTGCTTCTGGCTGCCGCGCGCCATGGAAGGCCCGACGCCGTCCAGCGCGATTTTCTACGGCGCCTTGTCGATTCATCTGGGCGTGTTTCTGCTGCTGAGAACCCTGCCGATCTGGAGTTATCACTATTTGCCGCGGCTGATCGTACTATCGATTGGTGCCCTGACGGTGCTGATTGCCTCGCTGTCGGAAAAAACCCAATCCAACATCAAGGGTCAGGTGGCGTATGCCTCGATTACCCAAGTGGGTTTGATGTTCATCGAACTGGCGCTGGGCCTGGAAAGCCTGGTACTGCTGCATTTCATGGGCAACGCTTTCCTGCGCTGCTATCAATTGCTGGTTTCGCCGTCGATCGTCGCCCATTTGCTGCGGGTAGAAGGCAATGTCGATGGCGATTTTTATATCAATAGCGAGGACAAACTGAGTTTTTTACCGGTTTCGATTCGTCAGTCCGTGCCGGAAGTGCTGCAAAACACCCTGTACGTGTTCGCCCTGCAGGAAGGCCATCTGGAATTGCTGGTGCGAACACTGCTATGGAATCCGCTGAAAACCCTGGGCAAGCAATTCAATGCGCTAAGTCTGTGGATCAAATGGTTGGCGGCGCTGGCGCTGCTAACCATCATCGCCATCGCGGCATCCGATGTTAGCGGCATGGCCAAAATCTATCTGTCGATGCCGGTCTCGCTGGCGATGGCGGTGGTATCGCTGAGCGCCTTCAGCAACAAGCACAGCCCTTATCAAGTCTGGCATAGCGTGACGCTGAGCAGCCTGCTGGCCGGGGTGGCGGTATGGATGATGGCACCGGACGCCAGCTTCGATGTGCTGCTGTTCTTCAGCGGCATCCTTCCCTCTTGGGCGTTGGGTGTGGTGGCGATGGCCGTATTGCTGCGCAATGACAATTTTGCCGCATCACCGTTCGTGTTTCGCGCCTTTGCGCAAACCCGGCCTGGTTGGTCACTGGCGCTGCTTTTGAGCTTTCTGGGCCTGATCGGCTTCCCCATCACCCCGGCCTTTCTTGGCGAGGACTTATTGCTGTCGCACGCCAGCAGTCAACACCCCTGGTTTGCCTTGTCGATCACCATTTCCTTCGTCATCAACGGCATCGCCGCCGCTAGGATGTATCTGCGCTTGTGCATGGGCCAGCCGGTCGAGCTGAGAAGCTCGGGCGATTGAGGTCGCAAAGCCAATCACGACTCATTCACACAGGCCAGCGACCTGATTCCGAGGTGGTTCTTACTCCCGGACAGGCTCTTTAGGATTCCGTCACAAATAACTTCCTTATATTCCCCTCACCCCGGCTCTCTCTTCGGTCTATACACTCCCTGCGGGCGAGGGAGAACAATGTGGAAGTTATTTGTGACCATATCCTCAGCACGTATGCCTTTGCTGCGCGAGGGAGCGCACACACTCGAAGTTGTATCGAGCCTGTGCGTGTAACAGTCCTGAGAAAAACTGACGATGGTTAGCCAACGCTTGGTGTGGCACGCAGTTTTTCGACGACTTTGTCGCCGAATGCCTGGGTGCTAATCATGGTTACACCGCTGCCGGGTTTGGACAGGTCGGCGGTGGAAAATCCCTCACCGAATACGCTTTGCATCGCTGCCCAGACGTTTCTGGCCTCTTCCGCCATGCCGAAACTGTTTTCCAGCATCATGGCCACCGAGCCTATCATCGAATAAGGATTGGCAATGTTCTTGCCGGCGATGTCCGGTGCCGAGCCGTGCGACGGCTCGTAATAGGCTTTTTCCGGGCCGATGCAGGCCGACGGCATCAAGCCCAGCGAACCCAGAATGCCGCCGCCCTGGTCGCTCAGAATATCGCCGAACATGTTTTCCATGACCATCACGTCGAACTGGGTTGGCTTCAGGCACAAGGCAGTGGCGGCAGCATCGACCAGATAGTTCACCACTTGCACGTCCGGATATTCCTTGGCGACTTCTTCCATCACCTCGTTCCACAACACACTGGATTTCAGCACGTTGCTTTTGTGAATGTTGTGCAGCAACTTGCGGCGTTTTTGCGCCAGCTTGAAGGCTTCGTGCAGGATACGGCGGATTTGCTCCTCGTCGTATTCCAGGGTTTCGCGCACGTAACGCAAACCTTGCTCGTTGACGCCCATTTCCTTTGCGCCGAAATACAGGCCACCGACCAATTCGCGCACCATGATCAAATCGATGCCGTCACCGATGACTTCTGCTTTCAACGGCGAAAAATGTGCCAGCGATTTCGGCAGCGATACCGGGCGAAAATTGGCGTAGGTGTTGTAACGACGACGCATCGGCAGCAAGGCGCCGCGCTCGGGTTGTTTGTCGATGGGGATTTTTTTCGACTCCTCGTGACTCAAGCCGATTGGGCCTTTCAAAATGGCGTCGGCCTGATCGCAGATGGCGATGGTTTCGGCCGGGAAGGCATCGCCGGTCGCGAAATAAGCGCAGGCGCCGAACAAGGCGGGCATCAGCTCGAATTTGACGTCGTTGCGTTGTTCGATAACGTGCAAAACCTTGATGGCTTCTGCGGTGATTTCAGGGCCGATGCCGTCGCCGGCCAAAACTGCGATTTTGTAGTGTTTCATGGATGGGATGACGTATTGAATGAAGTAAAAGTGGATTCGACCATGATAGCTGGGCGCGGCAGTTTAACAGAACGCATTAGTCGCCAGAGCCCGATCGTCGCAGGGAATCGCCTGGAAAACGCAGTTGAGCGCACGGGCTGCCGAGGTGTTTGACAAACTACGCAGATGGCCAACTTTAGTCAGCCACTACACGCCCTCAGTTTTTAATGCCCACCCCTTTGTGCAGCAGTATCAGGCTGAATACGATCAGCAGCACGATGACGCTGCCCGTCATCTGGAAAGCCAGTGTGACATCGACATCTGATACGCCGATCAGGCCGTAGCGAAAGGCATTGATCATGTACAAAATAGGATTGCCACGGGCGATGGTTTGCCAGATGGGCGGCAGCATGGCCAGCGAGTAGAACACGCCGCCGAGGTAACTCAACGGCGTCAGCACGAAGTTGGGGATGATGGAAATAGCATCGAAGCTGTCGGCGAAAACCGCATTGATGAAACCGGCCAGCGCAAACAGCGTGGCGGTCAGCACCAGCACGGCCAGTGCAATATCCCAATGCTGAACTTCGATGGGCGTGAACAGTCTGGCAATACCTGCCACCACGCCGCCGACCAGTATGCCCCGCGCCACGCCGCCGCAGACGTAACCTGCCAGGATGACGGCATTAGGCACCGGCGCCACCAGCAATTCCTCAATGTGATGCTGAAATTTGGTGGAATAAAACGACGACACCACGTTGGCATAGGAATGGCTTATCACCGACATCAAAATCACCCCGGGTACGATGTAATCCATGTAACTGACGCCACTGACACTGCCGATGCGCTCACCAATCAACCTGCCGAAAATCAGGAAATACAGGGCGGTGGTAATGGCTGGCGGCAGCAGGGTTTGCGGCCAGATGCGGGCGAAGCGGCGAATTTCCTTGATGAGTATGGTGTTGAAGGCGACAGTATGAATGGTCATTGCACCAGGTCGATGAATAATTGTTCGAGGCGGTTGGATTTGTTTTTCATGCTGACAATGGCGATGCCCTGCGCCGTTAGCCCATGAAACAGCGGGTTGAGGCCCAAGGCTTTGGGTACGGCGACATGCAGAGCGCTGCGATTGACCAGTTCGATGGTGTAACCGGCTATGACGGGCGGCGATGCCAGCGGAGTGGCCATGTCGAGCACGAAATGATCGGTCTGTATCCGGCCCAGCAAGCTGTTCATCGCCGATGTTTCGATAATCTCGCCGTTGTTGATGATGGCGATACGCCGACACAGACTTTCGGCTTCTTCCAAGTAGTGGGTGGTCAGGATGATGGTGGCGCCTTGGTCGTTGACCGTTTGCATCATCTGCCACATCGAACGGCGGATTTCGATGTCGACACCGGCTGTCGGTTCGTCGAGTATCAGCAAACGCGGTGCATGCACCATGGCGCGGGCTATCATCAACCGACGCTTCATGCCGCCGGACAAGCGGCGGGATACCATGTCGCGCCTGTCCCACAAGTCCATCTGTTTCAGACAATGCTCGACGCGGGGCATGGCCTGACGCCGGGGAATGCCGTAGTAACCGGCCTGATTCAGCACGATATTCCTGACTGTTTCGAACTGGTTGAAATTGATTTCCTGCGGCACCAGACCTATGCAACGCTTGGCATTGGCGTTATCGCGGTCGAGATCGTGGCCAAAGAGGCTGACCTGGCCGCTGCTCTTGTTGACCAGCGAGCTGATGATGCCTATCAATGTCGATTTGCCGGCACCGTTCGGCCCGAGCAGGGCGAAGAAGTCGCCGCTTTCGACGTCGAGATCAATGCCTTTGAGGGCCTCGAAGCCGTTGTCGTAGGTTTTTCGCAGATTTTGAATGGCTAAAGCCTTCATGCGCTGGTTTATAATCGCTGTCGGTCAGTTGGTTGGCAGCCCGGATTACCCAGGCCGGGCGCGGCAGTTTATCAGAACACGTTCCCAGATTGACCCATCTCCCCGACGCGCGAACAGGTGACACTCTTGCCGAACTCAATCCCCACCCATGTTGCCGCCGTAGACCTTGGCTCCAACAGTTTTCACATGATTATTTGCAGCCTGAAGGACGGCAAACTGCAAGTCATCGACCGGCTGAAAGAGATGGTCAGGCTGGCTGCCGGTCTCGATCACAACCGCCATCTGGATGTCGGCGCCCAGGAACGGGCGCTGGCCTGTCTGGAGCGTTTCGGCCAGCGCATCCGCGACTTCCCCCCCAACAGCGTTAGCATCGTCGGCACCAACACGCTACGTATGGCCAAAAACGCCCAGCAATTCATCAGCAAGGCCGAACATGCGCTTGGCCACCCGATTCACGTCATTTCCGGCATCGAGGAAGCACGATTGATTTACCAAGGCGTGGCGCACAGCCTGGCGGGCAGCGCCAGCAAGCGTTTCGTGATGGACATCGGCGGCGGCAGCACCGAATACATCATCGGCCAGCAAAACGTGCCGCAGACCAAGGAAAGCCTGAACATGGGCTGTGTCACGGTCAGCCAGAACTTCTTCAAACAGGGCAAAATTTCCAAGAAGAACTTCCGCAAGGCGGTGCTGTTTGCCGAACAACGACTGGAGCCGTTCCAGGATCGCTTTACCAGCCGACATTTCGACGAGGCGATCGGCGCCTCGGGCAGTCTGAAAGCCATCAGCAGCGTCATCCAGGCAGCGGGCTGGAGCAACAATGGCATCACCATGGAAGGTTTGGAGCAACTGGTTGCCACCTTGCAGACGCTGACCCATTTCGAGCAGCTCAATTTTCCGGGGCTGAGCATCGAGCGCCGCCCGGTATTCATCGGCGCCGTCGCCATTATTTACGCCAGTTTCAAGATGCTGAACATCAAACAAATGACGGTTTCCGATGGCGCTTTGCGTGAGGGGCTGATTTATGATCTGGTGGGCCGCATCTACAACGACGATATTCGATCGATCACCAGTCAGACGGTAGCGGAGCGTTATCACAGCGATCGCCAGCACAGCGAGCGCATCAAGCAAACCCTGCGCTGCATGGTGCAGCAACTGCAAGATCATCCCTGTTTCCACGACAATCCCACCAGTCTGCAATTTCTGGAATGGGCGGCTGATCTGCATGAAATCGGTTTCGAAATCGCCCACAGCCAATATCACAAACACAGCGCCTACATCATCGAAAATGGCGACCTCGCCGGTTTTTCCCAGCAGGATCAGGCAATACTGGCCAGCCTGGTCAAGAGCCACCGCAAAAAATTCAGCAGTGCACGCTTTGCCGACTTGCCGATGCCCTGGCGTCAGCATGTGCCGGTATTGGTCGTCATTTTCCGGCTGGCGGTGTTGCTGCACCGCAACCGCCACGCGGTATTGCCGGATTTCCGCATCGACATCGAAGGCCAAGGCGTTCACCTGAGCTTCCCTGAAGCCTGGCTGGAGCAATCGCCATTGACCCAAGCCGATCTGGAACAGGAGATCCAATACCTGCAAGAAGCGCGTTTTCAACTGGCGTTTTGAATAATGCCGGGATACACCGTTCTGAAAACAGGATTCAGGTACACCGGTTATCTGCTGCTTGGACTGTTTGCCATTGTCGTGACCCTGCTGTTTTTCGCGCTCGACGATACGCCGCAAGCCAAACGCCTGCCCCCATTGAGCCGTGACGACATCCAGCGGGCCAAGCACATCCTCAGCGTATCGCAAGGCGAACAGGGCGAGCTGAAAACCATAAGATTGAATCAGAACGACATCAACATCGCGGCCAGCTACCTGCTCGATCATTTCATTGAAAACGCCGTGCAAATCGATGTTGGCGATCGTCAGTTGCGCTTTCAGATTGAACTCAATGTTCCCGAGAACTTCTGGGGCCGCTATCTCGACATTCATTTCAAGCTGCTGCAAAGCGGTGAGGAGTTTTGGGTCAAGTCATTGAAAGTCGGTGAGATTTCGATACCCGGCCCGGCAGCCAACACCTTGATGCGCGCGGCACTCAACACGCCACCGCTGGATGCGCATTGGGATATGGTCAAACGCTATGTCAAGCGGCTGAACATTGCCGATACCGGCGTTGAGATCAGCTACCTGAACTCTATCGTCAGCGAAGCTAGGCAACAGGCCATCGACAAGCACCGCGACTACCCCAACCTGCATCGTTACCAGGCCCAGATCAACGATGTCGTCGCCAGGCATGACCCGGCCTGGCGCCTGTCGATCAGCGATCTCCTGCAACCCTTGTTTATCACGGCCTACCAGATTGCCGATGAGTCCACGGCGATTCGGGAAAACCGCACTGTCGTCATCGCGATGGCCAGCTACGTTTACAAACAGGCGCTACAGCGTTTTTTACCGATCGGGCTGGTGTACAACAAGGACTATCCGGTGTACGCCTACAAGCGCATCGACATTCCACAACACTTCGTCATATCGGCCTTACTGGCGATGGTCGATGACGCCGTACTCGGCGAGCAACTGGGTATAGCCAAGGAACTCGGCGATGCCGAGCAGGGTGGTAGCGGCTTCAGCTTCGTCGATTTGAGCGCAGACAGAACCGGCACCCGCTTTGGCCGCCTGGCCGTTGCCTCGCCACACCAGGCGAGGGCCTTGCAGAAAATCATGGCCAGCACCAACGACTACCGTGCCTTCATTCCGTTCGCCCTGGATTTGCCTGAACAGATGGACGACGCCAGCTTCCGCAACCGCTTTGGCCATGTCGGCAGCCCGGCCTACGAGGATGTCATCAAGGAAATCGACAAACGCATTGATGCGTTGCCGATTTATGGCCAACCGTGAAACAGGATTTATCCGCTCGTTCCTTTGCTCTGCGTCCCGAACCCTCGTGCCGGGCAGAGCGTGGAAACGAGAATGCAACTGAACGCTGAACGGTTACAGAATTTCTAATTTCCACTGCCAGCCTGCTGCGGTTGTGATTGCGTTACCGGCGCCGATTCGCTGCCGACAGTCGCCCGCTGTTGATGAATGTAGGTACCGCCCGCCAGAAACGCCATGATCAGCAAATAAATGATCGCAGCGATACGTCTGACTTTTTTGCCTTCACTGTCTTGCATCTCCCCCTCCTAAAAAAACCAATGACATCAAACCAGTGGTCGTAACGCTGCAACCTGGCCACTTGCAAGCCAGTGCCGGTAATCATCCAGCACCATGGCATGATCGAACGCCAGAACCGTCGGCACGTCATCGAAGCTAAATACAGCGCAGTTTTTGGCATCGTCAGCCGCAACCGGCTGGCCGTGTGCCTCGGCAACGTAAACCGCCGTCACGGTATGGTTGCGCGGATCACGCGCCGGATTGGAATAAAGGCCCAGCAAGGCTTTCAAGGTCACGGTGAGACCGGTTTCTTCCCGAGCTTCGCGAATCGCCGCCTGCTCGACCGTTTCGCCGACATCGACAAACCCACCCGGCACCGCCCAGCCATAGGGCGGATAGGCGCGTTCGATCAACACGAACGGCCGCTGCGGCAAATCGATCAATTCAATCAGAATATCGGCGGCAAGCAATGGCGTCGTCGGTACCGGCATGGTTTTACTCCCTGGAAAAAGCCGGGATTCTAAAAGCCTGGCCAGCAAATGGCCAGCACGACCAGACGGATAGCGGATGGCACGATTCGCGGGATGAATCAGGGGTAAAAAGGCTGCGATCTGGCGGGGAGTTTTTCTCGCTACCATGTGCCTGCGTGGCAGTAAGTCGCGGATTGAACCAGAACGCAGCGGGTAGCGCTAGGAGGCTGTCCGAGAATAGAGAACTTACTGCGGCAAAGCCCTTTTGGCCAGATTTCCCGCTCATTTTCGTTAAAGAGCGCAGCTGTTCGCCTCAAATGATCAAAAAATCTGACTCAAAAGAGCTTTTCCTCGCTACGGTTCCTATTTTCGGACAGCCTCCTAGGTGTTTGGGTGTTTGCCATCATCGAGTGTACCGACGCGATGTGCGGCAAGTTCACTGTGCTGCGCTGATCTGTTGGCTCAGGTTGTGGCGGTCTGTTGCGATTGCGTGGCGTTCGTCGCCGGTAATCGTACCGTGAAGGTGGTGCCGTGATCTTTCTGACTCTCGACGCCTATTTCCCCGCTGTGCGCGGTGATGATGGTGTGCGCCATGGCCAGCCCCAGGCCCGAGCCTTCCGGGCAGTTCTCCACGGCATTGGCGCTGCGAAAATGCCGTTCGAAAATATGCGGCAAATCCTGGGCGGGAATGCCGATGCCTCGGTCGGTGATGCGAAAAACCACATGATCGGTCTCGGTTGTCAGGCTGATTTGAATGTGGCCACCGTCTATGGAATAGCGGCAGGCATTTTCACCGAGAATGAATAGCACTTGCCGAAGGCGTTGCCGATCACCACGTACGATCACGCCAGTCTCCAGTTCTGTGCAACTTGCCGTTTGCTGCCGCTCCCTGACCATGACTTGTATGTCTTCCAGGGTGTTGTTCACCAGTTCGCTCATGTCGACATCGTCCCACTCGAATTGCAGATTGGCACTTTCGTTACGGGCCAGAAACAATAGGTCGTTGACGTACTTACCCAGTTGCATGGCCAGTTCGACGATGCGTTGCAAGCTGTCTTTATACTCGGTGACGTCGCGGTCGCGACCGCGCAGTGTCACTTCGGCTTCACCGCGAATCACCGTGATCGGTGTGCGCAGTTCGTGGCTGATGTCGGTCAGAAATGCTCGTCGTGCCTGATCCATGCGCTGCAAGGCCTGGTTGGTTTGTTGCAATTCATTGGTGCGTTCTTCGACTTTGTATTCCAGCAAAACCCGGCTTTCGCGGAGTTTTTCCTGCTGCAGGGCGAGTTTTTGCACCATCAGGTTGAAATGGCTGGCCAGATAGGCAAATTCGTCTTTGCCTTTCAGCGCGATACGGTACTTCAGGTTGCCTGATGCGATTTCATCGGTTCCTGTCATCAGTGCGGCGATGGATTTTCTCAGGTCGTTCAATAGTTTGACGCCGGAAATCCAGCCGAATAACGCTGCCGCGATAATTGCCCCCATGGCAAGTCGGCGGGATTGCGCCGCCTGCTGCCTCATGATGGCTGTCGCTTTATCGACCTTTTTTTGTTCATGAGCGATGGCATCGTCGATCAAGGGTTGAAAGTGGGTGTCGATGTCTTGCTCGGAAAATGTCGACAGCATTTGGAAAGCGAGCGCATGGTCGCCTTTACGCTTGAGGCGCTCGATGTCATCGAAACGATATTCGCTGGCTGCCAGAAAGGCTGTCAACTTGGCAACACGTTCGAGTTCTGCGGTGTTGTGTTCATTTGCGGCGATGAGGGTGATTCGTTTGCGCAAAATATCGATAGCGTGTTGTAGTCGCTGCGAAGATTGGTCGATTTGTCTGCGGTCGGCAGGGCTTTCTGTCAACAGGTGATCCATGCGTTGCTTGAAATGCCGATAAGCCTGTTGTGACACATGTTCGTAAGCAATCAGCGTGTTGTGGGCGTTCTCGCTACGTTGGACATGGTGGGTAATCTTGCTTGTACTCCAATAGAGTATGGCCGCCAGCAAAACCACGAAAGTGAATGAAATGGCAATGACCAACGCAAGCTTGAGGTGATACATGGCCCTAATTGCCCTCGCTGCTTTCGTCCATCTGTTTTTCGACGTTCCGGATGGCTTCCAGCTTGTCCCGCAGTAATTGGACTTCATCTCTGGTGGTTTCTTGCGTCTCTTTCGCGGGCGGTTCAACCAATATGCTTTTGGATTTGCGATGGCTGGCTGCGGGCTTTTTACGCTGACTCAACAGATTGACCAGTGCTTCGGTATGGATGGCGACAAGCAGTTGCAATCGCGTATCGTTCAGTTCCAGAGTCTTGATTTGATGGATGATTTCGGTAATGTTGCCGCAATGGCTGGACAACAGGCGACCGGTCATCAATTTCAGATGGATTCTGGTGTCGGTTTGTTTGGTCAGGGCTTTGCAGATTTCGGCACGTTTGACCGGCGTCATGTTGGCCATTTCGGCACCGAAACGCAGTAAATCGTCGAATTCGGACGAGGTTTCTACAGCTTCGATGATAGGTGCGGGTGGCGACGGTTTGGCTTCATGTTGTGCGCAGCCAGGCAGTATTATCGGCACAGCGCTAAGCAGCATTAGCGGCAATGGTTTGAATTTCATCATGCGGTCATTTCGGAAGGTAAAGGCAATCTGACCCGAATCAGTGTGCCTGGTGTTTCACGTTTGCTGTCGACCAATTCGACCGTGCCGCCATGGCAGTGAGCGTGATGTTTGACCATGGCCAAACCTATGCCATGCCGGTTGCGGTCGCTGTCGGCGGTCAACGGGTAGCGGAAAAACGGTTGAAATACCCAGTTGCGATGTTGATACGGAATGCCGGGGCCTTGGTCTTCCACCTCCAGTAACAAATGGCCGTCGTCGGCTTGCAGCAGGATGCGAATCTCGCCATGGGTTGGCGAGTGGTCGATGGCGTTATCGAGCAATTCCAGCATCATGTCATGCAGGGGTGTTTCCCACCCCGGCAGCATCAAGGGACTGAGCGCTGTCACCAGATGAATCGACTTGGCTTTCAGGCGCGGTTGAACTTCGTTGATGATGCGCAGTACCAAATCCTGCACATTGACACTGCGGATGGGTTCTTGCGGTTCTCGCTCCAATTGGGCCAGGCGCATCAGTGTATCGACCGAGGTATCGATGGTTTGATCGTGGCTTTTCAGGGTTTGCGCAATGGTTGCCAGATCGGCATCGAGCCGAATCAATTCGTGTTGCGCCAGTTCATCCAGTGTTTTGTCCAGCCTTGCCAAAACGGGCGTCAAGTCTTCGGCAAGTTGCATCATGAAACGGTGTTTGGCAGCCGTTACGGCGATGACATGTTCGCGCAGCTCGTCCATGTGGGCGGCAATGTCGCGGACATCGGTAGGCGCATCGGCTATGGCCTGGCGGGCAAGGTCATCGAGGGCGAAACAGTCGATGGCTGCATCAAGGGTGCGCAGGCTTAGGTTTGTCGCTCGTGTTAGCCATAATGCAATCAGGCCGGCAAAAATCATTAGGGCAGTACCCGTCGCCAATAGCGTTGTCTGCAACGTGTCGGATTGCTGGCGCAAGGCTCTAAATGCTTGGTCGACGCGCGATTGTAGTGCGGTAGACAGTGCCATGGCGGAATCGCGCAAGCCTTGAAAGGCCGTGTCCATTGCTGCATCCGGGCTGTTCGGGGATGTGCTGGCAGTCAGTCGCTGATAAATCAGAGTTTCCTTTTCGCCTAGTTCGTGCGCAACGAGTGCGATATTGCTGTCGAGTTTCATCGCCAGCAGCGATGATAATGCCTGATGGAAGGCAGCGCGGGCTGCCTCATAGGATTCGCGCTCATAGGGTTGTTTAATATCCGGGGCGGACAGCAGCAGGAATAATCGGGCCTTGCGCTCGACATCTGCCGCTTTCTGTAAGACTTGCGACAGCGTCCGGGTTTGCTCGAATATCTGGATGGAGGTCTGTTTGTTCAATGTCGAGGTTTCTCTGACGGAAAATGACATCCAGACCAGCGCCAGGTATAGCGGTACAACCGCCAGTGCAAAGCCTGATCCGATCAGAAACTTCAGCGAAAACGTGCGCTTGAAAGACATGGTGAGTGTGATGGGCAGGAGGGCGCGTAACTACAATGACCGACCGGAGTTATGATACAGGATTGTCGGCGCGATCATGCGCATCCCCGCAGCATGCAAAACAACTTCTTGACAATTTATGAAGTAGTTGTAAAATTC
>PESC01000018.1 GCA_002929135.1 Methylomonas sp.
CCTACCTGGCCGCCCCACAAAACCAGGCAGCCAATTTTATTGTCCGACAGGCTCCTAGGAGCCTGTCGGACAATGCAAAACTTCAAAAATTAACCACAACATATAGCATCTAAAACCATATTAACCCACTACATGTAGTAATAAAAATTTTTATAGCGCTACTCTCGGACAGCCTCCTAGATTTCAACCACTTTGTTGATGTCGAAGTTTGTCACGGTTTTTCGTCCGACATAGCCACGGGTATTGCTCAAAATCCGCGCATCGGCAATCCGGTAGTCGCCCATGTTGTGCACATGACCATGAAACCAGGCGGCGATTTCATACTCATGAAACAACGGCTTGAGATCATTGCAATAAGCGATTTTCTTTATCGAGTGTGAGGTGTCTATCCAGCTCCACTCGGTGGGCGCATGATGGGTGACGACAACGGTTTTGCCCGCATACGGTTGGGCCAGTTGCGACTCTAGCCAGGTTTTGCTCTGGTGGTACAGCGATGAAAATTGCCGTGGGCCAAACCGCTCGCTGCCCATGGTTATCCTGCGAAAATCGTTCAGTGTTTTTTCAAGCGCCTCGGCTTTGGCGTCGCCATCGACGTAAAGATCGGCCCACAAGGTACAGCCCAGAAAACGAACGCCCTGGAACTCGAAGCGGTCATTGTCGAGAAAACGGATGTTGCTGCCTGCGCACTCCCGCTTGAGCATGGCCAGCACCTGGTGATACTCGTTGTTGTAGAACTCGTGATTACCTGCCACATAAATCACAGGCTTGTCTATGGCTTTGAGCCAGGCCACGCCCTGATTGAATACGCCGATGTCGCCAGCGGCCACCACGACATCGGCATCGGTGACAGGCAATGTCTGTTCGCCAAACTCAAGATGCACATCCGAAAAATAGTTTATTCTCACGCTCGACTCGTTCGTCTCGCCTTCATGGCGTTATAATCGGCAAACCCAAGCAAATTGCTGGGTATTTTTCAGCAACCCCGGTTCAGCGCAAAACATTCTATGTCGATTAGTTCCAGAAAACACACCCATCAGGTTTTGATTGGCAATGTCCGAATGGGCGGCGGTGCGCCCATCGTCGTGCAATCAATGACTAACACCGACACCGCCGATGTCGATGGCACAGTCAAGCAAATCATTGAGCTTGCAACCGCCGGGTCGGAAATGGTGCGGGTCACCGTCAATAACGAAGATTCTGCCAGGGCAGTGCCGGACATCGTCAACCGGTTGGCACAGAAAGGCTTTTACACCCCCATCATCGGCGACTTTCACTTCAACGGCCACAAGTTGCTGGAAAAATACCCCGATTGCGCCCAGGCACTTGCCAAGTACCGCATCAACCCCGGCAATGTCGGCAAAGGCAAGGCTCGCGATCCGCAATTCCAGCAAATGATCGAATTCGCCGTTCGTTACAACAAGCCAGTACGTATCGGCGTCAACGGTGGCAGCCTGGATCAGGCCGTGCTCACCCGTCTGCTCGACGACAACCGCAAACGTGCCAATCCGCTGGATTTGCCTGCCATCACCCGCGAGGCGATCATTTTGTCGGCGTTGGAAAGCGCGGCGAAAGCCGTCGAACTGGGCCTGGGCAAGGACAAAATCGTCTTATCCTGCAAAATCAGTGATGTACAGGAACTCATTCGCATCTACGAAGACCTGTCCAACCGCTGCGATTACGCACTGCATCTGGGCCTGACCGAAGCCGGCATGGGTTCCAAAGGCATCGTCGCATCGTCGGCGGCACTGGCGGTTCTGATGCAACAAGGCATAGGCGATACGGTTCGGGTGTCACTGACACCAGAACCCGGCGCCCCCCGCACCAACGAAGTGGTCGTCGCCCAAGAGATTTTGCAGACCATGGGCTTCCGTTCATTCACCCCGCTGGTAATCGCCTGCCCCGGGTGCGGTCGTACCACCAGCGATTATTTCCAGAAGCTGGCGAAGGACATCCAGGCCTTTCTTCGTGATCAAATGCCGGTCTGGCGTGACCGCTACAAAGGTGTCGAAGACATGAAAGTCGCGGTCATGGGGTGTGTGGTGAACGGGCCGGGCGAAAGCAAGAACGCCAACATCGGCATCAGCCTGCCCGGCACCGGTGAATCCCCCGTAGCGCCGGTTTACGAAGACGGTGTCAAAACCGTTACCCTGAAAGGCGACAACATTGCTGAAGAATTTCAGGCCCTAGTGGAACGCTACATCGAAAGTCACTACAGCCCGCAATAAGGTTCAGAGCGTCGACATCGACGGATTGGACAAAAAGTAGACATCCCGGCCCGCAGGATGTCGTTTTGATGCGGTTCTACGGTGGGTTAATCGGGATTAGCGCCAGAAACTTACGCTGGACTAAGCGGCCAGCAACCGACACAACAACAGCACGATGGAGACAGCCCATGCCAGCCACCCGACGTGAATTTCTGCTTGCCACTTCCGCAGGCATTGCCGCCGCCACACTGACGCCAGACGCTTTTTCGGCTCCCCCATCACCGAAAACAGCCCTGACACAACCGCTTCCTTCGGCATTTGCCGCCATCCACGAATTAAAACCCTTGCCGTTCGATCCTGCCAAACTGGATGGCCTGTCCGAAAAATTGATTCGCTCCCATTGGGAAAACAACTACGGTGCCTCGGTAAAAGCCTTGAACATCGTCAAGCAGCGGCTGGCTGCGGCACTTGCCGACCCTGACTTGCCTGCGTTCCTTTACAACGACATGAAGCGCGAACACCTGCTGCGAACGGGTTCGATCGTGCTGCATGATCTTTATTTTGGCAATCTGGGGCAATCCGGCAAACCCGATGACAGCCTGCGCCAGGCCTTGAACGAGGCGTTTGGCAGCTTTGCCGCATGGGAAAAAGAATTCAAGCGCATGGGCGCAGGTTTGGGGGGCGGTTCCGGCTGGGTGGTGCTGGGTTACAACCTGCACACCGGGTCATTGGAGAATTATTGGTCGTGGGATCACCTCCACTCGCCTGCCGCCACCTTGCCGTTGCTGGTAATGGATATGTACGAGCATTCCTACCAGATGGACTATGGCGCTGCCGCACCGGCTTATGTCGATGCCTTTTTCCGCAACATCCAATGGCAGGTGGTTGCGACCCGCTGGGATAATGCCCGCAAAGCACGAGCCTTATTAGGCTGACAACCCGCAGATGCGATGGGCGTCAGCGCGTCGCCCACATGAGACTTTCGCTCCGTAACCATTCAGCGTCCAGTTGGCTCCTCGTCCCCCATGCTCTGCGCGGCGTAAGCTCGGTTGCAGAGCATATTCTTTGCGGCGCGAGGGAACGAGAAATCGGGGCCTACCTGTTTGTTTCACTTGTAGATTCCCGACACCCGCTTACCCTCTATTGTCCGGCCTGGCATTTTCGTCATCGGAGCCACCCGGTTTCTTACTCATTGTTTGATTAGTTGATGAAGACACGACACGGTTTGATTTTAATGCTAGCCATTTTTGGGGAAACGGCGATGGCCATGAAAGACGGGGATATAGATGAACGGGTTAGGGCGTTACTCGCCCGGATGACGCTGGAGGAGAAAATCGGCCAGATGACGCAGATCGATTTCAGCGTGATTGCGCTGGACAATGTTCAGCACGGCGATAATCCCATCGATAGGCGCAAACTGGACGATGCCATTTTCAATCACCACATCGGCTCCATCCTCAATACACCCAGCACACCGAACAACCGGGCGCAGCCCGTTGCCACCTGGCGCAAAATAACGCAAGACATACGGGAAACCGCCGCCCGCAGTCGGCTGGGTATTCCGGTGATTTATGGCATCGATGCCATACACGGCGCCACGTACACCGAAGGCGCGGTGCTGTTTCCGCAGGCCATCAGCATGGCGGCGACCTTCAACCCCGAGCTGTCGTACCAGACGGGTGTTATCACGGCCCGAGAGGTCAAGGCGTCCGGTCTGGACTGGAATTTTTCGCCAGTCATGGACATAGGTCGCCAACCCTTGTGGCCCAGGCTTTGGGAAACCTACGGCGAGGATGTTCATCTGGCCGATGCGATGGGCGGCGCCTACATTCGTGGTCATCAAGGTGACGACATGGCCGCGCCCGACAAGGCTCCGACCTGTCTCAAGCATTACGTGGGTTACAGCTACCCCTTGAACGGCAAGGACAGAACGCCTGCCTGGATTGGCGAGCGGGCGTTGCGCGACTATTTTCTGCCCGGGTTTCAGAGCGGCATCCTGGCCGGTGCGCCGACGGTGATGGTCAATTCAGCGGAAGTCGACGGCATTCCCGGTCATGCCAATCACCAGTATCTGACGACGATACTGCGCGGCGAGATGGGTTTCAAAGGCTTTACCGTGTCGGACTGGCAGGATGTCATCCGGCTGTACACCCGCGACAAACTAGCGTCATCACCGCGCGAGGCGGTCAAGATTGCCGTCATGGCGGGCATCGACATGAGCATGGTGCCGTTCGATTACTCGTTTTACGAACTGCTGCTCGATCTGGCGAAAACCGGCGAAGTGCCGGTCAGCCGTATCGACGAAGCGGTATCGCGTATCCTGCGCGTCAAGTACCAAACGGGCCTGTTCGATCGCCATGAAGCCGCCCTGCCGGTCGAAGGTCATTTTGCAACGGCGGGCGCTGCGGCAGTCAACCGTCAGGCCGCGCGTGAGGCCATCATTCTGGCCAAAAACGACCATCAGATGTTGCCGTTGCGCAAGGATGCCAGTATTTTGGTGACAGGCCCCGGCGCCAACTTGCTCAGCGTGATGAATGGCGGCTGGACCATCACCTGGCAGGGTGATGACGAAGCCTTGTACCCGAAGGACAAGCTCACCTTGCTGGCCGCCATACGCGGCAAAGCCCAAGGCAGGGTGACGCATGTCGGTGGTCAGCGTTTTACCGATGAAATCGACATCGAACGCGCCGTCAACGAAGCACGCCACCATGATCTGGTGGTTCTGGCATTGGGCGAGCCGCCTTATACCGAGACCGTCGGCAATATCGATACACTGGCGCTGGCGCCGGTGCAGGTACAGCTTGCCAAGGCAATTTTCGCCATCGGCAAGCCGGTGGTGCTGGTGATGTTTGGCGGTCGTCCACGCATCATCACCGACCTTGCCGAGCGTGCCGATGCCGTCGTGCTGGGTTTTCTGCCAGGCATGGAAGGTGGTGCGGCCATGGCCGACATCCTGTTCGGCGATGTCAACCCCAGCGGCAAGTTGCCGATTTCCTATCCCCGCGCCGAAGGCGACATCACGCCCTACGACCACAAACCGCAGGCGGCTTTCGAAGCCAATCAGTACCGGCCTTTGTATCCGTTCGGTCATGGTTTGAGTTACACCCGCTTCGAAACCCAGGGCTTGACGCTGGACAAAAGCCGGATTCACCTGGGCGAATCGCTAACCGTGAATGTCAAGGTTAAAAACATCGGTGAACGGGTCGGCAAGGAAACCGTGCTGGTTTACCTCAACGATGCGGTGGCATCGGTGACGCGACCGGTCAGACAGTTGCAGGCATTCGAAAAAGTCGAACTCAAACCCGACGAACAGAAAACCCTGCACTTCACGCTGAAGCCCGAGGCGATGTCGTTTATCGGGCTGGACATGAAACGCATCGTCGAACCGGGTGAGTTCAGCGTAATGGTCGGCAACGAGACGGCGACATTCACCGTATTGCCCGACTGACGGCGCGGAACCAGGCATTAAAATTTATCCGGCATGAGGCTTTACCTTACAATCACGCCGCTATTGCCCCACAAGTTTCTGGAAGATTCTCGTTCCCACGCTCTGCGTGGGAACGCAGACCAGGACGCTCTGCGTTCCGAACGCAGAGCGTGAACGAGAAAGGCGACTAGGTGCTGAATAGTTACCCATTTCGCCGCTATTGACCCACAAGAACATATTTTTGGAGGATGACATGTTTAGATTGACTGCGCTGGTCTCTGCCCTGGCATTGACCGCTTCTATGGCCGCGATGGCCGATGCGCTGCCGACGACGGCGCCTGCCCCGGCGGACAACCCGACGACCCCTGAAAAGGTCGAACTAGGCAAAATGCTGTACCACGACCCACGCCTGTCATCGACCGGCACCGTGTCGTGTGCGTCGTGCCATAACGTCATGGCTGGTGGCGAAGACAGCCGACCCAACTCCATGGGCGTCAGGGCACAAACCGGTGGCCGCAGCGCACCGACGGTGTGGAACGCCGCGTTCAATGCCGTACAGTTCTGGGACGGCCGCGCTGCCAGCCTGGAAGAGCAGGCCGCAGGCCCTGTGACCAACCCGATCGAAATGGGCATGAAAAGCTGGGATGACGTAGTGGCCCGCTTGAAAACCATAAAAGGCTACCAGCACGCTTTCGAAGCAGCCTTCGGCAAGGATTCGATCAGCAAGGACAACGCCACCAAAGCCATTGCCGCCTACGAGCGCACCCTGATTACACCCAATAGCGCTTACGACAAATACGTCAAGGGCGACAAAGCGGCCATGAGCGCACAGCAAGTCCGTGGCATGAACAAAGCCGTCGAACTCGGCTGCACCAGTTGCCACAGTGGCCCGGCGTTCAACGGCTCGGGCAGCTACCAGAAATTCCCGATGCACCCGAACGGCTATTTCGAGGCCCAATACCATTTCAGCAAGGATTTGGGACGTGCCGAAGTGACCAAGCAAGATAGCGACAAGCATTTGTGGAAAGTGCCGACACTGCGCAACATTGCCCTGACGGCACCTTATATGCACAACGGTGCGGTACCCACCCTGGACAAAGCCGTGCGCCTGATGGGAAAACTTCAGCTTGACACGATTCTGGAGGATGACGACGTGGCCGATATAGTCGCATTCCTGACTGCGCTGACCGGCGAATTCCCCGAGCAAACCATGCCAAGATTGCCAGGCACACCGGGTGCCACGTTCAATCCCTGACAGCGGTTCCAACATGGCTGAGGCCTGACGGTCTCCGCTTTCTTTTGCGGCCTCATCAAAAAACCGCGCGGTAATTCGTACCGGTTCCAGGGGCAAGTCTTTTCTGGTTTTTCTACTCTGGTTCCCACGGTCCCCGTGGGAACCCATACCGGCTTTTCTACGCAGACCTGCCCTCATGGCAGCGTCCGTATGCATTCCCAGACTCCGCGTGGGAATGAGAAGATGCTGCGTTTCCACGAAAACCGGGTGAACCCGGAATCAGTGCCTTTCAGCATATGTTCTTCAAGTAACTGACAGGAGGATCAGCAGCGCTGGCTACCTCCGCACAAGCCAGAACAAATGCTTTATCATGCCAGCGTCTCGCAGTTCAATAACGATAACGATCAATGAATAGCGCACCCCAGGCCGTTTCCAGGCTTTCCTCATCCTCCGTCATTGTGTTTGCGGGCACCTTGTTTGTCAGTGCCTTGCTGATGTTCGTCCTGCAGCCGATGTTTGGCAAATTGCTGCTGCCCTTGCTGGGCGGCACCCCGGCGGTGTGGAATACCTGCATGGTGTTCTATCAATCGCTGCTGTTCGGCGGCTATCTGTACGCCCACTGGCTGACACGGCATTTCGGCGGCCAGCGCCAGATTCAGATGCACACGGCGCTGATGATTTTCAGTCTGTTGGTACTGCCGGTTGCGTTGCCGGATAATCCGACGCCACCTACCGAAACCAATCCCACGTTGTGGTTGATCTGGACCTTGCTGCTGGCCATCGGTCTGCCGTTTTTCGTGGTATCGACATCAGCCCCCCTGTTGCAAAACTGGTTTTCCCGCATCGGCCATAAAAGCAGCGGCGACCCTTATTATCTGTACGCCGCCAGCAATGCCGGTAGTTTGCTGGCTTTGCTCAGTTACCCGTTCCTGATCGAGCCGAACATGGGGCTGGCCAATCAGCGTCTGTTCTGGAGTGCCGGTTATGGTCTGCTGTGCGCTTTGATCTTGTTGTGCGCCTGGATGTTATGGCGCAACCAGGCTAACAATGACGATGACGATGACGATGACGATGATGACAACATCGACACCACCACCGTCCCGTCTGAAGACGAAACCGTACCGGCGCGCCAGCAATGGCACTGGCTGGCGCTGGCTTTCGTGCCGTCCAGTCTGTTGCTCGGCCTGACGCAATACATCAGCACCGACATCGCCGCCGTGCCTTTGCTGTGGATACTGCCGCTGACGCTGTATCTGCTGTCCTTCATTCTGGTGTTCTCGACCTGGGCTGACCACATCCATCCTGTCATGCGGGTGGTGCAACCGGCGGTGTTGCTGGTGTTCATCGCATACAGCTTCATCAATCCGGCGTTGCTGCCTTACTGGCTGGATTTGCTACTGCATTGCCTAGCCTTTTTTCTGGCCGTCATGGTCTGCCACGGCGAACTCGCCCGAAAACGGCCCCATACCCGGCACCTGACCCGTTTCTATCTGGTGATGGCCTTCGGCGGTATGTTGGGTGGTTTGTTCAACACCTTCGTTGCACCGTTCGTGTTCGATGCCGTTTACGAGTATCCGATCATGATTGCCGCCGCCTTGCTGCTGCGTCCGGGCTTCTTCGATGGCCGCTGGTTTCTGCACGCGGTATTTCCCGCCGTCTTACTGATGACCGGGCTGTTGATTTACGCCAGCAGCCATGCGTTATGGCACTACTTCGACATCATCGGTGGTGCGCTGATTTTGCTGACGGGCTTGAGCTATTCCGTACGGCAAAGCCCCTTGGGGCTGGGCTTGCTGACTGCTGTCATTCTGGTGTTCACGCTCGGACTGCACAACCTGGCTTCCAATACGTTGTACCAGGAACGCAGCTTCTTCGGCGTGTTGTCGGTGCGCGAAACCGTCATCGCCGATGAAAACGACCGCCCGGAAAAAGTCCACGAGCTGTTTCACGGCACCACCAAGCACGGCGCACAGCGCTTGATACCAGCCCACATGACGACGCCGCTGACCTACTACAGCCGCCCCGGCCCGATCGGCCAGTTGTTCAGCGAATTCGATGGTGAAAACCACAACTGGCGTATCGGCGCGGTGGGTCTTGGTGCGGGCGCTTTGGCGTGTTACAGCAAGCAAGGCCAGCATTGGTCGTTTTACGAGATCGACCCGCTGGTGGTCGATGTTGCCAAAGATACCCGCTGGTTTCATTACCTGGCGCGTTGCAACCCCAATGCCGACATGATCGTCGGTGATGCCCGACTGTCGCTGGCCAAGGAAGATGACGGCCATTTCGATCTGCTGGTCATGGACGCTTTCAGCTCCGACGCCGTACCCACTCATTTACTGACGCGCGAAGCCATGCAGCTTTACATGCGCAAGCTCAAGGATGACGGCCTGCTGGCATTTCACATCACCAACCGCCATCTGGCACTGAAAAAAGTGCTGGCCGATCATGTCGAAAGCCTGCACCTGGCCGGTCTGTTGCAGGAATTCAAGCCTGAAAACCCGGCGCCGCTGGTGATGGCCACTGACTGGGTGGTTATTGCCAAGCAGCCACAGCGTCTGGAACGCTTGAATCAAAGTCGGCTCGGTCATTGGCAAAAGCTGCCACTGACCTTCGGTCTGAAGGCCTGGACCGACGATTTCACCCACATCATCGGAATCTGGAAATAGGACACATCATGCTGATTAGCGAACTGGCAACACGTTGCCATGCCACGCCCAAAGGCGGCGACCTCAACCGCAACATTCACGCCGCCGCCGACATCATGTCGGCGCGCCACGATCAGGTCACGGTATTAAGCTCTGGCAAATACCGCAAATTTCTGCAAGACAGCCTTGCTGCGGCCTGCTTCATCTCCGAGGCACTGATCGACGATGACGTACCGCCTGGCCTGACCTTGCTGGTGTGCGACGACCCTGAAATCAGCTTTATCGAGGCGGTCAAGGCACTGCATCCCGAGCCGCACCTGAAACGCCAGGTATCGGAACACGCGGTACTGGCCGATACCGCCACGCTGGGTTTCGATTGCCATGTCGGTGCCTTCAGCACGGTGGGCCAGTTCAGCAGCGTCGGCGACAGCAGTACCATCGAAGCCAATGTTCACATCGGCCATCATGTCGCCATTGGTCGCCATTGCCGCATTCATCCCAACGTGGTGATTTATGACCACGCCGTGATCGGCGACCACGTCATCATCCATGCCGGGGCGGTGATCGGTGCCGACGGTTTCGGTTACAAGTTCCGCGACAATCAGCACGTCAAGGTGCCGCATGTCGGTAATGTGGTGATCGAAGACCACGTCGAAATCGGTGCCAACACCTGCATAGACCGTGGCGCGCTGGGTTCGACCCGTATCGGCTGGGGCAGCAAGATCGATAATCTGGTGCAACTGGGTCATAACAATGTGGTGGGCAAGAATGTCATCGTTTGCGGTCAGTGCGGTATTTCCGGCTCGTGCGAGATCGGCGACGGCGCGGTTCTGGCGGGCAGCGTCGGTGTTGCCGATCATGTCAAGATCGGCTCACGCGCGGTGGTGATGGCGCGCAGCGGCGTATCGGCTGACATCGAGCCTGGGGCGCAGATGTGGGGAAGTCCTGCCAAGGATCGCAAAATTGCCTGGCGCGAACTGGCGGCTCTGGCAAAATTGCCGGAACTGATACAGAGAATCAAGGCGCTGGAACTACGCATCGGCAAGTCCGAAGAGTGACCGGCGTTTTTAATGCTTGATACCGCAGACAAGAGGCTCACGATGAATGACAAACAACGGGTTGCAGAACACGCCGCGCAGCGTATCAAGGACGGCATGATCGTCGGTCTCGGTACCGGTTCGACGGCCAATTTCTTCATCGAGGCGCTGGCGCGGCGCATGTACGACGAGCGCCTGAAGCTGTGGGCGGTCGCCAGTTCCGTCGTCAGTACGATCAAGGCCAGGGAAGTCGGCCTGCCGCTGATTGGTATCGAGCAGGTCGAGTATCTGGATGTTTACGTCGATGGTGCCGATGAGGTCGCGCCGGATTTGACCTTGCTCAAAGGCCGGGGTGCCGACCTGGTGCGCGAGAAATTGCTGGCCAAAGCCAGCAAGGCGTTCTGGGTGTTGATCGACCGCAGCAAGCAGGTCGAATACATAGGCCAGAAATTCCCGATTCCCATTGAAGTCATGCCGTTCGCCTGGTCATTGGTGAACAACAGTCTGATGGCGATAGGCGGAACACCGCAACTGCGGGCGAATGGCGACGGTTTGTTCGTTACTTCGCATGGCAGTCTGGTCGTGGATACGCTGTTCGAACCCGCCATCGACGGCAAAACCCTGAACAAGCTGTTGAACGATATTCCCGGCATCGTCGAGCATGGTGTATTTTGTGATCTGGCCACCGCCATTTTCTGCGGCCATGACGGACGGGTCGACGAACGCTGGGCGTTTTCCGGCGGGACGGAATGAATTGCTTGCCCTGGCCTGTTTGTTGGGTCGGGTGCATGACTCTGGGTTTGGCGGCTGTGGTAACGCTTTCCTGTGGATAACATGATATACGGGTGGGATGAAAACAAAGCGGCAACGAATTTAGTCAAGCATGGGGTTTCCTTTGAGGAAGCAAAAACGGTTTTTGATGATCCGTTGTATGTCGATTTTCATGACCCCGATCATTCTTACGGAGAGCGCCGTTTTATCTTGCTTGGCCAATCAACCCAAGGACGATTACTGTTCGTTTCCTATTTGGAGCGTCGCGATAGTATTCGCTTGATTAGCGCAAGAGAAGCAACACCATCGGAGCGTAAAGCCTATGAGCAACAATGAAACGGAAGATGAATTACGACCCGAGTATGACTTACAAAGTTTGCAGGTCAGAAGGCTTGGGTCTGGACGCAAGAAATTTAGCGATACGGTTCGGTTAGAACCTGATGTGGTGGCCGCGTTTCCAAATGCGGATTCAGTTAACGAGGCGTTGCGTTACCTGATTGAAATAGCGAAACATTCGGCGAGCCTAACCCAACGCTCTAGCGGACTCCGCTAACGCTGCGCCGCTGATTTATGGGTTTGTCATCACCCCAATCCATCTTTCACAGGGAGGGGGGGAACCAACGCCCGGTTAGCCAACCGGGGAGTTTTTTGGTCACACCAAGAGGAAACATCCATGTCACAACCATTGCAAAAACATCAGGACGCACCGTTTTTCAGGGCGGTCAATCAGGACGGCAAGCCGATCAGCCTGCTGGATTATCAAGGCGAAAAAAACGTCGTGCTGTATTTTTACCCTAAGGACGACACACCGGGCTGCACCATCGAAGCCAACGACTTCACCGCACTGGCGGGCGAGTTTGCCGCACTGGATACGATAATCGTCGGTGTCAGCAAGGACGACTGCGCCAGCCATAAGGCTTTCATCGCCAAATACGGCCTGAATGTGCAGCTATTGGCCGACACGTCCGGCGAGCTGTGCGATAGCTACGGTGTCTGGCAGGAAGTGGAAAAAGACGGCGTCAAGAAATGGAAGGTCGTGCGTTCGACCTTCATCATCGACAAGCGGGGCAAACTGGTTGAAGCGCTGTACGGCGTCAACCACGAAGGCCACGCCCAGGCCGTGCTCGACATCATCAAAGGCTCTGGTTCCAATACGGAAGGTTGAGCGGCGAAGCAGTGGATGGGCAGTCCTTGCCCAATCCGCTGTTCTTCATCAGTTCAAGGAAGCGGTACTTTTGACGATTTTGGGTGTGACGAATATCAGCAATTCGCTCTTTTCGTCGCTAACGTTTTTCTGCGGTGTAAACAACCAGCCCAGAACCGGCAGATCGGCAAACCAGGGTACGACATTTCTGGTGTTGCTGATATCAGATTCGTAAACCCCGCCCAGAACCACGGTTTCGCCGTCTTCGACCTGAACCCGCGTCTGCACGTTTTTCTTCTCAATGGCGACGGCCTGCCCTCCTTGCGCCTGCGGAATGACCGCACCTTGCGCATCCTTGCTGACATTGATCTCCATGATGATGCTGCCTGATGGCGTGATTTGCGGCGTTACATTCATGACCAGCGACGCGTCGATGAATTCGGTATGGGTTCCCTGCATCGACACGGTGGTGAAAGGAATGGCGCGGCCTTGTTCGATGTGGGCAGGCTGATTGTCGGATGTCAGAATCCTGGGATTGGACAATTGCTCACCCCGGCCTTCGTTTTGCAAGGCTTCTATTTCCAGGCTAAGCAGATAATTCGCGCCACTGGCCAGCGTCATAGCCAGTAACCCTGGCGGACTGGCGCCCGCCAGGGTGTAGCCGAGATTGGCCAGGGCACCGGTTTCCGTCGCTGCGTTACGGTTGGTGTTGACACCAAAACGGACGCCCAGATCACGCGCAAACCGGGTGTTGGCAATCACCACCCGTGCTTCGATCATCACCTGCCTGACGGGGATGTCGAGCTTGGCGATCATCTTGCGAATTTCTTCCATTTGTGTGGCCGTGTCTTTCACGATCAAAATGTTGGTTCTGCCGTCGGCAATCACGGAGCCTCTGGGCGACAGCAAGCGCATGTCCATCATGGGGTTGGCACCAGCGCCGCCAGCAACTCCGCCAGCTACGGGGGGCATAGCACCCATTCCGCCCATCATTCCGCCCATCATTCCGCCCATCATGCCACCACATGCACCGCCTCCCATAGCAGCGCCACCGCCGCCTGCCGCACCACCGCCAGCCGCCTGTCCACCACCAAGACCGGCATTACCCTGTGCCGCCGGGACACTACGCCCGAGCAAAATGGCGCAGATGTTGTCGGCTCTTGCGTAGTTGATCTGAATGTTTTCAGTTTTGAGCGGCTCCAGTTCCTGCTGAACCCGTCGTGCTTCGAGTTCTTTCTCTTCTATGACTTTGATTTCTTCGGTAGGGCCAACCAATATGACGTTGCCATTTTCACGTTTGGACAAGCCTCTGAGCTTCATGACCACGTCCAGCACCTGATCCCAGGGTACATCGTTGACGTGCAATGCCATCGAGCCGGCCACGGAATCGGTGGTGACGATGTTGACTTCCTTGCCTTCCTGCGTCTTGATGTGGTCGGCCAGTATCATCAACACCGAGCGCACTTCAATGTCCTGAAAATTCAGAGACAATTTGCTGCCGACATAGGGCATTTTGGCTTTCAACTGGGCTTCTTTTTCCGCCGGGGTCAGTGGTCTAAAATCGACGGTGAGGATGTTGTCCGATTGGTAAGACGAATAATCGAAATTCGGATGACTGGGTGTCACCACGATTTCGACGTTCTCACCCTTGGGATTGATGTCGAATTTATGTACCGGTGATGCAAAATCCGAGACATCAAAGCGTTTGACCAAGCCTTCCGCTACTGTGGTGTTCAAAAAATTCAGGATGACCTTGCCGCCTACTTGTCTGGCATCGACCACAGTATCGGGTTTGGACAAACCTAATACCAAACGGCCTTCGCCGTTGGGGCCTCTGCGAAAATCCACACTTTTGATGGACTGATCGGGAAGCAGGCGGCTGATTGCGGGGCTTTTTGGGGGGACTAAAGTAGTTTGCTTCGTGGCTGCCGTCGAAAACGCTTTCCCCGGTGTCGGCTTCAGACGAACGTAAAACGTGTTGCCGTCGATGTGAGTTTCATAAGGTGCGTTGTCGAGCAGGTTGATGATGATACGGGTGCGGCCCGAGGCTTCCATCACATACACGGTATTGGCGATCGTCTTGTTGAGGGGGAAGCTTTTTTTCGCCAGATTGCTTTTCGTGCCCTCGAAATCCAGGGCCAATCTGGCCGGATTGTCGGTTTGAAAAATTTTTGGTTCCACCGCCGGGCCACTCATTTCCAAGCGAATTTGTTCGATGCCACCAGACAATGACGAAAATTCCAGGTTGTTGATCGTCAGATCGTCGGCCCAGGCAAGCCCGGCAGACAGATTCAACATCATCCAGCCTGCGAGACCGGCCAGTATCAAGCTTCTCAATAGTGTGGCTTTTGGGGTGTTAAACATAGTATTCATTGTCGATAACCTTCAAATTACTCAGCCATGGCGATTGCCGCCTGTTGCTCGCGCCATGTGCCCGGCTTGTCAGGCACGATTTCCATCAATTCGATCCTGTCTTCGAGTATACGGATGATTTTTCCGTAGTTCTGTCCGATGTAGTTGCCCACCCGAACGCTGTGAACCGTGCCATCCTTGGTTTTGACCAGACCCCAAATGCCTTTGGGGTCTTTCAAGGTACCTACCATGCGTAACGAGTCCAGCGAGTAAGCTTCCAGCACCTCTTTTCGCCGCTCGGTATCCGGCCTGATGCCGCCGCCTGTTGCCATGTCATCATCGGCATGCGCCAGGGCTTTTTGCACAGGCTGAAAAGGATCGCGCAGGCCATCGGGTTTGAATATGAAGGGTTCGACGATTTTGGGTTCAGGCAGAGGCTCTATTGCACCTTTGGGTCTGGCCTTGACCTCCTGGATGTATTTTTCCAAATCCGCAAAATCCCCGCCATCACATGCGGTCAGCA
Organism: Methylomonas sp.; assembly: GCA_002929135.1. Lineage (GTDB taxonomy): Bacteria > Pseudomonadota > Gammaproteobacteria > Methylococcales > Methylomonadaceae > Methylomonas. The sequence goes on from PESC01000018.1 coordinate 15,338, forward strand.
TCATCATGGCCAGAGTCAACCCCAGGGTCGTTGCCCATTGCCGTAATGGCCGGTTTGTGATCGAAGCATTCATCTAAGGGCCTGCCTTCACGCGCTTGGTTTTTTGATCCTTGTCGATAACATCGGAGCCTTCGTTGTAGGTTTTGATGACGGCGGACATCAATAACTGCCCTGATGCGTCTTTTGCGGTTTTCACATCTTTGACAAGCGGAACGATGTTGACATCATGAACCGTGACAATACGAGGCAAGGCCGCTACGCCGCTGACAAACAAGCCCAGTTCTTCGTACCTGCCAATGACCTGGATGCTGATGGGCAACTCGGAATAAAAGTCCTTGCGAACTTCGCCACTGGGCTGAAACAGTTTGAACTCAAGGCCGCTGGCCAGGCCGGTCTGCGATATGTCGATCAAAAGACTGGCTACTTCGGCTTTGGTAGGCATTTGCTTCAGCATGTCTGCCAGAAACATTTCGATTTGCGCCAGTTGATCGCGGTAGTCCTGAAGATTGACGGCTTTCTTCTGCTTGCCTTCGAATGCGGTTTTCAGGCTGAGTTCTTCCTGTTCGAGTGCATTGAGTTCATCGATTTGGGGCTGGTGAACGTAATAAACCCCGGCTATTGCCACCAGAATTGAAACCAGCACGGCGGCGGCGGTTTTTACCGGTGTCGGCCAGCTGCCTGCGGCATTCAAATCCCAGTTGATTTCAGACAGATTCATTGCTTGCCTCCCGCCGTGCTGCCGTTGACACGCCGACTTTGCGTTGCGGTCAGCGAAAAGTCGTTCATCTGTTCGTCGTTTTTACCCTGACCTTTGATAACGCCCAGTACGGGGGTCGACAACCAGTCAGAGTGTTCAATGGCTCGCATGAACGCTGAAACACGGGCATTCGATTCAGCTTTACCATCAATGGTCAAGGTCTGCCCGATTTGGGCAAATTTGGTCAGATGAACGCCTTCCGGTGTTGTTCTGGCCAGTTCGTCGAACAGACGGACGATTTCAGGGCGGCTTTCCTGCAAATCTTGAATGACCTCGATTTTTTTCAGCAGCTTGTTTTTTTTGTCCTCGATTTCCCTGATTTCCGCGATTTTTTTATCCAGAAAGACAATTTCGTTTTTTATCATCGCATTACGCTGGCTTTGGTAATTCTTCAAACCTTCGATGTACATATACACCAACAGCAGGATGAAGGCCGTAAACAGCACACCGGCAAAGACACTTGCCACAAAGTCTTGTTGTTTCTTCTTCCGTGCCTCTTCGCGCCAGGGCAGCAGGTTGATTTTTGCCATTAATCGAACCCTCTCAATGCCAGTCCGCAGGCTATCATCATGGCCGGGGTATCGTTGCTCAAACTTTGCGGTTTTACCCGATTCGAAAGTGCCATGTTGATGAACGGGTTGGCGATATAGCTTGGAATGCCCAGATCACGTTCCACCAGTTTGTCCAGGCCAGGAATCGAGGCGCAGCCACCGGCCAGGATCATGGCGTCTATCCCTCGGTTGGCGCTGGATGACACGAAAAACTGTAACGACCTGGCAATCTGTTGCAGCATGGCTTTTTTGAAGGGATCGAGAACATCGGGGATGTAGTTGTCCGGCAAGCCACCATGTTTCTTGGCCAGACCAGCCTCCTCGTAAGACAGGCCATAGCGCCTTTGTATCTCTTCCGTCAATTGCTTGCCGCCAAAGCCCTGATCGCGGGTATAAATGGTTTTGCTGTCATATAGAACATTCAATGACGTCATCGTGGCGCCGACATCAACTATCGCTATCGTGCGTTTTTCGACCGCATCCGGCAATTGATCAGCCAGCAGGACAAACGCATTTTCCATGGCAAAGGCTTCGACATCGACGATGGCCGCTTTCAAACCGGCATGAGACAAGGCAGCCACTCTGTCCTCGATGTTTTCTCGCCTGGAGGCCACCAGCAAGACATCAAGCATGTCAGGATTGGCTTTGGATACACCTTGTACTTCAAAATCCAGGTTGACTTCATCGAGTGAATATGGCACGTACTGGTCGGCCTCGACCATGATCTGCTCTTCCATTTCGTCTTCGCTCAACGAAACCGGCATGGCGATGATTTTGGTCATCACCGACGAACCGGCAACCGCTACGCAGGCACGCCTGGCACGGGTACCCGATTGTTTGACGGCTGCTTTGATGGCGTTACCGATAACCTCGACATTCGCGATGTTTTTGTCGATCACGGCATCTTGCGGCAAAGGGGCGACGGCATAACTTTCAACCTTGTAGCGCACGCCCGAGCGACTCAGTTCCAGAAGCTTGACGGCAGCGGTGCTGATATCGATACCCAGCATCGCGGACTGATTCTTGTTAAACCAGCTCATTTGAGTGAAACCTTAAGAATAGAATCGAAAAACATTGATTGATGGTGAAAGCCTGTGCCCTACGTTTGACCAAGGCCAAGCAAATTCCATCCTGGCGGTCAGTATAGATAGGTTTTTTGATTTTCATACGTCTGACAAATGCTAAACTCGCGCTCCAATCCTCAGCGCCAAGTGTCTATTTTTAAAGATCGCTGCATGTTTCAGCCCATCCCATTGTGACCGTTCCGAAAATCAGACCAGGCTCAGTCATCAGAACGCTGTTGAAGTGGCTGGCCATGCTGTCGCTGCTATTCGTGGTCAGCTTGGGCACGGCGGTCTATTTTTTCCTCAATGAACTGGGCAAGGAACTGCCCGACATCGATGCACTGGACAGCATCCAGTATCAAACGCCGCTGAAAATATTCAGCCGTGATGGCTTGCTGATCGGCCATTATGGCGAAAAACGCCGGATACCCGTTGCCATCAAAGATGTGCCCCAGCGCCAGATACAGGCCTTTCTGGCCGCAGAAGACGACAGGTTCTACAGTCATCCTGGCGTCGATTTCAAAGGACTTTTGCGTGCAGCCAACCAATTGGCCACAACGGGCCAGAAGCGCCAGGGCGGTAGCACCATCACCATGCAGGTGGTTCGCAACTTTCTGTTGGGCAACGAAAAGACTTTTCTGCGAAAAATCAAGGAAATCATGCTGGCTTTGCGCATCGAGCGGCGCTACGGCAAAGACAGGATACTGGAAATGTATCTGAACAAAATCTACATGGGTCAGCGTGCCTATGGGGTCGCGGCGGCAGCGCAAACCTATTACGGCAAGAACTTGCAGGAATTGGATCTGCCTCAGCAGGCCATGATAGCCGGCCTGCCAAAAGCGCCCTCGATTTACAATCCCATCGCCAATTCGGAACGTGCTCTGGAACGGCGCAATTATGTGTTGCGGCGTATGAAGGAACTCGGCCATATTTCGCAAACCGATTACGAAACCGCATTCGTTGTGCGTGACGACGCCCGCATACAGCCGATCAACATCCAATTGGATGCGCCCTACGTTGCTGAAATGGCCCGTCAGGAACTCGTCGAAAAATACGGCGAAGACGCCTACACCCTGGGCCTGAGCGTGTACACCACAATTACCAGTCAGTTGCAGATCACAGCGGATCAGGCGTTGCGACAAGCACTGCATATTTACGACGAGCGCCACGGCTACAGAGGACAATCCGGACGCAAAGGTCGTGCCAGTAACGACAAATTGCAGACTGTCATTGGCGACCTTCACCGTGCCGTCATCCAGTCGACGTCGGATGATGGCATCAAAGCAGTCCTGACGGATGGCACCCCAATCCATATCCCTTGGGAAAACGCTCGCTGGACAGGCCGTATCAAAACCGACAGCGACAAACGTAACTTCCTCAAGACAAACGACCTGGCATGGGTCAGACCGACCGACGATGAACACTGGGCGCTCAGCCAGATACCTGCCGCAGAGGGCGCGTTTGCCGCAGTGAACGTCAATAACGGTGCAATACTCGCTCTCTCCGGCGGCTTCGATTTTCGCTTGAGCAAATACAACCGCGCCACCCAATCGAAACGCCAGCCCGGCTCCGGTTTCAAACCGTTTATTTATACCGCCGCCCTGGAAAAAGGCTTTACGCCAGCCAGCATCATCAACGATGCCCCCCTCGCCATCGCCGACCCATCCCAGGCAAACGACTGGCGACCGGAAAATTACACCCAGCGTTATCTTGGCCCCATTTCGTTGCGGGTTGCGCTAAAACAGTCGATAAATTCGGTCTCGGTACGTTTGCTCCAGTCGGTAGGCATTCCCTATGCGATAGAAACTGCGATGCGCTTCGGATTCACCCGGGAACAACTACCTGGCACATTCTCGCTGGCGCTGGGCAGCGGCCATGCCACCCCGCTCCGCATGGCAACGGCTTATTCGACATTTGCCAACGGTGGCTATGGCGTGACCACCCACTTGATCGAGCGCATCGAAAACCACGACGGCCACACCTTGTTCCAGGCCACATCCGACACATCCTGCATAGCGGATTGCCCAGCCAACGCCAGGCCGGCAACGCGCATTCTCTCGGAACCCGTTTGTTTTCTGATGAACAGTCTGCTGAGAGATGTGGTGGAATCCGGTACCGCAACCGCCGCCAAACAACTTGGTCGCTCCGACCTGGCTGGCAAAACCGGCACCACCAACGACCAGCGCGACGCCTGGTTCAACGGCTACGCAGGCAATATAGCGGCATCGGCATGGATGGGTTTCGACGATATGCAGCCACTGGGGAAAGGCGAGACCGGTGGAAAAGCCGCATTGCCCATGTGGATGGCGTTCATGAAAACGGCTTTGGCGGACAGGCCAGAGCAACCGCTAGAACCACCGGAAGGCATCGTAAAAAGCTACATCAATCCGTCCGATGGCCTGCTGCTCGATCCGACCAATCACGACGGAAACTGGGAATACTTCATAGCCGGTACGGAACCTAAACTCCGTTCACCCCCCAAAATGCCCGAATTCGACTATGAGGATTTTGAGTGGAATGACGAGGGTTTGTTTTAGCGTCAAATTGCATGAGCAAGGCATTAAATCGGGTGTAAGAATTCGAGTAAGCATTCAGCAAAAATCACTGGATTGTTTCTCGTTCCCACGCTTTGCGCTCCGGACGTTTACGCATGGACGGACACGGTGCATGGCGAGATAATGCCTCAGTTGAGAAAGCGCTATCCAAATGCTTGGCGCTAAAAATGTTATGGGAACCCGTTCATGCTACCGATTTCGTCCAGTCTCCCACTGAAAACCGGGGACATCATCTTCATCGCAATTCCAAACGTGCTTTATCGCAAAGTAGCTCAAATCACAGGCTCACCTGCCACGCACGTCGGCATCGTTTTCGACGATCCGCATCACGGTTGGGTCGTTGCAGAAAGCGCCGTTCCGTTGGTCAAATACACGCCACTAGCGAAGTTTCTTGCTCGATCCGATCGCGGCTGGTTTGCCATCCGTCGGCTTAAGGGTGGCCTGACGCCTGCCCAATGCGAGCATTTGCGCAAAGCCTGTGATGCAAAGATGGGCACTCTGTATCACCTTGGCTTTCGCTTCGAATCGAAGCGTCAGTTTTGTTCGAAACTGGTTTACGAGGCCTACTTGGCTGCCACCGGTATCGAAGTGGGTAGATTGGAATCATTCAGGCAGCTGCTTGCCCGCCATCCAGACACGCCCATCGGCTTCTGGCGGGCATGGTTTCTGGGAGCTATTCCGTGGTCGAGACTGACCGTTACACCGGCCAGTCAAATGACGTCTGATGCCCTGGAAACCGTGATCGAACAGACTCAAGCCGAACCTTAAACCGGCTGCTCAAGTTTTCGGCGCCACCTTTTGGGCATTATGCTTTGCGCCAAGTTATTTCGGTTGTTCGAGTTTGTTTTTCAAGCCGTCCAGTCCGTGACGGAAAAAATCGGTCATGGCTCTTACGGCGGCTTCGTCGCTCAGATGGCTGGGTGGAGTATTGCCGGTATCGCCGCGATAGAAACGGCTTTTGAGGGTGACCACGCTGGTATCGGGCGTGTCGCCGACGCTGACCTTGAGATCGACGCTGTGCGAACTGGTCGGGAAGGCTAGTGTGTTTTCGGTTTTCAGTCGGTAGCTGTATTCGCGCTCCTTTTCGTTGTAGTAATCCAGCTCCTCGACCAATGACTGGCCGTTGTGAAAGGTCAGGGTGCGCTTGCCGCCGGATTGATTGCTGCCGTCACCTTCACTTTTTTTTACATCGGGATGCCATTGATCGATCGCATCGAACTGCTTGACGACCGCCCAAACCTTATCAGCCGGCGCCTGAAGGCTGATAGATTCCTTGGCTTTTTGGGGCGTTGGGCCATGAGCATGGGCAGGAAGGGAGAGCGCGAGGGCGCAGAGGCTTAATAGTATGAATTGCATGAGGTCACCGCCAACATAAAAGGCGGTAATTATCGGCGAGTGGATTGGTGTAGCCTTGGGAATCATTCCCGAGTTGTGTTGGGAGTGATTCATTTTTTTGCGCACGTTTGTGACGTTTGTTAAGTCGCGTTGACGCGGGCATTTGCTCAGCACAGGCTCCTGTTATTTACAGGAGCCTGTGCAAAGGATGAAGGATCAGCGTTTTTCGTCGTGTTCTTCGCCGATTTCCCAGTCTTCGATGGCGGTTTCGATGATTTTGCCACTGGCGGCGTCAACCTCAACCTTGGTTTCCACGCCTTTGTCGTTGACGATGTCGAACTCATACGACGGCGCGCCGCTTTCCTCGATTTCGTATTCCACTTCCTTTATCGTGCCTGGGTGAGCTTTCAGCGCGATGGCGGCGGCATCCTCCTCTGTAACCTTGGCATTTTTCTTGAATGCCAGGCTGTTTGGATCGGCAACTTCCGCTTCTTTCTCGATGATTTTGCCGCTGTCGGCGTCGCACATGAACTCCCATTCCTGATGATTGCTGTCGCGGACTTCCAGCTCGTACACGCCTTTGCCATTCACATTGAGCTTTTCCAGTTTCACTAGACTTCCGGGTTTTTGTTGTTTTACCGATTGGATGCAAGCCTCCAGACTGGTGTCGGCTGCCCCGACATTAGCTGACAACAAACCCAGGGCAGCCATGGCGAGCGTATTTAGTAGTGATTTTTTCATGATCCACCTCATTACAAAAAAAAGGAAAAATTCCTGAAGCGAGCGAATGATAAGCCGTTATCTATCTCGGTGCCAGGTTTTTTGCTGCATCCCGCTGATTTATCGCAACAGCGCGGATGACAATGTGACCTGAAGGTTAGAGTAAGGCACAGCCAAGTAGAGCGGGCTGCTTACAAGCAATAAACCTATTGATAATTATTTGCAATTAAATGCAAGACTAGGGCCTTTTCCATTCGTTATACTATCCATCCGGATTTGGCTTAAGGCTTTTGCAAGACGCGATTATGTTCTTTTTCAATTCTCAACAAGGTGTTTTGCACGACAACGACATCGCATCACCACAGGGCGGATTGCTGTCGTTCAGACAACAGCCATCACGCTGGCTACAACAAGCATTATTTGGCGAAGAACAACCCAGCACCATGCTGTTGTTGTTGGGTATTTTGGTTGTCCTGCTGCATATCTGGCTCATGCAGCTTCTGTTCAGACAAACTGATGAGCCTGTACCCGAAACCAAGCCGCAGGTCATGGAAGTGTCGATGATTTCCATCGCAAGCGCCAAGCCTGCCGAGCAACCCAAGCCGGTTGCCGCACCGCCGAAACCGATTGTCCCGCCGACACCAAAGCCGGTGGTAAAAAAGCCGATTATCAAGCCGGTCGAGAAAAAACCACCACCGAAAATTCAACAAGCATCCGACGTGCCTGTTTTCGAGCCATTCAAGCCGGAATCTGCACCGCCGACAGCCGCCAGTCAACAAGCCACGACAAGTACCAATGCTGCAACCGGCACCAGCCAAGCGACATCTCCGGCTACTGTATCTCAAAGCGAAGCTTTTACTGAAGCCAATTACCGTGCCAATTACGCGCACAACCCTAAACCGGAATATCCTGCTATTGCCAAGAGTCGCGGCTGGCAGGGCAAAGTGCTGTTGCGAGTTCAGGTGTCGGCGCAAGGCGGCAGCCAGTCGGTCGCCATCGAGCAGTCCAGCGGACGGGATATTCTCGACGAAGCGGCGATGGAGGCCGTAAAACAATGGAAATTCACACCTGCCCGTCGCGGCGATACGGCTATCGCCAGCTCGGTCATCGTGCCTATCGTGTTCACCCTCAAAGATTGATACAACAACCAAAGCCATAACTTAGGAGAGTTTGATGCCTTTTCATGTGTCGCCGACCGTCATGATTGACGGTACTTTGTACACGCTATTGCTATTCTCGTTAGTGACGTGGACGCTGATTTTTTTCAAGGTCTGGCAATTTGCCAAAAACAGCCATTACAACCAGCACTTCAGCCATGCGTTCTGGGATGCGCGTGATTTGCAAGCGGCACAACAGCTTCCGCCGGAAACCACGCGAGGGCCGAAGGCGCGCATAGCCGCCAGCGGATTCGCCTGGCTGGAAGAAATAAAGCATCCAGAACTGGGTGCCAGCCTCAAGTTTCGCGGCTCGCCGCAGGACTTGCTCGAACAAACCTTGCGCAAGCAAACTCAGATCGAGCAAAAGAAAATGGAAAGTGGTCTGACCATGCTGGCCAGCATTGGTAGCACCGCCCCCTTCGTCGGTTTGTTTGGCACGGTTGTAGGCATCATGAACGCATTGCACGACATCAGCGCCAGCGGTTCCGCCAGCCTGGATGTGGTTGCCGGGCCGATCGGTGACGCCCTGATCGCCACAGCCGTTGGTATCGCCGTTGCCGTACCGGCAGTATTGGCCTATAACTTTTTCCTGCGTCGCGCCAAACATCACCGGGCATCGCTGGAGCACTTTGTCGACGGCTTCTTGCATATCGCGTTTGGCGACAACTATATGGAAAAAAACAAGGGGTCATTCAATGGGGTTTAAAACGCAATCTGACGACGACGAAGCGGTTGCCGATATCAACGTCACGCCGCTGGTCGATGTAATGCTGGTGCTAGTCATCATCCTGTTGGTGACTGCGCCGCTGTTGACGCAATCGGTCAACGTGGCCCTGCCCAAAACCGCATCGACCACACCCGATATCGAAAAGCAGCCCATGCAGCTGGGTATCGACGCCCAGGGCGGCGTGACGCTAAACAAAAATCCCATCGCCGATCTAACGGTACTCGAAACCACCTTGCAAACCGAGTTGGCAGCCAATCCTGAATTGATCGTTCACATTTATGCTGATCAAGCCGTCAATTACGGCAAGGTTGCCGCCGTGATGGCGGCTGCGCAGCATGCAGGCATTGCCAAGCTGGCCTTCGTGACATTGGAACACTGATCTGGCGATGGCGTGGGGAAGTCCAGTATGATTGGACTGGGGTAAGGTGAGGGGAATAGACAAGGAGGTTGTTTACAGCCTAATTCCAAGTCAACTTGCTGTGTCTGTTGCACAGCGGGTTTGCATCATAAAATCGGGCGGCTTGCTGTCGAAAAGACGATTCAAAACCGGTGTGGTCGACCTTGTTTACCCGGCAAGTAGGCAGATAATTGCCGACACAGCAAAAGGTGTCGGCAATCTTATTGCGAGCGGAGGCAGGCGGAAAGGTTTTTAGTCAAGGGCAAGCATCGATGCCACCGGCGCATCTCGGCCCGGCAGATAATCCGGCAGCACCCCCACCAGCGTTTGCATGAAGCCATACAAGCGTTGATCGGCAACATCAATATCCTGCCCCTTGTCCAGTGAAGTTACCAAGCGCACCAAGGCGCCATCGGTACGGTGCATGGTGATTGCGTCGGTGAACAAATACCATTTCACTGCGTATTCGTTGGTGATGTTGCGACCCCGTTGCTGAAACCAGTAATACACCAACTGTTTGTAATCGCCTTTCTCGATGACGGCCCGGTTCACGCGCATGGGCGAACCCTGAAACTGCAAATCGGCAAAGTCGCGCTGACTCAGGCTGGTGATGCGCCAGCCGTCACCCGGAATACAACTGCGCGGCGAGTGTACCGACACGCCTTTACGCTGCGATTGGTAATACGCCGAATAGAAATTCACCGAACCCTCGCCATCGCTGGACGCATAATTGGCAACGAAATAATCGGTGAGCTTGAGTGTATCGAGATACTGCTGCTCGATGAACTCCCGGCGACCGGACCATTCGCTCATTTGCAACGGGAAATTGATGAAGGCCTTGCGCTGCGGAATGATTTCCTCGTCACCGCGAATGAACTGCCCGGAAAATCCCAAGCTGGCAATCAGCCCTATTGCGACATAAGACGAACGGTTCAAGTTGAATTCGATCTTGTTCTGCGCGGCTCTGGCATACCATTCGTCCGGCAGTTGCACCAGCTCGGAAAAGGCAACCTTTTTGCCATTCAGTATCGACAGCAGCCACATCAGGATGAACAGCAACACCATGCACAGCAAAAACACCACCCAGCCTTCGAAATCGTGCAAAAAACCTTCGGCCATGTCCGTGCCCCAGTAGTTGACCAGAATGCCGATGACGCCAATCCGGAAACTGTTCATGAAAATGGTCAGTGGAATGGCCGCCAGGAATACCAGCGCCTTTTGCCAGACCGGCCCTTTGAACAGGTAGGCGCACAAAAACGACAAACTCGTCAAAGGAAACAGGTAACGCAAACCACTACAGGCTTCCACCACTTGCAGCTTGTAGCCACCCAGATCGATGACGTTGCCTTCGAGATATACCATGATGTCGCAAATGCGGATGAACTCCACCCCCAGCCACGACGACCACAACTGCAACCTCGACGACAGATTGTTCAAGATGAAGTTGGGAAACGGCACCATGAACACCAGAAACAACAATGGCACCCAGGCCAGCTTCAGGCCCTCGCGGCCAAAAGCAGCGGTGAACAAACCAACCAGCGACACAATGAAGGCGTAATGCTGAAGAGTACGCACCGTCGCCAAATCACCCAGCAGCCCCAGTAGCAATCCGGCCACCAGTAAAGCCAGGCCAAGGCTGCTCTCGTTCAGTTGTTTGACGAAGCGCAATTCGTTACGCCGCAGCCAGATCAGATAAGCACTGATGGCAGGAATGAAAAAACCGTGGCTGTATTCTTCGCTGTTCTGCCAGATAGTGCTCATTTCCTGCAAGGCTTCGTAAAACGCCGCCATCAGCACTAGCAAGGCTGCACCCCAGATCAACAGGACCGGGTTGGGTGAGGTGTTGGGGTTGGCTGGGGGTGCGTGCAGAGTATCCATGGAGTGATCTTAAATGTGAAGTCCGTATACATTTCGCCAGAGGGCGAAATAGTCGAAAATGCGCCCCGCCAAAGCGGTACGGCGGCGACATGATGCCACGAAAAAATCGAAGTTTGTAAGCCTCGTTTGTTCGTGGTGTCGGGGGTGGAATGGTCGGGCTGTTTTTACGATGTTGCGCCCTGAATGTGACGATTTTATTATTGCCTAGCGCTCACGAAATCGGTGTATCGCGCCGGAAAATGCAATGCGGTTTCATGGGCAAGGTCATATCCCGCAAGTTCATTCGTCCTGTAGCAGTACGTCGAGTTCCTGACGCATATCCAGCGCACGTAAATCGTCGAAACCGCCGACATGGTGCTGGCCGATGTAAATCTGCGGCACCGTGCGCCGCCCGGTTTTTGCCATCATTTCCTGACGCAGGTCGGGCTGGGCATCGACATCGATTTCCGTGTAAGCCACGCCTTTACGTTCCAGCAACTTTTTGGCCATGGTGCAATAAGGGCAGAGCCTGCCGGTGTAGATGATGATGTCTGCCATGGTTTTCCCGTTCCAAAAAAGTGCGCCATTTTAAGTGGCGGTGGATTTGCATTCAATGGCGAGGGCGGCGGCCAGCGTTTTCAGCAAACACAACCCGGCGTCTGCGAGTGACGGCCCTATGGCCACGATGCCGTCTTCGTGACCCAGCATGCTGAATACCCCGGTTTCCCCGATGTCGCCCGCTTTGAACAGGCCCTGCACGGCGCTTGCCATGGTCACCGTGCCATAAGCGATGGCGCCCGATGTATGAGGCAGCCCCAGGCCTAAGGTATTGCGCCAGATTTCAGGACTATGCACATGAATCACGGCGTTTGCCGTTGGCGCTTGCAGATAGACGGCGGCATGGGTCAGCGCCTCTGAAGACGGTTGGCAGGGGCCTTGGGATTCAAGATAATTGGCCGCTGGCGATGCCGCCAGAACCTGGGTGAAATCTGAGCGGCTCAGCCGGGGTAAATGGCCGGTCTGGCTGCCGGTAATCAGGAACAAACCCTGGCTGCCTAAAAGACGCATACTGATGTTGCCGAACCCCAGGCCGTCATAACGGTCTGCTGTCTGGCCTATGAGTCCCAGTCGGTGAAACAAGGCCCGCCAGGCATCGATCTCGACTATATCCAGCGCCGCATCCGTCGCCTCGGTTCGGTGCGTCAGCCGATATTTGATGACGCCTTCGCTGTCGCTCACCTTGTCATTCATGGCGTCGTCAGTCCTTTATTCATATCCACCCACTTTTCCGCATGTTCATGTCGCTTTCCAAGTTTTTCGGTTTTCTATTCTATCTGCTCGGCGTGTGCCACGCGCCATTGGCTCTGGCGGCAGCGCCCGCCGCTGCGGAAAAAACCCTGTCGGTCGATGACATCAGGCAAAAAGCACAAGCCATCAAGGACAGGCGCAATCTGGGTGACGACATCAAAAACCGCATCGTTGCCGCTTACGAGGAAAGCATCGACAACCTCAATGAAATCGAGCGTCTGGAGCAACAGACCAAGCAATTGAAAACGGCCTTGAATACGCTGCCGGTCGAGATCAAGCAAGCGGCGCGGCAAATCGGCGAATCCGAAAACCAGTTGAAAAATCGGAAACCCGAGAAATTTTCCTTGTTTCCGGCGGATGAACTCGAACAGCGGTTGCTGATGGAAAAAACCCGGCTCAACGACATCGACGCTGAAATTAGCCGCACCGAGACTTTGGTGTCTGAATTGACCAACCGGCCTGGCGCGATACGCAACCGCATCAGCGAAATCAAAAGCAAACAGACGCTGGTGCAGCAAGAACAGCAACGCATGGCAACCCGCAACGACGAACCGCTTGCCGAGAAAGAAGCCCGGCAACTGCTGCTGGAAACCCGCGCCCGTTTGTTCAATGTCAGCCTGAAGGCGCTGGAGCTGGAAAACATCGCCTCACCGCAGCAACTGGCGCTGCAAAAGAACCGGTTGCATGTGCTGGGGGTACGGCATGAACAAGGCCGCTTGCTGCTGGACGATCTGGAAAACCATCTGATCGAGCGTCGCCAGGCCGAAATCGAAAAAGCGCAAACCGAACTGGCGCAGGCTGAAAAAGACGCCGAGGGCAAACACCCGCTGATCCAGCAGGCAACCAAGGAAAACATGGCCCACAGCCGTTTGTTGCAGGACATCGGCAAGCGCATGGAAACCTTCAAGGCCCACAATGCCGAGATCGAACGGCGCAGCAAACAAATCGAAAGCGATTTTCAACGCGCCGAGCAACGCATCTCGCTGGCCGGTTTGAGTCCGGTGCTGGGCAATCTGCTGCGGGAACAACGACGCAATCTGCCCAGACGGGCAGACTTCGACGCGCTGGTCGACGAGATTCAAAATGAAATCGCCCTGACCAGTCTGGCGCTTTTCGAGCTGGACGAAGCCAGGGCCGCGCTGTTCGACATCAACCACGCCCTGATGCAGCGCATACAGGCTGCCGACCTGGCCAGCCTGGACGACACGGCAAAGCTGCGGCTCAGAACCGAACTCAGAATGCTGCTGAGTGACCAGAAAGAACTGGTGATTCGTTTGTCGGCAATCGATAGCGACTATGCTCGCATGTTGGGCGATGTCGATTTCAATTTGCAGCAGATGCTCACCAGTGCCGACAAATTCGCCGCTTATCTCGATGAACGCCTGCTTTGGGTGCCGAGCGCGCCGGTGGTCGATGCCGATTTCGGCAAACAGCTCGCCCGTTCGCTGTGGTGGTTCAGTTACCCGGCCAACTGGTTGAAAACAGTGACCGATCTGGGACGGGGCGCACTCGATCACCCGATCTGGCTACCGCTGCTGCTGGCATTGGTCATCGCCTACTGGCGGCTGCGTCTATCGGTCAAGACCGCGTTGACAGACGCGCTGGAAAAAAACCGTCAGTCGCCCCATGCCACCGGGTTTGCCGATTTGCTGATGATTTTGACCGGCAATGTCATGTTGTCGCTGCGCTTGCCATTGATGATGATCGCCCTGGCCTGGCTGCTGGATTTGAACCGCGCGGCCCATGTCTTTACCCACGCCGTGGCCGATGGTCTGTGGGCGGCCAGCCTGCCAGCGGCTGTGCTGCAACTGGCTCATCGTCTGTTCAAGCCCGGCGGCGCGGTTTATATCCTGTTCAACTGGCAGGCGTTTGCCGTTCGCTTGGTTTACCGGCGCTTGCGCTGGTTGCGTCATCTCGTCATCGTCTGCGTCTTCATCGTGACGATGACGGCCAGCGATCTGTTTTCCGAACACAGCCATAGCCTGGGCCGGGTCGCCTTGATTACCCTGATGGCCAGCCTGTCCTGGGTGCTGCATGGTTTTGCTCACCCCATCCACGGGTTGGCGCGGACGTTTTACGCCCATTCGAACGGCTGGTTCACCCGGCTGCGCCATGTCTGGTATCTGATGGCGGTTTTGCCGCCGCTGGTGGTGATTGGATTTGCCGTGGCGGGCTACTATCAAAGCGCACTGGAATTGCACGACAAGCTGATGCAGAGCATCTGGCTGTTGATCGCGACGATCGCACTGCATGCCCTCGCATTGCGCTGGCTGGCAATCAGCCGCCGTCGGCTGGTGTTGCAAAACGTCCGGCAAAAACGCCGACATGGTGAAACCGCCGTCACCTCGCTGGACGGCAGCGTGCCGCCGGTCGACGACAATCTGCACGACATCGGCAAAATCAGTCAGCAAACCAGCAAGCTGCTGGCCACGACCCTGGTCGTTATGCTGATAATCGGCGTCTGGATGATCTGGCACGACATACTGCCGGCCTTTTCAGTGTTCGACCGTATCGCGCTGTGGCACGTCGGCGAGCTGGTCGATGGCAAGATGGTCGAACACCCCGTTACCCTGACCAGCCTGCTGCTTTGCCTGGTTGGTGCGGCGTTGACGACGATACTGGTCAGAAATTTTCCCGCGCTGGTCGATCTGTTGCTGGCAGGCAAGTTTGCCATCGCCGCCGGTAGCCGCTATGCCCTGATTCAGTTGGTGCGCTACCTGCTGATCGTCATTGCGTTTTTGATGATAACCAACGAACTGGGCGGAAGCTGGGAAAAAGTCCAGTGGCTGGTTGCGGCCTTATCGGTGGGCTTGGGCTTTGGTTTGCAGGAAATTTTCGCCAACATGGTATCGGGCATCATTCTATTGTTCGAACGGCCAATCCGGGTGGGTGACACGGTGACGATAGGCGATGTGACGGGCCGCGTCAGCCGCATCCAGATGCGGGCAACCCATATCGTCGACTGGGACAGCAAAGAGCTGATCGTGCCCAACAAGCAATTCATCACCGATCGCCTGGTGAACTGGACGCTGACCGACACCATCACCCGCCTCACCTTGCCGGTGGGTGTCGCTTACGGCAGCAACCCGGAACAGGTCGAGCGCGTGCTGAAAGACGTGGTACGCAGCTGTGACAAAGTGCTGACCGACCCGGAACCGGTGGTGCATTTCGTCAGTTTGGGCGAGAGTTCGCTGGATTTCACTGTTTATGTCTATGTGCGCGAATTGGGCGATCGTTTGCCCACCACCACCGAACTCTACAAACGCATTTGCGAAGGCTTGAAGCGTGAGGGCATCGAGATTCCCTATCCGCAACGCGATGTGCATATCCGCTCGATTGCCGACGGCATCATGCACAAGCAAGGATGGGCTACTTGATATAGCCTTTGTAGACCGTAACCCTTCAGCCCAACTCACCTCAAAACCGAGCACAACCATGTCACAAGCGCTATTGACCGTCAGTAATCTCACCGTGGCATTTGGCCAGAACAACGTCGTCAATGACATCAGTTTTGCCGTCAACCCCGGTGAAACCTTCGCTCTGGTTGGCGAATCCGGCTCTGGCAAATCGATGACGGCGCTGGCGGTTCTGCGCTTGTTGCCGAACGCCGCGACCCTGTGCGCACAATCGGTTCGCCTGCAACAGGATGAATTGACCCATGTCACCGAGCTGGATTTGTGCAAAATCCGTGGCCGTCGCATCGGTCTGATTTTTCAGGATCCGATGGCATCGCTGAATCCGGTCATGACCTTGGGCGAGCAGATTGCTGAAGTATTGCGGATTCATTTCGATCTGTCGGCTGACGCCATCCGCCAGAGGGTATTGCAATTGCTGCAACAGGTCGAGATTCCCGAACCGCAGCGCCGCATGGCCGAATACCCGCATCAATTATCCGGTGGCCAGCGTCAGCGGGTGATGATTGCAATCGCACTGGCCGCAGAACCTGCGCTGCTGATTGCCGACGAGCCAACCACGGCGCTCGACGTCACCATACAGGCGCAAATCCTGACGCTGCTGAAAACCCTGCAACGGCAGACCGGCATGGCCTTGTGGATCATCAGCCATGACCTGGCGCTGGTGTCGAATGTCGCCGACCGCATTGCCGTCATGCAAAAGGGCAAGATCGTCGAAACCGCCGATACACAACGCTTTTTCCGCGCCGCGCAACATCCCTACAGTCTGAAATTGCTCGATGCCTTGCCCAGGCTGGAGCATTGCGCCGAACGTCATCACAAGCCCAAACAACCACTGCTGAAAGTCGAAAATTTCCAGGTGTATTACCCCATTCGCAAAGGCCTGTTCAAGCGTGTTGTGGGTCACGTCAAGGCTGTCGACGGTGTGGATTTCGAATTGAGCGCCGGTTCGACCCTGGCGCTGGTGGGCGAATCAGGCTGTGGCAAAACCAGTATGGGCAAGGGATTGCTGAATCTGCTGCCGACCCACGGTGGCCGGGTCTGGCTGGATGGCGTCGAACTGACGCAACTATCCGGCGAGGACTTGCGTCGTCAGCGCAGCACCATGCAAATCGTGTTTCAAGACCCGTTTTCATCGATGAATCCACGCATGCTGGTCGGCGACATCATCGCCGAAGGACTTACCGCGCTACGGCCTGACATCGGCGCCGAACTCAAGCACGAGCGCGTGCGCGAGTTATTGCGTCAGGTAGGCTTGTTCGACGAAGCCGCGCTGCGTTATCCGCATGAGTTTTCCGGAGGCCAGCGCCAGCGCATCTGCATTGCCCGTGCACTGGCAGTCGAACCCAAACTGATTATTTGCGACGAACCCACCAGCGCGCTCGATGTGTCGGTGCAGGCGCAAATCATCGCGCTGCTGAAAAGCCTGCAAAGGCGTCAAGGCATCAGCTATTTGCTGATAACCCACAGCTTTGGCGTGGTGGCAGAAATGGCCGACGAAGTGGCCGTCATGTACCAAGGCCGCATCGTCGAACGCGGCCCGGTGCAGCAAGTGTTACAGCAGCCCGCGCACGATTACACCCGCAGCCTGCTGGCCGCCGTGCCACGTCTGGCTGCCGTCTATGGCTGATTCTGTGTTCTCGTCCCCGCGCTCCGGCGCGGGAGTGCGTACCGGACTATGGCGCAGGGGCGAGGCTTTTTTTACCCAACCGGGAATGACACCATGCCGTTTTTCGTGATTTTCAGCGCCCTGATCGGCGTACTCACCGCCATAGCCAGCCCTTATCTGCCCTGGTTGCTGCAACCGCAACTGGCAACGGTGGGCTTGATAATAGGTGGGGTGTTTTTGCTGGCAGGGTTGATTGCCGCCAAGCGTGTCCCGTTCTGGCACGACGGCTTTGCCATTGGCTGTTTGCTGTACTGGTACCCCGAGTGGCGGCCACTATTTTCCGATCAAGCACCGATTTTTCACTGGTATCCGCTGTATTTCAGCGTGACCGGCGCCTGGCTGAGCTTATGGGTGGTTCATAGGGCACGTTATTTCGACGAACCGTCGCGCCAGTCCTTGCGTGTACTTCAAGGGCTTGCCCGCTTCGATACCCGGGCTTTGGGCTGTATCGTGGCAGCCAGTCTGTTCTTGCCGGATCAGTATTTGCTGTATCCATTGGTCATGACCGTATTCATTATTCGCTTTACGATGGAAGCCTGTCTGAAGCTGTTCGAAACCGATTGAGTCGGCATTGCAGCGCTGTTTTTCTTCCCAAGGCAAGCGCAGGCCAAAGCAAAGCAAAGTAGAGTTAGGTTGTTTCCTTAACGACCATCGTTGTGCTCATCTGACCTGGCTATAGCATCCTTCTGTTGCCAGAAGCCCTCGATCAGACCCGCATGAATTTGCCGATAGTGTGCGTCGATGGCTGGTGGTAGTTGCTCGTCGAAGAAGGCTTCGAGCTGGCTCATCAACACGGCGGAATTTTGAATCTCGCCCAGTACGTCCTGATAATTTTTCAATGTTTCGATTTGCTGCGTCGGCGCTCGGGTCAGCAGGGGTGATGCAGCCGACAGCAGATAACGCTGCTTTTTCACGGCGATGCGTAGCTGGTGCAAGCTGTCGGGGTTTGCGGCATCGATGGCCTGGTAGCGATCGTCCAGACGCTGATAACCGGCTTCGACCAGACTTACCAGCCGTTGCAGCCATTGGCCCGAGTTTGCCGATTTTTTCAGATGGCGCGCGGCCCGTTTCAACACTTTGCCGACTTTGCGGTTGTGAATGTGGGCGATGACCGTGGGCGCTTGAGCCAGAAGCGTGGCTTCACGTTGTTGCAATGCTGCAACACAAGACTGAAGTGCAGGCAGTTTGTGGCAGTCTGGCGCCAGCGTCATTAACATGACTTGGGTATCGCGGAGCTGGTCGAAGCCGTCGAGCTGGTATTTCAGGGTTTTACGGATTTTACGCAAGCCCTTGGTCGGCATCAGGACATCCAGCAGTTGGATTACCGCGATCAGGCGACGAATGCCGGTACGCAGATCATGGATATTGTCTTCGCTGGCGTCCTTACGGCAACGTTTAAGGTTTTTGCGGTAGGACGTCCAGTGATCGTCAACAATTTTTGCGATGCGTTTGGCCGTCTGATGCGTCATGTTTGCTCAAGGTTTTCGGCTTTGCAGGTGGCGTTTGCGGATGATGAGCGTCATGATGGGACCGGACAGCGCATAACCCACCGCCAGCAAAAACAGCATGCGTTGTGGCTGCGCCATCACGAAACCGACGATCAACATCACCACTATCGCCACGATGAACGGCACCTTGTTTTTGAAATCGACTTCCTTGAAGCTGGAATAACGGAAATTGCTGACCATCAGCAGCCCCGTCGAAATCGTGATGATCAGCACCAGATACTTGAAGTGCTCCACCGGATATTCGTTCTCGACGCAGTACCACAAGCCCCCCGCCAGAATTGCCGCCGCTGCCGGGCTGGGCAGGCCTTGAAAGTAGCGTTTGTCGGCCACTTCGACCTGGGTATTGAAACGCGCCAGCCGCAGCGCCGCGCCGGCCAGATGGACGAAGGCGGCAAACAGGCCGACCTGACCCATCGTCGATAGCGTCCACAGATACATCACGATGGCCGGCGCCACGCCGAACGACACCATGTCGGACAAGCTGTCGTACTGCACACCGAATTCGCTTTGGGTGTTGGTCAGGCGGGCGACCCGGCCATCGAGCCCATCGAGCACCATGGCGATGAACATGGCGATCGCCGCTGTTTCAAAGCGGCCATTGACGGCCGAGGTAATGGCGTAAAAACCGGCAAACATTGCGCCGGTGGTGAACAGATTGGGCAGCAGGTAGATTCCGCGATGGCGTTTGGGTTGTGGTTGTTGAATCATGGCGTCTGCAAGCAAATCGGAAGTGGCGGCATTTTATAGGGTTCACATGGCAAATTTCGGATTTTTCATCCAAGCACTATAACCCCCCGTACAAGGCGGCGCGAATGAAAGTCAACACCTTGATGCCGCTGATGTGAATACCCATTCCGCTCATTGCCGCTGATGCAGATGAAAGGAAAATTCGCTGGCAGGCAAGGGGCGACTGAAAAAATAGCCCTGGTAGGACAAACAGCCCTTGGCTTTGAGGAAATCGACCTGGGCCTGGGCTTCCACCCCTTCGGCGATGACATCGAGGCCCAGGCTGCTAGCCATGGCGATGATGGTTTCGACGATGACGGCGGCGTTGCTGTCGTCGTAATGGCGGACGAAACTCTGATCGATCTTGAGCTGGCTGAGCGGCAAACTTTTCAGGTAGGACAGCGATGAGTAGCCTACGCCAAAATCGTCGATGGAAATCCGCACACCCATGGCTTGCAAGGCCTGCATTTTGGCGACGGTGTCGTCGATGTCCTCGATGACGCTGCCTTCGGTCAGTTCGATGACCAGACGCTCGGCGCTCAGTCCGGCATCCAGCAGGGATTGCTGCACCTGTTGCACGAAGCCGCCTTGGCGGAACTGTTTGGAGCTGACATTGACGGCAACGTGATGGATGCGTCGGCCTTCCTTATCCCAGGCCTTGATCTGCCGACAGGCCTCGTGCAGCACCCAGGCACCGATTGGCAGAATCAACTGGGTCTCTTCGGCTACCGGAATGAATTCGGCTGGCGAAATCATGTTTCTGACCGGGTGAACCCAGCGAATCAGCGCTTCGGCACTGATGACATTGCCTTGGGCATCGACCTGCGGCTGGTAATACAACATGAATTGCGACTGCGCGATTGCGGCGCGAATTTCGTTTTCCAGGGTCAGACGCTTGTCGGCCGCCGCCTGCATCGTTGGGTCGTAGAAACAGATGCCATTGCGTCCCTGCGCCTTGGCGCGGTACATCGCGGTGTCGGCCTGCTGGATCACGGCCACCGAGTTTTCAGCAATGTGCGGGTACAGCGTAATGCCGATGCTGGTCGAAAAATGGTGCTCGTCATCGCCAACGACGAAGGGCCGGTTGATGGCCAGCAGGATTTTTTCGGCCAGCATGACAGCATGATTCGTCGCCTGTTCGATATCGTCATGGCAGGCAGGCGCCATGACGATGAATTCGTCGCCGCCCAAACGGCAGGCGGTATCCTCTTCCCGGATGATGGCCCGCAGGCGGTTGGCCACCTGAATCAGCAGATCGTCACCGACATGGTGGCCGCGCGAGTCGTTGATGTTCTTGAAGTGGTCGAGGTCGAGAAACAGCAGGCAACCCAGGCATTTTTGCCGTTTGGCGGCGGCGATTTCATGATGCAGCCTGTCCAGCAGCAAACGCCGGTTGGGCAGGTTGGTCAGCGGATCGTAAAAAGCCAGGTTGTGAATTTCCTGCTCGGCGGCTTTTTTGTCACTGACATCGGAAAAAATGCCGACATAGTGGGTCAGTTGGCCATCGGCATCACGGACGCCGGTCAGTGTCAAGCGCTCGGGATACACCTCGCCATTCTTGCGCCGGTTCCAGATTTCACCGAGCCAGCGGCCATCCCGTTCCAGCGCCTGGTACATCTGCGCATAAAACGCCTGATCGTGATAACCGGACGCAAGAAAGCGCGGATTGTTGCCCATGGCTTCATCGGCGCTGTAACCCGTGATTTGGGTGAACGCATGGTTGACCCGAAGAATGGTGCCGTTGGCATCGGTGACGACGATGGCCTCGTGCGATTCGAAAGTAGTGGCTGCGATGCGCAGCTCGTGCTCTTGTTGTTTACGGATGGCGATTTCATGGCTGAGCGCATTATTGGTGCGGCGAATTTCTTCGGTGCGTATCGCCACCAGCTCGCCGACCCGCGCGGTACGTCCGGTCAGCAACAGCAGACCGCAGCCGGTCAGCCCGCACAGCAAGAAGCCGCTCAGTAATGCCCAGGTAGTCACCGCCGATTGCTGGCGGTTGAAAAATTCGGGCGCGGGCTGGTAGCGGATGCGCCAGGTACAACCGGCAACATCGATGTTGCGGCTTTCAAACAAGCCGACATAGTCCAATTTTTTTGCTGCGCCGTTGGCAGCGCTGCGGTAGATGATCTGGTCATCGTCATATATCTCGATTTCGAGCTGCGCCTGTTCGCGGCCTATCCAGTCGAAAATCGCTGCCATGTCGCGTCCGATTCTGAAAACCGTTGCGGCAAACCCTACAAAGGCTTCGCGTCTTTGCCCGACATCCCAGGTGCCGACAACGCGCCGATAGACCGGGGCATAGATGACGACGCCGGTTTCAGTGGCGCTATCCTGAATCAGACGGATGCCGCCGGTGGCCCGCGCCTCGCCGGTGTCGATGGCCGCATGCACAGGGCCTGCAATGTCCGGGTTGGAGACAACATCGAAACCGATGGCGGCCTGATTGCCGTTTTCCGGGTCGATATAGGTCACCGGAAAATACACGGCCCGACGCTCGGCGACGACCGTGACGCCCGGCGCCTGCATTTGTTTGATCGTGGCCTGGTTGCGCCGCTCCCAGTCGCTGCGCTGGGCATCGGTGATGCGCGGCGTCCATTGCAGCACGACATTCTTGTCTTTGCGGATGGAGCGGGCGAATTGCTGGAATGTCTCGCGGGTGATGGGCGCACCGCTGTTGAAAAACGCCTGCAGCGCGGCATTGTCGGCCAGATAGCCGGTCAGGCGCTGCTCGATGGCACCGTGCAGCAGCGCCACCTGGCGGGAAAACTGCTCGTGAATCCGTTGCTGCTCCTGGTTGCGGGCATAGTCGAATGCCACCAGTACCAGCACCACCGCTGCCAGCAAAGGGTAGGTCACCACCCGTTGGCGCATCCGCCACAACGCACGCGGTTTGCCGACGAAGACCAAGGTCAGCGGGGTGAATATCATCGCGCCTATCATGTCGCCCACCCACCACACGGCAAGCCCCATGGCGATGTCGGGCGCATCGATGGCACCCTGGCTCCACAGCATGGCTATGCCGACACTGCCGGACACCGTACAGCTCAGAATGGCCGCCATGAAAAAACGCATGATCTTGCCGTCTTCGATCAAGGCATCGTGTTTGCCGACCCAACGTTCAACCAGCCAGGCGCCCAGCCAGGCTTGCAGGCTGGCACCCAGCGCCACCACCGCACCCACCCGCAGCGATCGCAGGAAATGGGGCCAGTCATCCAGGTCGCTGAAGGCATAAAGCTGGGTGATGAGTATGCCAAGGAACAGGCCGGACAGAATGCGCCGACCAAACGCCAGTACCAGGCCCAGGGCAATACCGGCGGCCGGCCATATTGGGCTGGCCTGACTGGGTGGAGTTGCCAGCAAAAACCCCAGCCAGCCGCTGACGAAATAGGCAGCGCCTGCGAGCAGGTTCAAAAGCAGGTGTCGGAAAAATTCAGCCATGCCGGTTTACCAATCGGCCTGGTGCGTGGGTAAGGGATGGTTTGCCACTGATAGGGATCATGGACGGTTCGGCGACAGTTGACGGTGGCGAAAACAGTCGGTGGTGTGGTCGTTGACCATGCCCACGGCCTGCATGTAGGCATAGCAGATGGTTTTGCCGACAAAGCTGAAGCCGTGCTTTTGCAGATCGCGGCTCATGCGGATGGAGTCGTCGGTAAAGGCGGGCAATTCATGCGGGTAACACCAGTGATTGTGGCGGGTTTGGCCGTCGACGAAACGCCAGATGTAGGCATCGAAACTGCCGTACTGCTGCTGTATGGCGAGAAAGGCCTGGGCATTGCGCACGGCAGACTGAATTTTCAAACGATTGCGGATGATGCCGGGGTCGTTCATGAGCTGACAGATTTTGTCGGCATCGTAACCGGCGATTTTGTCGGCATCGAAGTCGTCGAAAGCCTGGCGGTAGGACGGGCGTTTTTCCAACACCGTGCGCCAGCTCAAACCGGCCTGGGCACCTTCGAGCAGCAGGAACTCGAATAAAACCTGATCGTCATGCCGGGGCACGCCCCATTCGTGATCGTGATAGTGTTCTTCGGCAGCACTGGCGAGCGCCCAACGGCACTTCATCGTTTCTGCATCATGCTTTTGAGGTCGGCAAACGGGCTGAACGTTGCGCCAGAACTGTTTGCCTGGGCCGTAGACTTGCCGCCGTAACGTACTTGTTCCTCGTAGCGCTGATGCTCGTTGTCGTGGCAATACAAGCACAGCAATTCCCAGTTGCTGCCATCGCCCGGATTGTTGTCGTGGTTGTGATCGCGGTGATGCACAGTCAGTTCGCGCAGGGTTTTGTGGCTGAATTCGCGGGTGCAGCGGCCACAAATCCAAGGGTAGAGCTTCAACGCCTGTTCGCGGTAGCCTTTCTCGCGCTCTTCCTTGTAACGCCGCGCGTCGGCAATGATTTGATCGGCTTTGGTTTTCGACATGACAACTCCTGAGCAACTAACCGCCGGTGGCATTCATGTGTCTGAAAATGACCGGCTTTTCGTGAATATCGAATGTATGGCGTTCGGGCTTGACCGCCATGGCGGCGATGATCGCCGCCTGTAAACGCGCCCTGTCGCCGGGATGCTGGCGCACGACGGCCTTGAGATCGACGGCATGCTCGTTACCCAGGCACAGCAGCAAACGGCCTTCCGCCGTCAGCCTGACCCGGTTGCAACTGGCGCAGAAATTGGCGCTGTGCGGCGAAATGAAACCAACACGGCTGTGAGTCCCTGCAATACGGTAGTAAACCGACGGCCCACCGCTGCTTTCCGCCAGCGCCTGCAACGGGAAGCGCCGCTCGATGTCGTGTTTGATTAGCCGACTGGGGTAATGGACGTCGCCGCGATCATGGCTGTCGATGACACCCAGCGGCATTTCCTCGATGAAGCTGATGTCGATGCCACGATCGACAGCGAAGTGCACCAGGTCGCAGACTTCGTCATGGTTGCGGTTTTTCAGGATGACGGCGTTGAGTTTGATGCGTTCAAAACCGGCGTCACGCGCGGTGTTGATGCCTTTCAGCACGTTTTCGAGGTCGCCCGTGCGGGTCAGTGCCTTGAATTTTGCCGGGTCCAGCGTATCCAGACTGATGTTGATGCGCTTGACGCCAGCCGCACGAATGTCGTGTGCCAGGGTTGCCAGTTTCGATGCGTTGGTCGTCATCACCAGCTCATCCAGGCCGGAAATGGCGCCGATCTGCCGCAGCAGGTCGAGCGCACCGCTGCGTACCAAGGGTTCGCCACCGGTGATCCGAATTTTGCCAACACCGAGTTCGACGAATGCCTGGCAAATCCAATGGATTTCTTCAAGGCTGAGTATCTGTTTGCGCGGCAAAAACGTCATGTTTTCCGCCATGCAATACACGCAGCGGAAATCACAGCGGTCGGTAATCGACACCCGCAGGTAATTGACGACACGTCCAAAACGGTCGACCAGCTTTGGCGAAAAATCGGTCATGGTCACAAGCAGTATGAATAGGTAGGCGCAATGTTAGCACAGGGCTGTAGAGCATCAGACACCCGCCACGCGCCTGGCTTGTCTGGGCATCAATGCAACGAAAATTCTGCGGCATGGTCGATGTATTGGCCGACAGCTATGGCAATTTTCCGCATAGCTTGAAAAATACTGTGAAATCGGCTAAACCTTAGCCCGCTGTCAGCGCATCAGGAGGTCATCAATGAACACCCGCGCCCATTCACACGCCACCACACTCGCCCTTGCCGCCCTGTGTTTTTGTGCCAACGTCACAGCGACGACGCCAGAGGAAACCGATAACCCCGACCTGATTCTGACGCTGTCGGACAGCCAGACCCAATGGCAGGATGACAATACCGGCGGTGTGCTCAAACACGAAAATCATCCGTCATCTTCCTTGGTATCGCCCCGTCAACCCAAACGCCCCGCCGCGCTCAATTGCGGAGTCGACAGCAACCCGCTCGCCGAAGGCAATTCGCTGAGCGGTCTCTTGGTCGGTGAATGCAACTTCAATTACAAGTATTGAGCTAGGTTCACGATCGACGATCGAGCGGAATCCAGCGCAGCCGGTTGGCGTTGCTGACCACCGTTACCGATGACATGGCCATCGCTGCACCGGCTATCATCGGGTTCAGCAATACGCCAAACAGCGGATACAGCAGGCCCGCTGCTACCGGTATGCTGAGGGTGTTGTAGAAAAACGCGCCCAGCAGGTTCTGCTTGATGTTGCTGACGGTGAGTTGCGACAAGGCCATGGCCTCGGCCACCTTGCGCAGCGAACCCTGCAACAGCACGATGTCGGCGCTCTCGATGGCGACATCGGTGCCAGAGCCTATGGCAAAGCCGACATCGGCCTGGGCCAACGCCGGCGCGTCGTTGATGCCATCACCGACCATGCCCACCACTTCGCCGCCATCTTGCAAAGCCTTGACCACGGCGGCCTTGTCTTTCGGCAACACCTGCGCCCGGACTTCGTCGATACCGGCTTGCCTGGCAATGGCTTGCGCCGTGATGTCGTTGTCACCCGTCACCATCAGCACCCGTACACCACGCGCCTTCAGTTCGCTGACCGCCAACGCCGAATCCGGCTTGATCGGGTCGGATACCGACACGATACCGGCGATTGCACCATCGATAGCCAACAACATCGGCGTTTGCCCCAGCACCGACAATTCCGCCAGTTTGGCAGCGTAAGCATCGGTGGCGATGGCGTTTTCACGCATCAGCGCCGTGTTGCCGAACAAACAGTGACTATCGGCGATACGACCGCCGATGCCGTGGCCTGCCACCGCCTGAAACTTGCGTACCCGGGTTAGAGTCAGGTCTTTTTCCGCCGCGCCTGCCAGTATCGCCGCCGCCAGTGGGTGTTCAGACCCGGATTCCAGACTGGCGGCGCATTGCAGCACCTGGTTTTCGTCAAAGCCGTCGAAGGCAACAACCGAGGCCAGCGCCGGTTTTCCCAGCGTTACCGTGCCGGTTTTATCCAGGATTACACAGCTTAATTTACCGGCGGTTTGCAAGGCCTCACCTTTGCGAATCAGCACACCCATCTGCGCCGCCCGTCCGACGGCCACCATCACCGAAATCGGCGTTGCCAGGCCTAAGGCGCACGGGCAGGCGATGATGAGCACCGTCATCGATGTGACGAAGGCATAGCCCAGGGCGGGCGACGGCCCGAGCATCAGCCAGATCAA
Organism: Methylomonas sp.; assembly: GCA_002929135.1. GTDB lineage: Bacteria > Pseudomonadota > Gammaproteobacteria > Methylococcales > Methylomonadaceae > Methylomonas. The sequence continues at coordinate 42,236 of PESC01000018.1, forward strand.
AAACGTCAGGATTGCAAAAACCACCACTGCCGGTACGAAGACGGCAGATATTTTGTCGGCCAGCCGAGCCAGTTCGGGCTTGCTGCTCTGGGCCTGGCGGACGCTTTGAATGATTTGCGCCAGCGCCGTATCGCGGCCAATACGGGTAGCGGTGAACAGCAAGGTGCCTTGCTGGTTGAGCGTACCGGCCGCCACGCTGGCACCGGCTATTTTCTCGACCGGCAGCGATTCGCCCGTGAGCATGGACTCATCGACCGTCGAATGGCCATCGATCACAATGCCATCGACGGCAATTTTCTCGCCTGGCCTGACGCGCAGGGTTTCGCCCAGGCCCACATCATCGATGGGGATGTCGATTTCCTGGCCGTCGCGCACGACGCGGGCGGTGCGCGGCTGCAAGCCGATCAGGGCGCGAATCGCCGCCGAAGTTTTGCCACGGGCGCGGGTTTCCAAGGCGCTGCCGAGATTGATGAAGGCCAGAATCACTGCGGATGCCTCGAAATAGGCATGATTGGACAGCGAGGGCAACTGGTCGGCGTAGTCGATCAATATGGCCGAATACAGCCACGCTGCCCCCGTGCCCAGCGCAATCAGCGTGTCCATATTGGCCTGTTTGTGCCGGGCCAGCTTGAATGCGCTGATGAAAAAATGTTTGCCGCTGTAATACATCACCGCCAGGGTAACCAGCGCCACTTTGGCCCAGAAGCTACTGCCTGCCGCCGTGCCCATCAGCGGGAACCAGTCGAAGTGCGCACCCAGCATCAGCGGCACCCCCAGAGCACCAGCGACGACGGCTTTACGCATCAGACCGTGATAGCGCTGCTCTTCCTGTCGTTCTTCTTCGCCCGCATCTTCCAAACCTTCCATGACCGCGCCATCGTAACCCGCCGCTTTCAAGGCCAATTTCAACTGCAAGGGATCGACATGGCCGGATACCTGCGCCGAATGATCGGCGAAATTGACGCTGACCGATTCCACGCCCGCCACTCCCTGCAATGCGCTTTCGACGGCGGCGATACAGCCCGCGCAGCGCATACCGAGTATGGATAGCCGCATGGACTGGGGTTCATTGGACTGGGCTTGCTGATTTGATGCTGGTGCGTTCATGACGGCCTTTGCGGAGTGAGGGTTGACGGCAGGCTGCCGCTGAGATCGCCGTGGCCTGGCGGGGGTATCAATCGACGTCAAAACCGGCGGCTATGATGGCGTCTTCAATACTGTCCAAATCGACTTTGCCATCGTCGAACTCGACATCGACGCGCTTTTTGGCATGGGAAGCTGCCACGTTGACGACGCCATCGAGTGCGGAGACGGCTTTTTCGATGGTATTTTCACATCCCCCGCACTTCATGCCGGTGACGGAAATGGATGCTGACTGTGCCATGGTGGCTCTCCTCGGGTAATGGTTAATGGTTGGTTGGCTGATTGCCAACATCAATTGATGTCGGCGATTACAAAAAATTCAACACCTCTGCGGCCATGCCATGCCACATGGCCATCGCGCTGAATATCGAAATAAAACGGCCTGGTCGGCGGGCAAGCGGGGCATACTAGTCAAAGCCATGTCATCCGTAAACTCGCGGCTGCAAATGTTCAAGGCCGTTGGTATAAGCGATGCATAATCTTTTATATCGATTTTTACGATAGCCACTTCTAAAACTGTCACTTTTACCGACATGCATCGCACCGTATGATACGGCAACCCTCATAGCCGAACATCACCAGGAGACTGCATGATCCGCCATCGCTTCATCAAGCCCCTCATTCTTGCCCTTGGCCTGCTGGCAGCGCCCCATGTCATGGCCGATCGCGCCCTGCTCAATGTATCGTACGATCCCACCCGCGAACTGTACCAAGACTTCAACCAGGCGTTCGCCGATTACTGGAAAACCAAGACCGGCGAGGATGTCGAAATCCAGCAATCGCACGGCGGCAGCGGCAAGCAGACCCGCGCCGTGATCGATGGCCTGGCAGCCGATGTCGTCACTTTGGCGCTGTCCCATGACATCGATCAGATCGCCGAGCGCGCCGGTCTTTTGCCGAAAGACTGGCAGAAGCGTTTGCCCAACAACAGTACACCTTATACCTCGACCATCGTGTTTCTGGTGCGCAAGGGCAATCCGAAAGGCATCCATAACTGGAACGACCTCATCAAGGACGGCGTTCAGGTCATCACCCCCAATCCCAAAACCGGAGGCGGTGCCCGTTACAATTACTTGGCCGCCTGGGCATACGCGGAAAAAAATCTCGGTGGCAAAGACGCTGCCAAGGATTTCATGAAAAAACTGTTCAAGCACGTACCCGTGCTCGACTCCGGTGCGCGCGGTTCGACCACGACCTTCATCCAGCGCGGCATGGGTGACGTGCTGATAACCTGGGAGAACGAAGCCTTCCTAGCCTTGAAGGAGTACGGTGCCGGTGAGCTGGAGATCGTCGTGCCACCGGTCAGCATCAAGGCCGAACCGCCTGTAGCGATGCTCGACAAGGTCGTCAAGAAAAACGCCACGCAAGACTTGGCCGAAGCTTATCTGAATTATCTGTACAGCCCGGTGGGGCAGAAGCTGGTGGCCAAGCACTTCTACCGCCCTGCCTTGCCCGAACATGCCAACGCCGAAGACCTGAAACGCTTCCCCAAACTGGAAATGTTCACGGTCAATCAGCAATTCGGTGGCTGGGCCAAAGTACAGAAGGAGCACTTCGACGATGGCGGCACGTTCGATCAGATTTACGTGCCGTAAAGATTCAGCTGACCAACAACGCCCTGCGCCCCTCACCCGACCCTCTCCCAGGGGAGTGGGGGGTAAAGCCCCTCTCCCTCAGGGAGAGGGGTTGGGGCGAGGGCAAATAAAGAACACTCACAACTACATAACTCCTCCATGCCGCAAAGCAACATCATGCCGGGCTTCCGCCCCACAATGGGTTTCACGCTGTTCTATCTGGCGCTGATCGTACTGATTCCACTCAGCGCCATGCTGCTGAAAACCCTGAGACTGAGCTGGGAGCAATTCGTTGCCGTGTTGACCCATGCCCGGGTGATCGCCTCGTTCAAAATCAGTTTTGGTACTGCCCTGCTGGCGGCGACAATTGCGGCGGTACTGGGCTTCATCATTGCCTGGACATTGGTACGCTACCCCTTCCCCGGTAAAAAACTGTTCGACGCGCTAATCGACTTGCCATTTGCCTTGCCGACCGCCGTGGCCGGTATCGTGCTCGCTACGCTGTATGAGCCCCGGGGCTGGATCGGCAAGGTCGTCATGGAAGTCACCGGTGTACAGATTGCCTACAAGCCGCTGGGCATCGTCGTGGCATTGATTTTCATCGGCCTGCCGTTCGTGGTACGCACGGTGGAGCCGGTGTTGCAGGAGCTCGACACTGCCATGGAAGAAGCCGCCGCCAGCCTGGGCGCCAGTCGCTGGCAAACCTTTCTGAAAGTGATACTGCCCAATCTGCTGCCTGCCACCATCACGGGGTTTGCGCTGGCGTTTGCCCGTGGTGTCGGCGAATACGGCTCAGTGATTTTCATCGCCGGCAACATGCCTTATGTGTCTGAAGTGGTGCCGCTGCTCATCATCACCAAGCTCGAACAGTACGACTACACCGGCGCTACCGCCATCGGTCTGGCCATGTTGATCGTGTCGTTCCTGCTGCTGCTGCTGATCAACAGCCTGCAAAGCTGGCTGCGGCGACGCGGCGGCCAACTGTAGCGAAGGAGGAATCATGCAGAAACCACTGAATTCCGCATCGAAATACGGCACACCACAGGCTTTGTCCGATCCCCGCTGGCTGCGCTATGCCGCCATTGGCATTACCCTTGTCATCATCGGCCTGTTTCTGGTGCTGCCGCTGGTAACGGTGTTGATCGAAGCCTTTGCCAAAGGCTGGTCGGCCTATGCCAAGGCGCTAACACAAAAAGATGCGCTGGCAGCGATGCGGCTGACCTTGCTGGTTGCCGCCATTACCGTACCGTTGACCACGGTGTTCGGCGTATCGGCAGCCTGGCTCATTGCCCGTTTCGACTTTCCCGGCAAAAACCTGCTGATTACCCTGATTGATCTGCCGTTCTCGGTATCACCGGTGATTGCCGGTTTGATTTACGTGTTGATTTTCGGCGCCCAGGGTTGGCTGGGACCGTGGCTGTCGGCGCACGACATCAAGATCATCTTTGCCGTGCCGGGCATCGTGCTGGCGACGCTGTTCGTCACCTTTCCGTTCGTCGCCCGCGAACTGATCCCGCTAATGCAGGAAATCGGCCACGAAGAAGAAGAAGCCGCGCTGTCGCTGGGTGCCAGCGGCTGGCAGACCTTTTTCAAGGTGACACTGCCCAACATCAAGTGGGGGCTGCTGTACGGCGTGTTACTGTGCAATGCCCGCGCCATGGGCGAATTCGGCGCGGTGTCGGTGGTATCGGGTCATATCCGTGGCCTGACCAATACCCTGCCGTTGCATGTGGAAGTCAGCTACAACGAGTACAACTTCGTCGCTGCATTCGCCAGTGCCTCCTTGCTGGCGGGCCTGGCAGTCTTCACGCTGATTTTCAAGACCCTGCTGGAATGGAAGCAGGCGGGCAAGGGATGAGGCGGCATCGCTTCGGAGCTGCGTTCTCCTGGTTACGATACAACGTGATGAACCCGGCCTGTCCTCGATGACGCCCAACGTAGCAGCGCCCCCTCATCTCCAGTCCTCGCTTCGCTCCCCCGCAGGAAAAAAAGCCCCTCTCCCTTGGGGAGAGGGGTTGGGGTGAGGGCACTAAACAACCACAGACTTTCACACCTACCCGATTTCAAGAGACAGTCATGAGTATCGTACTTTCCAACATTTCCAAACAATTCGGCGCATTCAAGGCGCTGGACAGTATCAGCCTCGACATCGCCGAAGGCGAGTTGGTGGCGCTGCTGGGGCCATCGGGTTGTGGCAAGACCACGTTGCTGCGCATCATCGCCGGACTGGAGCAGGCCGACAGCGGCGAAGTGCATCTACAGGGTGACAACGTCACGCAACAGCCAGTGAAAAACCGGCAGATCGGCTTCGTGTTTCAGCATTACGCGCTGTTTCGCCACATGACGGTGTTCGACAACATCGCTTTCGGCCTGCGGGTCAAACCGCGCAAGGAACGGCTCAGCGAAACCGTCATCCACAAGAAAGTGCACGACTTGCTGAACCTGGTGCAACTGGACTGGCTGCACGATCGCTTTCCCGAACAACTGTCCGGTGGCCAGCGCCAACGCATCGCCCTGGCCCGCGCTTTGGCGGTGGAGCCGTCGGTATTGCTGCTGGACGAACCTTTCGGCGCACTCGATGCCAGCGTGCGCAAAGACCTCAGGCTGTGGCTGCGCCATCTGCATCATGAACTCAACGTCACCAGTATTTTCGTCACCCACGATCAGGAAGAGGCCATGGAAGTCGCCAGCCAGATCGTCGTGCTCAATCATGGCCGCATCGAGCAGAAAGGTTCGCCCAGTCAGATTTACGACCGCCCAGCCAACGATTTCGTATCGCGCTTCATCGGTCATACCAATATCTTCGACCTGGCGCACGATGATGCGGGCTGGCTGAAAACCCTGGGGCTTGTCGCAACGAATCCAAACGACCGTATCGCCCACGTCCGCCCGCATCACATCATCGTTGAAAAGCCCACATCAGCGGAAGCACCGACCATCGTGCTACAAGACTGGCAACATCTGGGCGCCACCATCCGGCTGGAATTGAACCCGGACGGTCGTAAAGCCCCTGAAAGCACCATTTACGCCGAAATGCCCAACGATAGATTTCATGAGCTGGCGCTGAATCGCGGCGATCGCGTAGCGATGAAGGTCAAGCAGGCGCACTGGTTCAGCGTAACCGCTTAGCTGCCGAAGGGAGAGCTTTTCTATGGCGCTTGGTTTCGCATAACCACATACCATTCCGTAGCTAGCCATTCTTCCAGGCGCAAGCCTTAGTTAGCACGCACGGACGCTCTCCGGGAGAACCAGAAACGGCTGCTCTACGCAGGCTTGGCGCCCGTATGCATTCCCACGCTCGGCGTGGGAATGTTAAAACGAGGGAAACTTAAAAGTTGACTTTGAAACCTGCCTGCACCAGCCTTGGCGCACCGGGCAAGATACCCCGGGTACGGTCGACGATGTAGGTTTCGTCCAGCAGGTTTTTCAATGCCACGAAGAAGTCGGTGTTGATGGGCTTGGCGTGGTAGGTGGTGGCGAGGTTGAGCACCACGTAGTCGTCGATCTGGCCGATTTGACCGTTGCCGTTGACCGGTATCTCCACGGTATTGGCAAAGTCGCTGAATTGCTTACCGACATAGACAGTTTCCAGATGAATATCGAAACCGCTGACGTGGGAATAACCGATGGTGCTGGTTAGCAGGTGTTCGGGTGAGTAAGGCATACGGTTGCCGATGAATCTGCCGCGATCAAGGTCTTGGGCGGCAGCCGCGCCACAGCCGGTAGTTGCCAGACAGCGAAACGCCGATGTCATATCGGCTGTCGCAACCCAGGTGTAAGCCGCCTGGAAATAGACGTTATGGTCGCTGTCGAACAAGGGGCCAAAATCCTGTCTGCCCAGAAATTCCGCACCTTCATACAGGGCAGCACCAGCCGCCAGTGGCGTCGCGCCACCGGCAATGCTGCCAACAGCGTTTTGTTGCTGGAAATCGGCCCGAAACAACGTCCCCTCAAGCCGGGCGCCAGTGTAGGGTCGGCTGCGAATGCCCACCTCGTAGTTGCGGCTTTTCTCCGGCCCGACATCGACCATGGTGCCGAAATTGTCGATGGCATCCTCCACCCTCGGTGGTGCAAAGCCGCCATGAAAGCCAAAGAATGCGGTGAACTGTTCGTTGGGCGAATAAGCGCCGCCGAAGGCGGGCAAAATTTCGGTCACCGTTGTTTGGCCACCTCTGCCATTCAGTTCGTTGAGTCGACCAAAATCCATGTGCTCGATGCGCACACCCGGCGTCAGACTGAAGTCGCCTAGGATGAATTTATTCTGGGCAAAGCCGGAATAGGCGCTGGTATCACGCTGGTTTTCTTCAACAAAAGTGGTTGCCGTCGGTCTAATATTGGTTTGGTTACGAAATTGCTCTTCGAAATGGGCACGGAAGCCCATGTCCAGTTCGTTGTTGATGCCCAGGGTACGGTGATTGACATGCAGCCGGGGTTCGACGCCGTAACTGTAGTAGTCGCGCAAGCGGCCTTCCATCACATTACAGCCATCGACGTTTATAGCCTCTCCGCGCAAACGCGCATCGCGGATGGCAACAGCACATGGCGTATTGCCCTGGGTATCCGTCGTCGTACTGGTTTGCCGCCACCAGTCGCGATGAAAGTGCGACCAATAAACGTTGGTAATCAGCGACACATCGTTGTTGAACAAGTGCTGATGGGTCAACGAGGTGCCCCAGCGGTCGGTTTCGAACGTGTCGTTCTTGAACGGGTTGTAGCGGATGCCGAAATTGCGCAGCTCGGCTTCGGTGATGCCCGAGTAGGTCACCATCGAATGTTCCTGGAAGTAATTGCCGCGCAGCGTTATGGCGTTGCGGCTGTCAATGTCGTAAACGCCTTTGATGTTGAAATCGTTGATGTCGGAATGGGTGTTGTCGCGGGCACCTTCGCTTTCCTTGTGGGTGATGTCGACCAAACCGCCGAAATCGCCCCATTTGCCACCGTAATTGAAGTGACCGTCGTAAAACCCGCGGTTACCACCGGTGAAGCTCAAGGAGCCGCCGGGCTTTTGCGGTGGATTGGGTGTCAGGTAGTTGATGGTACCGCTGATGGTTTGCGGGCCGAATTTGATCTGCTCTGGCCCTTTCAATACCTCGATACTGGCAAAACGCTCGATCGGCGGATGGTAGTAGCTGGCGTTGTCGCCATAGGGCGCATACGACAACGGAATGCCGTCTTCCAATAACAAGGTTTTGGTTGATCGGGTAGGGTTCATGCCGCGAATACCAATGTTGGGCCGCATGCCAAAACCCTCTTCATCGCGCACATGCACACCGGGCACTTTGCGCAAAGCTTCGTTGACGTTGAACACATGGCTTTTGAACAGCTCTTCCTTGGTCAGAATGTTGACGGTACTGGCCAGTCTCCTCAGCGAGGAATCCGACTCGACGATTTCGACGACAGGCATTTCCAAGGTTGGCAGCTCCTTGTCGGCGGCGTTGCTGGTATCGGCAATCAGGATCGGTAGAACGCAGCCCATTGCTTGCGCAATGCGACTGGGTGTTAGCAATTTCGTTGATTTAGTCATGGCGTTTATTGGCTTGTGTATCAAAGGATGCGGGAGTTTACGCAAAACAATTCGCTATGTAAATGAGAATGTTTTCCATTAACATAGCGCGCATCTTTTGCCTCTCGCTATTCGACGCTTTTAACCCGCCTGTTTTCCGGCTTTATTACCACTGCTCGAAAAACCATCTTGTCAATTTTGCCGATCATGCCGCCGCCCTGTACCATGACAAACTTTGTAACAGGAGGTAGACATGAATCTGCATTTGCAACTCGTCCGCGACTTTCATGAGCATTTCGGCATCGATCAACCCGATTACCCGGAAACCCGCCATTTATCCGATATGGACATCGTCATGCGCCAAGCCCTGCTGATGGATTGCGGCAGCGAAACCTTCAAGGCCATCACAACGGGCGATCTGGTCAAAATTTTGTCTGGCCTGGTGGATTTGGCTTACAACGCATTGGCGGCGATTGCCTGTCGAGGCGACGATGTGGTCAATAGCTCGGCTCAGTGGCGTCGTGATGGTTCGGTGTTACCGGTAATGCAGGTGATTTCCGACAGGATCAACGCCTGCAATAGTGGCGAAACCGTTGATTATTCGGCGCTATACAAACTGTGCGAGCAGCTTGCCAGCGCGTTCGTCAATGCCGATTTCGACCAGGCCTTCCGCATGGTGCATCAAAACATCATGGTGCAGGCTGTGCGGGAAGGCGGTTCGTCTTACCGGCAGCGCCTGGCACGCGAAACGCTGCCTGCGACACCTGACCTCAGTGATGCACTCTACGAATGACAGGTTGCGTTCGGATTTTGCGCTCTACGCGAAACGGCACGGCGGACTGTTCTGCCGACGATAGTTACAGGGTGAGTGCTAGCGGCTTAGGCTTATAATCGGTCGGTTTTTTCAGGAGGGCTGCCATGTCCAAATTCAATCTGACCCTGCATCACGCTAGCCTCATCGTTTCCGATACCGAAAAGTCGCTGGTGCTGTATCGCGACATTCTGGATATGACGCTGGTTGAGCGCCCCAACCTGCCGTTTCCGGGCGCCTGGTTGCAAATAGGTGAGCAGCAGATTCATTTGCTGGAGCTGGACAATCCCGATCCGATCAGCGGCAGGCCGACACACGGTGGCCGCGACCGTCATGTGGCGTTGCACTGCACAGACGTCGATGCGCTCAGGACGGAGCTTGACCGGCATCAAATGCCTTACACCTTAAGCATTTCCGGGCGTAAGGCCTTGTTTTGTCGTGATCGCGACGGTAACGCACTGGAGTTCATCGAACGGCCTGCCTGATGCCGGTAGCGTCTCAAATAGGCTGGAAGTAGGCTTCTATATCCCTGACCAGCTTTTTTTCGAGCGCAAACATCACGACATGGTCGCCTTCGACGAACACCGTGTCGTGATGTACCGGAACCATTTCCTGGTTGCGGATCAATGCGCCCAGAATGACGCCTTCGGGCAAGCCGATTTGATCGACGCGCAGGCCAACGACCGAGCTGCCGTTCTTGCTGCTGCGATGGGCGATGGCCTCGATGGCTTCCGCACTGCCGCCGCACACCGAACAGACACCCACCACGTCACCCTTGCGGACATGCTTCAGAATGCTGCCCAGGGTTTCCAAGCGGGGCTGAATGGCCAGATCGATGTCGGTGCCGTCCAGCAGCTTCAGGTAGGACGCGTTGTTGATGAGGCAAATCGATTTCTTGGCGCCGAGCTTTTTCGCCAGCCCGGCTGAAATCAGGTTGATGCCGTCGTTGTCGGTAATGCTGCAGAACAGGTCGACATTTTCGATCATCTCCTCCAGCAACAACGATTCATCGGTACAGTCGCCATGCAGAATCAGGGTTTTGCGCAAGTCGTTTGCAATCTCCCGCCCTCGTGTGATGTCTTTTTCTATGATCTTGACCTGATAGTTGTTTTCCAGGGCTAACCCCAGGCGTTTGCCGACATGACCGCCGCCAGCCAACATGATCGATTTGATCGGCGACTCCAGTTTGTGCAAGTCCACCAGCAGCTTTTTCACCCTGTCGCGCGGACAGACGAAGAACACCTCATCACCGGTTGCCATGATGGCTTCACCATTGACCGGTATCGCCTTGCCATCACGGAAAATGGCGGCAACACGAATCATACTGTCCGCCAGTTTTTCCTTGACGGCATGTATGCGCTTGCCGGTCAGAAAGCCGGTGGGTACTACGCGAATCGACACCAGACGCACCAAGCCATCGGCAAATTCCGACACATGGCGGGCACCGGGGAATTTGATCAAATTGCGTATGGCGTCGGTGACCACCTGCTCCGGGCTGATGACGATGTCGATACCGCCAGGCTGAAACAGCTCGGGGTGGTTCAGGAAATCGATAGCGCGAACGCGGGCGATGGTCTTGGGTTTGCTGTACAAGGTGTTGATGACCTGGCAGGCCAGCATATTGGTTTCGTCGCGGTCGGTGACAGCAATCACCATGTCGGCATCGCCGATACCGGCGTTTTCCAGCACACTGGGATGGGCAGCGTTGCCTTCGACAGTGCCTATGTCCAGACGGCCTTTTAGTGCTGTCAATAGCGCCGGGTTCTTGTCGATGACGACAATGTCGTTTTCCTCGCTGGCCAGAGCGCCCGCGACCGAAGAGCCGGTCACACCGGCGCCGAGAATAACGATTTTCATGGGGAAAATGGAGGATAAGCCAGCGTTGGAAAGGTGATCGAACGAGGGTGAAATACCCTGCGATTCGAGCGCACGATTATACCGTCATCATCTTGCAACACCGTTGAATCAGTCTTTTCGATTTTGCAGTTGACAGTGTGAGGGTTTGTAAATATGATTAGCGCCTTAACGAACGGGTAGCAAAGCTGCCCAAATTACTCTGAAAGTCAGCTACAGACAGATGCCTTTCATTGGCTTGGCCTGATACATGCAGTCTTTCTTTCTGAGCGTTAAAAAGTCACAACGGGGTATAGCGCAGTCTGGTAGCGCGTCTGCTTTGGGAGCAGAATGTCGGGAGTTCGAATCTCTCTACCCCGACCACGATTTGCGCTTGTAGCTCAGACGGATAGAGCATCGGCCTTCTAAGCCGAGGGTCGCAGGTTCGAATCCTGCCAAGCGTGCCATCCGAAATACAAATGATTATGGTGAGCGTAGCTCAGTAGGTAGAGCCCCGGATTGTGATTCCGGTTGTCGTGGGTTCGAGCCCCATCGTTCACCCCACCTAAATCAACGACTCTCGTTGCCCCCCCCAACATGGTTCGCTGCTAGCAAGTTTTTTCCGAATCCAATGACAATGCTCTATGACAAAAGAGCCTCCCCTGCAGACGCCACATAAAAATTCGGACAACCATTCAGAAGCTGTCTGGCAAAATAATTTTCAGTAAAATCAAGCCTTTTTGGGTGACGGCTAAAAATGACTTACGAAAGCCATTTAAGTCAAGAGGAATGGGGCTTTATAAGCAAACACTTTGAGCCGCCCAGTGCGCGAGGGAGCCGCCATAAGCACTGCAAAAAAATCATTGTGAACGCCATTCTCTTTTGTTCTAACGGGCAGGATAACGTGGCGTACTTTCTACCGCAAACATAAACCCCAGCCGGTGATTTTTTACCGCCTTGAGGTTGTCCACACAGGCATACCAACTGTCCCCGGTCATGAAATCCGGTTGTAATCCCCAGGCCAGCGCCTCGTCCAACATGTCGCGAAAATAGTCATTTTTGGTTTTGCCTTCCGCCTTATCGTAGATGCGGTAGTTGACGGGCAGCTCCATGCGTTGGCTGTAGGCTTTGTCCAAGGTGCTGTCATCCACGCTCAGCGTCCCGCCCACCAGATTCAATAGGCATTTGGCCTCATCGAACAAATCTTTCGGCTCGTAACTTTCTCGTAACAGGAAGCGATTCACGCTGTCATGGGTGATGTTCATCACCTCGGCAAGACGGGTGCAGGTGCTTGATTTCGGTTCGCTCATCAAAAATCCCATATACCTTGGCAAGGTGCAGCGCGCCTCTGTCGCTGGGCGGCTTGGTTTTCTTATCATCCCTGAATCGCTCTTGGTAAATGTTCTGCCGTCTCATATTTTTTGCTCATTCGTCAATGCGTAAGTCCTAGAATGAAACGTATCGGCCTGCTGTTGGCAGAAAACGGCGTGTCCGTGATCTTTTTGCCTCGTTATTCTCCTGATTTGTCGCCCATCGAGCTGGCTTGGTCGAAAATCAAATCCAGCTTTTGCTCCGAACAACCATTACAAATCAATTAGTTGCTAGCGAGCGCGGCTTTTTAAGTCACGGATTCAGGTTACAAGCAATCCGTCAACCATGCGTTTGCTACATGCGACTAACGGCTGTTGCCGATCAGGATTTTTAATCAATTTTTGATTTTGATTTTATAGAAAATTGAGATGGAAATCGGGACACTGGAACCGTGGTAGCGGCTGACTCAGATTTGAGTCGATAAAGTTGTTCCACTCTAACTTTTGGAATATTAAAATTTCTTTATGGAGTAATGGCGATGAAACAATTTAATAAAACATTATTGGCTACCGGTATTGTCCTGGCTTTAGGGGCAGCGTCCAGCGCATGGGCGAACCCAACCAACACTGCGACTGAAGTAGTAGAAAGTCAGACCGCGAGCGTTGACTCAACTGCCAAAGGCCAAGGCAACTCATCCATCAGTGAAGGCGGAACTTCTACTATCGGCGCAATTACTGACACCAAAACGATCACCAAAACTGAAACTGACACCAACAACAGTCAGGACAATGACGTCAAGGAAAGCTACAACCAGGACAACGACACCAAAACCATCACCAAAACTGACACCAACAACAGTCAGGACAATGACGTCAAAGAAAGCTACAACCAGGATAACGACACCAAAACCATCACCAAAACTGACACCAACAACAGTCAGGACAATGACGTCAAAGAAAGCTACAACCAGGACAACGACACCAAAACCATCACCAAAACTGAAACTGACACCAACAACAGCCAGGACAATGATGGCAAATCCAGGGCATCAGACCAGGCTGCATCCGTAGGTCGTGATGGCACTGCGACATCCACCAATACAAAAACTGACACCAACAACAGTCAGGATAACGACGTCAAAGCCAGCTATAACCAGGACAACGATACTAAAGGAAGTTACAACCAAGACAACGACACTAAAACCATCACCAAAAACGACAGTGACAGCAGCGTTCATAACGACAGCAAAGGCAAAGCTGAAGATCAGGCTGCCGCAGTGGGTCGTGATGGCACAGCAACCTCCACTAACACCAGAAATGATGGCAGCTACAACCAAGACAACGATACTAAAACCATCACCAAAAACGACAGCAACAGCAGTGTAAACAACGACAGCAAAGCCAAAGCTTCGGATCAAGCTGCATCAATCGGTCGTGATGGCACGGCAACGTCAAACAACAACAAATCTGATGCCGGCGGAGATGGCTCAGCATCTTCCAACACCGGTACTGCCACCTCTACGTATAGTGAAACCACTGTAAAAACCCAAGGCGATGCGTCACCCGCAGTAGCTTCGGGCGGTGGCGCGGCTTCTGTCAACAACTCTTACCTGGCTGGCAGTGTGACCGGTGAAGGTGCAGGCTACGCATTATTCGTTGATCAAAATGGCTATATCGTGCCTACCAGCAACAGCATTAATGGTTCCTACAATAATTTTGCCGGTATTAACCAGTCGGTACAAAACTCAGGTAATTCTTCGTTGGCGCAACAACAGGTGTCTTTCCAAGGCAATGTTAACGTCAACCAAAATACACCTGTAGCTCCTTGATCTCGATATTGTGAATTGAGATGAGCCCGTCGGCGAACAAGAAATTGTTCGCCGACTTTCTTGGCGATGGTTTAACAACAGGGAGAAATGTCATGAAAAGAACAGTTACCGGTTTTTTTTCGATACTCCTGGTAGTCGGCCTGCCCATTCAGAGCATTGATGCCGGGCAAAGTGTTGAATTGTTTTTTGAGCAGACAGAAGCAGTCTTGCTCGAAGAGCTGGATAATGAAAGAGGCAAGGGGGATATTGACATCGTCACACTGAACAACGCCACTGCCCAAGCATTGTTGAAAAATAGTACGTCTTATAACAATATCACCGGAAATAATATTATCGATAGTAGCTCATTTTCAGGCTCCAGCGGCTTAGTATCGGTAATACAAAACAGCGGCAATAATGTAATCATTCAGGACTCCACCATTATCAATGTAACGATCGTTCCTTGATTGATGAGGCGTATGCCATGAAACATAAAAACCTAACCATTTATTTTGGTTTGTTGATATGGATGTTGTCTGCCGAGGTTTATTCCGGCTCCATTGAACTGAATGGCATTTCCGGTGGCGGAAATTACTCCATTCCAATGACCAGCTACGTCGAAAGGCGGTTCAAAACTGTTTATAAACAACAATACGATTTCAGTTGCGGCTCTGCCGCGCTGGCGAGTTTGCTGGCGTTCCATTACAACGATGTGGTCGATGAGCAAAGCGTTTTCTTGGATATGTATCAAAGTGGCGATCAGGCAAAAATACAAAAACAAGGATTCTCGCTGCTGGATATGAAAATGTATCTGCAGCGTCGCGGCTACGAAGCCAACGGTTTCAAAATAAACCTCGACGGCCTGCTGAAAGCCAATGCCCCAGCCATTACCATCATCAACAACAAAGGTTACTTGCACTTTGTCATTATCAAAGGCCTTGATGCCGATGAAGTTTTAGTGGGCGACCCCGCCATTGGCGTTAAAGTCATACCCAGGCCAGAATTTGAACAAATGTGGGAAAATCGCATATTGTTTTTGATACACGATAAAGACATTGTCACCGAAAATCATTTTCAGGATGAAAACGAATGGGCGATCAGGGTCAGGTCGCCACTGGGAACCGCAGTAAACACGGAGAGTTTATCGGCATTCAACTTATTGCAGCCAGGGCGCTGGGACTTTTAATTTGCCAAGGTGCTCGAAATGAAAAAAATAATAAGAAAATTTGTTTCGTATCGCCATGCTGCAGAAATTGTAATGCTATTGGCATCTTGTTTGGTTAATCCAGCAGGGGCAGAGGATTTTTTTGAAGAAAATGACGATATTTTAGATGTCGCGCCAATCGCCAGTGATGCAGAATTAAACGAATTACGCGGTGGCTTTACTTTGCCCAATGGCGTCAATGTTGATTTCAGTATAGAAAAAATAGTCGCCTTGAATGGCGTAATAACCTTTTCGTCTTCTTTTCGCCTGCCAGAAACTATTTCGCTGATACAGAACGGATTCGACAGAGTAATACCGGAAATAAATGGCGGCGGGCTGGGAAGCATTATTCAGAACAGTCTTGATAATCAAGTGATTAGCAGAATAAACACTATTAATATTGAACTGAGCAATCTTAGAAATGCTAATAGCAACCTAGGCAACATGGTTTTTGGTGACATGGTCATGCCAAACTTGTACAAAAACTGAAAATCGACATGTAATGTATTTTGATATTGTGAGGAATTATCGATTTGCTCTATGGAAAAGCAAGGACGTTTTGATGGCTTGTTTCCTAATATTTGGTGTGCAATAGTTTTGCATTGCACTATACTTGGCAGGCAAGCGGAAAATTGAAAGGCTGTGGGTTAAGTGTATTTTGACCAGACAGGTATTGCTGCGACACATGGCAACTTGTCATCGATAGCCTTCGACTTTTACATCAAATCATCATATAAGCTTAGGTATAGATGCAAATGAGGGCGAAAAAATCTGGTCATCGAATATCAACGACCCAGGCAACTGTCATTGTGTTCTCCAGCTGGCTGTTGTTGTGCAACACGGCCAATGCAGAGTCGTTGAACCCTGAGCAACTCCTGAACCAATACAAAAAGTTACTGGCGCAGCAGCAAAAAGAATTTGAAACACAACGAGAGATCATTGCCAATCAAGGCAAGGAACTGGAGCAACTCAAACAACGCCTCGACGCCTTCACCAGCCAGACCAGTGAAGGCAAACAACCCGCAACCAAGCCTGCAGCAAGGGTGATAGCACAAGCCACTACCGAACAGCCTAAACCGCAGCCTCCCCAGATGCCCATCAAGCCCGTGGGACAAGCCCCCGCCGAGACCACGGAAAAAGTCAGGCCACCTGAAATTCCGCGTTTGAGCGAGACCGTGGGCGGCGTGTTGACACGGAAAGGCAAGATCGCCATCGAACCGGCTTTTGAATACGGTTATACCGACAATGATCGTGTTTTCCTTGATGCCTTCACTTTCTTACCGGCAATAGCCGTTGGCCTCATCGATCTCAGGCAAATTAAACGGCATACCATGATGGCTAGCGTGGCTGCACGTTATGGTGTTACCGATCGGCTTGAACTGGAACTAAGGGCGCCTTATATCTACCGTACCGACACTCAGCGCTCCCGGCCCATCAGCATTGGCGCCGGTGTTGATGAAACCTTTAGTGCCAGTGGCATGGCGCTAGGCGACATTGAATTCGCGGGGCGCTACCAACTAACCAGTGGCCAAAAGGGTTGGCCTATCTTGGTGGGCAATATGGTGGCTTCGGTGCCATCCGGGGTGAGTCCTTTCGATATCGAGTATGTAGCGGCTCAAGGTGTGCCTGGTGCGACGTTTCCAACCGAACTGCCAACCGGCGCAGGCTATTTCAGCTTTCAGCCCAGCATTACAGCGTTGTATCCAACCGATCCGGCGGTGTTCTTTAGCAATTTCAGCTACAACTACAATATGGAAACCGATGAAACCGTCGGTAATTATGATCCCGGCAACGCCATCGGCTTGAGCTTTGGCATGGGATTTGGCCTCAATGAACGCTCGTCATTCAGCTTGGGTTATTCGCATCGGCACGTATTCAACTCTACGCTCAACGCCATAACGATAAAAGGCAGCGAGTTGGATATAGGCCAATTATTGATTGGTTACTCCTACAAACTATCCCCTAAAACTACCTACAATTTGGCATTGGGCATAGGCACAACCGAAGACGCACAGGATGTCCGGCTGAACTTCAGAATGCCCTGGACTTTTGATCTTGGCTCTAAGTGAATAATCGCCTTCAGATGTGGAAATGAACGAGAACAGCGAGCGCAAACGCGCCAAATTTAACTAGAAAATTAAGGATTCGATCATAAATAACATCCCTGTCTATTGCCCTCACCCTTACCACCCCCTCAACTTAAGAAAATTTTCCAATAAATTCATTTGGTTGCAGTATTCTATATGATAGAATCAGCCTTAATTTATTGATAATGAAGAATATCAAAATGTCAACACCCCCTAATACCTTAGTATTTTAGTTGGTTTTATCGCTCATCTCCATTCCGCCGACTTGCTCGAACAAACCCGCCTTGACGACAACGCCTTTGTCAGAACACGCAAACTGACCTTTCCCGTGTTGTTGGTCAGCATGATGTCCGGTTTCAAAGCCAGTGTTCAAAATGAACTCAACGCTTTTTTTGCTCATCTCGCCAATCAAGCCGATCTGACCCGTCATGTCAGT
>PESC01000027.1 GCA_002929135.1 Methylomonas sp.
TCAGACTTTGCCGACCCAAGATTGAAAATAAACCCATCGAGGCCTTGCCGATCATATTCATCAGTTCCAGCCATGACAGACCTGTCAGCAAGGTCAGGCCAGTCATGAACGCAGCTAGCAGCAGCAGCGTCGAGCCAGAATTGCCGACAAGATGCACGAGCAATTCGCCGATTTCCCGACCAAGAATGCCGCCGGGGCTTTCAGGCAAATCGACCTTGGTACGCAAGAAATGCAGATGGAGGAAGAATATTGCGGCACCTGCCAGCAACGTCAGTAGAAAACCACAGCCGCGAACCGTTAGCATCCAGCCGGATGACTGGGTTTTATCCGGTGCATAAACGCTGTAACCCAGCCAGAAGATCATCGGTGGAATGAGGTAAGCCATCAGACCGAGAAAACTCAGCATTACATCGGCCAGCCAAGCACCCAGCAAGCCGCAAGCGTTGTTGACGGCGCGATACGACGCGCTATGGCTCCAGCCGGGATCGTCCAGGCTGAAGGTCAACAGTGCAATCAACAGGAATAACGCGCAAACGGAAAAAACCAGTAAGGCGATTTCGCGATAACCCCGCGCACTCTTTTCTTCCACTACAGCAACCATTTGGGCAAAGCCTCTAGCAAGGAACTTTTAGAAAACAAGATTATAGCCGATAAACACAAAGCTAAATATGAGCTTTCGGGTGGCTTTGGTCCTCTATTCAGCGAATACCTGCCGCACCTTGTGGGTCAGGTGTACGTCGTCGAAATGGTGCGGGGTGGATTGGTGCAAAATGTTGGGGTTGACTGGGTTGAAGGCACCGGTGGGGATAGATGCGCCTTTTGCTGGGTTGCTTTTTTGGCGCCGACCCTGTTGGTGGCAGGGCCTCCGGAAGATGGCGGGGTGAGGGAAATAAAGCAGGAACGTTATTTGTGACCAAGTCCTTAGCTCCCCGGCGCTTTTACCCCCGACGACGATGAAAAGTGCCAACGCCATCAATTGCACCAAAACAGCGAAATCAAAGGCAAGTTTGGATATTAAAATACCCGAATACATCAAGAGTGGCGAGTTGGTTAAAGCCGTCACCAACCGGCAAGTTTTCATCGCGGGCTTGAGCAAGCGCGCTAAAAGACGCGGTATCGCGATAGGTGCTTGTGCTATCATGCCGCGATTTAAGCACCCAAGAGAAGCCCATGGCGAAAGAAGATCAAATAGAAATGGAAGGCAAGGTCATCGATACCTTGCCGAACACCATGTTTCGTGTCGAACTAGAGAACGGCCACATCGTAACGGCCCATATTTCAGGAAAAATGCGTAAACACTACATCCGCATCCTGACTGGCGATAAAGTTCGTGTTGAGATGACACCTTACGATCTGACCAAAGGCCGCATCACCTTCCGCAATCGCTAATCCCGCATTTTTGCGGGATTTACGCCCATCCTCTCGTTTCGCTCAAACTGTCTGATTGACTTCAGGCACCGCCAACTGCCTACTTTCGTACGCAAATGCCAGTTCGTCGCCATCGACGCCGATACGCACATGACCTCCATTGACCAAGCGACCAAACAATAAATCCTCGGCCAGCGGTTTCTTGATTTTCTCTTGAATCAGCCTCGCCATGGGTCTGGCGCCCATTTTCTCGTCGTAACCGCGCTCGGCCAGCCATACTCGGGCAGAAGGCTCCAGTGTCAATGTCACATTTTTCTCGGATAGAACGGCTTCCAGTTCAAAAATGAATTTGTCGACCACGCTGCCAACGACACTCAAATCCAGCGACTTGAACTGCACGATAGCATCCAGACGATTACGGAATTCGGGTGAAAATGCACGCTCAATGACCTTCATACTGTCTGTCGCATGATCCTGTCGGGTGTAGCCTATCGATGCGCGCCCCCCCTCCTCGGCGCCGGCGTTGGTGGTCATCACCAGGATGACGTTGCGGAAATCGGCTTTGCGACCATTGTTATCGGTCAAGGTACCGTGATCCATCACTTGCAACAACAGGTTGAAGACATCGGGATGGGCTTTTTCCAACTCGTCGAGCAGTAATACGGCGTGAGGGTGCTTGGTTACTGCCTCGGTCAACAAGCCGCCCTGATCGAATCCCACATAACCCGGTGGCGCACCAATCA
Organism: Methylomonas sp.; assembly: GCA_002929135.1. Classification (GTDB taxonomy): domain Bacteria; phylum Pseudomonadota; class Gammaproteobacteria; order Methylococcales; family Methylomonadaceae; genus Methylomonas. Next base: position 2,112 of record PESC01000027.1, read on the forward strand.
GGCGCGATACCGTGTGACGTTCCATGTATTCCGACATATCGAAGCGGATCAGTTCGATACCCAGCACTTTTGCCAATTGGCGGGTCACTTCGGTTTTGCCGACACCGGTTGGGCCTGCGAACAGGAAGGCACCGATGGTTTTGCTGGCATCGCGCAGACCGGCGCGCGACAGTTTGATAGCGGAGGCCAGCTCGGCAATCGCGGCATCTTGTCCAAAAACCAGCATTTTCAGGTTTTTTTCCAGATTCGCCAGTTTGTCCTTATCGCTGGACGACACCGATTGCGCGGGCACTCTCGCCATTTTGGCAATGATTTCCTCGATTTCCGGCACGTCTATGGTTTGCTTGCGTTCACTGTCGGGGAACAGGCGCTGGCGGGCGCCTGCTTCATCGATGACGTCGATGGCTTTATCTGGCAGGTGTCGGTCGGTGATGTAGCGCGCCGACAATTCCACCGCCAGACGCAAGGCTTCCTGGGTGTATTTCAGGCCATGATGCTCCTCGAAGCGGGACTTCAGGCCTCGCAAGATCAGCACGGTGTCTTCGACCGACGGTTCGGCCACGTCGATTTTCTGGAAACGCCGCGCCAAGGCATGATCTTTCTCGAAAATACCGCGATATTCCTGATAGGTGGTCGAGCCGATGCAGCGTAACTGGCCGTTGGCCAGTACCGGCTTGATGAGATTCGAGGCATCCATTACTCCACCCGATGCCGAGCCGGCGCCAATCAGCGTATGGATTTCGTCGATGAATAAAATGGTATTCGGCTCTTTCTTGAGTTGACCCACCAAGGCCTTGAGGCGCTTTTCGAAATCGCCACGGTACTTGGTGCCTGCAACCAGCGCCCCCATGTCCAGCGAATAAATGACACTGCCTAACAATACCTCGGGCACTTGTTCTTCGACGATGCGCTTGGCCAGGCCTTCGGCAATCGCGGTTTTGCCGACACCGGCTTCGCCCACCAGCAGTGGATTGTTTTTGCGACGGCGGCACAGCACCTGTATGGTGCGTTCGACTTCGCTTTCCCGTCCGATCAAAGGATCGATATTGCCCTTCAATGCCTCTTCGTTGAGATTGGTTGCATATTTCTCCAGCGGGCTTTCCGAATTCTCGGTCGGGCTACGCTCACCATCGGCGCCTTCCGATGCTTCGGATTTTTGCTGCTCGATCTTGGAGACGCCGTGGGCCAGATAGTTGACGACATCCAGGCGGGTGATGTCCTGTTTGTTCAATAGATAGACGGCATGAGAGTCTTGTTCGCTAAACAAGGCCACGAACAAATTGGCGCCGGTCACTTCTTTTTTGTCGGATGCCTGCACATGAAACACGGCGCGTTGCAACACGCGCTGAAAGCCCAGTGTGGGCTGGGTTTCGCGTTGTACGCCGTCGGGGATCAGCGAAATTGTGTCGTCGATGAAGCGGGTCAGCTCGGCACGCAGCGCGTTGGCATTGCAACCACAGGCAATCAGGATGGGAATGGTGGTTGCATTGTCGAGCAGCGCGAGCAGCAAGTGCTCAACGGTGATGAATTCATGGCGCTTGGCATGGGCGTTGGTAAACGCGACATTCAATGTAACTTCCAGTTCTTTGCTCAGCATGTCGTACCTCTCACGCTTCTTCCATCGCGCACAGCAGCGGATGCTGATGCTCGCGGGAGTATTGGTTGACTATATGTACCTTGGTTTCGGCCACATCTTTGGTATAGGTGCCACATACCCCGACGCCTTGCGTGTGCACTTGCAGCATCACTTGCGTCGCCTTTTCACGACTCATATTGAAAAAATCGGTGAGTATTTCGACGACAAAATCCATGGGGGTAAAGTCGTCGTTCAGCAAAATGACCTTGTAAAGCGGCGGTTTTTTCAACTGCGGCTTTGCGGGCTGAACCGCAACCGCATCATCATCGTCTTTCAAGGGGTCAAAATCAGTCATGGTTCATGTTTACCCGCGCAACTCAGCAGCTTACAAAGTAGCGTTTCGGTTGGTAAATTTCAATGCTTGCCAAAATAAAAAACATTTCGCGTAAAATACTGGTTTTTTTGATGTTTTTCACGATTAATATGCAATGGAAACCGCATGTCACCGTTGCCGCTATTATTGAGCGGCAGGGTCGTTTTTTACTCGTCGAAGAAATGACTGCCCATGGCTTGATGTTCAATCAGCCAGCCGGTCATCTCGAAGCAGGCGAGGATTTGATCAGCGCCGTCAAGCGCGAGGTTCTCGAAGAAACCGCCTGGCGCTTCGAACCCGAGCATCTGATGGAAGTTCAACTGTGGCGCAAAACACCGGACGGCCCGAGTTTCGTTCGCTTCTGCTTCACAGGAAGGCTGGCAGACCGTGATGACAACCGCGCCCTGGATAGCGACATCATCGCGAATCACTGGCTGACACACGATGAAATTCGTGCCAAAGGCGATCAACTGAGAAGCCCTCTGGTGCTGAAATCCATCAATACCTATCTGCAAGGCAAAAAACACCCGTTATCGCTACTTCAATCCTTTATCGATCTGGCATGAGCAAGCCCATTATCGTCGGCATGTCCGGCGGCGTCGACTCATCGGTAACGGCGCTTACCTTGCTGGAACAAGGCCACGACGTTACTGGCTTGTTCATGAAAAACTGGGAAGAGGACGACGGCACCGAATACTGCACCGCCATGCAGGATTTGGCCGATGCGCAGCAGGTTGCCGACACGCTGGGTATCGAGCTGAAAACCGTCAACTTCGCTGCCGAATACTGGGACGAGGTATTCGAAGTGTTTCTGGCTGAATTCAAGGCGGGTCGTACCCCAAACCCCGATATTTTGTGCAACAAACACGTCAAGTTCAAAGCCTTTCTGGATTACGCCATCGAAAATCTGGGCGCCGAATACATCGCTACCGGCCACTACGCCCGCGTCCGCGAACAGAACGGCGAATTCGAGTTGTTGAAAGGCCTGGATCCTGCCAAGGAGCAAAGCTATTTTCTCTACGCCATGGGACAGAAGGCGCTATCGAAAACCCTGTTCCCGATCGGCCACCTGCATAAAGCCAAAATTCGCGCTATGGCCGACAAAGCCGGTTTCGCCAACAGCCGCAAGAAAGACAGCACCGGCATCTGCTTCATCGGCGAACGCAAATTCAAGGATTTCCTACAACGCTACCTGCCCCACCAACCCGGCGACATGCGCACAGCGGAAGGCCGCATCGTCGGCAAACACCATGGCCTGATGTATTACACCCTGGGTCAGCGTCAAGGTCTGGGGATAGGCGGCGTCAGAGATGCCCCGGACGAACCCTGGTTCGTGCTCGATAAAGACCTGACCAGCAATGTGCTCGTCGTCGGTCAGGGTCACGACCACCCGCTGATGCTGCACAACACTCTGGAAGCCGGTCAGCTCGACTGGTGCGGCAATCAGCCTTGGCCCCAAGCCCTGCGTTGTGCAGCCAAAATCCGTTATCGCCAGCCGGATCAGGCCTGTGTCGTCGATCCAATGGATGGCGGCAGCCGCATAAAAGTACGCTTCGACCAGGCGCAACGCGCCATCACGCCGGGCCAGTCGGTGGTGTTTTATTCGGACGAGGTTTGCTTAGGCGGTGGGATTATCGAGAGCAGGAGCAATGAAAGCTGAAAAACGCCGGAAGTTCACGGCCAATGGCCGCTTTCGCGGGCGGCGTTCTGCTGTAAAAGAAGATCTCCCGCCTGCGCCGTCTCATGCTTTCGTCCTTGAACCGACGGTTCAAGTGGAAACCAAATCCAGTCAATCAGGCTTCCTGAATGAACAGGCATGCACACCATGACAGGCAGACAGTTTCCGGGGTAAATATAGGTTCAGGAAACACCCAGCACTGCTCGAACGCCGCAGGAGATTGGGTGCGCATTGTAGACAGGTTTTTACGGGCTTTCTAATACATTTTCGATCTTCTGGCGTAACGCGCGGATGCGATCGCCAATGTCAGCCGTCTCGCCGCCGCTTTTTGTCGGCGCATCGTGCGCCAGATTGAGTGCCGCCAGAACCGCGATTCGGTCGGCGCTGCCTACCTTGCCGGTGTCGCGGATTTTGCGCATTTGCCCGTCGAGAGCTTGCGCGGCGGCAATCAGCGCCTCGCGCTCATCTTCGGCACAGGCAATTTTGTATTCCTTGCCCAGTATGGTCAGCGACACCGCGTGTACGACGGACTTGCTCATGAGTCGTGCTCCATGGCTTTCAAGCGGGCGATCATCGCCTCGACACGGGTTTTGGCCTGGGTGGTTTTTTCCAGCAACCTGGCCTTTTCCTTGACCAGCGCATCTTGCTTGACTTTCAACGACTTGTTTTCATTCTTGAGCAGATTGAATTGAGCGATCAAGTTATCCAGCTTGGTTTCCAGAGCTTCCAGCTCGGTTGACGGGTCTTTTTCGGAGGGTGACATGGCGAGTCGGGTTTTGGCTGGTGAGCTTTGGGACATGCAAAACGGGGAAGGAATGGTAGCATACGCACCGGTTTTTCACAGTTCAAGCACAGGCAGGCAGCGGTTCGATGGCGTATCAGACAGTCAATACAATTTTGGAAAAACACGATGCCGACATGGGCGCAGCTGAAGCCCATGGTATCGCTGCGGGCATGTTATGCGTGGCCCTCAGAGCTGATGCAGGCAGCTGGCTCGATGAAATAATGCAGGATGCCCATGGCCTGTCGGGCGACAACCAAGCCTTGCTACTGGCCCTGTTCGATCGCACCCGCGAGTTGCTCGACCCCGACACCGGCGAATTTGCTTTCGATCTGTTTCTGCCGGATGACGACGACGCCCTGACCGAGCGTGTCGAAGCCTTGCGCACCTGGTGCCAGGGTTTTTTGTTCGGTGTTGGTTACCAGCAAGGTGCGGGCGATTGGCCGGGCGACACCGGCGAAATCATGCGCGACTTGATCGAATTCACCAAAATCGACAGCAATGTCGACGGCGAAGACGACGAGCAGGCGCTGATGCAGATACACGAATACATCAGAGCCGCCGTGATGACGGTACGCGACGCTTTCGCCGAGCAGGCCCGCGACCACGAAACCCGCCATTGATGTGCCAATGACCATAAAGCAAGCGGAATTCAAAAAACGTCGCGCCGCGTTGATGAAACAAGTCGGCAAGAGCAACATCGCCATCATCGCCAGCGCGCCGCAACGCACCCGCAACCGCGACGTCCATTACCCCTTCCGTCAGGACAGCGATTTCTTCTACCTCACAGGCTTCAACGAACCCGATGCCCTGGCCGTATTCATACCCGGTCGTGAACAAGGTGAATACATCCTGTTCTGCCGCGAATTCGATCAGAAAAAAGCCCTGTGGGAAGGCGCCCACGCCGGACTGGAAGGCGCCACCAAACATTACGAGGCCGACGACTCGTTTCCGATCACCGACCTGGACGACATCCTGCCTGGCATGCTGGAAAACAAGGGCAAGGTGTTTTACCCGATGGGCAAAGACAGCGAACTTGACCACAAACTGCTGGAGTGGATCACCCACATTCGCAAACAATCACGCTCCGGCATCACCGCCCCCGGCGAACTGGTATCGCTCGAACACGTCGTCCACGAAATGCGTTTGTTCAAGAGCAGCGAGGAAATCAAGCTGATGCGCCGTGCTGCCGAGGTTTCGGTCTGCGCCCATATTCGGGCCATGAAAGCCTGCAAACCCGGCTTGTACGAATACCAGATCGAAGCCGAACTGGTGCACGAATTCACCGCGCAAGGCCTGCGCCACGTCGCTTATCCTTCCATCGTGGCCGGTGGCAGCAACGCCTGCGTCCTGCACTATGTCGGTAACAACGACAAACTGCACAAAAACGACTTGCTGTTGATCGACGCCGGTGCCGAATGCGACCACTACGCCGCCGACATCACCCGCACCTTTCCGGTATCGGGTACGTTCACTGAACCGCAGCGCCTGCTGTATCAACTGGTACTCGACGCCCAGGCCGCCGCGCTGGAACACATTCGCCCCGGCGTGGCGTGGAACCAGGCGCACGAAGCCTCCGTAGAGGTACTGACCAAAGGTCTGGTGAAACTCGGTCTGCTGAAAGGCCGGGTCAAAACCTTGATAAAAAACGAAAAGTACAAACAGTTTTACATGCACCGCATCGGCCACTGGCTGGGCATGGACGTGCACGATGTCGGCGATTACAAAATCAAGGACGAATGGCGTGTGCTGGAGCCTGGCATGGTGCTGACCGTCGAACCCGGTCTTTACGTAGCCGCCGATTGCGACAGCGTTGAACCGCAGTGGCGCGGTATCGGCATCCGCATCGAAGACGATGTACTCGTCACCAAAGACGGCCACGAAATCCTGACTCATGGCGTGCCCAAGCAGATAGCCGCCATTGAAGCGCTGATGGCCCAATGCCCGCATGAATAACGACTACGACCTCATCATCGTTGGTGCGGGTCTGGCCGGTAACTGCCTGGCATTGGCATTGAAAGACAGCGGCCTGCGCATTGCCCTGGTGGAAGCGGCCAGCCGTAGTCAGCTTCACGATTCGCCCGCAGGCGACAGGGCGCTGGCACTGGCGGCCGGCACCGTCGAATTGTTGCGCGCACTGAACGCCTGGCAGAACGCAGCCGACAAGGCCACGGCGATTCGTCACATTCACGTCTCCGATCGCGGCCATTTCGGCAAGGCCAGGCTGGCCGCCGATGATTACGCCGTCGATGCGCTGGGTTACGTCATCAGCGCCCGCGACATCGAGGACGAAGTAGCAACCTGCGTCGAAACCTGCGGCATAACCTGCTTCTATCAAACCCGCGTCGTCGGCACCCTATCGGCGCACGACGAAATTCATGTCAGCCTCAAGCGCGGCGAGTCATCCATCAACCTGAGCGCAAAACTGCTGGTGGGTGCCGACGGCGGCCAGTCCAGCGTGCGCAAGCTGCTGGACATTCCGCAACGAGCCACCGACTACGGCCAAACCGCACTGGTCACCACGGTGCAGGCCAGCCTGCCGCATCACAACACCGCATACGAACGCTTTACCAGCCAAGGCCCGCTGGCCTTGCTGCCGGTTGCTGGGAAACAGTTGTCGGTGGTATGGACGCGGCAGCATGAGCAGGCTGAAGACCTGATGATGGGCGGCGAAGCCGATTTTCTGGCCGAATTGCAAGCCTGTTTCGGTTATCGTCTGGGGGAATTGCGACTGACGGCACCACGGCGGGCATTTCCACTGAGCCTGATTTGTGCCGAGCGCATGGTGTCCGGGCGCAGCGTCATCATCGGCAACGCGGTGCATCAGTTGCACCCGGTAGCGGGCCAAGGCTTCAATCTGGGTATACGCGATGTCGCCCACCTGGCCGAACTGTTGAATCAACAGCACCGGCAACAAGGCGACATCGGCGAATCGGCACTGTTGAACCGCTACGCCCGGCAACGCCAGCGCGATCATGATCGCACCATCGGTTTCACCGACAACCTGGTTCGCATTTTTTCCAACGAATGGCTGCCTTTGGCGGCACTACGCAACACCGGTTTGACGGTGCTGGATCATCTGCCTTTTGCTAAACGGCTGCTGGCACACCATGCCATGGGCTTTGCGCAAACAAGGCCGCTGGAGGCAGGGATTCTGCACAAACGGCGGTCGGACAACAGCTGACGCCTGTTTCTAGGAGGCTGTCGGGGAACGCATGCGGACCTAATCGGCGCCAGTTATGGGGAGCCACAGAAACCGAGGAAACCCGAAAAACGCAACACCCCCGCCAGGAGCAAATGACATGCTGATCCATTGCCTACGCCACGCCACCGCCGAGCTTCAGTGCATCACCCGTGCCGACACGGAACGTGCGCTCATCAAAAAAGGCCACAACCAGGTTCTGCGTGTCGCCGAATTCTGCCGCAAGAACGGCCTGATGCCCTCCGTGCTGTATTCGAGTCCACTGCTACGCGCACAGCAAACCGCCAGCCTGTTGCAGCATCACTTACCCGATTGTCCGCCGCCAGGATTGGTTGACTGGCTGATGCCGGACGCCTCATGCAGCGCCATCATCGCCGAGTTGCGCACGCTGGCCGCAGCGGATGTCGACAATGTCTGGCTGGTGGGGCATGAACCGGTCTTGTCCAACCTGTTGGGTGAATTGCTGGCTAGCGATGGTCAGCGTTTCAACATCAAGAAAGCATCGTTGACCTGTATCGATGTGCAGTTTTCGCTCGGCCCCACACCGGTCGCCCAGTTGCAATGGAGCGTTCCCTGCGCATTGATGCGCTGACAGCCTCCTTAGGAGAAGGGACAGGAGCTGAGCGCTTACACGCCCGAGTCTGTCGCCCTGGCAGGCGCAATGGCCACCTTGCCGCCAGACAAAGCCAAAACGTTATCGCCGTTGAGCAGGCCCAAGCATTCGCGGCCCGCCATATTGAAACGCCAGCCGTGCAGCAGCGGGCAATCCTCGTCGTCGAACAGTAGCTGTTCGAGTTCCTTGCGAGTGGCCAATATCACCGGATTCAGCGCATTTTCCTCGGCACGGATGCGAACGACCGCGCTTAAAACGTCGATAACGGCTTCGTGCTGCTGGGTTTTCTTGGCGGCCTTGTCCTTGTCCAGCAAGGGCTTCGGCGCACGCTCACGCGCATCGGCTACAAGTTCGCAAACGATTTTGCCGTGACGGCTGACGCTGCGTTCGTTGATGTTGCGGATTTTGCCAAGCTCATCCAGCGTCGTGGGTTGCAATTTGGCCAGCTCCAGCAGCATGTCGTCGGGAAACAGCCAGTTGCGCGGTTTGTTTTCGGTTTGGGCGGCCTGTTCGCGCCACTCGCTCAGGGCTTGCAGAATCGAGAGCTGGCGACCCGTCAGCTTATTCTTGCCCCTGATTTTCAACCAGGCGTTTTCCGGGGCTATCTTGTACAGGGCGGGGTCGTTGAACCCGGCAAAGTCGCTTGCCAGCCAGTCCAGACGCCCCAGTCGGCTTAGTTGCTCGGTCATCGCCTGGTAAATTTTGCACAGATAAATCACATCGTCGGCGGCGTATTCGATCTGTTCGCTGCTCAGCGGACGCTCACTCCAGTCGGTGCGGGTATGGGCTTTGTTCAGGTTGATGCCAAGAAAGCTGGATACCAGCATGGCATAACCCGGGTTTTCCTGAAAACCCAGCAAAGGGGCGGCGATTTGGGTATCGAAAACCGGGCCGGGTATCTTGCCGCTCAGTTGGTAGAAAATTTCCAGATCCTGGCGGCAGGAATGCAGAACCTTGGTGATGCCGGGGTCGCACAAGGTAGTTAACAACAGCGTCAGATCGGGGATGGCCAGTGGATCGACACAGACAACCCAGCCGGGCGCGGCAATTTGCAGCAGGCAAAATTTCGGATAGTAGGTTTTTTCGCGAAGGAATTCGGTGTCCACTGCAATCCAGGGTTCATCCTGAATGCGCTGGCAAAGTGCGGGGAGCTGTTCGGCCCGGTCGATGTATTGGATGGTCATGAGTCTGACGAAGTCTGTTGTAAGAAATGAGCTTGGTCATTTTAGCCTGCTTGCCAACGAGCTTGTCGGCCATTGTCCAGGCGCGGCCGCCTGTCACGAAAACAGCGCTGAAGGGTTGCCCCCAGCCTCAACTGACTTTGTTGGAAGCAAAGCCGGATAAGACGGTGCTGAAAAGTGGGAAAACTGTGTGCCAGGAGTATTTTTCGCGCTGCCCAGGACAGCCTCCTGGCTACTCGACACTGGCCAGAACGGTCAGTAGATGAGGCCAGATCGTCAGGACAATCTCCGGCTGCCCCAGTGCATTCGGATGCAGGCCATCGGCCTGCATCATGTCGGGATTCAACGCCACACTCTCCAGAATGAACGGCACCAGCGGCACATCGAGCGCCTTTGCCAGTTGCGGATAAATGCCATAAAACAAATCGACATAGCGTTTTCCGTAATTCGGTGGAATCCTCATACCCAACAGCAACACCTTGGCGCCCTGGGCACGGCAGCGGCGTATGATTTCGGTCAGATTGGCCTGCATCTCGGCGGGCGACAGACCGCGTAATCCATCGTTCCCGCCCAGTTCCAGCAGCACCACCGCAGGTTGCCAGCGTGCCAGAACCGCGTCGATGCGAGCCAGACCACCTGCCGAGGTGTCACCGCTGATGCTTTCATTGCGGATGACGTGCGGCTTGCCGTGCTGCTTGAGCTTTTGCTGTAGTAGCGCCACCCAACTTTGGTCGACGGCCACGCCATAACCGGCGCCGATGCTGTCACCCATGACGACAATCGTCCCGGCCATTGCGGGCCAGGACAGCAGAGCCATGATCATGGCAAGGACAAAACGATACATGATGCCTACTCAAGCGGAAAGCCAACGGGCGCTCATTGAAACACGGAATCTCGGCAAACGGGTGGCGACCCGCGACGGTGAGCTGTCGATATTGACTGCCGTGGATTTGGTCATCCACCCCGCTGAAACCGTGGCCATCATCGGCGAGTCGGGTTCCGGCAAATCAACCTTGCTCAGCTTGCTGGCCGGGCTGGACACGCCCAGCAGCGGCTCGGTGACGGTGGCAGGCCGCGAGTTGACCGCGCTCGACGAAGATGGCCGTGCCGCATTGCGTAACAGCCTCATCGGTTTCGTCTTTCAATCGTTTCAGTTGCTGCCGGGGCTGACGGCGCTGGAAAACGTCATGCTGCCACTGGAGCTGGCGGGTAATGCCGATGCCGAACATGCCGCGCGCGCACTGCTGCAACGGGTGGGCCTGGCGCAACGACTGACTCACACCCCCAGGCAACTGTCCGGCGGTGAGCAGCAGCGCGTCGCGTTGGCGCGGGCTTTCGTCACCCAGCCGTCCATCCTGTTCGCCGATGAACCGACCGGCAATCTCGACAGCAAAACCGGTAGCCACATCATCGATTTGATGTTCGAACTCAACCGCGAACGCAACACCACGCTGGTACTGGTGACGCACGATGCCTCGCTGGCCGCGCGATGCGACCGCACCATTGGCCTGGTGGCCGGGCGGCTGGCATGAAGCGGTGGCGGCTGGCGCTGACCTGGCTGTGGCGGGATGGGCGCTCTGGCGAACTGAGTCTGCTGGCGTTGGCTTTGCTGATCGCCGTGGCCAGCGCCACCACCATTTCGCTGTTCACCGATCGCTTGCAACGCACGATGACGCTGCAAGCCGCTGAATTTCTGGCGGGTGATCTGGTGGTATCCGGCTCGACCCCGTTGCAGGCCGAATGGCAACAGCTAGCCTTGCAGAGGTCGCTGGCGCAAACGACGACTATAGAATTCAACTCGGTACTGTTGGAAAACGAGCAGATGCTGCTGGCCTCAGTCAAGGCCGTCAGCGATGGTTATCCACTGCGCGGGGCGCTGAAAGTACGGGATGTCGATCAAGGCACCGAATACACCCTGGCGCATGGCCCGGTCAGCGGTGAAGTCTGGGTGGAACGCCGGGTGTTGTCAGCGCTGGGCATTGCCATCGGCGACACCTTGACGGTGGGCGAGTTACCACTCGTCGTCAGCCGCGTGCTGAGTTACGAGCCGGACAAGCGCGGCGATTTCTACAGCTTGTCGCCGCGTGTGATGATGAATGCCGCCGATCTTGCCGCCACCCGTGTCATTCAACCGGGCAGCCATGTTCACCACCACACCCAGTTCGCCGGTGAACCGGCTGCGCTGGATCAGTTCAAGACCTGGCTGAAACCGCAACTGCTGCCCTCGCAGCGCCTGCTCGACATCCACGATGACCGGCCAGAACTGGGTAATGCCTTGCGCCGCGCCGAGCGTTATCTGGGCTTGTCCAGCATTGTGGTCATCGTCATTGCCGGTGTCGCCATTGCCATGGCCGCCAGGCGTTACGCCGAGCGCCATTTCGATGCGGCGGCCTTGCTGCGTTGCTTGGGTTGTCGCCAGCGCGACATCGAGCTGATCTACCTTTACCAATTTTTGCTGCTGGGTCTTGTTGTCAGCCTGCTCGGCACGGCGCTGGGCGGTGGCGGACAGATGCTGCTGTTTCACTGGTTGCGCCATTTGCTACCCCAAACACTAGCCCTGCCTGGCCCGGCGGCGATTTTTCTCGGCTTGGCCATTGGTCTGCTGATTCTGCTCGGCTTCGCCTTGCCGCCCTTGCTGCGGCTGCGACGGGTTTCCGCCCTGCGGGTGTTGCGGCGCGACCTGGAACCGCTGCCTGTCAGAGCCTGGCTGGTTTATGGTCTGGCACTGAGTTTGCTTGCGCTGTTGCTCTGGCATCACAGCGCCGATGGCCGCCTGACGGCCATTGTTCTTGGTGGCGGTTTGCTTGGCATATTGCTGCTGGGTGGATTGATGTCGCTGTTGCTGCAAGCCTTGCAGCGTTTGCTGCCGCGTGTGAGTGTGGCCTGGCGCTTCGCCTTGCAAAGCCTGACGCGCGAGCGTCGCGTCAGCGTCGGCCAGATTCTGGCGTTCGGCGTCACACTGGCGGCCATGGCCCTCAGTCTGCATGTCCGCAACGACCTGATCGCGGCATGGCGCCAGCAATTGCCGCACAACGCCCACAATTATTTCGTGCTGAACATCGTGCCGGATCGGGTCGATGCCTTGAAAGCCGATTTCGCGGCAAACGCTATCGAGGTCAGCCCGTTTTATCCCATCGTGCGCGGGCGGCTGGTCGCCATCAACCAGGAAGCGGTTCAACGCCGCGTCAGTAAGGACAGCCAGGGCGAAGCCGCTACCCAACGCGAACTGAGCCTGACCTGGGCAGCCAGTTTTCCGGCAGACAATATCGTCACCGGCGGCCAACCATGGACAAAGCCGATGCCGGGCCGGGTGTCGGTTGAGCGCAAGCTGGCCGACAACCTGGGCATAACCCTGGGCGACCAACTGACCTTCACCGTCGGCAGCACGCAATTGCAAGCCACTGTGGACAGCCTGCGCAGCGTGCATTGGGACAGTATGCAGCCCAACTTCTACATGATTTTCTCGCCCGGTACGCTGGATGGCTTCCCGGCCACGTATCTCACCAGCTTCTATCTGGCCGAAAGCCAAAAACCGTTGCTCAACAGTCTGTTGAAGCAATATCCAATGCTGACGGTGCTGGAAGTCGACACGCTGCTCAAGCAAATGCAGGCCATTCTGATCCAGATTAGCCGGGCGATCGATCTGCTACTGACCGCTGCCTTGCTGGCCGGCTTCACGGTCTTGCTGGCGGCGGTGTATGCCAGTCTGGACAGACGCAGGCAGGAAGGCGCCTTGATGCGGACATTGGGCGCGACGCGCAGCCTGGTTCGCAAGGCACATTTGATCGAATTCGCCCTGCTGGGCGCACTGGCAGGACTGATGGCGGCAGTGTTATCGCAGAGTGTGCTGTATCTGCTGTACAGCCACGTATTGCACATGCCGTTTACGCTGGCTTGGGCAGGCTGGTGGTTGTTGCCCGTCATCGGTGCGGCGTTGATAGGCTTGACGGGTTACTGGGCGCTGCGCAATATCGTGCGGCAGCCGCCGATGCAGGTTTTGATGCGATCGTGAGAATTGGCCACTTGATGACAGCCGTGGTGTCTGATATCCGTGGTGTCGCCGCATCCTCCGGGAGCGCATTGGCACCGGTTCTAAGGATATTGTCGGGTGGTGGTGAGCGGGAAGTGGGCTCGGCGGCTGAGTGTCTGAGGTTGAGCTTCAGTATAATGAGTCTCTTTTCAATTTTTTCATAGGTTATTCATCATGTTAGAAGCTACCTGGTTCAGCGAGGCACAACCGGCCAGTGGTACTGCGTTTTCTCTGAAAATCAAGCGTAAGTTGCACGAGGAGCAATCCGAATTCCAGTTTCTGGAAATCTACGAAACCGAGTCGTTCGGCAATTTGATGGTGATTGACGGCTGCACCATGGTATCGACGCGCGACAATTTCCTTTATCACGAAATGATGAGCCACCCGGTACTGTTCACTCATCCAAACCCGAAGAGAGTCTGGATCATCGGTGGCGGTGATTGTGGCACCTTGCGCGAGGTGTTGAAGCACCCGGGCATCGAGCAGGCCGTGCAGATCGACATCGATGAGCGCGTTACCCGTCTGGCGGAAATCTATTTTCCGGAGTTGTGCGCGTCGAATGACGATCCACGCGCGACGCTGAAATTCATCGACGGCATCAAGTGGGTGAAAGAGGCCGCGCCGGGCAGTGTCGACATCATCATCGTCGACAGCACGGATCCGGTCGGCCCGGCTGAGGGCTTGTTCTGTGCCGATTTCTACCAGGACTGTTTCAGGGCGTTGAGCGATGAGGGTATCGTCGTGCAGCAAAGCGAATCGCCCCTGCTACACATGAACATCCTGAAAGCAATGCGTGACGAGATGCGGGCTGGTGGTTTTCAGCACATGCAAACCGTGTTTTTCCCGCAGTGCATTTACCCGTCTGGCTGGTGGAGTGCAACCATGGCGACCAAATCGCCGCTCACGGCCTTTCGCGAGCAGGACGCCGCAAACAAAGCCTTCGAAACGCTGTTCTACAACGCCGATATTCACAAGGCCAGTCTGGCGATGCCGGAGTTTTTCAGAAAAGCGTTTGCCTGATTCGGCAGGCGCGGGGTAGCCGGAGTCATCCTTCTGGCTTAGGCGCTCAATACGCCCCGTCCCAATACGTCATCGCGTGCATTCTCGGCCATAGCCAGCAGCCGGTTGCCCAGGTCGGGGCTGACGTTGTCTTGCTTCAGTACAGCCACCAGATGCTCCATCAGCACGTCGTAGTGCGTATCGTCAGGACGCAATTTCAACAAAAAGCTATGGGTTGCGCACATCGCGGTAGGGGTACGCTCCTTTTCGCCACCGATGACATCAAGCAGGAACATGAAATCGTTGCCGGTGACCAGGCTGGGTTTGGCGTTGTCGCGCCCGAACGAATCGGCGAAGTAGTGCTCCAGCAAATCCATGCAATCGTTGATGCGCGTACCCGACAGAGCCGAGCCGACCAGTGTTTTTAGCGCCCCGGTCTGTTCGGTCAAGGGCTTGCTGTTGAAGAAGCGGTTGATGCGGTAATCGGCTAGCATCCTGGCATAAACATCGTCGATGATGCGGTCGATCAAGGCGGAATCGGTGTCGGCCAGGGCGGATGTGTAAGAGGTGGCCATGGTGTTCTCTCGTCGTTATTGATGTGAACCGCGTAGCGGTCGGTGAGGGGATTTGATTTTCGATAAAGATCGGTTTTTTAGTTTTCCAGTCACAGCCACGTTGTCAAATTGTCTGTGTGAATTTAGTGCAAGTGCCCATCTGCGTCGTCGTCTGTCTGAGGGGGTGCTTAGCCCTTGAATGGCAAGGCCTGAGGCGGGCTTTTTCGTCTTGCTGCCCAAGCAATCTTCATGCCTGATTTTTGCAAAAGCGGACAAAAAAGGTTGCCAACGGCATTTTCGCGGGTTACCCTCCGCCCCTCTCGATCAATACTGACCGTAAGGAGGTAGACGATGCGGAAAAACAGATGGTGGGCCAAGGCCCTGCTCTCGGTTTCGCTGGCGTCTTTTTGGTCTGTCAGTCTTGCCAAAACCACCAGGCAAGATATTCAGACTTCAGAGCAAATCGGTGTCGCGTCTTATTACAGCGACAAATTTCAAGGCAAACTTAGCGCCAGCGGCGGTGTTTATGACGTAAACGGGTTGACGGCAGCACATGCCAACCTGCCTTTCGGCACGACACTGCTGGTAACCAATGTCAAAAATCAGCGCAGCGTTACGGTGCGTATCACGGAACGTCCTGCCAAATCCAACCACAGACTGCTCGATCTTTCGAAAAGAGCGGCACAGGAACTGGGAATGATTCGGGACGGCATTGCCAAAGTCAAAATAGAAATCCTCGAAATGGGGTAACGGGGGAAATTCTCCGACTGCCAACCCGGCCTGATTGTCAATTCTCAGCCCCTCAAATCCCCTCTCCCGCCGGGAGAGGGCTTAAAACAGGCCAGGCATCGAAGGCCGACTTTGATGCCCTCCCGCAAAATCCATTCCAACAAACACGGGTTTTCGTCGATAATGCCCGGTTTTTTGAACCCGTTCTTGTGCGCCAACCTTAGCCAGTCATGAAGCTGGAGAAAATCAAACTGTCGGGTTTCAAGTCATTCGTCGATCCGACCACCATACCCATCAGCAGCAACCTGACGGCCATCGTCGGGCCGAATGGCTGCGGCAAGTCGAACATCATCGATGCCGTGCGCTGGGTGATGGGCGAAAGCTCGGCCAAGCACTTGCGCGGCGGCAACATGACCGATGTTATCTTCAACGGCTCGTCCGGGCGCAAGCCGGTAAGCGTGGCGTCGGTCGAGCTGATTTTCGACAACGGCGAAGGCAAGGCCGGTGGCGAGTACGCCCAATACGCGACGATTTCGATCAAGCGCCAGGTCAGCCGCGACGGGCTGTCCTTGTTCATGCTCAACGGCTCACGCTGTCGACGCAAGGACATCACCGATCTGTTTCTGGGCACCGGCCTAGGTTCGCGCAGTTACGCCATCATCGAGCAGGGTACGATTTCGCGCATGGTCGAGGCCAAGCCGGACGACTTGCGTGTGCATATCGAGGAAGCGGCGGGTGTTTCGAAATACAAGGAGCGCCGCGCCGAGACCGAAACCCGCATGCGCCATACCCGGGAGAATCTCGAACGCCTGAACGACCTGCGCGATGAAGTCGAAAAGCAACTGAAAAACCTGGCCAAACAGGCGGAAAAAGCCGAGAAATACAGCGAACTCAAAAAGCAGGAGCGACGCTACAAGCAGGAATTGCTGGCGATGCGCTGGCAAAGTTTTCAGCGCAATGCCCAGCAACTGGAAGACACGCTGCAAGCCATTGCCGAAGAGCACAATCGCTTGTTCGTGCTGTTGCGCGATACCGAAAAAGCCATCGAACTCAAGCGGGGCGAACAGAAAACCCAGCAGCAGCACCTCGATACCACCCAGGCCGATTATTACGCCATCGTCGCCGACGTTGGCCGACTGGAGCAGGCCATCA
Source organism: Methylomonas sp. (assembly GCA_002929135.1). GTDB lineage: Bacteria > Pseudomonadota > Gammaproteobacteria > Methylococcales > Methylomonadaceae > Methylomonas. Next base: position 18,980 of record PESC01000027.1, read on the forward strand.
AGCACAGTCAGAAAAGCCACGAGGAAACCCTGCTCGAAATCAAACGCCTGAAGGAACAGGCTGCGCAATCCCAGCGCGAATGCGAGCAGGACGCTCAGCAACTGGAAGAAATTCGCCAGACCCTGCTCGAAGCCGAGGAAACCTTGATCGTCGCCCGCGAGCGCGAGGAAGAATTGCTGGGTATTCAACACGATGCTCAATCGAAAAAGCAGCAGTGGCAGCAGCAATGGGAGGGCTTTCTGGCCGATAACGCCGGTTATCGCGAACAGGTGGAAGTGCAACGCACCACGCTGTTCCAACTGGAAAACCAGAACCGGCAGTGGCAAGCCCGTCTGGACAAATTGCTGGCCGAGCGCAACGAACTGGCCGACAGCGCATTGCAGCTGCATCTGGAAGACCTGGCCGACGACATCGACACGCTGGACGGCGAACGAGCGCAGCTTCAGGCCCAACTCGACGCCGTGTTGCAGCAGATCAGCGTCTTGCGTCCCGACATCAAACGCCTGCACGATCAATTGCACGACAGACGCGCCGAGCTGCATCAAGTCACCGGCAAGATCAGCTCGCTGGAGTTGTTGCAACAACACGCAATGGGCAAGGATAAAAAAGACCTGGCCGACTGGCTGGAGCGTACCGGTTTGTTGCAGCAGCCCCGGCTTGCCGAATTTCTGGAGGCCGACGAAGGCTGGGATGTCGCCGTCGAAACCGTGCTGGGTGCGTACCTGGAGGCCGTTTGCGTCGATAGTGTCGATGCTATTCTGAATGAATTGTCTACCCTGGAAAAACAGTCGTTGATCGTGATCGAAACCCGCCGCCAGGATGCCGGGGCGCAGCCGTTGAACGCAAGAGTGACACTGCTGGACAAGGTGCGCAGTCGTTGGCAGTTGGACAGCCTGCTCAGCGGCGTTTACTGCGCCGACAGTTTGCCGCAGGCGCGCAGCATGGTGCTTGCCGATCACGAGTCGGTGATCGTGCCGGATAGCACCTGGCTGGGGCGGGATTGGGTCAGGGTCAGCCGGGGCAGTGACAGCAAGGCCGGGGTTTTGCATCGCGAAAAAGCCTTGCGCGAATTGAAGCTGCGCCAAGCCGAATTGCACGACGGGATCAGCGATGACGAACAGCGGCTGGAGACATACGAATCGGCCCTGAAAACTGCCGAGCACCAGCGCGAGGATTTACAGCGCAACGAAAAACACCTGGCAGCGGATTACTCGGCGAAAAACGCCCAATACAGTGCGCAGACGGCACGGCACGAACAGCAGTGCCGCCGCTTGGCGCAACTGGATCATGATGTGGACGAGATTCGCCAGCAGCTTGCCGAGAATGCCGGGCATCGATCGGAAGCCGAGATGATAAAGCACGATGCCGAAGCCTCTCTTGATGATCTGACCGAACGCAAAACCCAGCTGGAGGCAATGAACCGTCAGCTTCAGGCCGAGCAGCAAACCACCGAGGTTTTCGTCGACGAAGCCCGGCGGCATTTGAACCGCCTGCAGGCGCAGATCGAGTCGTTGAAGTCGTCGGAAGTTTTGACCGTCAAACAGATCGAGCGCCTGCACGTTCAGCGTCGCCAGGCCATCGATCGCGTCGAGGAGCTGGAGAACAAGCTGCAATACACTTTGTCGCCGCTGGACGAGGAAAAAATGCAGCTCGAAGCCTTGCTGGCGACCAAACAGCAGTTCGAAACCGCTTTACAGGCTGAACGCCAGTCGCAACAGGCAAGAGAGGGCAGCATCAGCGAACTGGCGGAGCAGTATTCGTCCACCCAGCGGGCACTGGAGCAACAAAAAGACGCCCTGGATACCGTGCGTTTCGAACAGCAGGACAGCCGGGTGCGCCAGCAAACCTTGGCAGAGCAACTGGCTGAAATCGATGCTGATCCTGAAGTGGTTTTGAACGCCCTGTCTGCCGACGCCAGCGAACATCACTGGAAGCAGATGGTCGACGATCTGGCCGGGCAGATCGAACGTCTGGGTGCCATCAACCTGACGGCCATCGAGGACTACCGGGCGCAATCCGAGCGCATGGCGTTTCTCGACGAGCAGCATGACGATCTGGTCGATGCGCTCAACAGCCTGGATCAGGCCATAGCCAAGATCGACCGCGAAAGTCGGCAGCGTTTCAAGGAAACCTTCGACCGCATCAACAATGGTCTGAAAGACAAGTTTCCCAAGTTATTTGGCGGTGGCCAGGCCTATCTCGAACTGACCGAACAGGGTGAACTCGATGCGGGCGTCAACATCATTGCCCGGCCACCGGGCAAGCGCAACAGCTCCATCCATCTGCTGTCGGGCGGCGAAAAAGCATTGACGGCAGTAGCCTTGGTGTTTTCCATTTTCGAACTCAATCCGGCGCCATTCTGTCTGCTGGACGAGGTCGATGCACCGCTGGACGACGCCAATGTCGTGCGGTTTTCCAGGATGGTGGAGGAAATGTCATCGACCGTCCAGTTTCTGTACATTTCACACAACAAGGTAACGATGGAAATTGCAAAACATCTGGCAGGTGTTACCATGAAAGAGCCTGGGGTTTCCCGAATGGTGGCAGTGGACATAGAAGAAGCGGTTAGCATGGCGGAAAGCTGATGGATAAAGAATTATTGAGAGTCGTGATTATTTTGATCGGCCTGCTGGTGATGATCGCCATGGTGCTGTGGCATTTCTTCAAGTCGTTGCGTGAACGCCGCGATAGCGATGAATACCTCGATGACGCCGATTACGAGGCTGATGACGAATTCGAAAACGGGGATGACGTATACGATGCGTTTCCGTTCGAGGCCGATGTCGATGGCGACGCACTGCTAGACGATGACGACATCAAACCCACGCCAAAAACGCCCGCTGTCGAAGCGGCCATCCGAGGCGCAGCCAAATCAACGTTGCCTGGGTTGATCGAATTCAGCCTGGTTGCCCGCGCCGACGAAGGCTTCAATGGCAACGCCCTGTTCGAAGCCTTCGAGCGGGTTGGTCTGAAATATGGCAGCGTCAAGGTGTTCGAACGGATCGATCAGAACCGCCTGGTCGATTTCGCCGTGGCTAGCATGGTCGAGCCGGGCACATTTCCCGACAAGCAGATCGACAGGTTTTACACCCCAGGCATCGTGTTTTACATGCAGCCGCGTGAAGTCGATAGCCCCCTGACCGTATTCGACGATTTCATCGACACCATAGACACGCTGGCAGACGAACTCGACGGCGTGGTTTGGGACAATCAGCGCCAGCCGTTGACCGCCGACACCATTGCCCATTTTCGGGAAATTCTGGAGAAAGCATGACAGTTTGCCGGTTTCGATTACCCGGGTTCGCGTGAGTTTTGGCAAGCGCCGGTTGGCTAACATGTCGTTCCAGCCGACGCCCGGCTTGTCGCTTCGCGCATCACCGGTTGCAGCTTAAAATAGTGATGATCGAGAAAACAATATGCCAGCAATTTCCATGTTCTATGGAATCATTATCTATATGTATTTCATGGATAATAAACAACACAAAGCACCACACATGCTAGGTATCAAGAATATGAAGTGATTGTTTCTATACCTGATGGCATCGTATTGGAAGGTAGCATTCCAAATGCAAAGATGAAACTTCTTCAGGCGTGGATAGCGTTGCATAAGGACGAGCTGGTTGCGGATTGGGAGCTTGCAGTATCTGGTCAGCAACTTTATAAAATAGAGCCGTTGAGGTAAAACATGAATCCGAGAATTGCCCAAGTTGAAACAGATGATGATTACAAGTTGAGGCTTGTCTTCACTAATGGGGAGCATGGTATTTATGATTGTTCTAGTTTGCTCAATTTCGGTGTCTTCAAAGAACTCGGAGACAAAAATTATTTTAAGCGGGTAAAGGTAGCGGACGGTACAGTTGTTTGGCCTCATGAACAAGATATTTGCCCTGACACGCTTTATCTCGATTCAGAGAAAGGCAATGTCTAACACTACGCTCAAGCGGCGCGCGCTTTGTCGGGGTGGTCTTGAAGGTTTGCTGTTTTTCCAGCTTCGGTGGCTCCGCCAATTGTCAGTGACAGGTACGCCCCTTACAGTTTGCCGGTTTCGATTACCCGGATTCGCGTGAATTTTGGCAAACGCCGGTTGGCTAGCATCGTTGAGCGATGCCAGCCAACCGGCGTTTTTTGCATCGTGCCGAAAGGCACTCAACCCTTCCATTCATTGACAGTCGGTTCAAGTGGATCAAAAACATATCAGAAACTTCTCGATCATCGCCCATATCGATCACGGAAAATCGACGCTGGCGGATCGCTTCATTCAAATTTGCGGTGGCTTGAGCGACAGGGAGATGGAGGCTCAGGTGCTCGATTCCATGGATATCGAACGCGAACGCGGCATCACCATCAAAGCCCAGAGCGTGACGTTGGATTACACGGCCGCCGACGGGGTAACCTACCAACTCAACTTCATCGACACCCCCGGTCACGTCGATTTTTCCTACGAGGTTTCGCGCTCGCTGGCGGCGTGTGAAGGTGCTCTGCTGGTTGTCGATGCGGCGCAAGGCGTCGAGGCGCAAAGTGTCGCCAACTGCTACACCGCAATCGAACAGGGACTGGAAGTGGTGCCGGTACTCAACAAGATCGATCTGCCATCGGCGGAACCCGAGCGGGTGCTAACCGAAATCGAGGATGTCATCGGCATTCCTGCCGACGAGGCCTGCCAGATTAGCGCCAAGACCGGGCTGAATGTCGAAGCGGTGCTCGAACAACTGATTCACAAAATTCCGCCGCCCAATGGCAACGAAGAGGGGCCATTGCAAGCCCTCATCATCGATTCCTGGTTCGACAATTACTTGGGCGTGGTATCGCTGGTGCGCATCGTCAACGGCAGCCTGAAACGCAAGCAGAAGATCACCGTCATGTCGACGGGCAAGTCGTACCTGGCGGAAAAGCTCGGGGTGTTCACGCCCAAACAACTGGAGAAGCAGGCGCTGATGACTGGCGAAGTTGGTTTCGTGGTTGCCGGTATCAAGGATATTTTCGGGGCACCGGTCGGCGATACCATCACTGCCACAGACAATCCGGCCAGCGCAGTATTGCCTGGTTTCGAGAAAGTCCAGCCACGGGTATTCGCAGGTCTCTATCCCGTCAGTTCGGATGATTTCGGCGCCATGCGCGAAGCACTGGACAAGCTCAGGCTAAACGATTCGGCGCTGAATTACGAAGCCGAAACCTCGCAAGCCTTAGGGTTCGGTTTTCGCTGCGGTTTCCTCGGCATGTTGCACATGGAAATCGTCCAGGAACGGTTGGAGCGGGAATACGACATCGATCTGATTACCACGGCGCCAACCGTGGTGTATGAGGTCGAAACCAACAACAACGAGATTCTGATGGTCGACAACCCGGCCAAGCTGCCGGAACCCGGAACCCTTGCGGAAGTCCGCGAACCCATCATCATGGCCAACATCCTGGTGCCGCAAGCCTATCTGGGCAATGTCATCAATCTGTGTATCGAAAAACGAGGCGTGCAGAAAAACATGCAGTACGTCGGTGGCCAGGTGTCGTTGAATTACGAATTGCCGATGAGTGAGGTGGTGCTGGACTTCTTCGACCGGCTGAAATCGGTCAGCCGGGGTTATGCCTCGTTCGATTACGAGTTTCTGCGCTTCGAACCGGCGCCGCTGGTCAAGCTGGATGTGCTGATCAACAGCGACAAGGTCGATGCCTTGTCCATCATCGTTCATCGCGATCAGGCGCAGAATCGTGGACGTGATCTGGTCGAAAAAATGAAAGACCTGATCCCGCGCCAGATGTATGAAGTGGCCATTCAGGCGGCGATAGGCTCGAAAATCATCGCGCGCTCGACCGTCAAGGCCATGCGCAAAAACGTAACGGCCAAATGTTACGGCGGCGACATCACCCGCAAGAAAAAATTGCTGGAAAAACAAAAGGCCGGCAAGAAGCGCATGAAGCAGGTCGGCAGTATCGAAATTCCGCAGGAAGCGTTTCTGGCGGTGTTGCAGGTCAATAAAGAGTAAAAACGGTTCATCTATGGATTACGATTTTTCATTTTTTCTGGTTGTCGCCACCGTCGTCACCGGGGTTGTCTGGGGTGGCTACGCGCTTTACCTGAAGTCGTTCAAAAAGCCTTATCCCACCGAAAAAGAACCCTTGCTGGTCGAATACGCCCGCTCGTTTTTCCCGGTGGTGCTGATTGTTTTGCTGTTACGCTCGTTTCTGGTCGAGCCTTTCCGCATTCCCTCGGGTTCGATGATGCCCACCTTGCTGGTGGGCGACTTCATCCTGGTCAATAAATTCACCTACGGCATACGCTTGCCGGTGTTGAACAGCAAAATCATCGAAATGGGCGAACCCGAACGCGGCGACATCGTGGTATTTCGCTTCCCCAAACAGCCGTCGATCGATTACATCAAGCGGGTGATCGGCCTGCCGGGTGATCGTGTCGGCTATTTCGGCAAGAAAATCTACATCAACGGCCAGCCGGTCGAACAGACGCCGATTGGCCGTTATCAAGGCGTCGGTCAGGGCGCGAACATGACCGGCGCCGAACATATCGAAGAAAATCTGATGGGTGTCCGCCATTCGATTTTAATCAGCCCCGGTGTGCCGACGGTGGAAGACGTGTTCGTCGTGCCCCAGGGCCATTATTTCGTGATGGGCGACAACCGCGATAATAGCAACGACAGCCGCTACTGGGGCACGGTGCCCGAGGCCAATCTGGTGGGTAAGGCGTTCTTCATCTGGATGAACTGGGATTGGCAAAATGACGGTATCGGGTTTAGCCGCTTGGGCACCGTCCTCGACTAGCATGGCCGATGTTTGGCTTTCGGGAGATTTACGATGCAGCATGCGTTGAAAAAACAGCAAGGTTTGACCTTTATTTCGCTGGTGTTCGTGCTGGCGCTGATCGGCTTTTTCACCTTGCTGATCCTCAAGATCGCGCCGATTTATTTCGACCACAGCAAAGTGGTCAATGCCATCGAGGCCTTGCGGCAGGAACCGGGCATAGCCAGCTTGTCGAAGCGTGACATCGAAAGCAGCCTGGACAAGCGCTTCAACATGAATTATGTCAATCACATCGGCGTCAAGGATTTCGTCATCGTCGCCCAGCCCGGTTTTGTGAAAGTGCAACTGGATTATGAACGGGTGGAAAAAATCTTCGGCAATCTGAGTGTGCTGGTGGAGTTTCACGAAGGTTTCGAGGTGGGCGAGCGGTGATTAAAAAATCCGACGTGCTTGCCCGGAAACTGGGCCTGTCGTTCAACGACCCGGGTTTGCTCAAAGTGGCGCTGACGCATCGCAGCGCCGGTGCGGGTAACAACGAACGCCTGGAATATCTGGGCGATTCCGTGCTGGGCTTCGTCATTGCCGAAGCCCTGTTCCAGCGCTTTCCCGCTGCCGGCGAGGGTGTGCTCAGCCGTTTGCGGGCCAGCCTGGTGAATCAGAACTCTCTGGCTGAACTGGCGCGCGACTGTCACATCGGCGATTACCTGATTTTGGGTGCCGGTGAGCTGAAAAGTGGTGGTTTTCGTCGTGAATCGATTCTGTCCGATGCGCTGGAAGCCATCATGGGTGCGCTTTTACTCGACCAAGGGGTGCAAGCTTGCCGCGACTGGATACTGACCCTGTTCGACGGCAAGTTGCAGGCATTGCGCATCGACAATTGGGACAAAGACCCCAAAACCCGCTTGCAGGAATTGATGCAAGCGCAACGCCAGCCCTTGCCAATCTATGAATTGCTTGCCACGTCGGGTGACGAGCATGCCCAGCTCTTCGACGTGGAATGCCGGGTCGATGCCTGCCCGCAAACCACGCGCGGCAGCGGTGTTTCCCGCAAAAAAGCCGAACAGATGGCAGCCGAAGCCATGTTGAATCTATTGCAAACCTTGAACCAATGAATTGCGGATACGTTGCCCTGATAGGCCGACCCAACGTCGGCAAATCCACTTTGATGAATCATCTGCTGGGCCAAAAGCTCAGCATCACCTCACGCAAGCCGCAAACCACGCGGCATCGCATTCTGGGCATCAAAACCACGGCGCTTGGCCAGGCTATTTTCATGGATACGCCCGGTATGCACAGCGACGAGAAAAAAGTCCTCAACCGTTACCTCAACAAGACTGCCGACAGCACGCTGTTTGGCGTCGATCTGGTGTTGTGGCTGCTCGATGGCCTGTACTGGCACGATTACGACACCCGGATTTTCAGCAAGCTGGAACAGGCGGGCGTGCCGGTGATTCTGGTCATCAACAAAATCGACAAGGTCAAGGACAAGCAAGCGGCGTTGAATTTCTTCAAAGCGGCCGGGGGAAAATTTCCATTCGAAGACATCATTCCGGTTTCGGCCTTGAAAAATACCCAGCTCGATGTGCTGGAGCAAGCCATCATGCGCCTGTTGCCGACACGCGAGTTGCTTTACCCGGAAGACCAGATCACCGACAGGCCGGAGCGCTTTTTCGCCGCCGAAATCATTCGTGAAAAACTGACGCGGCGCCTGGGCGACGAGCTGCCTTACGCGCTGACCGTGGAAATCGAACGCTTCGAAGACCTCGCCGGGCTGACAAAAATTTACGCCGCGATTCTGGTCGAGCGCGACAGCCAGAAAAGCATCGTCATTGGCAAACAAGGCGAGATGCTGAAAAAAGTCGGCACCGAGGCGCGTCTGGACATCGAAAAACTGCTGGATCGCAAAGTCTATCTGCAGCTGTGGGTCAAGGTCAGAAAGGGCTGGTCCGACAACGAGCGGGCATTGCAAAGCCTGGGATTCATCGACACGGTCTGACGCAGCATGACGGCAAGCGTGTATTTGCAGCCCGCCCTGATTCTTCATCGCAGGCCGTATCGCGAATCCAGCCTGTTGATCGATGCCATCACGCGCGACCATGGCGTCGTCACGCTGGTTGCCAAGGCGGTGCGCAGCGACAAATCCCGTAGCGCCGCCTTGCTGCAACCCTTCTCGCTGCTGAATCTGTCGTTTCTGGGCAGTGGCGACCTCAAAACCCTGACCAGTGTCGAACGGCTTGCCACCTTCGAACTGCAACGCCTGGCGCTGTATTGTGGCTTTTACGTCAACGAACTGCTGCAACGCCTGTGTTTCCCTCATGCTCCGTGCCCCGAGGTATTCGAGCGTTATCAGCACTGCTTGCAGGCCTTGACGACCGCTGCCGACATCGCCCTCAGCCTGCGCCACTTCGAACTGGATTTGCTGGAAATGCTGGGCTATGGCGTTGAATTCGAGCGCGATACCGCCAACGACAGCCAGGTAGTCGCGCACAAACGCTACGACTACCGCCCGGCTTACGGCATGGTCGAAGGCAGCGACGGCACCATATCCGGCGCAACCCTGATCCAGCTCGCGCATCGGCAACCACTGCCGGAACAGGCCGCTCACGAAGCCAAACACCTGCTGCGACAAATGCTGGATCAGCATCTGGGCGGCAAGCCACTGAAAAGCCGGGACGTGCTGTCCCATATCATCAAATATTTGTAACCGAACAGGCTCATGGAAAAACAGGACATTTTGCTGGGTGTCAACATCGATCACGTTGCAACCTTGCGCCAGGCGCGGGGTACACGCTACCCCGAGCCGGTTCAGGCCGCTCTGGTGGCGGAACAGGCCGGTGCCGATGGCATTACCGCGCATTTGCGCGAGGACAGGCGGCATATTCAGGATCGCGACATCGTGTTGCTGAAAGATTTGTTGCACACCCGGCTCAATCTGGAAATGGCGGTTACCGACGACATGCTGGCAATTGCCGTCCGGGTCAAGCCGCATGCTTGCTGCCTGGTGCCGGAGCGGCGGGAAGAGTTGACGACGGAAGGCGGGCTGGATGTGGCCGGAGCGCCCGCGAAAATGCGTGACGCCTGCGCCCGGCTGGCCGATGCCGGGATTACGGTTTCTTTGTTCATCGATGCCGACGTGCGACAGATCGATGCCGCCGTTGCCGCCGGTGCGCCGGTGATCGAGCTGCATACCGGTTGCTATGCGGATGCACAGGCTCTGGCGGAACAGCGGCAAGAGCTGGCGCGTATCCGCGAAGCCGCCGCCTATGCTCATCAGGCCGGTTTGCAGGTCAATGCCGGTCACGGCCTGAACCTGCACAATGTCGCAGCCATTTGCAAAATCGACCAGATCGTCGAATTGAACATCGGCCACGCCCTGGTGGCGCAGGCATTGTTCGACGGCCTGGAAAAAACGGTGCGCGACATGAAGCGCGTCATGCGGGAAGCCCGTTTTCAGGCATGAGGCCATGAAGGACGCGCTGGTTTTCCATCAGTTGACCACCGTCGGTGATCGCGACATCAACCAGGATTGCATGGCCAACCGTATCGAGCAGGATTACGCCGTGTTCGTGGTTGCTGACGGTCTGGGCGGTCACCAATGCGGTGAAAAAGCCTCGGAATACCTGTGTCGAGGCCTGATTTCACAGGCGCCGCGTTTTCAGCCCACCATGGCCAGTGCACCCGCCACAGCACTGAAGGCCTGGATCGATGCGGCAGTCGGCACCATGCGCTCGTGGTTTGGCGACGACCCGAACGCCGCTGATGCCCATACGACGTGTGCGATGCTTTATCTCGATCGCCAGCAAACCATCGCCGCACATTGCGGCGATTCCAGAATTTACTATCTGGCGGCCAATCAGATGCTCTGGCGCAGCAAGGATCACTCGAAAATTCAGGCATTACGCGATGCGGGCTGCATCAGCGAATGGGAAATGGGGGTGCATCCGGGGCAGACCTATCTGACGCGCACCGTCAATGTCATGCGAACACCAGCAATCGATTGCAAGCGTTTGCCAGCGATCCGGCCAGGCGACACGTTCGTGCTGTGCAGCGATGGTTTTTGGGAGTCTATCAAGGACGATGAATGGCTGATGCTGTCGCAACCAGACAGCGGCAAGCCGGAGTTGGCAAAACTGGCCCGCATGGCCGTGCTGCGGGCGCAAGGCAAAAGCGACAACTGCACCGTGCAGTGGGTACGTGGCGCGGTATCGTGAAAACAAAACACCCGCTGCACGGCGCAGGCGAAACCTATCGTGCTATCGGCTTATAATCCGCACCCTTGCCCGCATCCATCGCCTTTATGCATCCTTTTCTCGATTTCAACGCATCAGTCCTGGCTGCTTTTGTAGTCGGTCTTTTCAGCAGTCTGCATTGCATTGGCATGTGCGGTTCTATCATCGGCACCTTGACGCTGAGCCTAAGCCCGACGCTGCGGCAAAACAAACGCAGGCTGCTGTTGGTGGTGTTTTCCTACAACATGGGGCGAATAAGCAGCTACACACTGGCTGGTGCCATCGTCGGCGCGATAAGCGCCTTGCTGACGGCGCCTTTTGCCGATGGCCATGGCTACAGGGTGCTTCAGGTGCTGTCGGCATTGGTGATTACCGGCGCGGGTTTGTACATTGGCGGCTGGTTTCCGAGATTCGCCTATATCGAAAAGCTGGGAGCCAGGCTGTGGAAGCTGATAGAACCGTTTGGCCGCCGCCTGATTCCGGTAAAAACCATCCCGCAAGCCCTGCTGTTCGGCATGATTTGGGGCTGGCTGCCGTGTGGTTTGATTTACACGGCGCTGGCCATGGCCGTCACCTCCGGCAGCGTCTGGCATAGCACCACCACCATGCTGGCCTTTGGTCTGGGCACTTTGCCCGCTGTCATGGGAGTCGGTATAATGACCCACTGGCTGACGAAGCTTGCGCGGATTCAGCAATTCAAACGGGTCGCGGGGGTGCTGTTGATCGTATTTGGGTTGCTCGCGGCTTTTCCCGACATCAATCCGATGCGCGTTGACCACATCATGAGGTTTTAGAGGTTTTATGATGGATAATTTCAGTTCGATCATTGGTCAATCCCCTGCACTTGACTCACTGATCCGTAGCGCCCGCATGGTTGCTGCAACCGATGTCACCGTTCTGATCAAGGGCGAAACCGGTACCGGTAAAGAGGTGCTTGCCAGCGCCATTCAAAAAGACAGTCCTCGCGCCAGCAAGCCGTTTTTGACCCTGAACTGTGCAGCATTACCGGAAAGCCTGATCGAATCGGAAATTTTCGGCCACAAGAAAGGTGCATTCACCGGTGCTGTCGCCGACAAGCCAGGCCTGTTTCAGGCCGCTGACGGTGGCACACTGTTTCTCGACGAAATCAATTCGCTACCGCTCACCATTCAGGCAAAACTGCTACGTTTCCTGGAATCTGGCGAAATACTGCCTATTGGCAGCACCAAACCCGGCAAAGTCAATGTCCGCATCCTGGCTGCCACCAACTCAGACCTCAACAAACTGATAGACACCGGCGAATTCCGCCGCGACCTGTACTTTCGCCTCAATGTGGTACCGCTTGAATTGCCGGCATTGCACCAGCGCAACGAAGACATCGAAACACTCGCCAGGCACTTCTTTCAGCACTTCGCCCAGGCGCATGGCATCGAAACCCCCACACTCAGCAAACAAACCCTGAAAGCGTTGAAAGCCTACAAATGGCCGGGCAACATCCGGGAGCTGCGCAATTTGTGCGAGCGCCTCAGTATTCTGCTGGCCGGCAAGATCATCGAGCCGGAAAACCTGCCGCATGAGTTCACCTTGAACAACGACGCTGTCAGCGTCAGCGATTTCAAGCTCCCCGAACAAGGCCTGCAACTGGATGAACTGGAAGCCAACATGATTCACCAGGCCCTGACCCGCACCAACGGCAATCGCAGTAAGTCGGCAAGATTGCTGGGCATCTCCAGAGATACGCTGCTGTACCGCATTCAAAAACACGGACTAGCCACGCATTGACTGAACCGGACTGGCTCGTCAGCGGACGATGATTGAGCGGTTCAGCATCGTCACTCCCCTAATCTTCTTCCAGAAAGGCGGCGACAGGGTACAGGGCGTTTATTCGCGTCAGTCCAACCTTGGCTCTCAATCCATCACAGGAACACCATGAAATTTTCGCCTTGCCTGGATCAATGCACCAAAGACGGTACACACTGTCTGGGCTGTGGTCGCTCGCATACCGAAATTGCGGCAACCAAAGCCATCGTCAATGCTGCGGTCGAATTCATCAAGCAACAGCAATACGACAACCCGCACGATTTCGTTGCCGCAATCAGCAAAAGCATCCTGAAAAAAGCCTCACTGCCTTGAATGTCATGTGGCTGTGGCTTCGCTACTCTCCACATTCTCGTCGGGTGCATCGGTAGGAAAACCGTTCTATGTGATTCGCAGCGCATGACAGATTGGGCTGAAAACGCTCATCTGACGACGATTACTAGGACTATCGTTGTCTTTGAGGCATAAAAAAGGGAGCTTGCGCTCCCTTTAATATGGGCTGATAACGAACTACAGCAGTTTTTTCAATCCATCCGTTGTTTCTTTAGCGGCGTTCAAATGCTCTTTGGCTTCTTGCATGTTGGCTGATTTAGCAGAGGCGACCGCTGCTTTCAGGTGTTTTCTGACCTTGTCGGTTTCTCTGGCTACTTTGTCGTTGGCATTGAGTTCCTTGGTGAAATCAGATGCTTTTTTGATGAGACCGACGACTTCGGCTTCATCGCCGCCATTGTTGATGGCGGTTTCGGCGGCAGCGATGCGATCTTTGATGCCATTGATGACATCGATGGGTTTATATGAAATCCGGCCAGGATCGGACTCCGCAAGCGCAGCAGTTGAGAAGGAGCCAATTGCAGTTGCCAGGGAGAACGCGATAACGGCACTTTTTAAAATTTTCATGTATCTACACCTCACGATTGTTTTTATTGAAGCACTGAGCCTTGAAAACCTTGATTTCCAGCCCACATGCTGCACCGGATAATAGCACAGTTGATGGGGTTTCAAAGCGGTTTACAGGCCGGTAACTAGCCTATTTGGCGGTAAAGTCACGCAAACTGGATTACCCCAATCCTTGCCAGGGCGTCACCAAACCGGCGGCATCGACACCGTACATATCGAGGATGCGACCAACGCCTTCATCGACCATGGCTCGCAGCGAATCGGTCTTGTTGTAAAACGCCGGCATCGGCGGAAAAATGATGCCGCCCATTTCGGTCACGCTGGCCATGTTGCGAATGTGAGCCAGGTTCAGTGGCGTTTCCCGTGGCAGAAGCACGGTTTTACGCCGCTCTTTCAAGGCCACATCGGCAGCACGCGAAATCAGATTGTCACCGAAGCCGTGAGCAACCGCCGCGAGCGTTTTCATCGAACAGGGGGCGATCACCATGCCCTCAGTCTTGAACGAGCCGCTGGCGATGCACGACGCAATGTCGTTGATGCCGTGGCTGACATCGGCCAGCGCGTACAGCGCGGATCGATCCATGTCCAACTCATATTTCAGATTGACCAACCCGGCTTGTGAAATGACGACATGGGTTTCCCAGTCGCCCCGTTCCCGCAGGATTTGCAGCATTCTGACGCCGTAAATGGCGCCGGTAGCCCCCGTCATGCCGATAACCAGACGTTTTTTGTCCATGATGCGCTCCAAAGTCGAAAACCTAAGCCAGCCGCTGCGCCATTTCGTCAGTAGCCGAAACCAAGGCGTCGACCATCTCGTCACCGTGCGCGACATGGCCCGAACGGGGTAGCACGCGATAGTAGGATTGCGGCATGGCCTTGTGCAGTCGCCAAGCCGCTTCCAGCGGACAGGTCAGATCGTTCTGACCGTGAATGATGCGGGTGGGGATGTGTTGAATGCTGTCGATTGCGGCCAATATCTGGTTTTCCGCCAGAAAATAGCTATGCCGGGCAAAATTCAGCTCCATGCGAGTCTGCTGAATCAGTGGCACAGACAAAGGCTCATTGATGTCGCTGCCACGATAATCAGTCCCCAGTGCCACTTGCGCTCCCCAGGCTTGCCAGCCCCGTGTTGCGTTTTGCACGGCAGTATCATCGGCTGAAAAAATCGCTTCGCACAAGCGTGCCAACAAACCGTCGGCAGAATTCGCGCCCACACTGTCCAGCAAATCGCTCCAGGCCTGCGGATAAATCTTGTGCGCACCATGCCCCAGGAACCAGTCCATATCGCTGGCGCGGGCGAGAAACACGCCGCGCAGAATCATTGCGCCAACATGCTTTGGGTAACGCTGTGCGTAAAGCAGTGCCAGCGTCGCGCCCCATGATCCACCAAATAATAGCCATTGCTCGACGCGCAACGCCAGGCGAATGCGTTCGATGTCTTCGATCAAATCCTGTGTGGTGTTGCTCAGGGTTTCGCCGAACGGTTGCGACAAACCGCAAGCCCGCTGATCCATCAACACGATGTGATAGCGCTCAGGGTCGAAGAAACAGCGATGATGCGGCTTGGTGCCGGAACACGGCCCGCCGTGCAGAAAAATGACCGGGATACCGGCCGGGTTGCCGGACTGTTCGACGTAAACCCGATGCACGCTGCCGGTTTCCAGAAAAAACGTGTTGAACGGTGTGATGTCGGGGTAAAGCTGTTTCATGATCGATGGCGGTTTACAAAGCCTGGATTGGATGGGACATAAAAAAGGCGCGATGCCGGAGCAACGCGCCTTCGCAGCATGTGGCCTGTTAAAACTTAAAGCTTGTCGGCATTTTTGCTCAGGTACTCAGCCACGCCAGCCGGACTGGCCTTCATGCCGGCATCGCCCTTGCTCCAGCCGGCTGGGCAGACTTCGCCATGTTCTTCGTGGAATTGCAACGCGTCGATCATGCGCAGCATTTCGTCAACATTGCGGCCCAGCGGCAAGTCGTTGACGACCTGGTGGCGAACCACGCCGTTTTTGTCGATCAGGAAGCTGCCACGGAACGCAACACCGATGGTCGATTCCACATCGTAATCTTTCGCAATGCTGTGGGTGATGTCGGCGGCCAAGGTATAACGCACGGGGCCGATACCGCCCTGGTTGACCGGGGTGTTACGCCAGGCGTTGTGGCTGAAATGTGAGTCGATGGATACACCAATCACTTCAACGCCACGGCTCTTGAATTCGTCGATACGGTGATCGAACGCGATCAACTCGCTTGGGCATACAAAGGTGAAATCCAGCGGGTAGAAGAACAACACGGCGTATTTGCCACGGGTTGCTTCGGAAAAGCTGAATGAATCAACGATTTGACCATCCGCCAAAACCGCAGGAACTAAAAAATCGGGGGCTTGCTTACCTACTAAAACGCTCATTGTTTTCTCCGAAATTACTAAAAAAATCAAAATGTTATTCAGTCTTTCATGCCTATTCGGATAGGGCTGGTCGGCATTCTACACTAAATTAGTCGGAAATCGGGTTTGCAACGGGCCGAACACTCCCATCGAACCGCGCATTCCGGGGCGGACTTGTATAATCCCGACGTTTGCCATTTGCGCCAGGATTGAACCCATCATGCAACAAACCCGCTTTATGCTTTGTGTCGTCGTCATCTTCGTGGTTCAGGTCGTGCTGGCGTGGCGTGGCAATCAAGCGCAAAACGTCGGTATCGATGTGCCCTCCGGTAAATTGCGCAGCCTGTCGTTTGCGCCCTATCACGAGGGGTTCAGCCCGATAGACAAAATATTCCCGCTACGCGAACACATCGCCAGCGATCTGGCCTTGCTGGCCGACAAAACCTACATCGTCAGAACCTATTCGGTGCGCGGCGGTATGCAGCCCACGCCGGAACTGGCCCGCAAACACGGCCTTGAAATGCTGATGGGCGGCTGGCTGGGTGATGGTGCCGATGAGAACCACAAGGAAATCGCCGAGCTGATAAAAACTGCCAACGCCAACCCGGATGTGGTCAAGCGCGTCATCGTCGGTAACGAGGTGTTGCTGCGCAAGGATATGGATGTCGATACCCTGATCGACCACATCCGCAAAGTCAAAAAAGCGGTCAAGCAGCCGGTGACCTATGCCGATGTCTGGTCGAGTTATCTGCAATATCCGCAACTGTTCGCCGAAGTCGATTTCATCACCATCCACATTCTGCCGTACTGGGAAGATAAACCCGTCGCCATCGATCAGGCGGCCGAACATGTCGAAACCATCGTCAGACGGGTTCAGGATAAAGCGCGCAGCCTGGGTTACGACAAGCCCATCCTGATTGGCGAATCGGGCTGGCCGGGGCGAGGTCGTCAGCGCGGCGAGGCCGTGCCCGGCGTGGTCAACCAGGCCCGCTTCATCCGCAGTCTGGTTCAGGTCGCCAATCGTCACGGCTTCGATTACAACATCGTCGAAGCCTTCAACCAGCCCTGGAAAAGTCACCACGAAGGTGTGGTCGGCGCCCATTGGGGGCTGTTCGACAGCCAGCGGCAAGCGGTATTTCCGTTGCTGGGGCCGGTACAGGAAAACCCTGATTGGCGCAGGCATGCGATGCTGGCCGCCGGGTTCTGGTTCGGTTTGGTGGCGATGGGCTACAGCGCCGTGAAAAACCTGGCGCTGACCCGGTTGCTGCTTTGGCTGGTACTGGCCAATCTGTTCGCCGTCGGACTGGTGGAGACGGCTGTATCGATGTGGCACGGCAGTTACAACGATGGCCAGCGGCTTTATAGCGCCACTATCATTGCGGCCAACGCGACCATGGCCGGACTGTTGTTGCACCGGGTGTTCATGATACTGAGCGGGCGCACCGAATCGGGCAATGCCTTGTCGCTGTTTTCTGCCTCCATGCGGGCGGAGCTGATGAAACTGCCGTTCGACTGGTCGACGCCCTTGGTCAGCGTCAGAACGGCATTGCTGAATTGGCGCACCAGCCAACTCGGCTGGGCATTGCGGCTGGGTTATCTGCTTTTCGGCGGGCTTGCCGTCATCAAAACCTGGCGGCTGGCCATCGATGGTCGCTATCTCAGTTTTCCCAGTCACGAATTTCTGGTTCCTGCGCTCGGTATCGCCGGTTTGTGGCTGGCGCTGGGGCTGGCTTACCGCCGTGAACCGTGGCGCAATGGCTCGATTGCCCGCATGACCGATACCGATTCAATTTGCCCGCATGAACGCTGGCTGGCGGGTTTGCTGATCCTGGGCGCCCCTGCTGTCATCGTCGGCGAAACCTGGTCGTTTCTGTCGGCTTACGATTTCAAACAGGCGCACCCCGATATTGCCCAAGGCTGGAAAATCGCGTTGGGTTATGCACTCGGCAACCAGCAACTGTTGGCCTGGCTGGTTTGCGTTGTGATACTGGCCTTGCCGTTCTGCTTGCCCCGATTTGCCGATACACGTTCTCAATCATCCTGATAACCGACGCACCGGAGTACCGCCATGCTGAGCAAACCCGCAACCACTGCCATCCAACTGCACGACATCATCCAGAACCGCTGGAGTCCCCGGGCCTTCGATCCATCAAAACCTATTGCCGACGACGACCTGACCGCCTTGCTGGAAGCGGCCCGCTGGGCGCCATCGTGTTTCAACGATCAACCCTGGCGTTTCGTGGTGTGCGTGAAACACAACGATGACGCAGCCTGGAACGCACTGCTGGCCTGCCTCGCCGAAAAGAACCAGTTGTGGGCGCGACATGCCCCAGTGCTGATATTGGCCGTCGCCATGCGGGATTTCGGCCACAACGGCCAGCCGAATCGCTGGTCGGCTTACGACACCGGTGCTGCCAGCATGGGTTTGTGCCTGCAAGCCACGGCGCTGGGTTTGATCGTGCATCAGATGGGCGGTTTCGACGCCGATGCCTGCCGCTTGGCCCTCAACCTGCCCGCTGATTGCACACCGATGTCGGTGCTGGCCGTTGGTCATCAGGCGGAAGCCGACACGCTGGATGATAGGTTCCGCGCCGGTGAAACCGGCCCGCGTCAACGCGCGGCGCTGACGGAACGCTTCCATTTCGGGCGCTGGCCAGATTGAAGCGTTGGCAGGCGGTGTTTGGGTCTCGTTGTTTACGGCGTTTCTTGTTTCCACGCGCCAATCAAGCATGGCTATATCTGACGCTGACGGCCTCTGCTGTCAGTAGGCGCCGCAGACGAATCAGCAGTTCATCGGCGGGGCGCACCCGCCAGTCGTCGCCGAGTTGTAACAGGGCTTTGTCGCGGGTGGTACGGTAATCGATCTGTACTGGACATTGACCGCCACGAAAAGGCGTCAGGGTTTCCCGTAGACGTGACAGCCAGTCCTTGGCCAAGTCGCTGTTGCCCAGGTCTATCGTCAACACAATGCTGCGGGCGAACAGTTCGCGGGCGTCTTCCATGCTGTACAAGGTTTCTGCAGTCATTCGCAGACTGTTACTGAAGTCGTCGATCGCCAGCGAGCCTTCGGCAATCAGAATGGTGTCCTTGCTCAGCAGATTGCGGTATTTGTCGAAGATGCCGCTGAAGGCGGCGACTTCCAGTCGTCCTGTCCTGTCGTCCAGCATGGCAAAGCCCATGGTTTTGCCCTGCTTGGTCTGACGGGTACGCAGTTCGACGACCAGCCCGGCAACGCGGGCTTCCATTTTGCCGCGTATGCGGCTGGCATCGGCTTCCAGGCTGCCCAGGCTGCCGTGGGTGATGTGCTTGAGTTCTGGCAGGTATTCGGCGATGGGGTGGCCGGACAGAAACAAGCCCAAGGTTTGTTTCTCAGCTTCGAGTTTTTCCTTGTCTGTCCAGGGTTCGACGACGGTGGCATAGGCGTCGGCTTCGTTGTCACTGTCTTCAATCTCGGCGCCCAGGCCAAATAAATCGTTCTGGCCAGCCAGTGCCATCTGGCCGTGTTGTTCGGCAACACGCAGCGCCGTGGTCAATTCCGCCAGGTGGGCGGCGCGGTTGGCGGCTATCGAATCCAGCACACCGGCCTTGATGAGTGCCTCCAGCACCCGGCGGTTGACCTTGCGCAAATCCACACGCTTGCACAGGTCGTACAAGCCTGAATACGGGCCGTTGGTGCTGCGTTCTTTCAGCAAATCCTCGATGGCGTTTTCGCCTACGCCTTTGATCGCGCCCATGCCGTAGACGATCTGGCCCTGGTCGTTGACGGTGAAGCGGAAGTCGGACAGGTTGATGTCGGGCGGACAGATGTGCTGCTTCATTTCCCGGCATTCTTCGATCAGCACCACCACTTTGTCGGTATTGTCCATGTCCGACGACAGTACCGCCGCCATGAAAGCCGCCGGGTAGTGGGCTTTGAGCCAGGCGGTCTGGTAAGCCACCAAGGCGTAGGCTGCCGAGTGCGACTTGTTGAAGCCGTAACCGGCAAACTTTTCCATCAGATCGAAGATGTAGCTGGCGATGCGTTCGGCGATCTGGTTGGCGACCGCGCCTTCGGTGAATTTGGCGCGTTCCTTGGCCATTTCCTCGGGCTTTTTCTTGCCCATGGCTCGCCGCAGCATGTCGGCGCCGCCCAGGGTGTAGCTGGCCATTTCGCGGGCGATCTGCATCACCTGCTCCTGGTACAGAATGACGCCGTTGGTGGGTTTGAGGATGGGTTCCAGCAGTGGATGGGCGTATTCGGCTTTGGCGCCGTGCTTGACGTTGATGTAATCGTCCACCATGCCCGATTCCAATGGCCCAGGACGGAACAGTGCCACCAGGGCGATGATGTCGTCGAAGCAATCGGGTTTCAGTTTTTTGATCAGCGCCTTCATGCCGCTGGATTCGAGCTGGAACACGGCGGTGGTCTGGGCGTTTTTCAGCAAATCGTAGCTGGGCGCGTCATCGCGCGGTATCTGGGCGATGTCGATGGCCGGTTCGCCTTTTGCCGCGCGTTGGCGGTTGATGGTTTGCAAAGCCCAATCGATGATGGTCAGTGTGCGCAAGCCCAAAAAGTCGAACTTGACCAGGCCGACTGCCTCGACGTCGTCCTTATCGAATTGCGTCACTAGGTTGCCGCCGCCCTGTTCGCAGTACAGCGGGGCGAAGTCGGTGAGTTTGCTGGGTGAAATCACCACGCCACCGGCGTGCTTGCCGGCGTTGCGTGCTATGCCTTCCAGTGAGCGCGCCATGTCGATCAGGGTTTTGACCTCGTCCTCGGTGTCGTACAGCGCCTTGAGTTCCTGGCTTTCCTTCAGTGCCTTGTCCAGCGTCATGCCGATTTCGAACGGAACCAGCTTGGCCAGCCGATCGACGAAGCCGTAGGCGTGGCCCATCACCCGGCCTACGTCACGAATCACCGCCTTGGCGGCCATCGATCCATAGGTGATGATTTGCGAGACGTGATCGCGGCCATAATGCCGGGCGACGTAATCGATGACCTCATCGCGGCGTTCCATGCAGAAATCGATGTCGAAATCCGGCATCGACACCCGTTCTGGGTTGAGGAAGCGTTCGAACAGCAGGTCGAATTCAATCGGATCCAGGTCGGTGATCTTCAGCACGTAAGCCACCAGTGAACCGGCGCCGGAACCCCGACCCGGCCCGACCGGGATGGCGTTGTTCTTGGCCCACTGGATGAAGTCGGCAACGATCATGAAATAACCGGGAAAACCCATCTGTACGATGACATCGAGTTCGGTTGCCAGGCGCTGGTCGTAAACTTTGCGGTTTTCCTCGAACGTGCCTGTGCCTACCGGCGGGTGTTGTTGCAACCGTTGTTCCAGGCCCTGACGCGAGGCCTGGCGGAAATAATCGGTCAGTGTCATGCCATCGGGTACGGCGAAATCGGGCAGGACGTTTTCACCCAGGCGCAGTTCGATCGTGCAGCGTTTGGCAATCTCGACCGTGTTTTGCAGGGCTTCCGGTAGGTCGGCGAACAGTTCGGCCATTTCCTGCGGGCTGCGCAGATATTGCTGTTCGGTGTAATCGCGTGGCCTGCGGTTGTCGTCCAGCACCCGGCCCTGGTGAATGCAGACGCGAACTTCGTGAGCGTCGAAATCGGCGCGATCGATGAAGCGCACGTCGTTGGTGGCCACTACCGGTAAATCGAGTTCGACGGCCAGCTCGACAGCCATTTCGATGTAGAGCGCTTCGTAGGCTTTGCCGACACGCTGCAATTCCAGATAAAAGCCATCGGGGAATAATTTCGCCCAATAGGCGGCCAGTGTACGGGCTTGTGCGCCATTTTCTGCCAGCAAGGCCGCACCGACATCACCCTGCATCGCGCCGGACAAGGCGATCAGCCCTGCACAATTGTCTTCGATCCATGCCTTGTGCAGCATGGGGATGCCTTGATGCTGACCTTGCTGATAGCCCTGCGAAATCAGTTCGGTGAGCGTGATGTAACCGGTCTGGTTGCGTGCCAGCAAGGTCAGGCGAAACGGTGACGCCGGGGATTCGTCGTTATGAATCCACACATCGGCACCGACGATAGCTTTAATGCCCGCGCCCTGCGCTGCCTTGTAAAACTTGACCAGCGAGAACAGATTGCTTTGTTCGGTGATGGCGGCAGCCGGCATTGAATAATCCAGCAGTCTTTTGACCAACGGCTTGATGCGTACGATGCCATCGACCAGCGAGAACTCGGTGTGTATACGCAGATGGATGAACGATGGATTCATCAGGGCTTACAGGAATTTTTTGACCGGTGCGTAACTGCGACGGTGGTGCGGGGTAACGCCCGATGCCGCTAGCACCGCGCGATGGGTTTGGGTGGGATAGCCTTTGTGCATGGCGAACTGGTAACCGGGATACAGTCTGTCGAGCCACTGCATTTCGCTGTCGCGCGCCACTTTGGCGAGAATCGAGGCAGCAGAGATTTCGGCAATTTTAGCGTCGCCACCTATCACGGCCTCGCCATCACAAGCGATGGGGGGCATCCGGTTGCCGTCAACCAGGATGTAATCGGGTTGCACCGCCAGCATGGCAAAGGCGCGCTGCATGGCCACAAAAGTGGCTTGCAGGATGTTGATGCGGTCGATTTCACTGGCTTCCGCTCGCCCCACGGCCCAGCACAAGGCGTTGGTCTTGATTTCGGCAGCCAAGGCCATGCGTTTGTTTGCGCTGAGGGTTTTGGAATCGGCCAGGCCTGCGATGGGGCGCGATGGGTTCAGGATGACGGCGGCAGCCACAACCGGGCCTGCGATGCAACCGCGCCCGACTTCGTCGATACCCGCAATCCGTCTGCCCGGATTATCGAAGGATGCCGCGCGTGACATTGCGCAAGAAACTGACCATGTTGGAAAGTTCGTTGCTTTCGCCGGCCATGCCTTCCATTTCTTCGATGGCGTCTTCGAGACGCAGGTTGTTTTTGTACAGGATTTTGTAAGCCTGGCGGATTTGCCGTATCACTTCCGGCGACTTGCCGTTGCGCTCCATGCCGACGGAGTTGATGCCGTGCGGTCGGGTGGGGCGACCACCGACCATGATGTAGGGCGGGATGTCCTGGGTAATGGCACTGCCCATGGCGGAAAAGCTGTATTCGCCGATCTGGGTGAACTGATGCACCAAGGTGAAGCCGCCGAGGATGGCGTGGTCGCCGAGGTGGACGTGGCCTGCAATCGATGCGCCATTGGCCATGATGACGTGGTCGCCAACCACGCAATCATGGGCGACGTGGGCATAGGCCATGAACAGGTTGTCGCTGCCGATTCGTGTCACACACTGGTCTTGCTGGGTGCCACGATGCAGGGTGCAGAACTCGCGGACGACGTTGCGGTCGCCCATTTCCAGGCGGGTGATTTCGTCGGCGTATTTTTTGTCTTGCGGGTCTTCGCCGATCGAGGCGAATTGATAGATTTTATTGTCGCGGCCTATCGAGGTGGGGCCTTTGATGACGACATGCGGGCCGATTTCGCTGCCAGCGTCGATTTGCACGTCGGCGCCG
Source organism: Methylomonas sp. (assembly GCA_002929135.1). Taxonomy (GTDB): domain Bacteria; phylum Pseudomonadota; class Gammaproteobacteria; order Methylococcales; family Methylomonadaceae; genus Methylomonas. The sequence continues at coordinate 42,522 of PESC01000027.1, forward strand.
ATTACGCTGAACGGGCCGACTTTGACGTCATCGGCCAGTTCGGCCTTGGGGTGTACGATGGCTCTGGGGTCTATCATGTCAGCCCACCGCCGCTGCGCACATGATCTGGGCGCTGGCTGCCAGTTCGCCGTCGACATCGGCGCGGCAATCGAACGTCCAGATATTGCGCTTGTTTTTCAGACAGATGGCTTCCAGCATCAGACGGTCGCCCGGCGTCACCGGGCGCTTGAAGCGGGCATTGTCGATACCGGCCAGGTAATACGTCATGCCCTTGCCCAGCTTTTCGTCGCTATGGGCGGCCAGCAGGGCCGTTGCCTGCGCCAAGGCTTCCAGGATCAGTACGCCGGGAAAAATCGGCAAATGCGGGAAATGGCCCTGAAAAAACGGTTCGTTACAGGTGACGTTCTTGATGCCGAGAAGCCGCACACCCGGCTCGCATTCCACGACCCGGTCTATCAGCAGAAACGGGTAACGGTGCGGCAGGTATTCCTGGATTTGCAGGGTATCGAGTTGATGAGTCATGTTGCCTCTGCGTCATAAAAACATAGGGGCGCCAGCCGTTGAAGCCGCGCCCCTATAGGCTTTGGTGAGACTGGGTTGCAAGTTTATTGCAGGGTTTCCAGTTTTTGCTGTACGCGGGCGGTGACGTCGATTTGATCGTTGGCATAGATCACGCCGTCGGTCAGCAGCAGGTCGAAGGATTCTTCCTTGGCCAGTGCTCTGACGGCTTCGACGATGCGTTTTTGCAAATTGCCCAGCTCTTCATTGCGACGCATGTTGAAGTCTTCGCTGAATTCCTGTTGTGCTCTGGCGGCATCGCGTTTTTTGTCGAGGATGTCTTTTTCCAGTTGACGGCGTTCTTCGTCGCCCATCACCGCCGCATCGCGGGCCAGTTTGTCTTCGAGGTTCTTGATTTCTTTTTGCTGGCTGATCAGTTGCTGATCGCGAGGCTTGAATTCGGTTTCCAACCGGGATTTGGCTTTCGCTGCTTGCGGTGCTTTTTCCAGTACCTTGGCGACATTGACGAATCCTATCTTCAGCTCGGCATGAGCAAAGCCTGCAATCAGCATCAGCATGACGAATAATGAAACTCTGTTTTTCATGAGTGAAACCATCTCCGGTTTAGAGTGTGAGAACGTGTTAAGGGGTGGGGCGGATTATAGGGCAAGCACGATATTTTCGGCACTAAAAACCTGAGCCGAAGGTGAATTGGAAGTTTTGTACGTGATCCTCGGGGCCAGCATTGAATGGCTGGGCCACGCTGACGGAAATCGCGCCGAACGGCGACAGCCATTCGCCGGAAATGCCTGCCGAATAACGCAGACCTTCGATTTTAAGACTGTCGCTGACCGTGCCGGTATCGACGAACGATCCCATGCGCACCGATTTGACATCGGCCAGGAAAGGCACCGGGAAGAACAGTTCAGCCTTGCCCAGGACCTTGGCGGAGCCACCAAACGGACGGCCATCCGAATCCCTGGGGCCGAGGGTGTTGTCGCGAAAACCGCGAACCGAGTTGGCGCCACCGCCGAAATAGTTTTCGAAAAACGGAAAGCCGCCTTCGCCCGCGTAGACACCGCCATAGGCCACTTCTCCCATGATGCGAAAAGTGAAGTCGCTGGCCAGCGGGAAAAAATTCTGATGCTTGTAACCAATTTTGAAGTAATTGAGATCACTGCCCGGCACCGTTGCCAACGCAGAGAATCGCTGTTGCATACCGTCGGTGGCGAAGATCGCCCTGTTCAAGGTGTCGTGGGTCCAGCCCGCACCAGCGGACAAGGTCATGAAGGTATCACCATTTTTCCTGATGAAATCGCTGACTTGCGTCGGTGAAAAGCCGGTGTCGGAAATCGTGGTGTTTTTCAGATCGACATCGAAGCCCAGTTGATCGAATTCGTCGAGGGGAACCGCAAAGTTGAAACCGGCATTGGCGATACTGGAGTTGTAGCGGGAGACGTTGGCCTGGAAGGCGTTGCGTTCGGTGTAGCCCAGGTCGAATCCCAGGGCAACGCCGTCCAGCGTGTAGTACGGGTCACGGTAGCCCAGGTTGTAGCGCGTCATGATGTTGCTGTTGTTGAACGCCAGATTGACGCGTTTGCCGGTACCGAAAATGTTGTCCTGCGACACGTTGGCGTTGAAGATGATGCCTTGCAACTGCGAAAAGCCGACACCGGCCTGCAAGTTGCCCGACGCCCGCTCCTTGACGGAGTAATTGACGTCGATCTGATCTGCCGTGCCAACGACAGGCGGTGTTTCCACGCCGACTTCCTCGAAAAACCCCAGCCGGTCGAGCCGGACTTTCGAGCGTTCGATCTTGCCGCCAGAGGCCCAGCTCGATTCCATCTGCCGCATTTCACGGCGCAGCACCTCATCGCGGGTTTTGGTGTTGCCCTTGAAATTGATGCGGCGCACGTAAACCCGTTTGCCAGGATCGACGAAAAACGTCATCGTTACGGTTTTGCTGGCCTCATGGATTTCCGGCACCATGTTGACGTTGGCAAAGGTGTAGCCTTCCTCTCCCAGACGGTCGGAAATGGCTTTGGAGGTTTCGGTGGCATTCTTGCGCGAGAAAATCTCACCCGGCCCGACACTGACCAGCTTGATGAGTTCGTTCGGTTCGACGATCAGTTCGCCTGACAGCTTGACTTTGTCGAGCGTGTAGACATCGCCTTCCTTGACGTTGATGGTGATGTAGATTTCCTTCTTGTCGGCAGTAATGTCGACCTGGGTCGATTCGATCGAGAAATTGATGTAACCGCGATCCAGATAAAACGAGCGCAGCCTTTCCAGATCGGCGGACAGTTTCTGTTTGGAGTATTGATCGTCCTTGGAATAGAACGACAGGAAGTTGGTGGTGCTGAGTTCGAAATCCTTCTTGATCTGCTCGGTATCGAAGGCTTGATTGCCGACGATGTTGATTTGCTTGATCTTGGCAACCCTGCCTTCGGTAATCTTGATTTCAATGCCGACCCGGTTGCGGGTCAGTTCGGTGACTTCGGTGTTGATTTTTACGCCGTACTTGCCGTGGCTGAAATACTGGCGACGCAGTTCCTGTTCAACCTTATCGAGAATCTGCTTGTTGTAAACTTTGCCCTCGGCCAGGCCGATTTTCTTTAATGCTTCGGTCAGGTCTTCTTTCTTGATGTCTTTGTTACCCTCGATGACCACCTTGGCAACCGAAGGCCGCTCGACAACATTGACCACCAGTACGCTGCCTTCGCGTTCGAAGATGATGTCCTTGAAGAAGCCGGTATTGAATAGCGCACGAATTGCTGTCGCCTGCTTTTCGTCGGAAAAATACTCGCCGACACTGACCGGCAAGTAGTTGAATACGGTACCCGCCGAAATACGCTGTAAACCCCTGACCCGTATGTCTTCAACCAGAAAGCCGTCGGCGTGGACGGCACCACTGGCCAGCAAGCCAAGCAACACTAATTGATAAAGCGGATTTTTCTTCACTCACTCGACCATGGAAACGAAACGGCGCGGATTGTATCACGCAGCCGGAGGCTTCCAGCGGCTAAGCGCTTAAAAATCAAAGCAAAATAGCGCAAGCGGCTAAAGAAGAAATTTTCTTTTGGTTTCAAATACAAACGCGGATAACGAAAAAAAACCGGCAAGAAAGTTGCTTAAGATAATGAAATGCAATAATAAAAACACGGACTGTCCTGCGCATCAGGCCCGGCATGGGTTCCCACGGAGACCGTGGGAACCCCGAAAACCCTGAGGCCGTACACATGCTGATGTCACCATCCTGCGATTCAACCGGTGAGCAATTCAGCCGTTGAAACGATGTTTTCGATGTCGTCGTGCAGTTGCGCCACAAGCTGATGCGCCTGAACCGGGTTGATCTGCAATTCGTCCCAGACGCTTTCCGGGCAGTTTTGATTGGCGGCGTCGCCGATACCTAGTTGTCCCAGCAGGCAATCATTGACGAAGGTCAGCAAGTTCAGAACGTAATGGTCGCCGCGATAGAACGGGTTGTGATGGTGATAAACCACGTTGGTTACCACCTCGGGCATGGCCCAGGTCGTCATCAGCCAGGCTCCCAATTCGGCATGATTGACGCCAAAGGCAAAGCTTTCCAGGTTGAAAATCGAAAGACCGGGGTTAGTCTCGATCAATCTGTTCAAATAGGTGAATTCATCCTGAAACTGATGGCCCAGCAACGGAAAGCCGATGTTGTGGATCAAGCCTGCCAGAAACAGCGCCTGCTGATCGGGCAGGCGCTCGGGTGGTAACAGATTGGCCAGTTTTGCCATCAAACGGGTGCTAGACAAGGCGTGAACCCAAAATATTCGCGTACCGATCACCCCGTCTTTCGGCGATTTCAACGGCGCCAGTACCGACAAGCCCAGGGCCATGTCGAGCACGACGCTATAGCCCAGCACTCGCACGATCGCATCTTTCACCGTCGTGAGCTGGCCGCGATAGCCATACAGCGCCGAACTAGCCCAGCGTATGATCTGGGCGGTCAGCAACGGATCGCGTTCGATGATGTGCGCCAGGCGGTCGGCATCGGCATCCGGGTTGGCCATCAGCTGCACGATTTGTGCGGCGGTTCCGGGCAAGGGCGGCAGGGCCTTGATACGCGATACTGCCAGACGCATGTCCAGCGGCGGCGTGAATGCCTGGTTGCCTGACGAATTGACGGTCTGAACCGTCCAGTTGACGAGGGATGATTGCATGGCGGTGTCTAGCTTAGGTTCAGCCGGTTTAGCTTGCGGTACAGCGTACGCTCGCTGATGTTCATCTCGGCCGCGATGAGCTTGCGGTTGCCTTGATACTTGGCAATCAGTTTGGCGATGAAACTGGCTTCATACTGCTCCATCGCCGTCATGCCGACCATTGTCTGATCGGGCAGATACTCTACCGGCGGCGAGTCGACCTGGGCCGGGTAAGGCGGCGGCAGGTCGTGCGCCATTCGCATGAATTGAATGTCACCTTCGCGGATCGCCCGGTTCTGACATAAACCGGTAGCCAGTTGAAGACAGTTTTTCAGCTCGCGGATGTTGCCCGGCCAGGCATGTTGCATCAGTTTGATGAGCGCCGCCTTGTCGATGGCGTACTGGCAGCCACGCATCCCGCCGAACAGATGCAGGAAATGCTCGGTCAGCAGCGGGATGTCCTGACGACGTGCCCGCAGTGGCGGCAGGTCGATGGGAAACACTGATAGCCGGTAGAACAAATCCTCGCGAAACTGACCGCGTCTGACCATGTCGGCCAGGTTGCGATGGGTGGCGCATACCACTCGGACTGTCGCTCTCAAAATGGCCGTGCCACCCACACGACGAAATTGGCCGCTTTCCAGCGCGCGCAATAATTTGGCCTGTTGCGATAACGGTAATTCGCCGATTTCATCCAGAAACAAGGTGCCGTTGTCCGCCACTTCGAACAAGCCTTTCTTGTTGGTGGTGGCGCCGGTAAACGCGCCTTTTTCGTGACCGAACAGTTCGCTTTCAAACAAATCCTCGCCAAAAACCGTACAGTCGGCCACGACGAATTCGCCGCCTGCTTGATGTGAGTGCCCATGTACGAACTCGGCAGCAAGTTCCTTGCCAGTGCCGGTTTCACCCAGCAACAGCACGGGCGCCTGCGTTACCGCCGCCTGCTGCAATTTGGCTTTCAAGCCCTCGAACACTTCGGATTTACCCACCAGTGTCTGCCGAGTATTGCTGCTCGCCGCACTATGGATGAGGGTCTGCGTTTCGCCGAGAAACAAACGGCCATCGGCATCCAGCAACGGGTAGCCGCGCACACTGGCCGGTTTGTCGCCAGCAACATGGCAGGCATAAGGTTCCAGGGTTTCGAACAAGCGTTTGTGGCGGCAGGCGCCGCTGTCTTCACAGCAAGGCTGGCCGATGCGGGCATCGCGATTCATGCCGAACACCTGCTTCCAGGCACGGTTGACGGCAACCACGGTCAAATCGCCACCTACGATCATCAGCGGCTTTTCATGAGTTTCCAGTAAGGATTCGAGCTTGAAAACGCTTTGCGACATGGTTTCTGAGGGTTGTTGGGGCATGGGCCGACAGCTGTCAGGCTAATCAGCAAGCTGCCATCGCTGGCAGGTTATTCTGACAACCACGGCAGTATCAGGCTGGCATTGTAACGGCAAGCTGCCGGTTGCCAAGCCAAAAACCAGCTAAAAACCTGGAACGGACGGGTTGGCATCAATCTTGTAGCACAGCACTGAAATTCATTTCAGGAGCTATGCCATGTCACGTTTCAATGCCGTTTTTGCAGGATTGTTTGCACTCACCACGATGCTGCCGGTTCATGCTGCCAGCATCGTGGTCGACGGCAATGTATCGGACTGGGGGCTGAGCCGTAATGGCAACGCCAACGACTGGATACCCAACCGTGTCATCAGCTCCAACCTGGAATACATCATCGAAGACCAGACCGGCGGCGCCAGTGTCCGGTTGTTTCCCGGCTGGGGTGGCCAGGCCTACGATGTCGAGGCATTGTATGCCTTCACCAACACCAGCCACCTGTTCATCGCGCTGATTACCGGCCTGTCGCCCAACACCCCCAACAACCCGGCTGCCAACAGTTACGGCCCCGGCGATTTCGCCATCGATTTCGGCAGTGATGGCAGCTTCGAGTTTGGCATTGAAACCACGGGCGCCAATGCCGGCGCGGTGTTTCGCATCAGCGAGTGGGCTTATGGCCTGTGGGACAGCCTGGGCAACTACAACCCGACTAACCCCGATCGTAGGCATCCGACATCGATATTGGCCGGTATTCTGGTCGGCGACGGCGATTTGATCTACACCGACACGCCCTTCAAAAACATGGGGGTGCACCGGAATGACGCCCACTACGTCATCGAAGCCGCGATTCCGTTATCGGTGTTCACCGGCTTCAGCGGTAAGTTCGACATACACTGGACCATGAACTGCGCCAATGACGCCTTGCTGCTCGATCCCTTCCTGCCCCCCAGCGCGGTGCCGGAACCCTCGATCATCGCACTGCTGGCATTCGGCATACTGGCCTTGTCGAATCGGCGCTCCGCGCCAGCAGGGCAACCGGCCTGATGAACAACAGTGCGTTCTCTGGGGCAAATCCGGCGGGAACGAATTTGTGTGCCTGCCGGGTGGATGCTGGACGGAAAAGTCCCGCATGATTGGGTGGGACGAGAGAAATCCTTACACGTCGGCGTAGCGTTCGGCGATGTCATGAAACGCCTCTTCCGTGGCCAGGAAAATTGCAACCAATGCCGGGTCGAAATGGCTGCCGGAACCTTGGCTAATCAGGGTTTTGGCATCGTCGCGCGAAAACGGCGATTTGTAGACCCGGCGGCAGGTCAGGGCATCGTAAACGTCCACCAGCGACAGAATCCGCGCCGCTAATGGAATGTCTTCGCCCTTCAAGCCTTGCGGATAGCCGCTGCCGTCCCATTTTTCGTGGTGGCAGTACGCAATATCCATGCCGAATTTTATGAAGCTTTGCGAGGGGTATTGTTCGTAAACCGTGCGCAGGGTGTCGCCACCGATTTGGGCATGGGTTTTCATGATTTCGAATTCTTCAGGCGTCAGCTTGCCCGGCTTTTTGAGAATGGCATCGGGTATGCCGACCTTGCCGATGTCGTGCAACGGCGATGAGCGCACCAAATCCTCGATAAAGGCCCCGGTCACAATGTCGGCGTAAGCGGCTTGCCCGGCTAACGCCTGACAAATCAAGGTGCTGTATTTTTTCAGCCGGAGCAGATGAGCGCCGGTTTCCGGGTCGCGGTATTCCGACAGCTTCGCCAGTGCGGTGATGATGGCGTCCTGGGCATCCTCGAAGGCTTCCTGGTGCCAGCGGCTTTGCAAGGTGGTGGCGGCAATGTCGACCACGGCGGCAATGGCGTGGTTGGCATCGCCATGCCCGTTCAACGCCTCGCCGGACAAGGTCACAAGGCCGATGACGTTTTGATGGCTGACCAGTGGCGCCATCAGGCAAGGGCGGTCTGTGAACAGCGCCGTGTCGCATGGCAAGGCCTCGTCGGCATCTGGGGTGCGCTGCCAGGCCTGCAATGAATGCAGCACCTGTGCCGTGATGCCATCGTCCAAGGTATTGCATGAAAAACTGCGGTTGGCGAAGGCTGGCGGGTGTACGCATTCGAAATAGTCGTCGCGTCTGGGGCTGAGCCACAGGCTGATTTGGTTGGACTGGCTGATGTCGGCAACGGCGCTCAACAGGCCGTTGATGATGGTGCGGGAGTGCATGGCCTGTGCCATTTGCGCCACATAGCGATACTGTAATTGCAGGGTGCGGGTTTTTTCGGCAACCCTGGCTTCCAGATGGTCGTTCAGCGTCGCCAGCTCGGCGTTTGCCGTTTGCAAGCGCCCACGCAGCAGGCGCTCCGAGACTCTCAAACGGTATTGTTCCAGACCGTCGTCCAGCGTTTGTTGCAAGATTTCGCCGGGGCACGGCTTGTTGAGGAAGCGGGAAATCTGGGCGCTGTGCAAGGCATTGACGGCCAGTTCCAACTCGGCACGCCCTGTCAGCATGATGCGAACCGTGTCGGGGTGTTTTTGATAAACCGCGCCGAGGAAGCTGATGCCGTCCATGACCGGCATGTTGTAATCGGAGACGATGACGGCGAATGGGCCTTCCCGCTCTATGGCTTCCAGCCCGGCCTGGCCGCCATCTGCGGTCACAATGGCGTAATCGCGCCGGAGCTGGCGTTTGATGCCATCCAGTAGTTTGATCTCGTCATCGACGAACAGGATTTTCCGGCTGATTTCGGGCAAGGCGGTGTCTATCATCATTCATCACTCCGCTGATGGATTGGCGCGGAAAACCGGAAAAGGCGGTTTCAGCATCATGAGGCCTACTGGTTGGCGACATTGTCGGCCAGGGCTTGCCAGGCTGGCAGGCGCTGCCATTTGTCTATGCGCTGCAAATAGGCTTCGTCTAGGCTCATGTCGAACAGGCGGCTGTCATCCTGCATGCCCCCAGGTTTCAGCAGACAGCCAGCAGCGTGAACGGCAGTCAAGGCATTGACGCCATCGTAGTCGGTAGCCGAAGGCGTGTTTTGCAGCAGAATGGCTTCGATGATGCGCGGTGGAATTTTCCAGAGTGCCAGGATGTAAGCCGCCGCTTCCGAGCGATTGAAGCCGAAAACAGCGGTTTCCAGTTCGCTGACCGGGGTGTCGGTGGTTTTTACCTGTTCCATCAGTCGCTTGAGTTTGTTGCCGCCTCGCGACAGAAACACCAGCAGACCCAGATTGTGCAGCAAGCCGCCGAGATAGGCCTGGTCGGGCCGGTCGCCTTGCTGATCTTCCGACAGGGCGATCTGGCGAGCGAGTTCGGCGACCCGACCGGCATCCTGCCACAGATATTCCATGTAGCGCTGGCTGTTGGCATCGGTGACCGGGAATGCCTGGCGGACATGCACCGACAGCACTAGGCTGTTCAATCGCTGGATGCCAACCATGCTAATCGCCTCGGTCAGGCTGGATACGGTGCGTCGCAGTCCGAAATAAGGCGAGTTCACCAGATGCAACAACTTGGCCGACAGCACCATGTCTTTGGCGAAAATGGCGGCGATGGCCTGGTTGCTGGTGTTTTCATCGCCCATGGCCTGATTGAGTTGCTGATAAGTTTCCGGCAGGCTGGGTAACTGGTTGGCGTCGCCCAGTTCGGCAATCAGGGTGCGGTTTTTCAGGCAGGCCTGAATCTTGAAAATCTGGCCTATGGTTTCGTGCAAGGTGTCTGCCGGGCAGGGTTTGCCCAGGTGCTGATGCGCCACTTCCAGCCCGCGTTTCAGTGATGCTTCGTCGGTATGGCCGCTGAGTATCATCCTGACCGTGCCGGGGTATTGTTCGCTGACTCGGGTCAGCAGTTCGTCGCCGCGCATGGTTGGCATCATCATGTCCGATACGATCAGGTCGATCGGTTGTTGGGCCATCAATTCGAGCGCATCCGGCCCGTTGCTGGCAAAAAACAATTGCCATTGGCTACGGTAAGTGCGGAATTGACGCTGAATGCCATTCAGTACGAGGGCGTCGTCATCGACGAACAGGATGTTTTTGACCGGCATCAGGCGGATTCTCCGTCGGCTTGCTTGAGTGGCAGATGGATGTGAAAGGTGGTGCCGACGCCGGGTTGCGAGGTGAAGAACAAGCTGCCACCGTGTTTTTGCACGATGACGTTATGCGCCAGGCTCAGGCCCTGACCGGTGCCTTTGCCAACATCTTTGGTGGTAAAAAACAGGTTGAATACCTTGTCCTGGATGTCTTTGGCTATGCCGACGCCATTGTCGGCGATCTGGATTTCGACCGTATCGGCTGATGCCATGCGTGTCTGGATGCGAATCAAGCCCTTGCCGTCGTTTTTTTCCTCGATGGCGTGGGTGGCATTGATGATGAGATTGAGCAATACCTGATTCAACTCGCTGGCGTAGCATTCGATCAGGCCAACGTCGGGCGAGAAGTCGGTTTCGACATCGGCGATGTACTTGTAGCTGTTGCGGCTGAGGGTCAAGGCGCTGTTGATGGCATCATGCAGGGCTATGGTTTGCCTGTCTTGTGTCGGCGATACGTGTGAAAAGGTTTTCATGGCCTTGACGATTTCGCTGACACGCTCGACGCCTTCCAGCGCATCCTGTATGGCCTTGGGGCTGTCTTCCAGGATGAAGGCTAGGTCGTAGGCTTCGGCCAGTGAACGAATGCGGGTCTGTTCGGCAGTGTCGGCGTTTTGCAGCAAGGCATCGTGAAACGCCTGAATATCGCCGAGATTTGCCCGCAATGCCGCCAGGTTGTCGCCGATGTACTGAACCGGGGTGTTGATTTCGTGGGCGATGCCCGAGGCCAGCTGGCCGATGGCTTCCATGCGTTGGGATTGATCCAGTTGCTGTCTGTGCAGCTCCAGGCTGGCCATTTTCTGTTTGAGCAACGTGTGAGTTTTGCCCAGAAAATAACCGAACATGGCCAAAACGACGGGCGCCAGCCAGATTATCTGCAAGTGAAAATCCTGGGTGTGTATCGCAAGCAGATTGGGCCAACTCGGGGCCAGACCTTCTTGCCATAAAGCCACGACGATGCCATTCAACGGAAATGCCAAACCCAGCAGCGCAGAGGCCAGGGTGGTGTGGTCGAGCAGCATGTGTTTGAGTCGAGAAAACATGTGAGCCTTGCCTGTGGCGCAATGCGTATCTGTCCGGTTTCGTTGCAACCGGCCCAGCATCAGGCGCCCAAGTCTAGTTCAGATTCGCGGGTTGGCCGTTGCCAGATGGCGACTGGCCTTCGGCTGCCGGAGTTGGTTCGGTGCGTTGTGGCGTAGGTTGCGGCGTATCGTCGCCGCTAAACAGGCCGGTGATTTTTTGCCACATGGTGGTGTCGAGTTCGCGTTTAGGCAGTTCCACCGTGGTTTCGCCCGCGTCCTTCAAAATGGGAACGGCGCCGGGGCGGAAGTCGCCCTGCATGCCTATCAGATGATCGCCGCTGAAAAAAAGCGAAAGCCGTTTTTGCAAACGGGCTTCTCCACCGGGTTGTTCGGAGTACAGGTAATCCCAGCGCTGCTGATGAAACGCATGGCTGACCATGGGCGAACCCATGAGGTACAACACTTGCCGCTGGGTCATGTTGGGGCGCAATTGGTCGACCATGGCTTGTTCGATGATGTTGCCCTGTTTGATGTCGATGGTATAAACACCCGGCAGATTGGTCATGATGGTTTCGCAGGCAGGCAAGGCCAGCAATGCGATAGCAGCAGTTAAAAAGCGGTGTTTTCTCATGAAGATAAGAGTGGATTGCATGGGCAAAAACGCGGGCGATTATCCCATAATTTCGCCCCTCGGCTTCCGGCAAAAACAGTTACAATGCGGCCCGATTGTAAAACGCCGGTAAACGACACATGGAAACCCAGGAACTACGCAATGCCGGACTGAAAGTCACCCTGCCCCGGCTCAAAATCCTCGAAATTCTGGAGAAGCAATGCAACGATGATCGCCACCTGTCAGCCGAGCAGGTTTACAAGATTCTGCTGGCGGAAGGCGAGGAAATCGGCCTGGCGACCGTGTATCGGGTGTTGACGCAATTCGAGGCGGCTGGCCTGGTCAGCCGTCATCATTTCGAAGGTGGCAATTCCATTTTCGAGCTGAACAGTGGTCATCATCACGACCACATGGTCTGCATCAAATGCGGCAAAGTTGATGAATTCACCGACGATGTCATCGAAAAACGCCAGGAAGAGATTGCCGTCCGCCTGGGCTACACGCTAACCGAACACAGTCTTTATCTCTACGGCTATTGCGCCGATTGCAAGCGCGTCTGACACACCCACTTCATGTTCAAACCCCTGATACTCTACATAGGCCTGCGCTACACCCGCGCCAGGCGGCGTACCCAATTCATTTCCTTCATCACCCTCACCTCGGTACTCGGCATTGCGCTGGGTGTTACCGCGCTGATTACCGTGTTATCGGTCATGAATGGCTTCGAAGCCGAATTGCGCGAGCGCATACTCGGCATGACCTCACACACCACCATCACAGGTCGTCATGGCCAGCTCGACGACTGGCAGGCCTTGGCGCAGCGGGTGGAGACCATGCCGCATGTCGAGGGCGTGGCACCTTTCATCCATGGCCAGGTCATGGTCAACGCCGACCGCCAGGTCAGCGGCACCTTGTTGCAGGGGGTTTTGCCGGATCATGAACCCAAGGTGTCGGAAGTCGCAGACAAGATGAAAACCGGCAGCCTGAGCGATCTGCGCGCTGGTGAATTCAACATCGTGCTGGGCGCAGAGCTGGCGCAATATCTGGGCGTCTGGGTCGGGGACAAGGTGACGGTCATCACGCCGCAGATCAACGCCACTCCGGCCGGTATTCTGCCCAGACTGAAGCGGTTTACCGTATCGGGTGTGTTTCAGGTCGGCATGTATGAATACGACCGCAACATGGCGATGATCCATCTCGACGATGCCGCCAAACTGTTTCGCATCGAACCTGCCGTATCCGGGATACGCCTCAAGCTGGATGATTTGTTCAATGCGCCGAGAATTGCCTACAGTCTGACCACTGAACTGGGCGATCATTACCGGGTTAGCGACTGGACACAATCGCACAGCAACTTCTTCCGTGCCGTGCAAACCGAGAAGCGGGTGATGTTCATCATCCTGATGCTGATCGTCGCAGTAGCCGCCTTCAACATCGTCTCGACCCTGGTCATGGTGGTCACCGACAAGCGCGGCGATATTGCCATCCTGAAAACCCAGGGCCTGTCGAATGCCCAGGTCATGGGCATCTTCATCGTGCTTGGCTGCATCATCGGCAGCGTAGGCACACTGATGGGCATCGCAGGCGGCGTGGCGCTGGCGTTGAATGTCAAAACCATCGTGCCCGCCATCGAAAAAGCCTTCGGCGTGCAATTCATGGCCGCCGACGTGTACTACATCAGCGACGTGCCGTCGAAACTGCTCTGGAGCGATGTGTACTGGATTGCGGGAATGGCCTTTCTGTTATCGCTGTTGGCCACACTTTATCCGGCGTGGCAGGCTGCGCGCGTCAATCCGGCTGAGGTACTGCGTTATGAGTGATGCCATCGTCTTGCAGTGCAGTCAGTTGACCAAGCGTTATGTTCAGGGCGATCTCGATGTCGCCGTTTTGAAAGGCGTCGATTTATCGATTCGGGCCGGGCAACGTCTGGCCATCATGGGTGCATCCGGCTCGGGCAAGAGCACGCTGCTGCATCTGCTGGGCGGCCTAGAAAAGCCCACGTCCGGCACGGTGATTCTGGATGGTTTCGATTTGAATAACATCGGCGCGGGCAAACTCGGACAATTGCGCAACCGGTCACTGGGTTTCATTTACCAGTTTCACCACTTGCTGGGGGAGTTCAGCTTGATCGAGAACGTCGCCATGCCCTTGCTGATCGGCGGCTTGCCGGTCAAAGAGGCGCAGCGCCAGGCGATTGAACTATTGCAGCGCGTGGGCCTTGGCCACCGGATTCAGCACAAACCGGGCGAATTGTCGGGCGGTGAACGCCAACGCGCCGCCGTGGCGCGGGCGTTAATCAACAAACCAAAATGCGTGCTGGCCGACGAGCCGACCGGCAATCTCGACAGCAAGACTGCCGATCAAATCTACAAGCTAATGCTGGAACTGAACCAGGAATTACAGGTGAGTTTTCTGGTGGTGACCCACGATCCGGAACTGGCGGGCCGCATGGATCATGTGTTGCACATGGAAGACGGCGTGATTGTGACCTGATGTCATCCTGCTGATTTATCTCTGCTTCTGGCCGATTGCCGCACATCCCAGTCATGGCTGACATGCCAGCGCCAGAACAACTGCATGCCGAAATATCCCAATGTCGCGCAGGTGGTGCCGACCAGAAAGCAGCCGAACAAAAACGGGCCACCTATGTCAGCCATACTTGAGAACACGGTATCCACTGAAAATTCACCGCTGACATACGGCTTGTTCAATGCCCAGACGCCAACCCGATAAGCAAAATAAAACAAGGGCGGCATGGTGATGGGGTTGGTGATCCAGACCAGGGCCACCGAAATTGGCAAATTGGCACGGGCATAAAATGCGCCGGTGGCGGCAAACGCCATTTGCATCGGCGTTGGCACCCAGGCGACAAACAGCCCGACGGCAAATGCCAGCGACACCGAACGGCGGTTGAGATGCCACAGATTGGGATCATGCAAACGGTCGCCGAGAAACCTCAGACTTTTTTGCGCTTTGATCTTGTCTGGGTCCGGCATGTACTTTTTTATTATCTTTTTGGCCATGACACTCGTCCCGATTGAAAGAGCAGCGGATTCTAGCAGATTTGTCATGGCGACCCGATGACGGTTTCGGTCAACCTAAGGAGTAGTCGGCTTGCGCATCCCAAGACGCTACAAGAGCATCGCCAATCGTCCGTGGCCAAAGCCTCGCAGCCACAAGATATAGCGGTTAGCTGTTTAGCCCCTCATTTAAGTGGTTGGGATCAGCAATGAATAATTCAGGCTTTTCATCATGCCATTTCAGGGCAAATCGAAAGCTGTTTTACGTCCGGACTATCTGTGTGCAACGCACAGGCAGATGCCACAAAATTTTCAGTTTGAAGTGCACACGGTATAACGTTGCGATGCTCTCTTCAGCATTTTGTATTTTTTCTTCGGATAGTCCAAAGCTGTTCCGTGTAGTATTTGCCCCATGGTTTTTTCTCCTTGAGTTCAGGGTGTTTTATGCCAATTAAATGCCGGACTAAACAGTTAGGGAATCCCACGTCAGACGCTCTCAAGTGGCGCCGGAATGAAATATGTCAAAGATAAAGACGTTCGCCATGATGCCATCTCGCCCGCTCGTCGCAACATTGCTGGCATTGTTCATCGTCATCACCGCCACCGGCTGTGCCACGTTGCCGCCTGCCGCCCAGCAGTACGCCAGCTTCAGCGACTATGCCGAAGCTGTATTCCGCCACCAGAACCAGCTGATTAGTCAGATCATGATGCTGGAAGCACAAGGCAGCCCGCTGGATGATGAAGACCTTAAGGATGCAGAGCACGCCATGTTCGATGCCTGCCATCTGCTGAACGAATATGCCGAACGCGAAGCCGACGGCGACAGCATAAGCTGGCTGTTCAAGCGCAGAGTTCAGAACAGCATCGCAGCCTGCGACGACAGTATCCGCGAATTCGAAGCCGTGCTGGCACCGCTACAGCACAACTAAAAACCCGCCGCTATGCCGCGTTATCCTACCTCTCCCTCCGGGGACAATCCCCTCAACTTAAGCCTCAACAAGTTGATTTATAGGCATGTTTTCGATGAGGTTTGTGGTGTTTTGGCCTGGGTTTTGTTGCGCCTGGCTTAAACCTGATC
Organism: Methylomonas sp.; assembly: GCA_002929135.1. GTDB lineage: Bacteria > Pseudomonadota > Gammaproteobacteria > Methylococcales > Methylomonadaceae > Methylomonas. The sequence continues at coordinate 58,327 of PESC01000027.1, forward strand.
AGGTTCCC
>PESC01000033.1 GCA_002929135.1 Methylomonas sp.
AACCGTGTTGAGCGGTAGCGAAGCCGATTTACCAAATAGTCAAATAAAAGCTGTAAAACCACACACCATGCGACTGACCGCATGGCTGACGATTGTTGTCAATCAAGCATTTATTTGGTTGCCAACACCATTCCAGGTGTGCCAATGGGTGCAATTGTTGAGCATTCTGCTGTGTTGTTATCTATCGGAAAAGGCGTATGTTTGATCGCATAAGCATTAGATTATGACGACAATCATACGAGAGGAGGGGGCATGACAATCACCAATACCAGCAGGCGCCAATTTTTGCAGCATACGGTGCTGGGCGCTGCTGCGGCGACATTTCCCGGAATGTTGCTGGCCGGTTCCGGCAGCCTGAAAAATCAGGCGACACCAGGCTTCAAACCGGATGTGGAGCTGGAATTCACTGCCCAGAACGCACAGGTTGCTATTTTTGGCAGCGGGCCTGCGACGCGGGTGCAACGATTTCAGGCCAGGTTGCTAAAAGGCCCGCAGCAGACCTTGCAACAACTGCCCGACAACTATTTGGGACCAGTGCTGAATCTGCAACAAGGCCAGAAGGTGCGGGTATTTTTCAGCAACGCCCTCGACGAGCCGACTATCATCCACTGGCACGGCCTGCATGTGCCGCAGAGTAGCGATGGTCATCCGATGTACACCATTCAACCCGGCGAGCGTTATGTCTACGAATTCGAAGTGCTCAATCGCGCCGGCACCAGCCTCTATCATTCCCATGCCCACGACCTGACCGCCGAGCAGGTCTATCGCGGTCTGGCCGGGTTGATCAAGGTCAGTGATGCCGATGAGCGTCAGCTGGCGTTGCCAAGTGGCGAATTCGACCTGCCGCTGGTGATACAGGATCGTCGTTTCGATGCCCGGAATCAGCTGCAATATCTGCATATGATGCCAGAGCGGATGATGGGCTTTTTGGGTGACACCATACTGGTCAATGGCAAGCCCAATGCCGAATTTCAGGTCAAGAGCCGGGCTTACCGGGTGCGGGCGCTGAACGGCTCCAATTCCCGCATCTACAAGTTGGGCTGGGAAGACGGTACGCCACTGACCATCATCGGCACCGATGCCTGCCTGCTGGCCAAGCCGGAAACCCGTCCCTATCTGATGCTGGCGCCGGGCGAACGCGCCGAGCTGTGGCTGGATTTCAGCGGTCGCGCGGTCGGCAGCAAGCTGGTGATGTACAGCCTGCCCTTTTCCGGTACCCTGCCGAGGATGATGGAAAACATGGGCCGCCACGGCGGCGGCATGATGCACAACCGGCTGCTGACCGGCAGCAAGTTTCCGATTGCTACTTTCAAGATCAGCGAAAAAGTGGGTGATTCACCGAAATTGCCGACGCAACTGGTACCGTTTCAGCGGCTGAGCGAGAAGGATGTCAACAATGTCGGCAAACCGCTGCCGATTGCCATCGGTATGCAGCGTATGAGATTCACGCTGAATGGCAAGACCTTCTCCATGGGTCAGGTGTTGGCCAGTGAGCGTGTCGCGCTGGGTTCAATCAAGAAAATTCGCATCTATCACGATCATGGCATGAGTGGTCATGGCAGCGGCATGGGCATGGGCATGCGTCATGGCGGTGATGGCAGGCATCAAGGTATGGGTATGGGCGGCGCGATGATGGATATGGCGCATCCAATTCATCTGCATGGCCAGCAATTTCAGATTCTGCGCCGCAAGGTCGATGATGTGCACCGCGAGAGCTACGCCACGGTCAAAGATGGCTTCGTCGATTCCGGCTGGAAGGATACCGTGCTGGTGATGCCTGGCGAGGAAGTGGAAATCATCAAGCCATTCCAGGATTACAAGGGCTTGTTCCTGTACCACTGCCACAACCTGGAGCATGAAGACTTGGGCATGATGCGGCAGTTTTTGATCGAGTGATGTCGGCGGGGAATGGCGGGCAGACGTCGATCATGCAGCGCGTCTGTTCGGTTGTGGTTTTCAGTCATCAGCCGGTTTCCGTGTCTTTGTCGTCATCCCCGGTCATTTCCGAGATTTCCTTGAGGCGGGCAACGGCCTTGAAGTTGATGCTGCCCTCAGGATACTGGCCTTTATCATCCATGGCACCTGCTGGTTGCCCGGTCAGCAGCGCCAGGGTTTCATCGACACTGGCGACGGCGTAGATGGCAAACAGACCCTGGGCTACTGCTTCGACCACGGTTTGCTTTAGCATCAGGTTGCGTTTGTTGGACGCAGGAATGATGACGCCCTGGTTGCCGGTCAATCCACGCGCTGCGCACAAATTGAAAAAGCCTTCGATTTTTTCGTTGACGCCGCCTATGGCCTGCACCTCGCCGTACTGGTTGATGGAGCCGGTCAGTGCCAAGCCTTGGTGTATCGGCGTTCGGGTCAAGGCCGAGATCAAACAGCACAATTCGGCCAGTGAGGCGCTATCGCCGTCGATGTGGCCGTAAGATTGCTCGATGGCGATGTTGGCAGAAATGGCCAGCGGAAATTGCTGGGCGTAGCAATGGCCGAGGTAGCCGGTGAGTATCATCACGCCCTTGGAGTGTATCGGCTGGCCGAGTTCGACTTCGCGTTCGATGTCGACGATGCCGCGTGAACCCGGATGTACGGTGGCGGTGATGCGTGCCGGGGCGCCGAAGCTGCTGCCGCCAATGTCCATCACCGTCAGGCCGTTGACTTTGCCGACCGCTTCGCCATCGGTATCGATCAGAATCGTGCCGTCCAGCATTTCGTCCAGAATCGCTTCGGCGATGCGGCCATTGCGCTTTTCGCGCGCCGCCAGTGCCTGTTCGATGGCGCTTTTGTCGATTTGTGCAGAGTCGGCCTGGCTGGCCAGCAGGTGGGCTTCGACCATGATTTCCAGGCACTGGTTGACGTGGGCCGACAGGCGTTCCTGGTCTTCGGCCAGTCGGCAACTGTGTTCGATCAGACGTAGCAGGGCGCTATCGGTCAGGGGTTGTATGCCTGCATCGGCGGCGTGGCGGGTCAGCAGGTGGACGAACTGGCCGACATTGTCTGCGGTGCGCACGATGTGATCGTCGAAATCGGCCAGCACACGAAACATTTCGTTGAATTCGGTATCGAGTTCTTCCAGCAGGTAATACACCTCGCGGGCACCCACCAGAATGACCTTGACGTTGAGCGGGATGACTTCCGGTTTCAGCGTCATGGTGTTGATGCCAAGTTCTGAAAGCTGCGATTCGATCTCGATCTTGCCGGTTTTCAGTGCCCGTTTCAGGCCTTCCCAGACAAAGGGATAGGTCAGGATTTTTTCGGCATCGAGTATCAGGTAGCCGCCGTTGGCACGGTGCAGCGAACCGGGGCAAATCCGCCGGTAATGGGTAATCAGGGCGCCCTGGTCGTTGATGTATTCGATACGGCCGAACAGGTTTTGATAGGTCGGGTGCGATTCATGAATGACGGGAGCGCCGTTATTGTCGTGCTTGTAATCGATCAGGATGTTGGGCAGGTATTGCTCGATCAAAATCTGCCGTCGGCTGTTGTGTTCCCGGCTTTCGGTGCTGCGCATCGGTGTTAGCAGCTCGGCGATGGTCTGGCTCAGGTGTTTCTCGATTTCAGCCAGGCAGGTGATGACATCATCGACGTTCTGGTACTTGTGATTCAGTTCGGCCAGCAAAGGGGCCAGCGCCTGTTTGATGGTGTCGTTGTCAAGCTGTCGCATGTCCTCGACCAAGGCGCGCCGCCATTGCGGCAGCTCCAGCAACACCTCGCTGAGGTATTCCTCCAGCTCTTCGGTGTGCTGATGAAAGGCGTCGCGTTCTGACTGTGGCAGCAGGGTGAACTGCTCTTCGTCCAGGGCCTTGTTGTTCTGGATGGGCAGAAAGGTGATGGCGTCGTTGTCGCGGTACAGTGCCACATCCATGGCGCGGGCTTTTTTGTCGACACTGTCGATTGCGGCGTTGTAACGCTGGCTGAAGCGACGTTCGATCGCGGTTTTCTTTTGCTGATGACTCGGGCTTTCGAACGCCGCCGGAAAGGTTGCCAGCACGTCGTCGATCAGTTTTTCGATGTCTTTGGCGAAGGCATGGCCTTCACCGCAAGGCAATTCGATGGCCATGGGTTCACGCGGGTTGTCGAAATTTTCGACATAGGCATAAGACGGTGGTGATTCCTGTTGTTCGGCATACTGAGCCAGGTACTGGCTGACCATGGACAAACGCCCGGTGCCGGATTCGCCCATGACGAAAATGTTGTAACCGGGCGTTTTCATGGCAACGCCGAAGGCTAGCGCCGATTGTGCGCGGTGCTGGCCGATCATTCCGCCGGGTGCCGATGGGAGGACTGTCGCTTGGGCAAGGTCTATCGTCAGTTTCAACGCCGACGCCGGTAGTTTCAGATGGTCGAGCATGATGTCATTGGGTGTCGGCTACGTTCAGCATGTGGCGCAGGCGCTCGACTTTGGTTTTGAGGTAATCGGCGTTGTCGTTGTGAATCGGCGATTGAATGGCAATGCGGTCGTTGACCTGGATGCCCAGCTGGGTGAGTTCGGTAATTTTCTGCGGATTGTTGGTGATGAGCCGAACCGAATGGATCTGGAGGCTGTTCAGGATCAGTGCGGCGATGTCGTACTGGCGTTCGTCGGCGAGGTGGCCGAGTTTGAGGTTAGCATCGACGGTATCCAGTCCTTGATCCTGCAAGTTATAGGCTTGCAGTTTTTTCAGCAGGCCGATGCCCCGGCCTTCCTGGCGCAGGTAAATCAGCACGCCGTAGCCGGCCCGTTCGATGATGCCGAGTGCCATGTCCAGTTGTTCGCCACAATCGCAGCGTCGCGAGCCGAACACATCGCCGGTAAAGCATTCGGAATGAATGCGCACCGGCACGTCATCGCGGCCTGCCACGTCGGCTTTGACGAAGGCGACGTGTTCTTTGTCGTCGAGGTTGTTGCTGTAGTAGTGCAGGATGAATTCGCCGTGTTTGGTGGGAATCCGGGTTTGAACTTTGTCTTCTATCGTTGCTGTCACTGAATTTGAATTCCTTTGAGTGCATGGCTCAAGCGGGCTAGCCATTTGCCATCGATTCAACCGAACCGATGGCAAATGGCTCCAAGCCGCCGTGTTTGGCGTTGCGTTGATAGCGGCGTTTGTCGCCGAATACCTGGGCCTTGTTGAACTGATGGGCAAATTTTGCTACGGGATTTTTAATGGGCACATCGGGCAACACCTTGCTTCTGTTTTGTTTTTTCATGTTTTTTCCTCTCTAAGCCATTAAAATGCCGCGCTATTTTAACTCTTTTCAAATGTGAAAAGGCCCATGAGATTCCAGAAAGACTTTGACGTGATCGTGGTCGGCGGCGGTCATGCCGGTACCGAAGCGGCGCTGGCAGCGGCACGCAGCGGCGCACAAACCCTGTTGTTGACACAAAACATCGAAACCCTGGGGCAGATGAGCTGCAATCCGGCAATCGGCGGTATCGGCAAAGGCCATCTGGTCAAGGAAGTCGATGCCCTGGGCGGCATCATGGCGCACGCCATCGATCAGGCAGGCATCCAGTTCCGCATTCTCAATGCCAGCAAGGGACCGGCGGTTCGCGCCACCCGCGCCCAGGCCGACCGCCAGTTGTACAAGCAGGCGGTACGCCGCGCGCTGGAAAACCAGCCCAATCTGGCCCTGTTCCAGCAAACCGTGTCCGATCTTCTGGTGCAGGGCGGGCGGGTAGTCGGCGTCAAAACCTTGATGGGGCTGGCGTTCCACGCTCGGGCCGTGGTGCTGACGGCGGGCACTTTTCTGGCCGGACGCATACACATCGGCCTGGAAAATTACAGTGGTGGCCGAGCCGGTGATCCGGCGTCGATTGCTCTGGCCGATCGTCTGCGCGAACTGCCACTCCGCATCGGTCGCCTGAAAACCGGCACGCCGCCACGTATCGACGGACGTACCATCGCTTACGATAAATTGCAGGAACAGCACGGCGACACGCCGTTGCCGGTGTTCTCGTTCATGGGTAGCCGCGACCAGCATCCGCGCCAGATTTGTTGCCATATCACCCGCACCAACGCACAAACCCACGACATCATCCGTTCCGGGCTGGATCGTTCGCCGATGTACTCCGGCATCATCGAAGGCGTGGGGCCGCGTTACTGCCCGTCGATCGAAGACAAAGTGGTGCGTTTCGCCGAGCGCGATTCGCACCAGATTTTCGTTGAGCCGGAAGGTTTGAATACTAACGAGGTTTACCCCAACGGCATTTCTACCAGTCTGCCGTTCGATGTGCAGCATCGCTTCATCCGCACCATGATCGGCTTCGAACAGGCCGAAATCGTTCGTCCAGGCTACGCCATCGAGTACGATTTTTTCGATCCGCGCGATTTGAAAATGTCGCTGGAAACCAAACACATGCACGCCTTGTTCTTTGCTGGCCAGATCAACGGCACCACAGGCTATGAAGAAGCGGCGGCGCAAGGCCTGATTGCCGGTTTGAATGCGGCACGTCTGGCGCAAGGGCTGGAAAGTTGGTGTCCGGGCCGCGACGAGGCTTACATTGGCGTAATGATCGACGACCTCATCACTCGGGGCACGGCGGAGCCGTACCGCATGTTCACCAGCCGCGCCGAGTATCGTTTGCAACTGCGCGAAGACAATGCCGACATGCGATTGACCGAACAAGGCCGCGAGTTGAATTTGGTGGATGATGCACGTTGGCAGCGTTTCGAGCAAAAGCGCGAGGCCATCGCCAATTTGCAGGGCAGGCTGGCGAAAAAATGGATACGCACCGAATCCGACGAAGCCGCGCTGGCCGAGCAGATTTGGGGCAAGCCATTGCAGAAGGAAGCCAGTCTGATGGACATGCTGCGACGGCCAGAGGTGGACATCGATAATCTGCTGCGCTTTACCGACGACGAGGGCGTTGACGAACAGGTGGCCGAGCAGGTGGCCATTCAAGCCAAATACGCCGGTTACATCGACCGGCAGCAAACCGAAATCAACCGCACCCAGCGTTACGAACATCTGAAACTGCCCGACAACGTCGATTACAGTTTGGTGTCTGGCTTGTCGAACGAAGTTAGTGAAAAACTGAAAAAGCAACGGCCAGAAACGCTGGGCCAGGCCTCGCGCATTCCCGGCATCACCCCGGCGGCGGTTTCTTTGTTGCTGGTGCATTTGAAGAAGAAAAGCGCTTGATAATCTGCCCGGGACACAACGCAATTCAGGAGCGTATGCGATGATCGAATTACCTGCCAATGTCGAAAGCCGCCTGATTCATGCGGCGCAAGACGAAGGTCAAAGCCTGGCGCAATTCGTCGACCTGTTGTTGGAAAACTATCTGGAAGACAAGGCCGATGCCAAAGCCGCAGAATCCGCTTACCGCGAGTACATCGCCAGTGGCGAAGCCGCGATACCTTTGGATAAGTTGATCGCTGAACATGGGGTATAGAGTTGAATTTACCCTCCAAGGCAGCCAAACAATTCGCCAAAATGGACGCTACCACCAAAAAGCGGCTTCAGGATTACTGGCTGACATTGCAAAATCTCGACGATCCGCGCACCAGCGGCAAAGCCTTGCAAGGATCATTGGCGGGATTGTGGCGTTATCGCGTTGGCGATTATCGTATTCTGGCGCGGATTGTCGATAATCAGCTTTTGATTCTGGTCGTTGGTCTGGATCATCGTTCCTCGGTTTATAACTAAAAATTGATTCCTGCCGTTTGGACCAGCAGGAAAAGAAAACTGCCTGCGGGTGCGTGAACCGGCATTGCAACAACCCGTCGCGACTTTCGACACCCAATCGACATAAAAATACATTCATGGATTCATGCCTGATCCGCTTAACCACCGGCCTGAGCGAACTCTCGCTGCCGCTGTCCGAGTCGCAAATCGACGCTTTGCTCCAGTTCGTGCAACTGCTCGCCAAATGGAACAAGGCTTACAATCTGACCGCCGTGCGCGAGCCGCTGGCCATGGTGAACCTGCATATTCTGGATAGCCTGGCGGTGCTGCCGCACCTGAAGCCATCGCGTATCGCCGACATCGGCACCGGCGCTGGTTTGCCCGGCATACCGCTGGCCATTTGTCGACCGGATTGCCGATTTACCCTGGTCGATGCCAATGCCAAGAAAACCCGTTTCGTGCAACAAGCCGTTCTGGAGTTGAAGCTGGGCAATGTCGAAGTCGTCCATGCCCGGGTTGAACAATTACCGGCAGGCGAGGGCTTCGATTCGATATTGACCCGCGCCTTTGCATCGTTGCCGAGCATGGTCGATTCAACCCGGCATCTGCTGGCCGACAACGGTGTGCTGCTTGCCATGAAAGGCCAGACACCGCACGATGAACTGGCAGCCATGGCCGCCGATTACCAACTGATTCCGCTCACCGTACCCGGCGTAGACGCCGAACGCTGTCTGATATGCATAGAGAGACTTAAAGCATGACCAAAATCATCGCGATCACCAACCAGAAGGGCGGTGTCGGCAAGACCACCACCAGCGTCAATCTGGCGGCGGCACTGGCGGCAACCCAACGCAAGGTGTTGCTGATCGACCTCGACCCGCAGGGCAATGCCGCGATGGGTTGCGGCATCGACAAGGAGGCGCTGGAATACTCCAGTTGCGAATTGCTGCTGGAGGAAGTGCCGGTATCGGCCATCATTCTGCAAGACAGCGAGCTGGGGTTTGACCTGATTCCCGGCAATGCCGACCTGACCGCAGCCGAAGTCAAGCTGATGACGGCAGCGCATCGTGAGCGGCGTTTGGCCGATGCCTTGCTGCCGGTCAAAAACCAATACGATTACATTTTGATCGACTGCCCACCGTCGCTGAACATGCTGACGCTGAACGCCATGGTGGCGGCCCACAGTGTGCTGATTCCGATGCAGTGTGAATACTATTCGCTGGAAGGCCTGTCGTCGCTGATGTCGACCTTGCGCAACATCCAGAGCACCGTCAATGCCGGACTGCATCTGGAAGGTATTTTGCGCACCATGGTGGATACCCGCAGTCGCTTGGGCAAGGACGTGTCCGACCAGTTGATCGAATACTTCGGCGACAAGGTGTTTCGCACCGTTATCCCCCGCAACATCCGGCTGGCAGAGGCGCCGAGTCATGGCGTGCCGGTGTTGACTTACGACAAAACCTCACGCGGCGCGGTGGCCTACATCGCACTGGCAGGCGAACTGATCCGCAAGCACAAGGCAGCCAAATCATGATGCAGAAAAAGCGCGGATTGGGGCGTGGATTGAGCGAGTTGCTGGGTGACGTCGCCGCACCGCCGACAACGACTGCCGACAAATCACAGGATGTGTTGCGAGTGCCGATCGAGTTCCTGCAACGCGGCAAATACCAGCCACGCAAGGACATAGACCCCGAAAAACTCAAGGAGCTTGCCGATTCGATTGCCGTGCAAGGCATCATTCAGCCCATCGTGGTGCGCAAGATCGACGATGAGCGGTACGAGATCATCGCCGGTGAGCGGCGCTGGCGGGCGGCGCAACTGGCCGAATTGGCCGATGTGCCGGTGCTGGTCATGGACATCGATGATCGATCAGTCATGGCGGTGGCGCTGATCGAAAACATCCAGCGCGAAGATTTGAATGCGCTGGAAGAGGCGGAAGCCCTGCATCGTTTGCTCGATGAATTCGAATTAACCCATCAGCAAATTGCCGAGTCGGTCGGTAAATCGCGAACCACGGTCACCAATTTGCTGCGCCTGCTGGACTTGGCCAGCGATGTGAAAAACATGCTCAGCCGTGGCCAGTTGGAAATGGGTCATGCCCGGGCGCTGCTGGGGCTGGACGAAGCCCGGCAAATCGACATTGCCCACAAGGCGATAAAACAGAATTTGAGTGTGCGCGCAGTTGAAAAACTGGTGCGCGATTTACATCAGGAAAAACCGGTCGCCGCCACCCCCAAAAAACTTGACCCCGATACCTTGCGCTTGCAGCGCGAACTGTCCGAACGTACCGGCGCCAAGGTTGAAATCAACCATCAAGGCAACGGCAAGGGCAAGCTGGTCATCAGTTACAGCAGCCTGGAAGAGCTGGAAGGCATCGTCGGCAAAATTCATTGATCTCACGGGCAGGCACTTGTCGCCAATCCGCGCTCGGCTTTAGTGGTTGACACTCATCCACGTTATCGAACACACTTCGGCTCAACTAAAAATGCTGACCGGACAACCGGAAGCCAGGTGTCTGTAGAGACCCCTGGCTTTTTTTGGCGCCAACAAAGCGAAGGATTACCCATGCCTCATTGCTACCCTGACAATTCTCACTCGATAGACCGTACGCGACTCGTTCGCTTGAATCCGCGCATGGAAGCCGCAAAAGCACTGAAAGGGGTGCACGCCCCTACTAAAGCTATCCAGGGCGTATTCGATGCGCAAGAAGGCCTGGCAGCATGAGCGATAACCGTACTGTCTGGCCGCTTGCATCGCTGGTTTCGGAGCTGCGCGAGATTCGCGAGCAATCGCTTGCCGTTCGTCAACGCCTGAACCAGCCACCCAAACTGCCATCACGCAAGATTCTGGCGCAATTGGTCGATCAGATCGGCGCAGCGCTGTTTCCCAATCGTCTGGGTTCACCCGATTTATCGCCCGATGGCGTCGATTATTTCGTCGGGCAAACCCTGGACAACCTTCTGAAGCAGCTCAGCCGACAAATCACGCTGGAATTGACATTCAAAGCTAAAGACGCTGCCAGTCTGGACTCGGCTGCCGAGCGCGCTCACGACATCACGGTGGCATTCGCAGCCCAACTGCCGACCATCCGCCGCCTGATCGACAGCGACATCCAGGCCGCCTACGAAGGCGATCCCGCTGCATCCAGCCCCGATGAGGTACTGATTTGCTACCCCGGCATCATCGCGATTCTTCATCACCGCACCGCTCATGCCCTTTACCGGCTGGGTGCGCCACTGGTGGCACGGGTCATCGCCGAGGCGGCGCATTCAGCGACCGGTATCGACATACATCCTGGTGCGCAAATCGAGGACAGTTTCTTTATCGATCACGGCACCGGCGTGGTCATCGGCGAAACTACCATCATTGGCAAGCGTGTGCGGGTTTACCAGGCCGTCACCTTGGGCGCTAAACGTTTCGCCAAAGATGAAAACGGGCATTTGGTCAAAGGTAATGCCCGCCATCCGGTCGTCGAAGACGATGTGGTGATCTACGCCGGTGCGACGATTCTAGGGCGCATCACCATCGGCACTGGATCAGTCATCGGCGGCAACGTTTGGTTGACACACAGCGTGCCGCCGCACAGCCACATCAGTCAAAGCCAGCCGACGGCCAGGTTATTTTCCGAAGGGGGCGGTATCTGAGCCGCCCTCGTCATTCTGCAAGCCTTGCCATCACACACAGTAGATGCCATATCCAATATTCATCAAATCCCTACCGCGCTCGGTGACGTCGCGCCCCGTACCCTGTCGAATGCCACCAAAACCGTACCGATGATGGAGGCTATCACCCCCTGCTGGCTGGTTCATCTGTTGCCCTGGACACCAGTCGAAGCCGGTATCTACCGTGTCAACAAAGTCAAGAGCGGAGCCGGCATCGCGGTCGATTGTTCCAGCCTGGACGAAAAAGCACTGCCACAAACCTTTGTCGATTATGAGGAGTGGGGTCGGGAACCAAACCCTAAACAGCCATCGACCGGATATAGGCAATAGCGGTTTCGATACGTGCCAATGTTTTGTCGCGGCCCAGCAAAAACAGCGTGATGTCGATGGCAGGCGATGCGCCGCTGCCACAAACTGCGATGCGCAGCGGCTGGGCAACCTTGCCCAGATTCAACTGAAGCCGTTCGGCGGTATCGTGCACGACGCGATGCAGCGGCTCGACCGACCAGTCGGCCAGGGCCTCGAAACCGTGATGAAGCTGCTGCAATACGTCATCGACACCGGCTTTGAAATGCTTTTTCACCGCCTTGTCATCGTAGTTATCGAAATCGCGGTAGAAATACAGGCTGTCGTTCGCCATATCGACCAGGGTTTTGCAGCGTTCCCGCTGGGCTTTGACCACCTCGGCCAAATCCGGGCCTTGCGATGGATCGACGCCGCGCTCGCCCATGTGCCAGCTCAAATGACGGGCGACATGGGCCGGATCGCTATTCATGATGTACTGGTGATTCAGCCACAGCAGTTTTTCGGTATTGAAGGTCGATGCCGAGACGTTGACCTTGTCCAGCTCGAACAAGCGAGCCATGTCATCAATGCTGAACAGCTCCTGATCGCCATGCGACCAGCCCAGACGTACCAGATAATTCAGCAGGGCTTCGGGCAGATAACCGTCATCGCGATACTGCATCACACTGACGGCGCCGTGGCGTTTCGACAGCCGCGCACCATCCGGGCCGAGTATCATCGGTACGTGGGCGTACACAGGCAATTGCGCGCCCAGAGCCTTAAGAATGTTGATCTGCCTGGGGGTATTGTTGACGTGGTCGTCACCGCGAATGACGTGGGTGACGCCCATGTCCATGTCATCGACCACCACTGTCAGGTTATACGTCGGCGAACCGTCGGAACGGGCGATGATGAGGTCGTCCAGCTCTTGGTTGGCCACCACGATGCGGCCTTTGACCCGGTCATCGATCACCACCTCGCCGTCATCCGGGTTGCGGAAACGCACCACGCGCTCGCGCCCGCCTTCATTGTCTTCGACATCGCGGCATTTGCCGTCGTAACGCGGTTTTTCCTTGTCGGCCATTTGCCGCTCGCGCAAGGCGTCGAGTTCCTCGCGGCTGCAATAACAGTAGTAGGCGTCGCCTTGATCGAGTAATTGCTGGATCACCTGCTGGTAGCGGTCGAAACGATGGGTTTGATAAAACGGGCCTTCGTCATATTCCAAACCCAGCCAGGTCATGCCTTCGAGTATGGCATTCACCGATTCCTGCGTTGAGCGTTCAAGATCGGTATCCTCGATGCGCAAGATGAATCTGCCACCATGCTTGCGGGCATAAAGCCAGGAAAACAGCGCCGTGCGGGCGCCGCCGACATGCAGATAACCGGTTGGACTGGGGGCAAAACGGGTGATGACAGACATGGCTTCCTTAAATTGAAGGTTGAAAAATGCGGCTATACCCGCTTTTGCGCTTATTGCCAAAATGCGGTCGCACATTATTTCATGCGAAACCCGGCGGATGAACAACCTGATAGAAATTCGAGATTATGGTGCTAAACTCTGATTTCGTAATAAAAAATGTAATTATTCGGCTATCTTTGATGGAGTGCTTGGTGGCGTGGTTTCTCGTCGCCACGATTGCCTTGGCAACCAGAAACCAGGTAAAAACCAGCCCGTTTCATTCGTCAAATCTAAAAAAACAAGGAGAACGACATCATGCAAAACCGACTGAAAATTTCCGCATTACTGACAGTTTCGCTACTGTCGGGTTGCGCCACCCAATCCAGCAACATTTTTCAGCCCTTCCAGCCCGATGACTTGAATGCCCAGGTGAAATCCGGCCAGTTGGTTCAAAAAACCAACAGCTTCCTGGTGCTGAACGACTCGTCGTCATCCATGAGCAGAACCTTTCTGAACGCTATGGTTTACAGCGGCACCAAACTCGATGCCTCGAAAAACCTGCTGAACAAATTCAACAAAACCATACCTGCCATTCCGCTGACATCCGGTCTGCGCAGTTTTGGTTTCGGCCCTTGCGTAGACTGGCGAAAAACTCTGCTCAACCAGCCCATGCAAGCCCATTCCAGCGCAACATTCGACAGCACCATCACCTCGCTGACCTGCTCCAGCGGCGGCACCCCCCTGGCCAACGCAATCAGCGCAGCACAAGCCGACCTGGCCAGCGTAACCGGCAATATCGCCTTGATCGTATTCAGCGATGGCATGGATGAGGTATCGCCCATCCCGGCAACGGAGGCCCTGAAGGCCGCTTACGGCGACCGCCTGTGCATCTACACCGTCTGGGTGGGTAACGACAACGACATCAGAGGCCAGCAAACCCTGCAACAGATTGCCAATACCGGTGCCTGCGGCTTCGCCACCGATGTCGCCACGCTGGCTAACCCGGCAGGCATGAGCGATTTCGTCAGCAAGGTTTTCTTCAAACCCGGCGTACCGGCGCCGCAAGATGACGATCAGGACGGCGTCATCAACCCGAAAGACAAATGCCCTGACACCCCAAAAGGTGCGATTGTCGATAAAGACGGTTGCTGGGCTTACCACGGCGTACTGTTCGACTTCGACAGCGACCAAATCAAAGCCCAATTCCAGCCCCTGCTGAAAAACGCTGCCGACGTCATGCGTCAGAATCCGGGCCTGACCGTCGAGATTCAAGGCCATACCGACAGCTACGGTACCGATGCCTACAACCAGAACCTGTCGGAACGCAGAGCGGCGGCGGTCAAAAACGACTTGACCAAACGCGGCATCAGCGCAGCCCGTATGACCACCAAAGGCTTTGGCGAATCGCAACCGGTCGAGTCGAATGACACCGACGCAGGCCGTGCCTACAATCGCCGGGTATCGTTCGTTCGTACCGACAAATAATCTCGGGCGACCAACGGCCAGGTGCTTCTGGCCTGCGCGGTTACAGCAAAAATCCCCGGTAATGCCGGGGATTTTTTTTGGCGGACGCTTTTTTCCGGTTCCCACGGCACGGAGGTCGTGGAAACCCGAAATGTACCCAACTATCGCATGGTGTTTTTTTCCTTGTATTCACACAGCTTGGCGATACAGCATTCAGCGCAGCGTGGCTTGCGGGCGATGCAAACGTAGCGGCCATGCAGGATCAGCAGGTGATGCGCGTCTTTTTTATGTTGTTTCGGCACGTTTTTTTCCAGTGCTTTCTCGACCGCCAGTACGGTTTTGCCCGCTGCCAGCCCGGTGCGGTTGGCAACGCGGAAGATGTGGGTATCGACGGCGATGACAGGCTGGCCGAAGGCGGTGTTGAGAATGACGTTGGCGGTCTTGCGGCCAACACCGGCCAGGGCTTCCAGTTCGGCACGGCTTTGCGGCACCTCGCCGCCGTGGCGCTCGATCAGGGCTTGGCACAGTTTGATGATATTGGCGGCCTTGCTGTTGAACAAGCCTATGGTCTTGATGTAGTCCTTCAAACCGTCTTCGCCCAAGGCCAGCATCGCCTGCGCTGTGTTGGCCACAGGAAACAATCTGGCGGCAGCCTTGTTAACGCTCTTGTCGGTAGCCTGGGCCGACAGCACCACGGCAATCAGCAGTTCGAATGGCGTGGTGTACACCAGCTCGGTAACAGGGTGTGGAATGGCTTCGGCCAGGTGGTCGAACAGGCGCTGGCGGGTTGTGCTGTTCATCCAATCGTGCTGTTCATCAGGGTTTGCAGTTCGTTTGCAAGGGATTCAAACCGAAATGGCAGCCTTGATGGCCGGGTGCGCCCGGTAATCAACGATTTCGAAATCGTCGAACTGGTAGTCGAAAATCGACGGCGGTTTGCGTTTGATGACCAGCCTGGGCAGTGCAAACGGCTCGCGGCTCAGTTGCAGCCGGGCTTGTTCAAGGTGGTTTTGGTAGAGATGAACGTCGCCACCAGTCCAGATGAAATCACCCACCGCTAGGTTGCATTGCTGGGCAATCATGTGGGTCAGCAGGGCATAGCTGGCAATGTTGAACGGCAACCCCAGGAACGTGTCGCAACTGCGCTGGTAAAGCTGGCACGACAATTTGCCATCGGCAACGTAGAACTGAAACAAGGCATGGCAGGCGGCCAGCGCCATTTTGCCGTGGGCGACATTGGCCTGCGGTGACAGTGTTTCATCCGGCAAATCGGCAACATTCCATGCCGACACCAGCATGCGGCGACTGTCGGGCGTGTTTTTGATCTGCCAGATCACCTGGGCAATCTGATCGATGGTTTCGCCATTGCCGACCGGCCAGTTACGCCACTGCGCACCGTAAACCGGCCCTAGATTGCCGTGCTCATCGGCCCATTCGTCCCAGATCGTCACGCCGTTGCGGTTGAGGTAGGCGATGTGGGTGTCGCCGCGCAAAAACCACAGCAGCTCATGGATGATGGATTTGACATGGAGTTTTTTGGTGGTCACCAGCGGGAAACCCTCCGCCAGATTGAGGCGCATCTGATAACCGAAAATCGAGCGGGTACCGCTGCCGGTGCGGTCGTTTTTGGCATGGCCGTGATCGAGCAGGGTTTGCAGTAAATCGAGGTAGATTTGCATGGGGTTTGAAAACGATTGAAGGGCAGTACGGTTGTTATTTGTGACCGAATGTTGCGCGCAGGAACGAGTAAAACTGGCAGAGCTGATTCCGCAAAATACGGCGAAGTAGTGCTGTGGATGGCGGTGACGTCAGGAGCCGCATCCTGCGGCCCTACGCGTGGGAGCGAGGCGAAAGGTACAAATTCTCACCACAGCAAATCATCGGGTATCTGAAACGCGGCATACGGATCGTCTTCGGCGGCGGTTTGTTGAGCCGGTTGATTGAGCACGACGACGCTGCCTGCATCGCGTGCCTGAATGCGGCGGGCAATTTCGGCCGGTACGATGGCGTGGCCCGAGGCTAGTCTGACGATGCCGACGCGACCATCGATCAGGGCTGTACGCACGTTCGGGCTGACATGAACGGTTTTGACCTTGTTGTCGTCGTTGAACTGGTAGCTCTGACCGTCGACCTGCTGGGCGATGCGGTTAAGTTCGGCCAGTTGCTGGATTTGAGCCATCAATGCCTTGCGGTCGTCGGCATCCTTGCGTTGGCGGTTGAGTTCGCGGTCGCGCTCGATTTGGTGCTGGCGGGCTTGTTCGGCGCCGAGCTTGATATCGTCGATGATGTCGACGCCGTTGTTGCGTTTGAGTTTGTCTTGCTTGCGTTTTTCGGCTTTGACTTCCCGGGCCTTGGCTTCGCTGGCCAGGCCGGATTTGAGTAACTGTGCCTGCAAGGGATTGAGTTGCGGTTTTTTCATGGTGCTTTTTAAGGGTCTTGTTCGGTCAGATAAGGCGTTATTTCATTCCAGGCTATCACCACGCCGGGCAGCACGCTGACAGCGGTCTGACCTGCTAGCGGCTGAATGTCCGGCTTGCCGTATTCACCGTCGGTCAGTCGGTAAATGGTCAGTATGCGGTCGGTGGGATGTACCAGCCAGTATTCGCGCACACCGTGGCGCTCGTAAAGTCGGCGTTTTTCGATCTGATCCTTGCCTGCGGTGGACGGCGACAGCACTTCCACCACCCAGTCCGGCGCTCCGCGCACGCCACGACGGTCGAGTTTATTCGGATCGCAAACCACTAGTACGTCGGGCTGAACCACAATGTCGGTGTCTTCGTCAGCCATGTCATGACGCGGCAGGCGGACATCGAGCGGGGCGATGAAAGCCCGACAGGGTTTGCCTCGCAAAGCTTGTTTGGTTTGGGTGAATATCTCGCCAGCCGTGTCCTGATGCGTCAGCAGTGGCGCTGGTGTCATCATATAAATCTTGCCGTCGATCAGCTCACAGCGAAAGTCGTCCGGCCAGGTCAGGTAGTCGCGGTAGGTGTAGTGTTTATCCTGTTCCAGTGCAAAGCCCATATCTTTTCTCCTTTTGTGCTCTCTCCCTGCCTTCTCCCGGCGGGAGAAGGCAGGGAGAGAAATTCAAGGCGGGATAAACGCTTAAAAAATCAGTGCCCCAGCAGTTTACCACTGGCGTTTTTCTGCCACCACGACAAGGGGCGGGTCAGCGGCATGGGGCAGGTGTCGTAGCCCTGGTATTCGATGCCGCGAAACACATCCTGCCGCAGCCATTGATAAGCCGCTGGTGCGCTTTGTTGCAGGCGCTCGGGTATCAGCACATATTGCGCCACCAGTTCGGCCAGTTTTTCCTGGGTGTTGCCGTCGTAGCGGCCATCGTTGACTTCGGGCAGGTGTTCGAAGGCTTCGAACCATTTCGACGGCCACAGCGCCAGTTTGGCGTCGGCAAGGATGTTCATGATGGCTTCGTCGTTGGACAGCTTGTGGTACTTGTAGAAAAAGTACAGGTCGTCCTCGCCGTTCCAGAAATGGAAATTGTCGATGGTGTGGGCGATTTCGTGGACGACGATGGGCAAGCGGAAATCGATCCGATACTCAATGCCGATGTCGCGGTACATCGAGCCTTCCTTGCCCTTGTCGAAGGCCTTGACGGTGAACACGATGCGGTTCTGGCCGCTGAATACCTGGGCTACGGTTTGCGAGCGAAAGCCTATGCCGGGGACGAATGTCAGCGGGTGGGTATGGTCTTGCTGCCAGATGCTGGTGTCGTAATCGTCTTGCAGGGCATCGCGAATCAGGCTTTGCATGACGCTGGGTTTGTCGGCGATTTCCTGTTCCAGTTTGTCGACCGGCTTGGCCTTGCTGATGCTTTGCCGCAGAAACGCCGGTATCTTGCGGATGGCTTTTTCGAATACGCGCACATGATCGGCGGTGAAGGGTGCGATCAGGTAACTGGGGTCGTCGCTGAGCTTGATGACGGTTTTGGTGTCGTAAAACAAGGCCAGCGTCCGCCAGGCGGCATCGGCATCATCCCAATAACGTTCGAGGACGCATAAATCCGCCGAAACGGCCTGGGCGCAATCCTCGCGGAATCCTGCTAGATCATCCAGCCGCTCCGGGTGTTTGTGATCGGTCAGCACGGCAACGGCCTGCTGGCGCAAGCCGGGGTGATCGTGCTCGTAAAAGCGGATGATGTCGGCCAGTTTGGCTTTCGGTGTGTACTGCTGCTCGCTGGTGGCGCACAACAGTTCATTGTCTTGCGACAGCGTGAAAAAACGGTTCTGGAACAGGGTTTGCGCTGGCTTGTCGGCCATGGCGAACGGGGCGACGGCCAGACACAGCAGCAGGAAAACGGCGCGACGCAAGTGTCTACCTGTCCATGCCCAAGGCGTCCCAGGCTCTTTGCATGATGGATTCGTCCTTGAATTCGATGGGTGCACCCTGGGGGTAATTCAAGGCGTAGATGCGCTCGACGTCAGTCGCCAGGTCGTCCATGCCCAGCTTGCGGTAAGCGGCTTTCATGATTTCCAGGGCATGTGGCACGGCGGGGGTTCTTGGGTATTCCTTGAGGATGTGGCTGGCGCGATTGATCGCCGCGACATAGGCATTGCGCCGCATGTAAAAGTCGGCGACGTGCAATTCGTGCATCGCGGTGTTGTTGCGCAGGGCAACCATGCGCAAGCGGGCGTCGGGTACGTATTTGCTGTCGGGAAAGCGGCGGATCAGTTCCTGGAAGTTGTCGAAGGCCTCCCGGGCGGGGCCGGGGTCACGCTGGGTGGAGTCGGTGGGCAGGAAGCGGTCGATGAAACCGATGCCACGGTTGTAATTGATCAGGCCTTTCAGGTAATAGGCGTAATCGACATGAGGATTGCGCGGGTTGATCTTGATGAAACGCTCGGCGGCCGCCAGCGCGGCTTCCGGGTCGTCGTTCTTGTAATAGGCGTAAGCCAGGTTGAGCTGGGCCTGGGCGGCGTAATCGCCGAACGGATACCGCGCTTCCAGCGCCTCGTACAGTGTGATGGCTTTCTGGTAGCTTTTGTTGTCCAGCGCGGCTTTGGCTTCCTTGTGAAAGCGGGCATCGTCCCAGCCGACATATTCATCGGCCTTGGCATCGCCACGATCACGATCCTGGGTGAAGGCATCCAGCGTTTCGCAGCCCTGCAACAGCGTGGCCAGACTGGCGATCAGGAGGGTTTTAAGCAAAAGTAATCGCATAAAGAAGGCAACTCGTTGTAATATGGCCGGTTTTTTGCAAGCTGTGATGTGTATCACGGGTCGCGAGTATAACTCCAAAACCAAGTTATGACGATATTGACGACACAGGTTCCCGAGCATCTGGCTGGCATGAGGCTGGATCAATGCCTGGCTGAAGTGTTCCCCGATTATTCCCGCAGCAAGCTGCAAACCTGGATCAAGGCCGGTCGCGTTACGGTAAACGGTGCCCAGCTCAGAGGCCGCGACAAGCTCGACGGCGGCGAAATCATCGCCCTCGACGCCGAAGCCGATGTGGTGATAGAGGACGCAGCGGAAGACATCCCGCTCGACATCATCCACGAAGACGACAGCCTGATTATCATCAACAAACCGGCCGGTCTGGTGGTGCATCCTGCCGTCGGCAATTGGCACGGTACACTGGTCAACGCCTTGCTGGCTCATGCTCCCCATCTCAACACCCTGCCGCGCGCCGGTATCGTCCATCGTCTGGATAAAGATACCAGCGGCCTGCTGATGATCGCCAAAACCCAGCAAGCCCACACCAGCCTGGTCGAGCAATTGCAGGAACGCAGCATCGAGCGAGAATATCTGGCCCTGGTAAAAGGCTGGATGACCGCAGGCGGCACCGTAGACGAACCGATAGGCCGCCACCCGGTCGATCGCAAGCGCAATGCCGTGCGCCGTGACGGTAAAGAAGCCGTTACCCATTACCGTCTGGAACGCCGCTTCAAGCGCCACACCTTGATCCGGGTGCAACTGGAAACCGGTCGCACCCACCAGATTCGCGTTCACATGACCCACATCGGTTATCCGCTGGTGGGCGATCTGACTTATGGCGGTCGCTTTCAAATGCCTGCCGATTGCAACCCGGAACTGGCAGCCGCATTCCGCAGTTTCAGGCGCCAGGCCCTGCATGCCGCCCGGCTGGGTCTGGAACACCCTGAAACCGGCGACTACCACGAATGGCAACAACCCATGCCCGACGACATGCAACATTTGATAGCCCTGCTGGCCGCCAATGAACACGAACTGGATCACACCTGATTGGCCGCTGCCGTCCGCTATTCATGCCGCCGTCACGCTACGCAGTGATGGCGTCAGCAGTGGCGGTTACGCCAGCTTCAACCTCGCCGCCCATGTTGGCGATGAGGCCGACGCCGTTGCCCGCAACCGCGCCCTGCTGCGCGAACGCTTGGCGCTGCCAGGCGAACCGGTGTGGTTGCAGCAAGTGCATGGCAATCGGGTGATCCGGGCCGACCGTGCCGTCGGTCTGGAAGCCGCCGATGCCAGCGTCACCAACGAAACCGGCGTCGTCTGCGTCGTACTGACTGCCGACTGTCTGCCGGTGCTGTTCTGCGGCGACGATGGCCAGGTCATCGCCGCCGCCCATGTCGGCTGGCGCGGCCTGAAAGACGGCATCATCGCCAGTACACTGGCCGCCATGGGCAGCAAGCGCTGCTCGGTCTGGCTGGGGCCTGCCATCGGCCCGGACTGTTTCGAAGTCGGCGACGATGTCCGCGCCGCCTTCGTCGACGACGATCCGCGGCAGGCAGCGGCCTTCAGCCCGCACGGCAATGGTAAATGGCTGGCCGACATTTATGCCCTGGCAAGACGCCAACTTACTGATCTGGGTGTCGAATCCATCTACGGCGGCGGCTATTGCACCGTGACCGATGTCCAGCGTTTTTACTCCTTCCGCCGCGATGGTGCCGTCAGTGGTCGCATGGCCAGCCTGATCTGGAGATGTTGACGTGAACACCCTGCCAGCGATCATCGTGTTTACCGCCATCGGTGGTGTTCTGAGCGTACTGGCCGCCGGTATTTTCCTGCTGCTGCCCGCCCAGCGTCGACAACAGGTTTTGCCGCACGGCATCAGTTTTGCGATTGGCGCCTTGCTGACCGGCGCGTTCTGCGGCTTGATTCCCCATGCCTTCGAATACGCAAGCCCTGGCGACATCCCGGCCTTGTCGGCCAGCATTCTGATTGGCATCCTCGGTTTTTTTACGCTGGAAAAACTGCTGATCTGGCGCCACTGCCATCCCCATAGCGATGAAATACAGGGCGATAATACCCATGACGACGGTCACCGCCATGGCGCCGAACACCGTGCAGTCGGCGCCCTCATCATCCTGGGCGACAGCATCCACAACTTCGTCGATGGCGTCCTGATCGCTGCGGCATTCATGACCGACATTCAGCTCGGCATCGTTACCAGTCTGGCCGTCGCGGCCCACGAGATTCCACAGGAAGTCGGCGATTTCGCCATTTTGCTGCACAGCGGTTACACACGCGGCAAGGCATTTTCGTACAAGATCATGACCTGCATGACAACCGTGCTGGGCGGTGTGCTGGCGTATTTCAGTCTGGGCAATCTGCATGACTTGCTGCCGTATTTTTTGACGCTGGCGGCATCCAGCTTCATCTACATCGCCGTTGCGGACTTGATTCCGTCGCTGCATCAAAAAACCGCGTTGCGCACGTCGTTGCAACAAATCGGTTTCATTTTGGCGGGCGTGATTTTGATACTCATCATGCAAAGCCTCGCGCATGATTTCGAGATGGAAATCGAGCCTCATCACTCGACAACACAGGACAGCCAGATTTACCGCGATTCGGTGTAATTCCCAGAAGGCTGTCCACCATGGTTGTCATCCAAATTTCAACTTGCTGGCGTTGCGTTTTCCCCTTGTGCTGATGCGGTTCCGCAGGGCAATGCCATGGGCGATACCGGTTAGAATGCGTAGCTTCGAATGTTTTCAGGATGTGTCATGCGCAACATCGTAGTTTTTGCAATAGCCAGCGTATTCGCCAGCCCTGCGCTGGCAGGCTCGACGGCGCAGGATTGGGCCAGGGTCACAGCGCCGACGCCAAAAGCGGGCGCGGCGCAAAGCATAGGCACGTACACCAGCGGCTGTGTGGCTGGAGCCACCCGCTTGCCGGTCAATGGCACGGGGTATCAGGTGATGCGCTTGTCGCGCAATCGCTTTTTCGGTCATGACGACTTGATCGGCTTCATTGAGGATTTGGGGCGATTCGCTGCCGGGCAACAACTGGGTACGGTGTTGGTTGGCGATTTGGGCCAGCCGCGCGGCGGCCCAACCTTGACCGGCCACCGCAGTCATCAGAGCGGATTGGATGTGGATATCTGGTTTACGTTGACTACGCCAGCAAATGAGCGTTTGTTGAGTGAAAACGAGCGGGAAACCCTGAGCGCACCGTCGCTAGTGAATCTGCAAACCGACGCCCTCGATTACCGGCAGTGGTCGTCAGCGCAAGCCAGCTTGCTGGAATATGCGGCTCGACATGCCGATGTCGACCGCATTTTCGTCCACGCCAGCATCAAGCGTGAGCTGTGCCAGAAAACGCCAGCGGCATCGAATCAATGGTTGAGAAAAATCCGGCCCTGGTGGAAGCACGATGACCATTTTCACGTGCGTTTGAAATGCCCGGACGGCAGCCCCGGTTGCCAGAGTCAGGAAGCCTTGCCTGCGGGTAGCGGTTGCGATGCCGGGCTGGATTGGTGGTTTTCGGCGGAAGCCAAGCTGCCGTCCAAGGCGAAACCGCTTCCGCCACCGCCGTTGCCCATTCAGTGTGAGCAGGTGTTGCGGCAGGGTGATTAAAAGGCCTGCCGCCCGTTGAAGGCATGAGCCAAGGTGCTGCTGTCGATGAATTCCAGTTCGCCGCCCATCGGTACGCCATGGGCGATGCGTGTTGACAAAACCGCGTGTCGGCTGGCGATTTCGGCAATGAAGTGGGCGGTGGCCTGGCCTTCGAGAGTGGCATTGGTGGCCAGGATGATTTCCTTGACCTGGCCTGCAGCCAGACGGCGTTCGAGCTGGGCTATGCCAAGCTGGTCAGGGCCTATGCCGTCGAGTGGCGACAAGCGGCCATGCAGGACGAAGTATTTGCCACGAAAACGGGTTGCCTGATCGAGCAGCCAGGCATCGGCGGCGGTTTCGACCACGCACAATACGCCATCATCGCGCAGCGGGTCGCTGCATACTTCGCACACTTCGTGTTCGGTCAGGGTTCGGCAGTCCCGGCAGTGGTGTATCTGTGCCATGGCGCGTTCCAGAATGCTGGCCAGATGACGCCCGCCTTCGCGGTTACGTTGCAGCAGGTAGAAGGCCATGCGCTGTGCTGATTTGGCGCCGACACCGGGCAAACAGGTCAGGCTTTGTATCAGTTCTTTCAGCAAGCCCGGGTTTTGCATGGCTTAGAACGGCATCTGGAAACCGGGTGGCAACGGGAGGCCGGAAGTCACTTCCGCCATGCGTTCTTTTTTCAGTTTATCGACCTTATGCACCGCGTCGTTGATGGCGGCGGCAACCAGGTCTTCCAGCATGTCCTTGTCGTCGCCTACCAGCGACGGGTCTATGCTCACTTTGCGGACTTCGCGCTTGCCAGTCATTATGATGGTGACCAGACCGCCGCCGGATTCACCCTGAACCTGCATGGCGGCGATGTCTTCCTGTGCTTTTTTGAAATCGTCCTGCATTTTCTGGGCTTGCTGCATCATGCTCGCCAATGGATTTTTCATGGGGTTTCCTGAGTCAGTTGAGGGGTTCTATGCTGCCGGGCAGAATACGTGCGCCGAAGGCGTCTTTCAGTGTTTGCACGTTGGTATCGGCGTCGATGGCGTCGATGGCGGCTTGTTGTCGGTCGTCGCGTGCTCTTTGCATTGCTGCCGCCGGTGTCATTTGTTGAACCGGTTGGGCGCTGATCTGAAGTTTGAGCGGTCGACCAAAATACTGTTGCAAGGCCTCGCGCAGCTTGCTTTCGGCCAGGTTGCCGATTCGTTGGTAATGGGGGTCGATCAATAAATGACAAGCCTGTTCGTCGATCTTGTCCAGCACGCAATTATTGGCCAGTTCGCGAGTGCGGCCACCGATATTCAGCGCGGCGATGATTTCGGGCCAGTTTTGGGCCTGTGGTGGCGGCGTGGTGACGGTGGCTGGCTGTGTCACAGGATAGGCTGTCGCTGCGGCTGCCGGTTCGGCAATTTTGTTGCTCGTGATGGCGGGTTTGGTTGGATGCTGGGCTGGCAAAGCCTGCGGTCTGAACGCCAGCATGCGCAACAACACCATTTCAATCCCCATTCTTGGATCGGGTGCCAGTTCCAGATCGCGCTGTCCGATCAGGCCAATCTGGTAGTACAACTGCACATCGTCAGCCGACATCGCCTTGGCCAGGTCGTCTATCAGTTCGCGGTCGAATTCAGGATCATGGCAATCGGGCAATTGCTGCACCAGTGCGATGCGGTGCAAAAAACGCAGCAGTCGTTGCAGCATGTCGGAAAAATCCGGCGTCAGCTCGGCGGTACTGGCGACGATTTGTATCAGCCGTTTTGCGTCGGCCTCTGCCAGGGCTTGCAGCAATGCTTCGACGGGTTGCTGCGCCACGGTACCCAGCATGGTGTTGACATCGGCCAGATTGACGCTGCCACTACCGTAGACGATGGCTTGGTCGAGCAGGCTCAAACCATCGCGCAGGCTGCCGTCGGCAGCGCGTGACAGGGTTTTCAGCGCCACAGGGTCAAACGCAATGTTTTCTTCGCCCAGAATGAAGCCCATCTGCGTGGCTATTTGTTCTGGCAACAGGCGTTTGAGGTTGAATTGCAGGCAGCGCGACAGCACGGTGACCGGGATTTTTTGCGGATCGGTGGTTGCCAGCAGAAACTTGACGTGGGGCGGTGGTTCCTCAAGGGTTTTGAGCAGTGCGTTGAAACTGTGCCCCGACAGCATGTGGACTTCGTCGATCAGATAAATCTTGTAGCGACCTTGATTTGGTGCGTACTGAACATTGTCGAGCAAATCGCGGGTGTCTTCGACTTTGGTGCGCGAGGCGGCGTCGACTTCGATCAAATCCATGAAACGGCCTTGCTCGAACGCCTTGCATACAGGGCATTCGCCGCAAGGGTTGCAATCCTGAAGGTTTTCGCAATTGATGGCTTTGGCCAGGATTCGGGCGACCGTGGTTTTGCCGACGCCGCGTGTGCCGGTGAACAGATAGGCATGATGCAGGCGATCATGCTGCAAGGCATGAATCAGCGACTGGCTGACGTGTTCCTGGCCGACGAGTTGCTTGAAGTTACTGGGACGCCATTTGCGGGCAAGAACCTGATAAGCCATTAGCGACAGGACTGAGGGGGATTGGTGCGTTTGGGCGGCTACTGCGCCAGCCACATCCCGGCACACGAATCTGCTGCTACCGTTGCTCCCTTCCGGGCCTGGCGGGGTTTACAGCGTATCGTTGCGAGAGAACCGACACAGTAACCATGAAATGCTGGCGCTGGTTGCCAAAAGTAGCGGGCACCAAAAAAAGATGCATTATCCACGAATGCCTTGTGGCAAGCAATGGAAAGTTGTTTGCAACGTATCAGGCCCCTATTCCCGGACTGCCTCCTAAAGCTTGCCACAATGGCTCCGCCGCATCTGCCGCTTGTCTGGTCAGCGTTTCCGGCACGTTGCTGCCCAAACTCAGCACAACCAGTTGTAGCAGTTGCGCCGTCTGCTCGGATGATAACCCGCCTCGCGGGACAATCTCGGTGTATAGCCAGATGGCGGCTTCAGTGATGGCCGGTGCCTGCAATTGCCCATGCAAGGCAGCGAGTTTCGATAACAGTGCCGATGCCAATAAATCCATCACGCCCACCGTGCATTGCTGAGCCAGCAACACCTGGGCCGAGTGCCATTTTTGCGCGGCCAGTTCATGCAAGGGGTTTGCCTCGGGTAGTTCTGGGGCGACAGTTTCAAATACGCTGCGAGAGTCTGCCGGCGGCGACGCACTGCCCAAGCGTTGCAAACTGCGCCAGCTACGGCCATCGATGACGGCAACCGGCAAATCGTCTGCCGATAAGCCCAGCGCGGTTTGCTCGTCGTTTTCCTGCCAGGGATCGATCACTACCAGAAAACCACCGGATGCGTTGGTGCTTGAATGGAGAGGGCGGGATTTTAACCGGGTAAAAAGCAGATTACTCTGAAAGCCATCGTGGGAGCCATCATGCGGACTGACTTGCATTTTCCGGGCGACGCACTGGCTTCAGGATCGTTAGGATCTGGCGCTGAATAACTGCCGCCCTTAACTATTCAGCGTCCAGCCGACGCCTCGTTCCCACGCTCTGCGCGGCGTAGAGATTGGTACACATCACTTTTTGTAGATGGTGTTTCCGATCAATTTGAACGGGACGTTCAATTGGTGGAGGGATTCCGAGTGGCCTATGAACAAATGCCCGTCGTTTATCAAGTGTTCGGCATAGCGTCTGGCCAGCAGGGTTTTGGTTTCTTTGTCGAAATAAATCAACACATTACGGCAAAATATGGCGTCGAAAACGCCGCGTATCGGCCAATCCTGCATCAGGTTCAGTTGGCGGAAGTGGATGAGTTCGCGGAGTTCGCGCTTGACCCGAACTTTATTCGCTTGTGTACCGGTGCCGCGCTGAAACCACTGCCTGACCTGTTCCGGCTCCAGGGATGCAACCCGGTCGGCGGCATAAACGCCCTCTTGTGCAGTGGCCAGAACCTGGGTATCGAGATCGGTGGCCAGTATTTTTATCGACCATCCGGCGGGAACCGCGTCCTTGAGGGTTATGGCCAGCGAGTAGGGTTCTTCGCCGGTCGAGCAGCCGGCTGACCACAATTTGATCTCGCGCTGCGCGGCATTGCGCCGAAGAAGCTCGGGTACCACCGTGTTTCGCAAGTAATCGAAGTGATGGCTCTCACGAAAAAACGAGGTCAGGTTGGTGGTGACCGAGTTGATGAAATCGGTGAATTCCCGTTCAGGATGTTGCTGCAAATAAAGACAGTAGCTTTTGAAATCGCGTAAGCCCAGCATACGCACACGTTTCACCAGCCTGGAATAAAACATGTCGTATTTGTCATCGGGCACCAAAATGCCGGAATGCTGGTTGGACAGTTTGCGCAAAAAATTGAAATCGTCCCAGGTGTAAACGAATTCACGCGATTTCTCAGAGCCGGTCATCGGCGGCTTACCTTAAAAAAAACCGGCAGCGGCGTGATCGACAGCCAGCAGCTGGCTCAAGCCCAGCAGGCTGGCCGCTTCGATGAAGCGTTCCGACGGAAAATCGATGGACACCCTCTTGTTTTGTTTGATTGCCGTGCGTTTGAACACCAGCAATAGCTGCAATGTCGATGTATCGATCTGGTTGACCGCCGAGGCGTCGATGTCGATGTGGTCAGTTTCATTGAGGGCACTGAGCAAACGCTGGTAAAGCTGGGCTACCGCCTGCATGTTCTGAACCGTTGCAAGACTGATCGAAAGGCTTTGCTGGCTGGTTGGCGCTGGCGCGGGATCATCTGCAGCCCAGGCATGGGCGGTGGCATCATCGTTTACCCAGCCATCATCGTCGGCCTGTTCGCTGGTGTCGGTTTGCTCTACCCATTCTTGATTAGCATCCTGGCTGGAAGCCTCGGCCTCAGTACCTGGCAATGGCCAGGACGCAGCGGGCCTAGCCGCCTCCGCATGTTGCAACCAGGCCAAAGGGTCGTAACCAATCAGACTGGCATCATCGTTTTCGGCCATTACATTACCCTTCCTTCAATGAAATCGACGGCCAGGCTGGCAAAATCCTGGGCTGAACGGCAACCGGGCCGGTATTCGAAAATGGTTTTGCCGAAGCTGGGGCATTCGGCCAGCAATGCGGTTTCCCGGATCAGCGTCCGCAAAACTTGATTGGGAAAATACTTTTTGATGGTAGTCAACACATCCTCCGACAAGCGCCGATTGCTGATGTAGCGCGACATGACCAGGGTTGTGCGATAGTTTTTGGCCAGCACCTGCTCAAATTTTTTCAACGTGCCCATCAAATGCGACAAACCTTGTAACGCCATGAAGTCACTGGTCATCGGCACCAGCAGCTCGTCGACGGCAAACAAGGCATTGGCCACCAGTATGCCCGACGACGGCGGGCAATCGATCAACACCACGGCTTGGTCGAGCCACGGGCAAGCTGCCAGCCCGCGCCGCAGCAGATCGCCGCGATGCGAGCCACCTTCGGACAGTTGCTCTATCGCCTGCAGCCTTGGGCCTGCCACCACGAGCGACAAACAAGGGCGAACGCTCAGCATTTGTTCCTGCAAACTGCGCTCGCCCAGCATCACGGCATCGATGCCGCTACGATCGACAGCGACCTCGCCCAGGGCCACCGCCAGATGGTGTTGCGGATCCAGATCGATCACCGTGACCGGCTTGCCCAATTTGGCCAGCGCATGGGCCAGATTGACACAAGTCGTGGTCTTGCCGACGCCGCCTTTCTGGTTGAGTACCGCGACGATCCGGGGCTTCATGGCTGGCCGGTAGACAACGAATCCAGATCGACAAATTCTTCCGGATTCAGCAGCTTGTCGACGTCCAGCAACATCACCATCTGATGCTTGCCCACGTACATGCCGCGCATGTAGCGGGTATTGATTTTTGAACCCAGATTCGGCGCGTCGCGCAAGGCATTCGGTTCTATATCCAGCACATCGGATACCGCATCGGCAACGATGCCCATGACCACCGGGCCACTAGCCCCGGTTTCGACACTGATGACGATCACCACGGTTGTCGGCGTATAGGGCGCAGCCTCCATGTTGAAACGTTCACGCAAGTCGATGATGGGCACGATGGCACCACGCAGATTCAGCGCACCTTTGACGAAGCGCGGCGTATTCGGCATTTTTCGCACCGGCTCCCAGCCCCGGATTTCGCGCACCTTCAAAATTTCGACACCGTAGGCTTCACCCGCCAGCTCGAAGGTCAGGTACTGCCCTGCCTGTTGATCGGTTGTGTTTTGGGCCGTCATACGGGCGCTCTCGCTGGCAATGACGAATCGTTCCGCATCGGCTAAAAATCCTCCCATTCATCGTTGCTGCTGGCCGCTGCCTGGTAACGGGGAGCTGGCGGGGCGTTGCCGCGTCTGCCCGCAACACTGGCCGACGCTTTGCCCGATGCAACGGACGCGACCGATCGGGAAGCATCGCCTTTCTCACCCAGCTTGAAAAACGCCAACAAATCCACCATGTTGGCCGACAGGTCACTCATCGACACACTGGCTGCCGAGGCTTCCTCGGCCAGTGCGGCGTTTTGCTGGGTGATTTCGTCCATTTGCGCCACCGCCTGATTGACCTGCGCAATACCGGCGGATTGTTCCGCGCTGGCATTGGCAATCGCTGCCACGATGTCGCCTACTTTTTTTACACTGCCGACGATCTCGTTGAGTGCTGCGCCGGTTTGATTGACGTATTCGGTGCCCGAACGAACTTTCTGGACACTGCTCTGGATCAGCTCCTTGCTCTCACGGGCCGCCGTTGCGCTGCGTTGCGCCAGATTGCGCACCTCGGTGGCAACCACCGAGAAGCCACGCCCCTGTTCACCGGCGCGAGCCGCTTCGACCGAGGCATTGAGCGCCAGCAGGTTGGTCTGGAAGGCAATCTCGTCGATGACGCCGATGATGTCGGCGATCTTGTTGCTGCTGTCGTTGATGTCCTGCATCGCGGTAACGGCGGCGTGAACCACGTTGCCGCCTTTTTCCGCCAGTTCGCGGGCGCTGGACGCCACTGCATTGGCTTGTTGGGCGTTGTCGGCATTGTTTTTGACGGTGCTGGTCAGTTCTTCCATGCTGGCGGCGGTTTGTTCCAGGTTGGCCGCCTGCTGTTCGGCGCGTTGCGACAGGTTATTGTTGCCGCTGGCGATTTCCTGCGAGGAATTGTTGATATAGGTGGCCGATTCGATGACCTGTCCGAAAATTTCGTTGAGTTTATCGATCGTTGCGTTGATGTCGTTCTTGCAATCGAGATAAATGCCCTGGTAATCACGGGTGATGCGCCTGGTCAGATCGCCTTCCGCCATGCCCCCCATGGTGTTGCCAATATCGCCCAGCACGCCTTCGATGACATCGGCCAGTTGGTTGATGCCCTCGCTCAATTTGGCGAAAAAGCCCTGTTTGTCGGCCAGCGACAGCCGCTGGTCGAGCTGTCCGGCCTTGACGCATTCGACGATGGTTTCGATTTCTCGCTCGATCTTGACCTCGCGGGTTCTGTCCAGCCATTCGACGACGATGCCGATGCGCTCACCGTCGTCATTTTTGACCGGAGTGGCGACGATGTTCATGTGGCGATCGCCGATGACCAAAGCCGAACTGAATGTGCTATCCAGATTGGCCAGCAGCGACCGCTGATGGCCGGGGTTCTTGTGGAACTGATCGATATTGGAGCCGAACAATTTCGAGGCGTCGAAATTTGGCAACTGTTTGCGAATGTCACTCTCGGCATTCTTGAACATGTCGGTGACCGTGCTGTTCATGTAAATGATGTCGAGGCTGTTGTTGGCCACCATGACACAGGACTGTACATTGTCCAGCGCTTGTTTGATTCGCAGGGTTTCCGCTGCCACTTGTTGCGAATGAGCTAGATCGGCATTGAGTTTTACCTGCATCGAATACAGCGCACGCTGGAAATCGCCCAGTTGATCGAGGCGATCGAGACCGATGGTGTTGCGGAACTGGCCGTCGGCCAGCCGGTAGCAGATGCTTATGCCTCTTTCCAGGGATTTGCCGAGCGTGACGACCAGCGAGGAACCGAGGACAAACGCAAGCAAACTCGATACAGCATAAATGGCCGCTTCGAATAGGGCACCCTGAATGCAGGCATCGTAAATTGCATTGGCTGCGGGGATGGCCAGCAATGCTGCCACGACGCTGGCTTTTTGCCAAATGGCCATTTCGTGCAAGGTTTTGACGATGGCTGCCAGGCCTGTCGGGCGCATCGTCGCTTTTTGTGCGTTGAGCTTTTCGTAAAGCCCTTCGGCCTTGGCAATCTGCTCACGAGAGGGCGAATAACGAACCGACAAATACTCATGGACTTTGCCGTTTTTGAAAACCGGCGTTACATTGGCCTCCACCCAGTAATAATCACCCGATTTGGTTCGGTTCTTGACCGGCGCTGTCCACGGCCTGCCGTTCTTCAGGCAATGCCACATGTCCTCGAACGCCGCTGGCGGCATGTCGGGATGACGGACGATGTTATGGTTCGATCCGATCAACTCATCGCGGGTGAAGCCACTGATATCAACGAAGGCATCGTTGGCGTAGGTGATAACGCCCTTCAGGTTGGTGCGGGTCACCAGTATGGTACCTGGCTTCATCAGCACTTCGCGGTCAGTGATGGGGTGATTGAGTTTCATTGAGCGTTCTCCGGTAATGTCCAGTTTTGGGCATGGGCATGGGCATGGGCATGGGCATGGGCATGGGCATGGGCATGGGCATGGGCATGGGCATGGGCAGGGTCAGGTTTCATCGTTGTCATCCACGCCATCCAGTCTCAGCAGTTTGTCGACATCCAGCAACATGACCATACGGCCATTGACCGATGCTAAACCGGTGATGAATTCGGTACTGACTCTGGCACCGAAATTCGGCGCGGCCTGTATATCTTTTTTCTCGATGTCGATGACATCGGAGACCGCATCGACCACCATACCCATGACCCGGGTCTTGTCGTTGATGATGGCTTGCAGTACCACCACCACCGTCAACGGGCCGTAATCGGCGCGGCCCAGTTGAAAACGTTCGCGCAGGTCGATGATGGGTACGATGGCGCCGCGCAGATTGACGACGCCTTTTTCGTAAGCGGGCACATTGGGAATTCTGGAAACCGGTTCCCAACTGCGTATTTCCTGCACTCGCAGTATGTCGACGCCGTATTCCTCGCGGCCCAGGGTGAAGCTTAAGAATTGCAGGCCCTGTCCGCTGGCTTTGCTGGCTGATAATACGGTGTCTGACATGCGCAGGCCTTGGGTTTATTGATGGGCCAGGCGCATCAAGCCCGGAATGTCGAGAATCAACGCCACCGAACCATCCCCCAGAATGGTGGCGCCGGATACGCCTTCGATGCGGCGGTAATTGGCTTCCAGCGATTTGATGACCACTTGTTGCTGGCCCAGCAGGTCGTCGACGAACAGACCGCAGCGTAAGCCCTGGCCTTCGACAACGACTAGCAGCCCTTCGGTCAGGCGTTTGGCTTTGGCGCTGGCGACGTTGAAAATGTCGTGCATGCGAATGATGGGCAGGTATTCGCCACGCAGCAGAAAGGTTTCGCCCTTGCCCGCCACACGGTTGACCCGGTCGTCGGTGATGTTGATGGATTCGATGATGGCGCCCAGCGGCACGATGTAGGTTTCATCGCCAACGGCAATCGACTGGCCGTCGAGTATGGCCAGTGTCAGCGGCAGATGAATGGCAATGGTCGAGCCTTTGCCCAGTTCGGAGGCGATGTCGATGTTGCCACCCAGGGCCTGGATGTTGCGCCTGACTACATCCATGCCGACGCCGCGACCGGAAATGTCGGTTAGTGCTTCGGCGGTCGAAAAACCCGGCATGAAGATCAGTTCGTAAGTTTGTTTGTCGCTCAAAACCGCGTCCGGCTCGATCAGGCCTTTTTCGATGGCTTTTGCCCGGAGCTTGTCCTTGTCCAGCCCTTTGCCATCGTCCCTGACTTCGATGACGATGTTGCCGCCCCGGTGGTAGGCGTCCAGCGTCACCGTGCCGGTTTCCGGCTTGCCGACCGCGCTGCGAATATCGGGCATTTCGATGCCGTGATCGAGGCTGTTGCGTACCAGGTGTACCAGCGGATCGCTCAACAGTTCAACCACGGTTTTGTCGACCTCGGTGTGTTCGCCGACCAGTTTGAGTTCGACTTTTTTACCCAGTTTGCTGCTCAAATCATGCGCCAGGCGCGGAAAGCGGCTGAACACAAAGCTGATCGGCAACATGCGGATGTTCATCACGCTTTCCTGCAATTCCCGGGTGTGGCGTTCGAGCTGCGACAAGCCGTTCTTGAGTTGATCCAGCTTGTTGACTTCGAAGCGATCGCCTATCAGGCTGAGCATGGACTGGGTGATGACCAGTTCGCCTACCATGTTGATGAGTGTATCGATTTTGCTGGTATCGACGCGAATCGAATTCGAGGCTTTGCCGCTGGCCTTGGTATCGTCTTTTTTGGCGTCTTTACCATCGCTTGGGATGCTGGCGGGCAGGGGAGGGCGGGGCGCATCCTGCGCGGGTATTGTCATGGCAGGCGGCGCGGCGGGGTGTTCGCCATGAATCGGCATTCTGGCCAGATCACACTCACCTTCGACCCAGGCAAACACCTCGTCGATGGCGTCCGGGCTGACTGCGCCGTTCAGCACCAGTTTCCATGACAAATGACACTCTTCAGGATCCAGATCGAACAAATCGGGCAGGCCTTGCAAATCGACCGTGCTGGTCAGTTCGCCCAGTGTGGCCAGTTCGCGGAACATGCGTACCGGCTCGTTACCGGTTTTCAGCAAGTCGAGGTGGGGGCTGAAGGCTATTGTCCAGCCGATTACTGCGGGTTGGTCGTTGTCGACGGCAGGCGGACGAGGCTGTTGCGTCATCGTTGATGACGATGCGCTGGCGATTGCGGCTGTTGCCTGCCCCGGATGGGCAAGTTCCTGATCCAGCGCCTGCTTGTGGGCGCCAACGGCTGCCGGATCGATCGTGTCGCCGTCCTTGATGGCTTGCAGCATTTCACGCAGACAATCGACCGAACCCAGCAACACGTTGACGGCGGTTTGTGTAACCTTGCGCCTGCCGTCGCGCATTTCGTCCAGCAGCGTTTCCATGACATGGGTGAAGTCGGAAACGGCAGTGAAACCAAAGGTGCCGCTGCCACCTTTGATCGAATGTGCGGCGCGGAAGATGGTGTTGATATCGTCGACATTGACATCGCCCATGTCCAGATTGAGCAAGCCAGATTCCATCGCATCCAGCCCTTCGAAACTTTCCTCGAAGAACACCTGATGGAATTGCGCCATATCGATAGCCATGCCGGATTCCTTAGGGGTAGTGGATTGAACGGTCTGGATCAGCCCAAAACCTTCTGGATGGTCTTGAGTAACTGCTCGGGATTGAAGGGTTTGACGATCCAGCCAGTGGCACCGGCATCTTTGCCCTGCTGTTTTTTGTCGGCACCTGATTCAGTGGTCAGCATCAGCATGGGAGTGAATTTGTAATTGGGCAAGCTGCGCAAATCGCGGATCAGCGCGATACCGTCCTTGTTCGGCATGTTGACGTCGGTTACTACGCAATCGAAGGCCTGAGTCTTGGCCTTGTTCAGCGCATCCACGCCATCCACAGCCTCCACGACATCATAGCCTGCACCTTTCAACGTAAAAGACACCATTTGTCTCATCGATGCAGAATCATCGACAGCAAGAATCGTAGCCACAACATACTCCTAACGTTTAAGTGAACAAAAGCCGACGAAGTATTGCACAGGGCTGGCGAATTGCCAGGGTACATCCGGCAATCTTGCTGGCGCTGTCTATACTTTTCGCGTTCCGCGTGGGAATGCAGGCCAGGACGCTCTGTGTTCTGAGCGCTTACGCAGCGTCCCTGGTTCCCACGCTTCGCGTGGGAACCCATACCGACCTCTCTACGCAGGACTTGCCTGCATGCAGCGCCCGTATGGATTCCCACGCTCTGCGCGGGAATGAGGAATAGTGTTGTTGCTTTTGTGCATCCAGTGCGCAAAACCAACGGCCATTACCGCGCCATGTGATCGACTTAACAGACTCTCGCAAGGCCTGTGCTAGCCTTCCCCGCAACATCACACCGCTTGCTTTTCGACGATGACATTGACATGCACCTGAAACACCAGACCCAAACTGGATTCACACTGATCGAGCTGATGGTGACCATCGCCATTGCGGCGATTCTGCTGAGTATGGCGATTCCCAGTTTTACCAACGCCATTGCAGGCAATCGCCTCACGACGGCAGCCAATGAACTGGTAACGGCGCTCAATCTGGCACGCAGCGAGGCGGTCAAACGTGGTCATCCCGTTGTGGTGCGCAAAACCGGCGCTCAATGGGAGAACGGTTGGCGGGTGTTCGTCGATATCGACCGCGCCACCGCCGCCAGCCAGAATGACTTCGGTGGAACGGACATTGAACTCCGGATTTTCCCGGCGCTGCCAGGCGGCTACACCTTGCGCGGCAACAATAACTTTACCAACTTCATCCGCTACGAACCGGATGGCCTGAGCAACAACATCGGTAGTTTTCTGCTGTGCAATAACGGAAACATCGTCGGCGCCAGGCTGATGATCGTCAATGCCGTGGGGCGTTTGCGCATGGGTTCCGATGCCGATAACAACGGCATTCCGGAGGGAGACAACAATGCTGAAATTACTTCCTGCATTTAGGTTTTTGATATGAAAGGTTGCGAAGGGTTTACTCTGATCGAAGTGCTGGTGGCCGTGATCGTGCTGGCGCTGGGGTTGCTCGGCCTGGCTGGTATGCAGGCTTTTGGCCTCAGAAACAACCAGAGCGCTTACAACCGCAGCCAGGCCACTCAACTGGCTTACGACATTGCCGATCGAATGCGGGCCAATACATCGGCGCTGGCCACCTACACAACTCTTGTTCCCACCGCTGCATCAGCACAGGCCGCCTGCTTGAACACCACGGGTTGCTCACCACAGACTTTGGCCGAGAACGACTTGTTCGAATGGCATACCAACCTGACTACGATGCTATCTGGTGGCGCGGGCACCGTGACTGTAGCCGGTGGCGTGTACACGATCACCATCAGATGGGACGACGACCGCGATGGCAACGCGGCCAACAACCCCAGTTTCCAGACGAGTTTCCGGTTATGAGTCATCCTGACCCCCAAAACACCGCTGTGATGGGGCGTAGTCCTATTCAAATTGCCCGCGCGAAAAAACAGGCGGAGATCATCACAAATCTGACGCAGCGTTTTACAGCTTTCCCATACCCTGTTTATCTGTTCGGCTCGTTCGCTACCGGTCTGTTTCACGGCTATTCCGATGTGGACCTGGTCATTCTTGCCCCGAAAGATCAGTACAAAACCAGCTACTCGCTGGCGTACGACCAATTGTCCGGTATGGCAATGCCTTACGACATACTGGTTTGTTCGTCGTTGAACGAGCTGGATGAGTCGATACGCTCATCGCTTCAGGTTCTGCATACGCCAAGGCATCAGACGATGTCCGAAAGTCAGCGCGGCATTTCGCTGATCGAGCTGATGATCGCCCTGTTGATCGGTGCCTTTTTTCTGGGCGGTGTGTTGCAGATTTTCGCCAATACCAAGCAAACCTACCGTATGCAGGAAGCCTTGTCGCGGTTGCAGGAGAATGGTCGCCATGCCATGGAGTTCATCAGCCGGGATGTCAGGATGGCTGGCTATTTCGGCTGCCTGAGCGGCAGTTTCAACCCGGCCAATATCGAAAATGCTTTGAATGACCAGGCCAATTTCGCCTGGAATCTGTCCAATCCGGTCATTGGTCACGACAACGTGGCCAATACCTTTGCGCTGGTAAACGCGGTCGTGCCCGGAACCGATGTAATTGCAACGTACCGCATGTCGGACAACCCCATTCCCTTGATTTCGCCGTTCAACAATTCAGCGCAGATGTTCGTACACGCCGATTTCAATGCCGATTGCCCGGCCACCCAGGCAACGACTTGTCACGAAGGCGAGATTCTCATGGTGACCGACTGCCGACAGGGCACTATTTTTCAGACAACCAACACCACCAATGTCGGTGGCGGTTCCGGCGTCAATGTCGTGCACTCGGCCAACAACACCTTCACGCCGGGAAATGACACGCCCCCGGTTTTTGATCGCAACTATGGGCCTGGTTCGGAAATCGCCAGGATCAGCACTTTCGTCTATTACATCAGGCTCAACCCGGCAGGCGAGCCGTCGCTATACCGTTCCAGGTTGGCTACAAGCAGTAACCGCACGAATGCACTCAGCGCCGAGGAGTTGGTGGAAGGTATCGAAAACCTGCAAATCATTTACGGTGTCGATACCGGCACGGACGGTGCGCCCGATTACTTCGTTCCGGCTTCGGGTGTCACTGCGGCAAATTGGGCGAATGTGGTGGCCGTTCGCGTCAGTCTGCTGGTCAGAACGCCCGCCAACAACATCGCGCCCAGCCCGGTTGCTTACACTTACAACGGCGCGACGCCAACGCCTGCCGATCGGCGCTTGCGCCGCGTGTTCACGTCGACCATTGCGTTGCGCAACAGGCTTGATTAACCGGGGGTGGCCATGCGTAATTCACTACACCATCAATCCGGCGCGGTTCTGGTCATCAGCCTCATCATGCTGCTGTTGCTGACCCTCATCGGCACGGCGGGCGTACAGACCACGACGCTGGAAGAAAAAATGGCGGGCAACCAGAAAGACCGCAATCTGGCATTGCAGGCGGCAGAATCGGCCTTGCTGCTGGCGGAAGCTAGCCTGGATGTGTCGGTGGCTGCCTTGCCCAGTTTTAGCAATGCGGGCACTGGCGGCTTTTACAGCCAAGCGTCGACCATACCCACGCGCGCAGCTCTTTTGACCGATGCGTTCTGGACGGGTAATCCTGTTGCCACTTCGACGGTTGCAGGCCTGGGCAACGATATAGCCCAGCCGCGTTACATCATCCAGCAATTACCCGCCACCTGTTTCAGTGCCTCGGATTGCGCTGCCAGTCCGCCAGTCAACCGGACACCGTACCGAATCACGGTCAGGGCAACCGGCGGCGGCGCCGGTTCCAGCGCCGTGGTGATATTGCAATCGATCTATACGCCGCCTTGATGTCATTGCACAAGCCCGAACCTAGCGGTGATTCTGCTTCCCACGGTCTCCGTTGGAGTCCATACCGGGCGGTGAGTATGCCCGGTGCATCGAGTCTGTTGCACAAGCCCGAACCTAGCGGTGATTCCGCTTCCCACGGTCTCCGTTGGAGTCCATACCGGGCGGTGAGTATGTCCGGTGCATCGAGTCTGGTATGCATTCCCACGCGGGAGCGTGGGAACGAGAAAACGAGAAAATATCAAGCTGCCATAGCGCCTGGTTCCCACGGTCTTCCGTGGGAATCCATACCGGGCGGTGAGTATGCCCGGTGCATCAAGCCTGGTATGCATTCCCACGCGGAAGCGTGGGAACGAGAAAACCGTTGTCCGGCGATGACGTCCGGAGTCACCTAAGGAGGGAATTTATGAATAAGTTCACGATGCTTGCTGCAAGCCGTCGGTTAGCTACGCCGCTCATCAGGATTGCGGCGGCTTTGTTTATGTTGATGATGGCATCAACGACAGGCGCCGCGCTGTCGCAGACACCGTTGTTCCTCACTGTCTGGGTCGATCCCAACGTGCT
This sequence comes from Methylomonas sp., assembly GCA_002929135.1. Lineage (GTDB taxonomy): Bacteria > Pseudomonadota > Gammaproteobacteria > Methylococcales > Methylomonadaceae > Methylomonas. Next base: position 38,789 of record PESC01000033.1, read on the forward strand.
GTTCAACATGTCGATCGAAACGCCCATGGGCGGAGCGGCGTATGCCGATCAGCCCGATGGCTCCGAATGCACATCGACCAGCAGCCCGAGAGGCCGTGTCAATGATGGCGGTACGGTAGGTGTGTGCTACGCCAGAGGCAAAACCTATCTCGGTTATTTCGACCCTGACAAATGTTACGTCTATACCGGCTCGGGAGCAGCCGGGCGGTTCGAACCCGACGGCGCCACGATCAACGTCAATCACGAATGCAGTGGCAAATTCAGTGGCAATTTCATGAACTGGGCGACGATGACGGCGATCGACATGTTCACCTGGACCATGACCGGTGGCAACCGCATCGTCGATACGGCGGATAACACCACCGTCATTAAACGCATGAGAAAACACAATAACGACGATTGGTTTCCCGACAAACTGGTGAGGAATAGATGGAATGTTAGTCCCTCGACGGTAACACCCTGGAATGAGACAAGTGTATTCATTCGCAATACCGATTTTGGTGTGCAATTCGGAACGTCGCGTGGGGGTAGTAATCTAGGTGTAGGTACTTACAACGTCAACATTCGCGTCTGCAACAAAAACCAAACCCTGGAACCCAACTGCAAGCCGTATGCCGCTGGCGATTATTTCAAGCCCGAAGGCATAGTGCACAGAAACGCCGGGCACATGCGCTTTGGTGTCACCAGTTACACCAATACCAGTGGCAATGGCATTGATGGCGGTGTATTGCGTTCCAATATGAAATATGTGGGCACCCGCAGGCCGGATGGCTCCGGCGGCACCCAGGACAATGCGCTCAAGGAAATCAACGCCGATGGCACGCTGGTACTGAACGCCAACCCGGCCGACGCCACGGCCAGCGGTGTTAGCCAGTCCGGTGTCATTGCTTACATCAACCGCTTCAGCGATGCCGGTTACAAGGGCCACGATCCTGCCAGCGAACTGTTTTACGAATCGATACGCTATTTCAAAAACCTGGGGCCGACACCGGAATATCTGACGGGCGCCAACGGTGGTTTTCCCATCCTGAATGCGGCACGCTGGCAAGACCCGATGACCGCAAGCTGCCAGAAGAACTATATCGTCGGCATCAACGACGCCAATCCGTGGATGGACAAAAAACTGCCGGGTACCCATTTCATGTTATCGACATTCAATGGCAGAAACATCGCACAGGACTTCGGCGAACCCAGCAACCCCGACAGAGACATCAACGTGACGGCTCTGACCAACACGGTCGGTCGCCTGGAAGGCATCAACGGTACCAGCCGCTGCATAGGTTGTACCGCAACCAACTGCGATATGGGTGCCTACAACAAACACATTCCGGCACTCGGCGAAGTGTTCGGAACCTGTCCGGCCACCCAAAAGGAAAATTCGTATTACATCGCTGGCCTGGCCTATTACGCCAATACCCAGGACATCCGCAGCAACATCCCTGGCAAGCAGACCGTATCGACTTTCATGATCGATACCCAGGAATTCGGCACCAATCCGCTGGTCGGCCAGATGAACATGCTGTGGCTGGCTGGCAAATACGGCGGTTTCAACGACATCAACGGCAATGCGGTACCGAACGGCAGGGTGACCGACGCCGCTGGCGCACTGATTACACCATCGGAATGGGATGCCGACGGCGACGGCGAGCCCGACAACTATGTGCTGGCAACCCGGCCCGACAAGCTGGTACAGGCGCTGAACCGAGCCTTCGTCGACATCGACAAGCGCACGTCGTCGGCGTCGGCGGTGGCCGCCAACTCGACCCGGCTTGATGCCGGCACCCAGGTTTATCAGGCCCGTTTCAATTCGTCTGACTGGAGCGGGCAATTGCTGGCCTTTACCGTCAATGTTGCCACTGGCGAGTTGACAGGCAACTGGGATGCCGAAACCAGGCTACCCGCGCACACTGCCCGCAGAATATTCACCTACAGACCCCAGGCAGCGGCCCGCTCACGCGGTGTCGAGTTTTTATGGAACAACCTCAGCAAAGACAGCGATGTACCGGCGCCGACGCCGCAGTCGCAGCAGCATTACCTGAACCGGCTTTCCGGGGTGAATGATGGCCGTGGTGCCGATCGCGTCAACTGGTTGCGCGGTGACGCCAGCCTCGAACAAAGAAACCCCGGCGGCATCTTCAGAAACCGCAGCCTCAAGTTGGGTGACATCATCAATTCCGACCCGATGTTCATCGGCAACACCGATTATGGTTATGGCTCGCTTGCCGGTGCGGAGGGTTCCAGCTATACCACCTTCCGCAGCAGCGCTGCGTACACCGCCCGCAGAAACATGATTTACGTTGGCGCCAACGACGGCATGTTGCACGGTTTCGATGCCAGTATCGGTAACGACGGTGGCAGGGAGATTCTGGCTTACATTCCTGATGCCTTGATGCCGGAACTGAGTCAGTTGACGTCGCCTAACTACAGTCATCGTTATTATGTCGATGGCCCCATCGGTGCGGGCGATGCTTACGACCGTACAACCACCCAATGGCACACGCTGCTGGCCGGTACGCTGGGTGCCGGTGGTAAGGCGTTGTTCATGCTGGATGTCAGCACCCCCGATACCTTCGGTACGACACACCCGCTGTGGGAATACACCAGTGCCAACGACAACGACCTGGGCAATACCTTTGCCCAACCGGCCATTGTTCGTCTGGAGAATGGGCAGTGGGTGGCCATCGTCGGTAACGGCTACGAAAGCGACAATGGCCGCGCCGTGCTTTATGTGTTTGATGCCTTCACCGGTGCTGTGTTACGAAAAATCGACACCGGCGCCGGTACGGTTGCGTTAAAGAACGGTCTGTCGAGTCCGCTGGCCGTCGATACCGACAACGACCGCAGCATCGATACCGTTTATGCCGGTGATCTTTACGGCAATCTGTGGAAATTCGATGTGTCCGGCGCCAACGTCAGCGATTGGGGCATCGCCGGCGGCGCCCCCTTTTTCGTGGCATGCGCCAGACCGGGGCCAGGGACGGCCTGCGCCCAGTCCGACCGCCAGCCGATTACCAGCAAACCCAATGTCGGCAATCCTGGCGGAGTGGGCACCGATCAGAACGGTGTTGGCCGGATGATTTATTTCGGCACCGGCAAATACATTCATGTATCCGACAACATTGTCGGCACCAGTCCGCAAGTTCAAACCTTTTATGGGCTGTGGGACAGGGGAGCGCCGATTACCGATCGCGCCCAGCTTCAGGATCAGCGTATTACCTTTGAAGGCGTGGCACCAACAGCGTCCAATACCAGTACGATGACGACACACCCGATCCGGGTGGTGTCGAATGAAACAGTCTGTTACGCCACCACCACACCCGGCTGTCCAGCCGGTAGCAGCCTCAGAAGCGGCTGGTCGATGAATCTGTTGCCGCCGAGCGGGATTGCCGAAGGCGAACGGGTCGTCAGTCATCCATTGGTTCGCCGTGGACTGGTGATATTTGCAACACTGATACCCAGTGCCGATCCTTGCAATTTCGGTGGCAGTTCACGGTTGATGGAGCTGGATGCCCTGACCGGCGGCTTTTCCGCCTTGCCACCGTTCGATACCAACGGTACTGGCACCGTCAATGCGGATGACCGTGTGGTGATCAACGGCCAGACGGTGGTGGCCTCGGGTATTGATCTGGGCATCGGTATTTTCAAGACACCGGCGGTCGTTGAATCGACGTCGGTGGACTACAAATACCTCAGCGGCTCGGCAGGCGACGTTGGCAGGGTGACGGACGCTGGCGGTGGCGGCACCACCACTACGCCAGCACCGCCAACAGTGCCGTTAGGCACTCGCAGGTCATGGCTGCAACTGCGCTGAGTGACCTGATTGTCACAGTGTTCTGGTTCCCACGCTCCGCGTGGGAATCCATACCAAGCCCTGACATACCGCGTATGCCTTTCACGCCACAGCCTGGGAACAAAGACAACAAGGAAACCCATAGCAACCCGAATCAGACAAAAACCATGAAAACACAGCAAGGCTTTACCCTCATCGAACTTATGATCGTGGTTGGCATCATTGGCATTCTGGCAGCCATAGCCATTCCCGCTTACCAGGACAGCGTTCTAAAATCCCGGCGGGAAGACGCTAAATCGGTGCTGCTGGGCCTGGCCAACGCCATGGAACGACATTTCACACTAACCAACAGCTATTGCGATGCGGCGAACAATGGGGGGGTGGCGGTCGCCGGTTGCGGCGCAGGCACCGAAGACACAGGGCCTGCGGCTATATTTGCTACCCCTGCCGAAACGGCCCGGTTCTACACGATCACGATTAGCGCCGTCACTGCAACGGTGTACACCTTGAGCGCAGTGCCCACCGGTGCGCAAACCGGCGATGGTTGCGGCACACTGTCTGTTACCCAGACGGGGGCGAAAGCCGCAACGGGTGCCTTGGCAAATTGCTGGTGATTTTCCCACTCCTTACATTCCGCGAGGGAATCAGAAAATCCGAAAAGCGACGGACGCTTGAAATTCAAAACGCAATCGCCATAATCGCCTGGTAGGCATTTCCCCTACGATAATCAGGAGATTCGATATGAGCAATTTAAGTCCTTTCGGTGGCCGCAGTTTATTTGATGAGCTGTTTCGCGATGTCAATCCCGGCTATTACGTCAAGCCCTTGCACGGTGATGCATTGCCGTCACAAATTAAAGTCGATATCAAGGAAAATCCCTCGGAGTTCATCATCCAGGCCGAAATTCCAGGTACCGGCAAAGACAATATCCATATCAGCATCGATGGCGGCCTGGTGAGCATCAGTGCCGTGGTCAGTCAGATGGACAGTGAACGCAAGGATGACAAACTGCTGCGCAGTGAACGTTACTACGGTGAAGTTTCCCGCAGCTTTCAGTTACCGGTCGATGTCGATCAATCGGCCAGCAAGGCAAAATACGAAAACGGTGTGTTGGTGCTGAATCTGGTCAAAAAACAGAAACAGAGCAGTCAGCGTATGCAGATCGATTGAAACAAGCTCTCGCGTTCCCATGTTCGGCGTGGGAACGCATATGGGCGTTGCATGGGGGGTAAGGCTGTGTTGAACGGTCGGTATGGGTTCCCACGGAGACCGTGGGAACCAGAAACAGAGCGGTCAACGTATTCTCGTTATTCTCATTCACACGCTCTGCGTACCGAGCTTACGCTGCGCAAAGCGCGGCAGGCGGCGTTCCGACGCATAGCGTGGGGGTCAGAGACCTGATGATTTGGTTGAATGGTTACGATAATTTTAGAATTTCAGGCGGTGGTCGATGCAGCAAGCACTGTGCGGCCTGTATCCGTCATTGACCGGCTTTGTAGTAAATGAACACCATCAAACGCTTGTGCGTATATTGCGGCTCCAGCCCTGGGCGTAATCAGGCTTATCTGGCTGCTGCCGACCAGCTTGCCGCTGTTATGGTCGCAGCGGACATCACGCTGGTTTACGGCGGTGCCGGTATTGGCATCATGGGACGGCTTGCCGATAGTGTGCTGGCAGCAGGTGGCGAGGTAATAGGCGTGATTCCGGCGGCACTGGCGCACAAGGAGGTTGCGCATCCGCGACTGACCGAGCTGCATGTCACCGATTCCATGCATGAACGCAAGATGAAAATGGCCGAGCTGGCCGATGCCTTCATTGCCCTCCCAGGCGGCATAGGTACGCTGGAAGAATTGTTCGAAATCTGGACTTGGGCGCAACTGGGTATTCATGCCAAACCTTGTGGCCTACTGAATGCCGAGGGGTATTTCGACGCCTTGATTGCATTTCTCGATCACATGGCCGAACAGCAGTTCGTCAAGCCCGAGCATCGTGCCATGCTGCTGGTTGAAAGCAATCCTGGAACGCTGATCGAACTATGTGTCTCATATCTGCCACCACCTACCTCGCAATGGCTGAAGCGCAATCAAACCTGAACGGTTGGCCAAATGCCATAAAACAACGACTCAAACCCAGGCAGGCACCAGAAAACCGTCCGGCTGCGCGATGACGGGGTTGCTCAGAGTGCCTATGCCTTCGATTTCGATGCGCACGGTTTGCCCCGGTTTGAGATAACCGCGCGGCTGCATCTTGACGCCGACACCGGCTGGTGTGCCGGTGGTGATGACGTCGCCAGGTTCCAGCGTCATCGCCTGGGTCAGATACGCCACCATGTCGTAGCAATTGAACAGCATGTCGCCGGTGTTGGCATTCTGTCTGAGTTCGCCGTCTACCCAGGTTTTCAGCGCGAGCTTGTGCGGGTCGGCAATCTCGTCCGCCGTCACCAGCCACGGCCCCATGGGGCCGTGAGTGTCGAACGACTTGCCCAGCGTCCAGGTTGGCGTCCGTTGCTGCCAGTCGCGTACCGTCACATCGTTGCAGATCGTGAAACCGGCGATCACCTCACGCGCTTTTTCAACCGGCACGTTCTTGCAGCGTTTGCCGATCACGAAAGCCAGCTCGCCTTCGTAATCGACTTTTTCCGATATTTTCGGCACATGTATCGCCTCGCCATTCGCGATGACACAGGTACTCTGTTTGGTGAAAAACGTAGGGTAGGCCGGTGTATCGCGACCGGTTTCACCGATGTGGTCGGCATAGTTCAGACCAATACCCAAGAATTTGCCTGGCCTTGGTACCGGGGCCAGCAATCGGGCTTTGGCCAGGGCGATACGCGGCGCTCCGCCGTCGATCGACGCCTGCAATGCCGCTAGGGCATAGGCTCCCGCTTGCAGAAAGGTCGGCATGTCGCTTGGCAAAGTATCGGGCGCCGCGACGATGCCGTCGCCCGTTAGCGCACCGATGCCGCGCTGGCTCTGGTAAATGAACGTCACTAATTTCATGGGTCGTCACCGTGATGCAAACAAGTAATGGATGGGCAGCAATCGTCCTAGCTGCCCCGGAAAAGCTGCCACACCGGCGTCAGGCCCGGGGGCATGGGGGGAAGCCTGCCCAGTTCGATCCAGGGCAGGTCGGGAGTGTGGAAGTCGGAGCCGACAGAGGCATGGAGCTTGTGCCTGACGGCGAATTGCTGGCTTAGCCTGATTTCATCCACCGTCGCTCGGCCAGTGACCACTTCTACCCCCATACCGCCTGCCGCCTTGAAGGCGGCCAGGGCACGATTCATCCATTTGTGGCTGAGCTTGTAACGCAAAGGGTGTGCCATGACGGCGATGCCGCCAGCGCTGCGTATCCAGGCGATGACGTCGGTCATCTCGGCCCATTGCGTGGCGACGTAGCCAGGTTTGCCTTTGCTCAAATAACGGTCGAAGGCATCCTGGGTGTCGGTGACGACGCCGTGTTTGACCAAAAAATCGGCGAAATGCAAACGGGTGATTTCGCCTCTGCCCGCCACCTGGGATACAGCGTCGTAGGCACCTGCGATGCCTTTTGCCTGCAATTTTCCCGCGATTTGCATCGCCCGTTGTGCGCGCAGGGCGTGCTGGTGCTCCAAACCTTCGAGCAAAGCCGGATGGTCTGTGTCGATGTCGAGTCCGATGATGTGCAGGCACTGGTTGGCGTACAGGGCCGACAGTTCGATGCCATTGACATAGTGCAGACCTAGCTGTTCTGCCGTTGCCCTGGCTTCGGACTGACCGGCGACAGTGTCGTGATCGGTCAGTGCCAGCACCGTCACGCCGCGTGCATGGGCGCGGCGCACCACATCGGCAGGCGCCAGTGCGCCGTCGGAGGCGGTGGAGTGGCAATGTAGATCGTAAACATCAGACATTACTGGTATTCGCCGTAAAGTTTGGCGTACAGGCCATTGCGCTGGATCAGGCTTTGGTGATTGCCATGTTCGCAGATTCGGCCACCTTCGAAAACGTAGACATGGTCGGCCTGTTTAACTGCGCTCAAACGATGGGCGATGATGAGCGTCGTGCGGCCCGCCAGAAATTGGTTCATGGCCTGGTGCAAGCGAAATTCAGTGGCCGTGTCGAGCGCCGATGTGGCTTCGTCCAGAATCACGACGCTGGGTTTGCTGACGATCATGCGGGCAATGGCCAACCGTTGCCGCTGGCCACCGGACAAGCGCATGCCTTGCCGTCCGACGAGGGTGTCCAGGCCTTTTTCCAGATCGGCAACCGTCGCTTTCAGTTGCGCCAGTTCGAGCGCGTACCACAGTTCATCGTCGGCAATGTCGCGGCCTAGTGTCAGGTTGGCGCGGATGCTGTCGTTCAGCAGGGCAGGGTGCTGTAATACCGTGGCGACATGCTCGCGCACCACATCGAGGCCGATGCGATCGAGCGGTACGTCGTTGAAATAAATCATGCCTTGCTGCGGTGAGTACAGACCGATCAAGGTTTGCGCCAGGGTCGACTTGCCGCCGCCGCTGGCACCGACCAGGGCGATTTTCTCGCCAGCCCGTACATGCAGATTGATGCCGTCCAGCACCGGCTCGTCGCGGTAACGGAAATGCAGATTTTCGACACGGATGGATACCGTTTTGTTGCCTGCAAACGGGTTTTCGAGGTGGGGATAATCGGGTTCGTGATGCAGGCGCGATAACTGGTTTACCCGAGACAAGGCGGCTTGGGCGGCGTAAAACGCCTGCTGGATGCTGAGGATTTCCTGAACCGGCGCCATCATGAACCACAAGTAGCCGAATACGGCCAGCATTTGACCTATGCTCAGGTCGGAGTACAACACCATCAGCATGGCCAAGGCGCGGAAGATGTCGAAGCCGAATAAAAAGATGAGGAAACTCAGTCTGATGGCAGCATCGCTTTTCCAGGCAAAGGCAATCGAGTGATTTTTGACCGCTGCCGCCCGTGCTATCAATTGCTGGCAATAGTGTTGCTCGCGGTTGCTGGCACGTATCTGGTTGATGGCTTCCAGGGTTTCGGCGAGTGCCTGCTGAAAAACGCCGTATGCCCGGTTCTCGGCAGCTTTCAGGTCTTTTATCCGCGAGCCTACCGCCTTGGCCAGATAAATCACCAGCGGATTGAGAAAGATGATGAACAGGCCAAGCTGCCAGTGCATCCACAGCAAAATGATGGCCGTACCCAATACGGTGAGGCTGGCAACCAGCAATTTGCTGATGGTGCTGCCGATGAAGTTGTCCAGGGTGTCGAGGTCGGTTACTAGGTGCGTCGTGACTGTGCCACTGCCCAGGTTTTCGTATTCCGCCATCGAAATGCTTTGCAAGTGTTGGATCAGGCTGGCGCGGATGCGGAATATCACATCCTTGGCGATGATCGAGAATTGCCGGGTTTGCAGGATGTTCAGCACGATGCCGAACAGCCGCAGCACCAGGCTGACGATGAGGATGAGGCCTATGTACACCACCGGCTGCTGCCATTGCGGTGGTAGCCAAGGGTTGACGGTTTGCAGCACCACGCCGGGTTTTGCCAGCAGCACTTCATCGACCAGCAGCGGCATCAGCAACGGCACCGGCACACTGGCAGCCGTCGCCAGAACAGCAATCAGATGCCCGGAAACCAGGTGTTTTTTATGCTGTGACGCAATGCGAAATATGCTGCGCCAGGAATGGACGGCAGGCGTCGGGTTGTTTGGTGTGTTCAATGTGGGTTAATGGTCGATAGCCGTAAGGCCATTATAATGATTTCGTTTTTGAAAAAACCTATTGCCGACCCAGACGCTCGGAGGCGTATCGTGAAGCTGTCCATCCAATTTGCACGTTGTCTGCTGGTTTTGCTGGCGCCGATGACGTTGGCTCAAGCGGCGGATGCGTCCATCGTTACGCTGCGCAATACCTTTCTCCAGGCCGAGCGCTACATCGCCGAGCAGCGCGATGACGATTTCCATGTGCTGGCCGACACACTGAAAGACTACCCGTTGTTTCCTTACCTGCAATACCAGTGGCTGAGTCAGCATCTGGCCGACGAGCAGGCGGTCAAAACCTTCATGCTCGAACAGGCGCAAAGTCGTTACGCTGTGCTGCTGCAACAAAAATGGCTGGAGTCACTAGGGCAAAAACGGCAATGGACGACGTTTCTGACCCATTACCGCCCCGGTCACGATCAGGCATTGCAATGTTACGCAGCCATTGCCCGCTACCACACCGGTCAAACTGCGGAAGCCCTGGCCTGGGCGCGTGAATTGTGGCTGGCTGGCAAGCCATTGCCTGCTGCGTGTGACGAACTGCTCAGTTTGCTGCAAGCCTCGCCGCAATTCGACGCTACGCTGGTCTGGCAGCGATTCGAATCCGCGCTGAAACACAATCACGTCAATCTGGCGTCTGGCCTGCAAGCCGCGATGACGGAAGCCGACCGTGGCCGCGCCGTCCTCTGGCTGGAGATTCAGCGCAAACCGGCGTTGTTCGATGCCGAAGCCAAGGCTATGGCCGACGATCCGCGTGCGGGCGAGTTATTGGCATTGGCGGTGATGCGCTGGCTGGATACCGAGCCAGGCGCGGCGTTCGATTTTTGGCATCGCTATCAAGCCCGGTTTGTGATTTCGCCGGATACAAGGCAAGAAACCGGGAAACGTCTGGCGCTGGCGCTGGCTTTTCGCCGTGACCCCCGCGCCTACGATGCCTTGTCGGCCATCACGCAGGCCGACGAGACCGTGCGGGAATGGCGCGTCCGGGCGGCGCTGGCCCAGCAGAACTGGCCGCAGGCATTGACGGCGATTACCGCGCTGCCCGCCAGCGAGTCCAGCCAGGATCGCTGGCTGTACTGGCAGATACGGGCGCTGCAACAGACAGGGCAGCATACGACGGCAGCGCCGCTGCTGCACACATTGGCGCAAAAACGCAGTCTTTACGGCTTCATCGCCGCTTACCAGCTTGGCCAGCCGATTGCGATCAACGATGTACCGGCCAGCATTGGCGACGAGGCCATCAAAGCGCTTGTGGCAAGTGATCGTGAATTGCAGGCGGCTGGGGAATTGTTGGCGCTTGGCCGTCAAAAGGAAGCCAAGCGCCAATGGCAGCATGCGGTCTCGCGTCACAGTCACGACGAGTTGCGGGTTGCAGCCAGACTGGCGCGGGACTGGCACTGGCCCGCCGTGGCCATTGCCACTGTGGCCACTGCTGGCGAATGGGATGACATGGCCTTGCGTTTTCCTGTGCTTTACTGGGAGGACATCGAAACCAACGCCCGCCAGCATCAACTCAGTCCGGCGCTGTTGCTGGGTATCATCCGTCAGGAAAGCGCTTTCGATCCGTATGCAGAGTCGTCGGCATCGGCACGCGGATTGATGCAGGTGTTGCCGGAAACCGGGCGGCAAATGGCCGAACTGCTGCGCGACGACGGCTCGAAAACCCGTGATCTGTTCCAGCCCGCCAGCAACATCCGTTACGGCAGTTATTACGTCAGGCGCTTGCTCAACCAGTTCGACAATCACCCCATGCTGGCGATAGCGGCCTACAACGCCGGTCCCGGTCGCGTCAAACGCTGGCGGCCTGCAAAAACGCTGCCTGCCGACATCTGGATGGAAACCATACCCTACAAGGAAACCCGTAATTATGTGGCGTCGGTCATGGCCTATGCCCTGCTTTATCAGCAGCGTTTGCAGAAGCAGGATCTGCGCATGGTCGACATGATGGCGGACGTTCGTCCCGGCTGAGCCTAGCTGGAATTTGGGCTTAAATTTGAGCTGATTTTTTGACATGACTCATGGATAATGCGCGGTGTTTTTGACCCGAGTCCAGGTAGATATTGAATGGAGAAGCAGCACAGTTTCACCCGCGACGAATTGCTGAAATCGGCGCGCGGCGAGCTTTACGGCCCGCAAAATGCGCAATTGCCCCTGCCCAATATGCTGATGATGGATCGCATCGTCCATATTTCGGACGAGGGCGGCAAATACGGTAAAGGCGAAATCATTGCCGAACTCGACATCAATCCTGATCTATGGTTTTTCGGCTGTCATTTCATGGGTGATCCTGTCATGCCGGGCTGTCTCGGTCTGGATGCCATGTGGCAACTGGTCGGGTTTTATCTGTGCTGGATGGGGGGGGGCGGAAAAGGCCGTGCTTTGGGCTGTGGTGAAGTCAAATTTACTGGCCAAGTACTGCCCACGGCAAAGAAAGTCACTTATCGCGTGGATTTGAAGCGCGTCATCCTGCGCAAGCTGGTCATGGGCATCGCCGATGCCACGATGGATGTCGATGGCAAGCTAATCTACGAAGCCACCGACCTGCGCGTGGGCTTGTTCACGTCGACCCAGGATTTTTGAGGCGTAACAATTTTTGAGGAACAGTCATGAGACGCGCGGTTGTAACAGGTTTGGGCATTCTTTCGAGCATAGGCATCAACCGCGACGAAGTCGTCGCGGCGTTGCGTACCGGGCGCTCCGGCATTGTCCACGCCCCGGTTTACGAAGAACTGGGGTTTAGAAGTCATGTCCACGGCCCGGTCGACATCGACCTGGACGAAGCCATTGATCGCAAGATCAAACGCTTCATGGGCGACGGCGCCGCCTACAACTACCTGGCCATGGAGCAGGCCATTGCCGATGCCGACCTGGCTGAAAGCGATATTTCCAATGTTCGCACCGGTCTGGTGATGGGTTCCGGCGGGCCTTCGACCTCCAACCTGGTCGAGGCTGCCGACCTGCTGCGCAGCAAAGGCGTCAAGAAAGTCGGTCCCTACATGGTGCCGCGCACCATGTCCAGCACCAACACCGCCTGTCTGGCGACGCCGTTCAGGATCAAAGGCGTCAACTACAGCATCAGTTCCGCCTGTGCCACCAGTGCCCACTGTATAGGTCACGCCATGGAGCTGATTCAGCTCAACAAGCAGGATGTGGTTTTTGCCGGTGGCGGCGAGGAATTGCACTGGACCATGTCGGTGTTGTTCGATGCCATGGGCGCCTTGTCATCCAAATATAACGACAGCCCGGCGACGGCTTCACGGCCTTACGACGTCACCCGCGACGGTTTCGTCATTTCCGGTGGTGGCGGTGTGTTGGTCATCGAGGAACTCGAACACGCCAAAGCGCGTGGCGCCAAAATCTACGCCGAACTGGTGGGCTACGGCGCCACGTCCGACGGTTACGACATGGTACAACCCTCGGGCGAAGGCGCAGTGCGCTGCATGCAGCAAGCCATGGCGATGATGCCTGCGTCCAGGCCCATCGATTACATCAATGCCCACGGCACCAGCACACCGGCGGGCGACATGCGGGAACTGGAAGCCCTGCGTACCGTGTTTGGTGACGACGGCGTACCGCTGGTCAGTTCCACCAAGTCGCTGACCGGCCACGCCTTGGGCGCGGCAGGTGTCAACGAAGCCATTTATGCCCTGCTGATGATGCAGGAAAATTTCCTCAGCGCATCCGCCAACATCAGCGAACTCGACCCGCAAGCGACAGGCATTCCCATCATGCGTGAATACCGCGATGACGTCACACTGAATACCGTCATGTCCAACAGCTTCGGCTTTGGCGGCACCAATGCTACTTTGATTTTCCAACGTTATAACGGCTAAGTTCGTGCGGTCGAAACCAGCGACACTTTGGCCGCCCACTCGCCATGTCCCAGCCAGAACAAAAATCCCGTACCCAATTCAATAAATTGCAGAAACGCCTGCGCCGTAGTGTCGGCGAGGCGATTGCCGACTACAACATGATCGAGGACGGCGACAAGATCATGGTCTGCCTGTCCGGCGGCAAGGATTCCTACACCTTGCTGGATGTTCTGCTGAATTTGCAGAAAACGGCGCCGGTTCGTTTCGAAATCATTGCCGTCAATCTCGACCAGAAACAGCCCGGCTTCCCCGAACATGTGCTGCCTGCCTATCTGACATCGCTTGGCGTACCGTTCCACATCATCGAGCACGACACCTACAGCATCGTCAAACGTATCATCCCGGAAGGCAAAACCACCTGTAGCCTGTGCTCGCGTTTGCGGCGCGGCACCTTGTATGGTTTCGCCCACGAGCACAAAATCAGCAAGATCGCCCTGGGCCATCACCGCGACGACATCATCGAAACCTTTTTCCTCAATATGTTCTACGCGGGCCATCTCAAGGCCATGCCACCCAAACTGCTCAGCGACGACAAACGCAACATCGTCATTCGTCCGCTGGCGTATTGCCGCGAGAAAGACATCAACCGCTACGCCGCCTTCAGGCAATTTCCTATCATTCCCTGTAACCTGTGCGGCTCGCAAGAAAACCTGCAACGCAAGGCCATGAAGCAAATGCTGACACAATGGGACAAGCAATTTCCCGGACGCATCGAAACCCTTTTTTCCAGCCTGCAAAACATCGCCCCATCGCAAATGCTCGATACCAGCCTGTTCGATTTCGCCGGTTTGCAACGCAATTTGAACGCAACCGGGCCGCGCAGCGTTTCCGATGATGTCGGCCTGGACATTCTGGAACGCTAATCTGGCTTCAATTACGCGGAACTTGATAGTTACTCAATGCCCTATACGGATTCGTCGCCGGTTGATGATCAACCGGACCGAGAATGCTTGCCCTTTTGTCGGCCAAGCTAGCCGAACATGCGCTGTCGGAAGACTTTTTGGATAAAAAGTCGTCGGCAGGATGAGAAAAACAGCGTAACGATGGTTCGGCAGTCGAAAAAAATGCGCTCATGCGCTTTCGGAGGGCGTTTAAACTAGCGGGCGCACGGATTCAGGGCTTACATTTGTCCATAGTCGAAGACATTTTGCAGGAGAAGCCAGCATGAGCAGGCAAGTCGATTATTCAGGTATTGCTACAGGAAATCGTTAAAACAGCCAAGATCGCCGCCGATGCTGCCGAGCAAGATCAGGACAAAACGCTGTTGTTTGCCTATTACGACATCCTGGGTGTCGTCAAAACCCAGGCCGAAGCCATGGACGTGCCGCTGTCTGACATAGGTATGGATGCCATTGACCCGGACAAGTACCTGACATCGACGTTTGACTGATTCCCTCGTTTCCGCCCTGCGCAACGCATGCGTTCGGAGTGCAGAGCCTCCCGGTCTGTGCGCGCGAGAACGAAAAGGGTTTTACCGCAGGATTCAGCCGTAACGCAATGCGCCCAGCACGGCGTTGTAATCCGGCTCGTCGGTGATTTCGCTGGCCCACTGGCTGTAGGTCACGACATCGTTTTCATTGATGATGACGATGGCGCGGGCGGTCAAGCCTGCCAGCAGGCCGTCCAGCAATTCAACGCCGTAGTCGCGGGCGAAGGTCGAGCGGAAGCTCGATAGTGCGGTCAGGTGTCTGATGCCGTCGCTTTCGCAGAATCGGGCCTGGGCGAAGGGCAGGTCGGCGGAAATCACCAGTACCTCGGTATCGTCGAACTGGGCGGCTGTTTCATTGAACTTGCGCGTGGCGGTCTGGCAGGTGGGGGCGTCCAGGCTGGGTACGATGCTTAACAGCTTGCGTTTGCCTGCGAAACTGGCCAGGGCTACATCCTGCAAGTGGCGATTGGTCAGCCTGAAGTCTGGTGCCTTGCTGCCAATTGCGGGTAACTCGCCGCAGGTGTTGACCGGGGTGCCGTGAAAGGTGATGGCGGCCATTGCAAAGTTCGCCGTGGCCTTATTTTTTGTTGCGTTTGCTGAAGTCGATCAAGCGTTTGCGCTTTTGAACCTGGCGGTCGGTCAAGGGATTCTTGCGGCCCTGGAACGGGTTTTCCGGTGACTTGAACACCAGGCGCACCGGGGTGCCGGTCAGGCGCAATTGCTGGCGGTAGTAATTCATCAGATAGCGTTTGTAGGCGCTGGGCAGGGCGTCGGTCTGTACGCCGTGGATGACCACGACCGGCGGATTGCGGCCACCTTGATGGGCGTATTTGAGTTTGATGCGACGGCCACCGACCATCGGCGGCTGATGCGCGGCGATGGCGTCGCCCAGGATGCGGGTCAGAACCGGCGTCGACATGTCTATCATCGTTGCGTCGTACAAGGTATGTACGGTGTCGAACAGTTTGCCGACACCGCTGCCGTGCAGTGCGGAAATCGGATGCTTTTCGGCGAAGTCGAGGAAGGATAGTTTGATCTCGATCTGTTTCTTGACGATGGCTTTGTGCTCCTGGCTCAGGCCATCCCATTTGTTGAGGCCGATAATCAAGGCGCGTCCGGCTTCCAGTATCAGTCCGAGCAGATGGGCATCCTGATCGGTAACGCCTTCGCGGGCATCGATCAGATAAATCACCACATGCGATTGTTCGATGGCTTGCAGCGATTTGATGATGCTGAATTTTTCGACGACCAGTGACACCCGTGATTTGCGCCGCACACCGGCAGTGTCTATCAAGGTGAATGTCTGGCCATTGCGTTCGAATGGGATGTGTATGCTATCGCGTGTGGTACCGGCTTCGTCGAACACCACCACGCGCTCCTCGCCGAGTATGCGGTTGACCAGCGTCGATTTGCCGACGTTGGGGCGTCCGACGATGGCAATGGCAATGCCGCGATTGTCGTTGTCTTGGGCGTCGGTGTCGGCGTCCAGTGGCGGCAATAATTCATCGACGATAGCCAGCAGCTCGTTGACGTTGCGGCCATGCGATGCCGCAATCGGTACCGGTTCGCCCAGCCCTAGACCAAAGAAATCGTGTGTGACCGTGGCGCTGGCCAAGCCATCGATTTTGTTGACGACCAGCACCACCGGTTTGCCGAGCTTGCGCAAATGGTTGGCGATGGCGTCATCCGAGGCATTGATCCCGTCACGAGCATCGACCAGAAAGCAGATGACATCGGCTTCCTGTAGCGCAATCTCGACCTGTTTTCGGGAAAATACGTCGATGCCTTCGCGTTCGTCGGTGATGCCTCCGGTGTCGACTACCAGGTAGTCGCGGCTGCCGCGTTTGACCCGGCCATATTGGCGGTCGCGGGTCAGGCCGGGATAGTCGGCAACCAGCGCTTCGCGGCTGCGGGTCAGATAATTGAACAGTGTGGATTTGCCGACATTGGGACGGCCAACCAGAGCGATGACGGGTAGCATGTGTTTATCTCGCTTTCAGGGCCGCGAGTGTGCCGTCTTTGGCGTAAATGTAAACCGTACCGTCAACGATGACGGGCGGGGCTTCGATGGGCGACGAGGCGACGCGAAACCGGCCTAGCTGACGGCCATCGCTGACCGAGAGCCAGTGCACATAGCCTTCGAAATCGCCGACGACGACGTAATTGTCGTAAACCATGGGCGCCGTCAACTGGCGGTTGTGCAGCTCTTTCTGGCTCCACAGTGCGGCGCCGTTGCGTTGATCCAGTTGCCAGACATTGCTCTGGTTGTCGCTGATGTAGATGTGTCGCCAGTCGGTACTGATGCCGGTATAGGACGAAATGTCCTGGTTGCGCCAGAGGATGTCGCCATCGGTGGAGGATACCGACGCTGTGCCGCCCTGGAAGCTAGCGATATAAATCGCGCCCCGGTTTTCGACAGGATCGACGTCGATGTCGACCAGACGTTCGATTTCCGAGCGACCGGTCGGCATGGCGATGGTGGTTTCCCACAAGCTTTTGCCGTCGCTGACCTGCAAAGCCTGTAATTTGCCGGCAGCCGAGCCGACGATGGCGGTGTCGTCGAGAATCAACGGTGTACCGGCGCCGCGTATGCTGAGTGCCGGTACGCTATGTTCGATCGTCCACAAGGTGCCGCCGTCGCTTTCGCGCAGACCGATGACTTTGCCGTCGGTGGTTCGCACGATGACGATGGTGCGGGTGACGGCAAGGGCCTGAATCTCGCTGGGCAGGTTGCTGACCCATTTCTGTTCGCCAGTGCCCCGGTCGAAGCAGACGACTTCGCCTTGGGTGCTGCCGACGATGACGCTTTGTAAACCAACGGCAGGGCCGACGGCAAACACGAAGCGGCTGTTGGCATCCCAGATTTCGTCACCGCTCTGGGTGTCGTGGGCCTGAACGTCGCCGCCGTGGTCGGCGACGTAAATCCGGCCATCGCGCACGACGGGTATCAGTTTGAGATGTTGTTTGTCGGAACCGCTGCCGATGGTGGTTCGCCACTGGACATCGATTTGCACTTCGGCGGGGTAGTCGACGAGTTCGGCAGGTGGGTCGGCGTTGTCGTCGTCGCCAAAGATCGAGTCGGCAAAGCCGGAAACCAGCTCGCGACCGGCATCCAGCCCGGCGCACCCGGCAAGCAACAAGGTCATGGCCAAGGCAAGTACGAGCCGATGGATGTTGGAGTGGTGGCAGACGGTCATGAGGATGATACGAGTCAAGGTTGGCTGGCGGCAGGTTGGAACGCAGGCACCGTCAAATCATCCAGTTTGAACTGGGTTAGCGGCGATGCCTGGCCACTGCGGATGGCGTTCTGGTAGGCGTTACGGGCTTCGTCCAGGCGATCCATGGCCACGTAGAGGTCGCCTTCGAGTTCGTCATAACGAGCAAGAAAGCCCTCGGCCTTGCTGCGGTCGATGGCTGCGATCAGTTCCAGTCCTTGCTCATGCTGGCCGCTTGCCAGCATCAGTTGAACGAGGCGCAAGCGTGCAACATGGGCGAGGTTGTCACTGCGGGTGTCTTGCATTTGTTGTTGCAATATGGCTTTGGCGCCGTCCAGATCACCGCTGTCGACCTTGATTTTGGCTTTGTGCAGCGCGGCGAAGTCGGCATAGGTCGTCGATGCGTGTTCGCTGCTGAGCTTGCCGGCCAGTGCGTCTATCGCCAGGCTATCGTTCTGATTGACGGCATCGAGTAGTTGTTGGTAGGTGTCGGAGGCCTGCACCCGCTGTTGCAGGCTGTGATCCTGCCACAGGTTCCAGCCTATGACGGCAACGATGGCGGCGATGACGCCAGCAATCAGCGAACTGCTGTTTTCGTCCCACCATTTTTTCAACTGTTCGACTTGTTCTTCTTCGGTATCGTAAATTGCCACGGTGATTCTCGTTGGGTTGGGTAGTGAAATATTGGGTGGTTAATTCTACTTTGCCATGTTCCGATAACGCCAAAATAACTGGAATCGGAAGGCTTTTGACTAAGGAATCGCTATCGCGATACTGTTTTGAAGTCGGGTCTCGGCCCGACAGCCGAGATACTTTCTTTTGCGCTGCCAAAAGAAAGTATCCAAAGAAAAGGTGGCCCGGATGCCGCTGTTATCCTG
>PESC01000016.1 GCA_002929135.1 Methylomonas sp.
CAAGCCATCGACACGGTAACCCAGCACGATGCCCTGGCTTGGTTTGGCCACTGCGGCTATCGTATCGAAGGCGTGTGTGAAGCGCTATAATGTGATGAGCCACCGAAAACCGTTTTTTCCGGTGGCAGCACTCCTTACAAATCCTGGAAGGGCTTGTCCGGACCTTTCTTAACTGGAGAACATGACAATGACATTGACCGATGACCTGGTGGCGGAAATTCGCTTTTTATCGCTGTTCAATCTGGCCTCGCATCAGGAGGGCCTGAAAGTGCATCACACCGCCGACGCTGCCATGATAGGCGCGGCCCGGCGCCTGCATGAAAAAGGCTTGATCGATCAGGTCGATGGTGGCTATCTGACCGACCTGGGCATCGAAGCCGCCGAGCACGCCCAGCGCCTGCTGACCGTTTTGACTAGCCGAGCGGATGGTCTGGCCTTAGCCTGATACCCATCGGTCGGCATGGCCTCTTCCACACGCCTTGAGGAAGGGGCTAAGCCGACCGAAGACGGCTGCTCCGGGTTTTGCAGAGGCATAAGCAACTGCCGTCCGAACAGTTACCAAACCGCCAACATTGCCCAGTTTACGCGCATGTCCAAGGAAAATATCGTTACGTTTGAACAGATACACATCGAAGTGGCGCGCAACGCTTCCGATGATTTCAATCTGTTTCATGACAAGCACAAATGGCTGCAAATCACCCATAACCCGTTCAAAGGCCCGATCGTACTGGGGTTTCAGCTCAATACGCTGATCGAGTATCAAATGAAGCTGTTTCGTGAAACCCATCACGAGGACATCATCATCGCGGAAAATCAGTTGCGTTACAGCAACTATCAGGTGCGCTTCGTCAATGCCCTGCGCCCCAAGCAGGACGTGCAACTCGACATCAAGAAAACCCTGATAACCACCATCCCCGAATTGACGCTAACCAACCGTATTTCGATCAAATCGCAGGATAAAACCCTGTTGCTGGGCTACAAAAAGGAAACCCGGACGCCTTTGTTCCTGGCGGATACCGATTTGTCGACCCTGCCCGATTTGAACCAGGTGGCCGATGGCACTCTGGTGCCGGGAACGGCGTTTTTCCTGAAACGCAAGTGGATGACCAATGGCAATGCCAAGAATTTTTTGTCGGGATCGCTGGCGGAGCAGTCGGAGTATTTCGATGACCTGGCCAAAATCGAGCATTATCCCGAGATATTCCCGTGCAGCCTGACCTCCGGGGCGTTGCTCGACAAGGCGCAGCTTGAAGATCACGACTTCAAGCGCAATCCCATGGTTTATACCTCGCATGACATTTCCGTTGATCGTCTGGCACTGAAGGATGTTCGCAACAACGAGAAGCTGCACATTCTGGTCAAGCAGTTGCCGGAATCGCGCAGCAATACCCTCAATCAGACCGACATTCTGGTTCGGACCTACGAATGTTACGGCTTGCTGCAAACCGGCACCGTTCTGTTCAGGGTAAAACTCAATCTGGTGCCACTGGAAGAAATTTTGAGGAACTTGAGCGCCAGAACATGATGCGACTGCCGCCCGGCGTTTGGCAGCTCTGGCGGTGGTTTAAAACAGCCTCACCAAAGCCGCAACCAGCCCGGCTTGCGCCAGCAGCATACCGGCAGTCCACTTGATCAAATCCACCTTGTTTTCGCTCAGTCTGGCATCGAGATAATCGCGCGTGACCACGCTGGTTTGCGTTTCAACGACCACGCGCACCACGGCTTCCGCTTGTTCTGGTGCAAAACCGGCGGCTTTCAGCTTGGCAGCCAATTCCAAAGTACCGACGGTAGGTTGTCATGATGCTACTCCTGTTGATTTTTAAAGGAGTCTACCACTATGTAGTTGCAAGTAGCCCGAACAGAGCTTGCGGAATCCTGGGCATTCGTGTCGCCGGTAGTTTTCATTTCCTTGCTCCCACGCGCCGCACAGCAATGCACCGGGAGGCTTCTGCATAGCGAACGCTTACGTACCCAAAGCCATGCATTGCCCCTGCCCCACGCCATTTTTTAGGATAATGGCCGCCTTTTTCGTTTTTCCATGTCTGCCATGTCCAATCACCCCGAATTGCAACGCCTTGCCCAGCAACTGGGTCTGTGCATGGCGCAAGACCGTCATGGCTTCAAGCGACAGCTTGATCGTTTACGTGCCGAGGCGGGCAAAGGCAAGGATGTTGCGGGGCAGCTTCAGGCACTGACGGAGAAGATCGACCGCTCGGTGAGCCGTTGCAACCAGCGCCGGGCCTCGGTACCGCTGATCGAATACCCCGATCTGCCGGTCAGCGGCAAGAAGGATGACATTGCAGAACTCATCAAAAACCACCAGGTCACCATCGTCTGCGGCGAAACCGGCTCGGGCAAGACCACACAGTTGCCGAAGATTTGTTTAGGAATAGGTCGAGGCGTCACCGGCATGATAGGCCACACCCAGCCGCGCCGCATCGCGGCCCGCACCGTGGCCGACCGCATCGCCGAGGAACTGGGCCAGGCCGTCGGCAACACCGTCGGTTACAAGGTGCGTTTTCACGACCAGACTGCGCCCAATTCGCTGGTCAAGCTGATGACCGACGGCATTCTGCTGGCCGAGACTCAGAACGACCGCTATCTGAATCAATACGACACGCTGATTATCGACGAAGCCCACGAACGCAGTCTGAACATCGATTTTCTGCTGGGTTATCTGCGCTGGCTGCTGCCGAAACGACCCGATTTGAAAGTCGTCATCACCTCGGCCACCATAGACCCAGAGCGCTTTGCCCGGCATTTCGGCGGCGCACCGATTGTCAATGTCTCAGGCCGCACCTATCCGGTAGACATTCGTTACCGACCCATCGAACTGATCGAGGAAGACGACGAAACCGCTGCCGATTTGCAGCAGGCCATTCTGGATGCCATCGACGAGCTGTATCGGGATTTGCGCGGCGACATTCTGATTTTTCTCAGTGGCGAGCACGAGATCCGCGAGACGACTGAATCCTTGCGCAAGTCGCATCACAACAGCCGTTACGAGGTGCTGCCGCTGTATTCCAAACTCAGCGTCGCCGAGCAGGAGCGTGTGTTCAAACCCAGCGGCAACAAGCCGCGCATTGTGCTGGCCACCAACGTTGCCGAAACCTCGCTGACCGTGCCCGGCATTCGCTGCGTGATCGACTCCGGCCATGCCCGCATCAGCCGTTACAGCGCCAAAAGCAAAATACAACGGCTGCCGATCGAGCGCATTTCGCAAGCCAGCGCCAACCAGCGGGCCGGGCGTTGCGGTCGGGTGGCGGAAGGTATCTGCATCCGCTTGTATTCCAAAGAGGATTATCTGGCGCGAGCGGAATTTACCGATCCCGAGATTCTGCGCACCCATCTGTCATCCGTTATTTTGCAGATGGCGGCGCTAAAACTGGGCGACATCAAGGACTTCCCCTTCGTCGAACCGCCCGACGAAAAAATGGTGCGCGACGGCAAGAATGCCTTGTTTGAAGTCGATGCGCTGGACAAGCAGGGCCAATTGACCGACATCGGGCGGCAATTGGCCAAAATCCCGACCGATCCGAAACTGGCGCGTATGCTGCTGGCGGCGGCTGACCTGGGTTCGCTGCACGAGGTGTCCATCATCGTGTCGGCTTTGAGCATTCAAGACCCGCGCGACAAGCCCGCCGATAAATTGCCGCAGGCCGAAGCCAAACATGCACCGTTCAAGGCTGAGGATTCCGACTTTTTGACCCTGCTAAATCTGTGGAACGCCTTCGAGGAGCAAAAAAAGCATCTGACCAACAGCAAGTTGCGCAGATACTGCCAGGATAATTTTCTGTCCTACATCCGCATGCGCGAATGGCATGACATTCACAGCCAGATCATGCAGGTGGCGCGTGGTGAGCTGGGTTTGAAAACCAGCGGCAATCCGGCCAATTACGAGCAAATCCACATGGCGCTACTGCCGGGCCTGCTGTCGAATATCGGCTTTCGCCACGAGCAGTACGAGTACCTGGGCGCACGCGGCCTGAAGTTTTTCATCTTCCCCGGTTCCGGCCAGCACAAGGCGAAGCCGAAATGGATCATGGCCGCCGAGCAGGTGGAAACCAGCAAGGTCTACGCCCGCACTGTCGCCAAAATCGAACCGGAATGGATAGAGGCCTGTGCCCAACATCTGGTCAAGCGCAATCATTACGATCCCCATTGGGAGAAAAACGCCGGTCGCTGTGGTGTTTACGAACGCACGTTGCTGTACGGGTTGACCTTGCAAGCCAAGCGTAAAGTGCCTTACGAAAAGGTCGACCCAAAAGCCGCGCGGGCGATGTTCATCCGCCATGCCCTGGTGAATCAGGATTACCACTCCAGCGCAGCATTTTTCCGCGCCAATGAAAAATTGCTGGAGGAAGTGGGTTACATCCAGCACAAGGGGCGGCGGGTGGATTTGGTCGAGGACGAGGAGTGGCTGTATCAGTTCTACGACCAGAAACTGCCAGCCGAAGTAGTTAATGGCATTACGCTGGATCAGTGGCGCAAGACGGTCGAACGCGACAATCCGAAGGTTTTGTTCCTGACCCGGGAAGACCTGACCCGCCAAGCTGACAACCAGATCAGTGACTGGGATTTTCCGGACAGTAAAAAGCTGGGTGAGCTGACCATCGCACTGCATTACCGCTTCGAACCCGGCCACGACGAGGACGGCGTTACCGCCATCATTCCGGTGCATCAGCTAAACCAGATTCGCCAGCCGCCGTTCGACTGGCTGGTGCCGGGGATGCTGGAGGAAAAAGTCGTGGCCTTGATAAAGGGTTTGCCCAAACATCTGCGCAAGCATTTCGTGCCGGTGCCCAACACTGCCAAAGCCTGCCTGGACATCGAGCCGGATTTCAAGAGTTCGGTCTACGAATGGCTGTCGGGCCGTTTGCGCAAACTGACTGGCGAGGCGATTGCACTCAACGAATGGCAACCCGGCGCACTGCCCGAGCATTTGCAGATGAACTTCCGGGTGGTGGACGACAGCGGCAAGGCGCTGGGTTATGGCCGTAATCTGGCCAGCTTGCAGGCTCAATTCGCGGTCAAGGCCGAGAAAAGTTTCGACAATTTGGCACAGGATGAGCTGAATCATGCCGGTTGCATCGCCTGGGCTTTCGACGACCTGCCGGAAACCATGCAATTCATGCAGAAAGGTCAGGACTTCACGGGGTTTCCGGCGATCATCGATGAGGGCGAAAGCGTAGGCGTGAAGATGCTGGAAACCCGGCACAAGGCCGAGCTGGCGCATGCCGATGGCTTGACCCGGTTGTACCAGTTGGTCTGTAAAAAGGAAGTGTCATACATTTTGAAAAATCACGGCGTTTCGCCAGCCCTGCAACTGACTTACAACCAGTTACCAGCGCATCTGCTGCTAAAACACCGCGCCGGTGGTGATTTCAAGGCCGACTTGCTGCATCTGTTGTTTCGCGGCGTGTTCGTCGAGCAGTGCGCTGTTCGAACTCAGAACGATTTCGACGCGATATTGGCTGAAAAAAAATCGGGCTTGTTGACGGCGATGAATCAGCTGGGAAAGCAGGTCGGTGAAATCATGGCAGACTATCAAGCCGTCAAGCAGCACCTGCAACAGCCGGGCGTGTTGCCCGCGTTGAAACAGGACATCGAAAATCAGCTGGCTAATCTGATTTATGCCGGTTTTTTGCGACATACGCCCTTGCATCAACTGTCGGCGTTGCCTCGCTACCTGAAGGCCATCGATTACCGTCTGGAAAAACAAAAATGGGTGGCCTCAGATGTTCAGGCGATACAGCGCCTGTCGAGTTGGTACTGGCAATCTATCGAAAAACAGATGAAAACACAGATGCCGACGCCGGAGAGCGAGAGCTTTCGCTGGGCGCTGGAAGAGTTGCGGGTATCGTTGTTCGCCCAGCAACTGAAGACGGCTTACCCGGTTTCGGTGCGGCGTCTTGAAAAGCTGTGGTATGACAGTCATTGAGTAAAACGGCGTGTCGGCATCCAGTATGCTCGATTCGTGTTTCTCAAAAAATCCATCAACAGGAACCGACGATGATACCGATTCGAGACTCGATACCGTGCAAGATCAGGCCTTACGTAACCTGGGCCATCATGGTGATTTGCACTGTGGTTTTTCTGAGCATGCTGGTGATGCCGAATTACATGGTTCAGCGCTTTTTGTATCTGTACGGCATGGTGCCCATCCGTTATACCAACCCAACCTGGGCGCAGCATTTTGGCTTGCCGCCGGATTATTACCTGTCGTTCGTCACCAATATATTCATCCACGGCGACTGGATGCATCTTCTGTTCAATCTGATGTTTTTGTGGATATTCGCCGATAACATTGAGGATTTGATGGGGCACAAACGTTTCATCGTGTTTTACCTGTTGTGCGGCATCATTGCGACTTACGCCCAGTGGCATTTTTCAAGAAATCTGGTGATACCGGTGGTGGGCGCATCGGGCGCCATTGCCGGTGTGCTGGGCGCGTATTTTTTCCGTTTCCCCTATGCGCGGGTCGTGGTCGTCATACCCATTCTGTTTTACCCGCTGATTTTTGAAGTACCGGCCATCGGTTTTTTGGGGTTCTGGATGATCTTGCAGTTGCAGGAGGTGACGTCGATAGCGCTGTTTTCGGCGGCGACGTCGAACGTGGCCTGGTGGGCACACGTTGGTGGCTTTGTTGCCGGTGCCCTGCTGCATTCGTTTTTCATCGACACGCCCACTGATGAAAGCGGCCCGCTCGACCAAAACCAGCCCACGCCTTGACAGGCGTACCTGCCGCAAGCTTGCCTATGGCAAAAAATCGAATTGGATACAGGCTTTTATCTTATAATCGCCGCCTTCGATTTTACGCCGCCATTGCCAATAATGCCGTGGATTGCCCCTACGACTGCTTCATTCATTCGAGATATTCCTAGTCATGAAAAACCTTAATGTTGCCCTGATCAGATTGTTACAGTTCGTTGTTTTTGTATTGTTTACGTTTATCGTGCTGGTTTATTTCGGCACGCTGATTCTGCTGCCACTGGATATTGTGGTCATCATCAGTGATTTCCTGGCTATGCTGGGCTTTGGTACGCTGTTTGGCGCAATCGTCGCGTTGCCTGTTGTGGCTTATCTGGGAAAAATCGTTTACACCACGCCGGGCCTGGTGCAGATGATGGTCGACAACGGTATCGATCTGGTCAATATGGGCAAAGACCGTGTTGCCGCCTTCAATAAACTGATTGATGCCGCCAAGTAAGTTTGGGGTCGTTTGCAGCACAAGCCCGCTGTCGTAGTTTTTCTGATGTTGCCCACTCACCAAAATCTGTGACATCTTCTTTCGACGCTCAACACCTATGCCCAGCGGCACGCCTACCCGGGCCTTGAATCAGATAGCACCATCATCGAATCAATGGGTTACCGGTGAGCTGGCGCTGGCGGGTGCATTGGATCGCCGCATGATCGGCCTGCTGATGGCCATCGAACAGACCGGCTCCATCAATCAAGCGGCCAAACAGGCGGGCTTGAGTTACAAGGGCGCCTGGCAAATCATCGAACGCGCCAATAACAGCGCCCCCAAAGCCTTGGTCAATACCGTCACCGGTGGCAGCAAGGGTGGCGGCACGGCGCTGACAAAAGCCGGTTTGGCGCTGGTGGCGCTGTTCAAGCAACTGGAGCAGGAACATCAGGTTTTTCTGGCTCAACTCAATCAGCGTCTGGCCGACGATCCCGATACCTTGATGCTGTTGCAGCATCTGGCAGTAAAAACCAGTGCCCACAATCAATTATTTGGCCACATATCAGCCCTGCAAATTGGGGCGGCAAATGCTGAGCTGTCGATAACCCTGGCTGCCGACGAGCAAGTGATTGCAACCATTGAGTTGTCGATGCTGCGTCAAATGAACTTGCAGATAGAGGATCCGGTATTGCTGTTAATCAACGATGCCGATGTCATGCTGGCAATCGACCACGAACAACCGCTTTCGGCGCGAAACCGCTTGGCATGTCGGATCATTCGCATTCACCACGCCACTATCAACTCGGAAGTCACGGTGTCACTGGCAAGCGGCCAGTTGCTGGTCATCCTGCTTACCCGGCAAAGCGCCGAGCAGCTGCAACTGGCAGAAGACATGCAGGCTTGGGCTGTTTTCAAAAGCAATGCACCCATACTGGGCGTGCCAGCTTGAGAACAGGCCATTGCCGATTACCCTGCCAGCCTGAGTAATTCGCTGCATCCAAATTGATTGGTATACAATGCAGGCGCATGGCAGATACTGGGTACGTCAACTAACAGGAAAGCCTGGCAATGATTTTTTTAACCGAAAGATCGCTGTGGTTTTTTGGCGGGATTGTTTCTGAACAGTACGATAATCTGGCCTATGGACTGAATCAACTCGCACTGCGCTTCCTGGCAAATTTGCAGCGCGATGATCTTGCGCTCTTCGCGTTCCGCACGGATTTTGACTTTAATCAGTTCGTGAGCATCGAGAGCGATATTGACTTCATTGATTACGGTCGGCGTCAGACCGGCCTGACCAACCATAACAACAGGATTCAACGAATGGGCTTGCGCCTTCAGGGCTTTCTTTTCGACAGGGTTCACTCGATTTCCAACGCTCAATAAAAAAGCCGGATTCTACACGAAGCGGCTATATTGATTTTCACAGAAGTTCCTGCACCGACGGGTTCAGGGCAGTGCGGTCAAGAATTTATGGGATTGTAGTACCCAATTCAATACGTTATTGATTGTTTCATAAGTGCTTGCCGAAACAGTTCAGCGCATTCAGGCCATTCCCGGTGCAAGCACTTATGAAGCAATCAATATGGCACGCAGCAAAAGCAGTCATCAGTGGATGCAGGAGCATGTCCAGGATGAATATGTCAAAAAAGCACAAGCACTGGGTTATCGTTCCCGAGCGGTATTCAAACTCAGCGAAATTCAAGATAAAGATAAAATCCTCAGGCCCGGAATGAACGTGGTCGATTTGGGTGCGGCACCGGGTGGTTGGTCGGAATACGCCAAAGGCATTGTCGGGAAAAAAGGCAAGATCGTCGCCATCGATTTGCTGGAAATCGAACCCATAGACGGCGTGCATTTCATTCAGGGTGATTTTCGCGAGGATGCGATTCTGCAAAAGCTGTACGAATCGCTTGATGCAGCATCCGTAGACTTGTTATTGTCGGACATGGCCCCCAATATAAGCGGCAACCGGGAAATGGATCAGCCCCGCGTCATTTACCTGGGCGAGCTTGCCCTGGATGCCGCTCAAAGCATGTTGACCGAAGGCGGCACGTTTCTAATCAAGATGTTCCAGGGAGCGGGCTTCGATGATTTTTTCAATCAGGTGAGGAGCCACTTCAAGTCCGTCGTGATCCGCAAGCCAAAGGCGTCGCGTCCTCGCAGCAACGAGATCTACTTATTGGCGAAAGGCTTCAGGCCTTCAAAATGAGGTTATGGCTGGCAGCCTACCGGCAAATTTGCGGTAAGCTATTCCTGACTTCAATACTCAGTTTCTAAATCATAGGCCGTGGTCGGCCGGAGTGCATAACTTGAACGACATGATCAAAAATTTTGTGCTTTGGATTGTCATCGCATTGGTGTTGATGGCAGTGTTCAACAATTTCGGAGCGCGGGCGACACGTAGTGATGCCACTCTGTCTTACTCGCAGTTGATCGATGCCGTCAAGGCAGGACAGGTTCAACAGGTTGCCATTACCGACAACACGATACGCGGTCGAATGCTGGCGGGTGACAAATTCAAAACTTATATACCCAACGATCCGCATCTGATCGATGACTTACTGGCGAACGGGGTTGAAATTATGGTTCAGCCACCGGAAGAGCCGTCGATGTTGATGCAGATATTCGTTTCGTTCGGCCCGATTCTGCTGTTGATCGCCGTCTGGGTATTTTTCATGCGACAAATGCAGGGCGGCGTCGGCGGTCGCGGCGGCGCGATGGGCTTTGGCAAGAGCAAAGCCCGGATGCTGGATCAGGATCAAAACAAGGTGACGTTTGCCGACGTTGCTGGCTGCGATGAAGCGAAAGAAGAAGTCGAAGAAATGGTCGACTTTTTGAAAGACCCTGCCAAATATCAGCGATTGGGTGGCAAAGTGCCTCGTGGTGCCTTGATGGTTGGCCCGCCGGGTACTGGCAAGACCTTGCTGGCCCGTGCCATTGCAGGCGAAGCCAAAGTGCCATTCTTCACCATCTCGGGTTCGGATTTCGTCGAAATGTTCGTTGGTGTCGGTGCATCACGGGTTCGCGACATGTTCGAACAAGCCAAGAAACATGCCCCCTGCATCATTTTCATCGACGAGATCGACGCTGTCGGTCGCTCGCGCGGTGCCGGTCTGGGGGGCGGCAACGATGAGCGCGAACAGACACTGAATCAGTTGCTGGTGGAAATGGATGGTTTCGAAGGCCAGGAAGGCGTCATCGTCCTGGCGGCGACCAACCGCGCCGACGTTCTCGACAAGGCTCTGCTGCGACCTGGCCGCTTCGATCGTCAAGTCGTCGTTGGTTTGCCCGATGTCCGTGGACGCGAGCAAATTCTCAATGTCCACCTCAAAAAAGTACCGATTGGCGATGATGTTCGTGTCAAATATATCGCCCAAGGCACACCGGGTTTTTCCGGTGCCGATTTGGCCAATCTGGTCAACGAGGCGGCGTTATTCGCTGCGCGAGTCAACAAGCGCCTGGTCAGCATGATCGATCTCGAAAAAGCCAAGGACAAGCTGATCATGGGCGTCGAACGCCGTTCTATGGTCATGGATGAAAAAGAAAAGCGCATGACGGCCTACCATGAAGCCGGTCATGCCATCGTCGGTCGTTTGGTACCCGAGCATGATCCAGTCTACAAGGTAAGCATCATGCCGCGCGGACGCGCACTGGGTGTCACCATGTTCCTGCCCGAACGCGATCAATACAGCGCCAGCAAATGCAAAATCGACAGCATGATTTCCAGCCTGTATGGCGGGCGCATCGCAGAACAACTGGTCTTCGGCTGGGAGCAGGTCTCGACCGGCGCACAAAACGACATCGAGCGCGCAACGGAGCTGGCTCGCAACATGGTAACCAAATGGGGCTTGTCGCAACGCCTGGGGCCGCTGACCTACAGCGAGGAAGAAGGCGAAATCTTCCTGGGCCGCTCTGTGACGCAACACAAGTCGGTCGCCGAGGAAACAGCCCATACCATAGACGAAGAAATTCGCTCCATCATCGATCGCAATTACGAGCGTGCGGAAAAAATCCTGAAAGATAATATGGATATTCTGAACACCATGGCCGAAGCCTTGATGAAATATGAAACCATCGACAAGTATCAAATCGACGACCTGATGGAAAGAAAACCCGTTCGTGAACCCAAAGGCTGGGACGATACTCCGCCTGCCAGTGGCGATGTCGAAGTCGACCCCTGGCAAAAGAAAGGTGCTGGCGATTCGTCGGTTGGCGGTGTCGCGGAACAAGGCTAGACTTAAGTCTGTGGATTTTTAAGGATCAAGAGAGGCTCTGGCCTCTCTTTTTTTTGGACATGCGAAAAGCGAGATCAAAAATGGCAAAAAAGTATTTCGGAACCGATGGCATTCGGGGCAAGGTAGGCGAATACCCCATTACGGCAGATTTCATGCTCAAGCTGGGCTGGGCAACTGGGCGGGTTTTCACCAGAGAAGGTAGCGGTTTCGTCCTGGTCGGCAAAGATACGCGCATCTCGGGCTATATGTTCGAATCGGCATTGGAAGCAGGATTATCGGCAGCGGGCGTCGATACCCGCATGTTAGGCCCCATGCCAACCCCTGGAGTCGCCTATCTGACCCGAACTCTGCGCGCCAAAGCCGGCATCGTCATCAGTGCATCGCACAACCCCTACTACGACAATGGCATCAAGTTTTTCTCGGTTAACGGCACCAAACTGCCTGACGAGGTGGAATTCGAGATTGAGCGCTATCTCGATACACCGATGACCACCGTCGAATCGGCCCGCCTGGGCAAGGTCAAGCGTGTCAGCGATGCGGCCGGACGTTATATCGAATTCTGCAAGGCGACCGTGCCGCCACAGCTCGAATTCAAGGGCTTGCGCATCGTGATTGACTGCGCCAACGGCGCCACCTATCACATCGCGCCCCATGTATTTAGCGAAGTCGGTGCCGAAGTCGTCACCGTCGCCGCCACACCCGACGGCCTGAATATCAATGACGAATGCGGTGCGACATGCCCGCAAAATCTGTCGGACAAAGTTCTGGAGTATCGCGCCGACGTGGGCATTTCACTGGATGGCGATGGCGACCGGCTCATCATGGTCGACCACAAAGGCGAGATCGTCGACGGTGATGAACTGATTTACATCATCGCCAAATCACGGCGTGACGAAAACAAACTGCAAGGCCCTGTCGTTGGTACGTTAATGTCCAATCTGGGCATGGAGCACGCGCTAAAAGCCATGGGCGTCGAACTGATGCGCGCCAATGTCGGCGACCGCTACGTCATGGAACTCCTGGGCGAGAAAAAAGGCATCATCGGCGGCGAAGGCTCAGGGCATATCATCTGTCTGGACAAAACCACAACCGGCGACGGCATCGTAGCCGCCCTGCAGGTCTTGGCAGAAGTCCGCCGAACCGGCAAGACACTGCACGACCTGAAAAAAGGCATGAAGAAGTACCCGCAAGTACTCATCAATGTCCGCAGCGAACGTAAAATCAAAATCGATGAACACGATGGCATCAAAAAAGCTGTCGACACTGTCGAAAAGAAACTGGGCGACAAGGGACGAGTGCTGTTGCGCGCATCCGGTACCGAGCCGTTGATCCGCGTGATGGTTGAGGGCGTTGATGAAGATGACGTCAATAAATATGCCAATCAACTGGCGAACGACGTACGGAAAGCAATCGCTTCTTGAATTAACAGCAATCAATCTTTATCATAGTCGGCTTTATTTGGCTCGGAGTATCTAATGCGTCAGTCTTTGATCATGGGAAACTGGAAAATGAACGGTTCTCGCCAGGACGGCCAGGCATTGGCCAACACTCTCGCCGAAGGCTTGGGAAGCGTTACTCAGGAAGTGGCGGTTTGCGTCCCGTTTGTCTATTTATCCGATATACAGCAAACCCTGACTGGCTCAGCCATTGTCGTGGGTGCGCAAAATGTTGCCGATCAAACCTCCGGCGCGTACACTGGCGAAGTATCTGCAACCATGCTGGCCGATTGCGGCTGCAAATATGCGCTGGTTGGCCACTCCGAGCGCCGCAGCTATTATGGCGACACCAACGCATCGGTCGCAAAACGGTTTATCGAAGCACAAAAACAAAACATCATTCCGGTGCTCTGTGTTGGCGAAACACTGGAAGAACGCGAATCAAACCGAACCTTTCAGGTTGTCGATGAACAGCTAGATGCCGTAATTGACGCAGCCGGAATCGATGCGTTTCAAAAAGCCGTCATCGCCTACGAGCCTGTTTGGGCCATCGGAACCGGTAAAACCGCAACCGACGATCAAGCACAGGAAGTACATCGTTACATTCGCCAACGCATAGCCGCCAGAAGCCAGACTGTCGCTGATAGCGTGCAAATACTCTACGGCGGCAGCGTCAAACCTGATAATGCCAAAGCCCTGTTTGCAATGCCTGACATTGATGGCGGACTGGTAGGCGGCGCATCGCTCGACGCCAAAGGTTTTTTGCAAATCTGTCATTCGGTTTAGTTTTTTCGTTGGATTCAACATGCTGTATCAAATCATCATAGTCATACACATACTCCTGGCTCTAGGCATCATAGGCTTGGTATTGATTCAACATGGCAAAGGTGCCGACGCAGGTGCAACGTTTGGTGGCGGTGCTTCAGGATCTGTATTTGGCGCCCAAGGATCGGCATCGTTCTTATCCAGAACAACCGCGATTTTTGCAACCCTGTTCTTTATCACCAGCTTGAGCTTGGCCATCCTGAGCGGCTACCAAGACAAGAAAACCGACATAATGAACGTAGCGCCGGAAGCAACTCAGCCGCTGAGGCCAGACGTTCCTGTGTCGCGCAGTACTGTTGATGAATCCGTGCCCATATCAGAAATACCCGCCGAACCGGCTGTAAAGGAAGTGGGAGGCGGGCAATGAGAAGTTACATGCCGACGTGGTGAAATTGGTAGACACGCCATCTTGAGGGGGTGGTGACGCAAGTCATGCCGGTTCAAATCCGGCCGTCGGTACCAAACAAGCATTTCAGGAAGTCCAATACAGCCCACAAACCCGCTAATCATCTAGGTTCGCGGGTTTTTTATGTCCAGCAACATGCTGGGAAATGCAGTAACAGTCGACAACTTTTGCAGTAACTCCAGGCAGTGACAAAAAGTTACTGCATTTTTCCAGCGGAGTTACTGCAAATGGCGAAAGATCTACTGAAAGACGTTACGGTCAAGAACACCAAGGCGGGCGGCAAAGACCTGCGCATGAATGACGGCAACGGGCTTTACGTGGAGGTCAAGACCAATGGTGCTAAATGGTGGCGACTTGACTACAGAATCGACGGCAAGCGCAAGACGCTGTCACTCGGGGTTTGCCTTGAAACGGGGTTGGCGGATGCCCGGCGCAAGGCTGAAGAGGCCCTCGTCAACGTGGCGGCAGGCGTCAACCCCAACGATATCCTTACGCCTAAACTAAACGACATTACTCGCGTCCTTGCCTTCAGATTGTCCAAATGAATCCGCCAAGACCGCATTATTTCATTGCGTTCGGTAAAACCAAGCTGCATCGCAGGACTCTGTGTCAATCGTAGCGTTTGGCGTCCGGCGGCAGCTTGAAAGACAACGGATGGACTGGAAGGCCATAATGGTGCGGATAAAATACACCAGCCAAATGTAAGCCATGTGGCGGCGCGGTCATTGCTGCCTGGCTGCGGTCTTTGATCTGCAACAAATCCTGCGTCCAGCTTTCCGGACGCTTGCCGGTGCCGATTGCCATCAATACGCCGACGATGTTGCGCACCATGTGGTGCAGAAAGGCGTTGGCGCAAATGTCGATGATGATTTTGTCATCCTGGCGGTAAACGTCGATGACATGCATGAAGCGGTTGGGGCTGACCGATTGGCAGCTCTGGGCGCGGAATGAGGAAAAGTCGTGCTCGCCCAGCAGGTGTTGCGCCGCCCGCTGCATGCGTTCGGCGTCCAGTGGGTCATGACACCAGGTCGCCTGGCTGCGCAGCAGGGCCGATTTCATGCGCCGGTTGAGGATCACGTAGCGGTAGAAGCGGGCAATGGCGCTGTAGCGGGCGTGAAAGTCGGCAATGGCCGGTTTTACCCACAGAATGCGGATGTCATCGGGCAAATGGCTGTTGCCGCCCATCAGCCAGGCATCCAGTGGCCGCTGGACGGTGCAATCGAAATGCACCACTTGCTCCAGCGCGTGCACCCCGGCATCGGTGCGACCAGCGCACTGCACGGTAAGCGGCTGATCGGCAATGATGGTCAAGGCCTGTTGCAAGCGGTTCTGCACCGTCGGTTTACCGGCCTGAAACTGCCAGCCCGCGTAAGCCGTGCCATCGTATTCCAGACCCAGCACGATGCGGTTCATGGATGAATCCACACCTTGCAGCCCGGCTCCACAGCGTCGAACAACTCAATGACATCGGCGTTGTGCATGCGTATGCAGCCATGCGAGGCCGGTTGTCCGCACGGCAGATGATCGGGCGCGCCGTGGATGTAGATGTAACGCCAGGCGCTATCGACCTCGCCATAACGATTGAACCCGGCTTCCAGCCCGCCCAGCCACAGAATGCGGCTGAGTATCCAGTCGCGCTGCGGAAATTCGGCGGCCAATTGCGGGCCGTAGATTTCGCCGGTTGGCCTGCGCCCCACAAAGACGCTGTTGATGGCTTGATGACTACCGATCCTGGCTCGTATCGAATGCCAGCCTAGCGGCGTGCATTCGCTGCCCTTACGCTGACCCGCGCCGTTTTTTGCCGTCGAAACCGGGTAGCTTGCCAGTACGCGGTCGTCATCGATCAGCCGCAACCGCTGTTCGGCAAGCGAAATAGCGATGAAACGCGCGGGGCTTGCTGGTGGCGCGCCGGTCATTTCACAAACAAGGCGATCGATTCGACATGGGCGGTTTGCGGAAACATGTCCATCACCCCGGCCTTGACCAGCGTGTAGCCCAGCTCGTTGACCAGAATCCCGGCATCACGCGCCAGGGTGGAGGGGTTGCACGACACGTAAACGATGCGCGTCGGCTGCCAATGTTTGAAGTTGTGCAAGATGTCCGCTGCGCCCGCACGGGAAGGATCTAGCAGTATCTTGTCGAAGCGTTGGCGGCTCCAGGGCTGGTCTTTCACGTCTTTGGTCAAATCGGCGACATGAAACTCGACATTGTCGATATTGTTCAGGCGGGCGTTGCTCTGGGCATGTCGAACCAGCGGTGCATCGCCCTCGATCCCGACGACATGCCCGGCGCGGGTTGCCAGCGGCAGGGTGAAGTTACCCAGGCCGCAGAACAAGTCCAGAACGCGATCATTGCAGCTCAGTTCCAAGGCATCCAGCGCACGGCTGACCATTTTCTGGTTGATGGCGTAATTGACCTGGGTGAACATCGCAGGGCGGAAATTGAAGCGCACACCTTGTTCTTGCAGGGTGTAATTCGGCACCACGTCGGCGGCACCCGGCAGCGGATGGATGCTGTCCGGGCCTTTGGGTTGCAGGCAAAGGCTGATGCCATGCTGGCTGGCGAATTCGGCCATGCGTCGTGTGTCGGCCTCGGTTGGTGGCGCCAGTACCCGAACTGCCAGCACCACATCGTCGTCGCCAATAGCCACCTCGATCTGCGGGATTTTGTCCCTGATGCTCAAGTCTGCGATCATCTCGCCCAAGGCCAGCAGGTTTTCGCCCACCGCCGGGTGCATGACCTTGCAACGGTCGATTTCCGCCAGAAACGGATTGCGGCGCTCGCGGAAACCCACCAGCACCCGCGATTTTTTCGCAACCCATTTCACCCCCATGCGGGCCTTGCGCCTGTACCCCCAGTGCGGGCCGGTCAATGCGGGCCAGAGTTCGGGAATGTCGATCTTGCCGATGCGGCGGAATTGATCTTTCAGCAGCTCTTCCTTGAAATGAATCTGCTCGCCATCGTCCACATGCTGAAAGCTGCACCCGCCGCAGACGCCAAAATGCGGGCAGCCTGGTTCCACGCGATGTTCGGAACGGGTCAGCAAGGCACTGACTTTGCCTTCGGCGTAATCGCGACGGCTGTCGGTGTAGACGAATTCCAGGGTTTCACCGGGCAGAGCCTCGTCGATGAACACCACTTTGCCATCGACATGGGCAATACCACGACCATCGTGGGACAAGGATTCGACCGTCACGGTGACGGCTTGGGCAGGCAGTTTTTTGTTGTGGGCCATGATTGATGTGGTGGAGTGGACGGTTTTGCGCCAGGAGAAAAAGCCGGTAGTGGAAAATGAATATGCTATAGTCCGGCCTCGATTTTTCAATGCTCAGCCAGGAGAACACAATGACAAGAAAAACAATGGTTTCATGCCTGTTTGCCGCCCTGACCGCAGCCTCGGTTCATGCTGACGTCAAATTGGAAGACAATTCGAAAATTCTGGGAAAGTGGCGAGTTACCGCCGAAGCAGCTGGGCTGGACAGGGATAAAAAAGCCTTGAACGTAACCTGGGATTTCCAACCTGATGGCACTCTGATGACAACGGGCGAAGACACGGTTGGTCGAACCAAGGAAATGGAGATCGCCATCAAATACTCGGTTGTTGACGGCATCATCAGGAAACAGGCCTCGCCTGGCCGGGAAAAATATGAAGATTGCGCCGTCATCGAACTCGACGGCAAAAACATGATACTGAAGTGCAAATACCTTCATTTCTTCCTGACACGTAAGTAACGGGTATGGCGGCCAGACAGAGTTGTTCCGGGTTTGTTTTTTGACGGAATCTTCAGCAGCGCATCCCCAGTGTTGCTGTAAAACAGGTTTACCGGCGATGCATCAGGTCGTCATGAAGCGGCAACGCTGTTTCGTTTACGCGACACACCCATCAAGCCAAGCAAGGCCGAAGCAAACAACCAGACGGCGCCAGGCAGAGGAATCGGGGTGACCTGCCAGCCTATATCCTGCAATGCCGCCAAGTCCAGTTGTGTCAAGCGCTTGCGTGTACCGTTGGTCAGCGTGGGGTCGAATGCGGTTTCCCAGCCGTTGATCTGGGTGCCTTCAGCCCAATGAACATGGTCACCGCTGAGCGGCACATTGCCGCCGAACAGGCTGGCCGAATTCGCTCCCGCAAAAGCCCCGGCAATGATCTGGTTTTCCCAGGAATCGGCAATGCCAAAGCCCAGAGCGTGGCCGATTTCATGCAGCGCAACCGAGAAGAAGTCGGAACCCGAAAACGCTTCGTTGGTGCTGACATCGTTATCGAAATACCAGTGACTGGCGGTGTTGAAACTGACTGATCCGCCCCAAGGCGCAAAGTCGTAGGCGCCGCTGCCTTCCACTACCCCCTGGGTACCATTGCCTTGCCCGCGCGAAATAGCGTTGTTGAGAAATGACGTTGTACCCGACACCGAATAACCGCCGGGGCCACCCAACCCCAATGTCGCCCCCCCCAGGTTTTGTCCGCCGACGAATAGTGTCAAGGTATTGGCGGCGACACTGAAATTATTGAGAGTCATAGAAACACCAGTGTCGGGCCGGGAAAATATCGCGTCGTAGCGGTTGACACCGGACGAGGTGATGGCCCGCAACTCATCGCTCAAATGGATTTCAAAGAAATTGGCGGCGGCTTGAAAAATATCCCTGCGAAGCGGGTCTGCAAAGAAGTTGTGACTGTCGTAACTGTAATCAATGTCGAAGACTACAGCTTGCGCAGAGTGGCTGCTCAATCCCAGTAGTATCCCGGCGGCCAGCAAGCGTTGCGTTTTTTCCATGGTTTTTTCTCCTGTTAATGACAAAACGAACTATTTCAGCGCAAGCTAAATTCGGCACTTGACATGTAAGGCTCAAAGCCCTCATCCCTAAGGCGACTTCGCCCCCCGCTCCGCCCTTCCTTATAGCGCAAAGCCAAAGGGGGGCTGCCGTAAAATAGCATTCACACCCACATACGCCAAGCGTCCGATGCGCACAAACGGCTCAGACCTTGCAGGATGCCATACAGATGCGCCTCCTATGGCTTGGCGTACAGGTTTTTACTGTGTCCAGATGAGGCCGGGCTTTTACGATAACCGCCAGACGGGGAAGGGGAAAAGCCCCTCTCCTCCAGGGAGAGGGGCTGAGGGTTTTGCACGCTGCTCTTCTCGTTTCTACGCAGAACAAGACAACGAGAACAAAGCGTACAGACTGACCTTTTTCAGCAATAAAAAACCTCAGAATAAAAAAGCGAAAGCGGCCACTGCAGCACTGACCAGGCCCAAGGCGATGGCAAGCAGCCATAGCCATTTGCGTGCCGGTTTAGGCGCTTGCAGGACAGGCTCCAGGCCTTCGATGCGTGCGTTGACGGCTTTGAACTTGCCGCTTGTGTCTGCACCGGCCTCGTACCAGATCACATCACCGCGCAGCGGACGTCTTGTCATGCTGTTGAATGCTGAAATGTGGATGAAAACATCCGTATCGCCGTTATCGGGTTGAATGAAGCCGAAACCCCGGTCATCTTTCCACGTTTTCAATACACCTTTTCGTAATGTCTTGCTCATGTCTGTTCTACCTTCCTTTCCAACTAACTTTTACTCACTCCAGACAGGCAGTCGTGAAACCGGATGGGGTCGCGAATAACATTTTGTGATTCCTCTGCTCCGAAGACCTTCCCGGAAAGCGGAGGCGAACCCGGTGGACACCATTCAAGTATCAACCCCTACCCCATCAAGCCTTGGTTTTCACCGGTTCGACATTGCCGTTCACGATGCTCTGCTGGCCCGTCGCCACTTGACGCGAAGCGTTCCAACCTGGACTGGTCGCGATGCCAAACCCGTAGAGAGCTTGAGTCGCGTTTGCCCGCACAGGGCAGAAGGTATCGGTCGACTGACGGGCGACATGATAGCAGACGCCGTTTACCTGGCGAGAGACTCCGCCAGGACAGCCGTTATGCCATGGGCAATGTTAGCCGCATCGTGCAACCCTGGCCGGGCTGGGTATCGACCTCGATGTCGCCGCCGACATCCTGAATCAAACGGCGGGTGACCGACAAGCCCAGGCCAGTACCCTGACCGGGCGGCTTGGTGGTGAAGAAGGGATCGAAAATGCGTTTGAGGGTGTCGTCGTTGATGCCGGCGCCGTTGTCGGCCACCGACAATATCAGGCCTTGGCCGTTCGTTTCTGCCGTGAGGGTAATGATGGGTTCCGGTTGATCGCGCAGTGCGTCACGGGCATTGATCAGCAGATTGATGAGTATCTGTTGCAGGCTTTCGGCGCTACAGCCTGCGTCCGGCAAATCGGTAGCGATGTGCTTGACGATGCTGATCTGAGCTTTGCGCAGTTCGCCCGCCAGCAACAACAGGGTTTGCTCAACGACCTCGGCGGGTGTGCAGACGCCACCGACCACCGTGCGATGGCGAACGAATACCAGCATGTTGGCCACGATTTTCTTGATGCGATGAATCTGTTGCAAGGCCTGGCCCAGAACCTCGCGCGACTGTCTCCCCGAGTCGGAATGGTTGTCGCAACGCTCCGCTGCGAATTCGACGAAGTTCATCACCCCCATCAGCGGGTTGTTGATCTCGTGGGCCACACCGCCAACCAGCGTGCCGAGCGCCGACAGTTTCTCGATTTGTAGCATGCGTTCCTGATTGTCCTGTAACTGCTGGTAAGCAATGCGGGTTTGCTCCAGCAGGCGGGCGTTTTCCAGTGAAATGGCGGCCTGGGCGGTGAGCAGTTCGGTCATGTCGATTTTTTCTGGCGTGAACACACCTTCGGTCAGGCGGTTTTCCAGATAAAGCAGCCCGATCATTTCCGATTGTTTGATAACCGGCAGGCATAGCACCGAGCGCAAGCCCTGGGTTTTTACTTCCGGGGCATTCTGAAAGTCGCCGTCATGGGCGGCATCACGCAACACCACTTTCTTCTGGGTATGCTGCGCATAGTTGACGATGGCCTGGCATAACGTACTTTCGCCGCCGACATTGGCATGGCCTGCGTGACGCTCGCTGACTATGTTCAATACGTCGCCTTGTTTCATCAGCAGATAACCGTTTTGTGCGCCCGAGCTTTCCAGCACCACCGCCATGATTTTCTGCATTAGTTGCCGCAAATCGATTTCTGCCGCCAGGGCCAACGCCGATTTCATCAGGTAATCAATGTCGAGATTGGGCAGGGTGGTGATTTGCGGTTTTTCCTTGGCCACCCGCGCCCCGGTCTTGCGGTTGATGTAGGGATGGCGATCCTGCAAACGTCGGCCCTTGAGGTCGGCACGGCACAGCCGGTAATGTCGGCGGGCCTCGTCGTAATACGGCTCGGCATCACCGAAGCCGTGGTCGGCCACCAGATCGGCGAGCAGTTCGTAGATGTGGCCGCTGAGCAGGCCATAGTTTTGCATCAACGCCGCTTCCAGCGCATCGAGATACAAATTGCGGGCGTCGCGGTAGTGGCCATCGTAGCGGGCGCATTCAGCGTCGATCAAACGGATGAAAGGCGTCAGCAGCGGCCCGAGTCCGGCCCACGTCCGCAAGGGCAGCAGCATGGCCTCAAGGTCGGCTTCGGCTGCGATGCTGCCGTGGCCATGCGCGTTCGCCCCAGGCAGCCGCAGGCGATTGAGAATGGTGAAGGCGTACCACAGCCGTTTCAGCACGTTGTCGGTTAGGCCGTGCAAATGCAATGCCACGGACTGCAAAGCTTGGTCGGCGGTCTGGTATTCGCCGAGGTAATACAGCGCGAAGCCTTTCAAGGCGTAATAACTGCCGGTCGAGGCGACATGGTCGTCGTTCGACCAGCGAGCCAGCGTTGCTGTCATGTCGATGCTGTATTTGCCGGGCTTGAAGGTGTTGATCCAGCCTGCCATGACCGCTTCGGCCAAACCGACCGAAAACGACAACTGATTCTTGCGCGAAAAGTTCAGGCATTCGTCGGCGGCGTCTTCAACCAGCCGCAGATTGTGGCCTTGCGCGATCAGGTTCCACATCAGCGGGCCATAAGACAGACCGGCGTTGTACAGGTCACCGCAATTCTTGCCGCACTGGATGGCTTTGTGGGCGTAATCGGCAATGTCGGCCGGGTGGCTACGGCTGTGCATATTGCACCAGACGATGCCGTTCATGCCCCGGGTAGCGCCAAAGGTGTCGGGGTAGCGGGCGCACAGCTCGTGTGCCAGGTCTTGATAACGGAATGCCTGCTCGAAGTGGCCTTGTTCGCCCAGGTTCAAGCCCATAATCGAGAAGGAGTAGATCACCGATTCGTCCATGCCGCCATCCAGGCAATGCAGTGTCGATTGCGCGGCGGACAAGTACAGTTGCGCCACCCGGCCACACATGTAGAGGTCGGGAATCAGTTCGCTGTAGAACGCCAGTTCGATCTTACTCTTGCGCTCTTCGGTGAACGGCATGTGCAAAATGGCGTGCCAGACATCGCTGCGTTGGTCTATGACCGTCATCAAGTTTTGCAGGCGTTGCCGGGCGACTTCGGCATCGTCGGGAATGGCTTTGTCGAAATAGGCCAGGCCGCGATTGGCGGTAGCAATGGCTTGGTTAAAATTGCCGAACGACGATAGCGAGGTGGTCTGGTCGGCCAAGGCTTCAGCCTTATCGAGATCGTTGGCGGCGTGTTGCAGCAATTGCTCCAGCAAGGCTTCCGACTGCTCGTAACGGCCACACATCAGGTTGGTTTTCGCCAGTTTTTGGTAGATGCGGAAGGACAGTTCGTAGCTGTGCTGCCAACTGCCGTCGGGCAGGTAGGCATGGGCTTTCTGGAAAAAATCGTTGGCGGCATCACTGGCTAGCGCATCCAGCGCCTTGTTGCCAGCATGGAAATTGATTTGCGCCAGACAGTAGGCGGTGGTGGTGGCCAACGTGGTCGGGGCGCCGAGATTCAAATGGGCGACGATCGAAAACAGGTCGTCGAGATCGTCGATCTGGCCAATGTCGCCTGCCGCCGCCAGCAGTTTTTCGCCGATGCGCCAGTGCATGGCGGTGCGCAGGTCGGGTGCAATCTGCTTCAGCACGGCTTCCTGTACGCGATCGTGGACAAATTGCAGTTCGTTCTTGTTTTCCAGCAACAAGCCCAGGCTGAGCACCGGCTTGAGCTGTTCGAACAATTGCTCGATGCGTAAACCCAGAATCAGGCCCAGCCGTTCACTGCCGAACTGATTGCCCAGGCAGGCGCAGTGATCCAGTACCGTCAGTGTCGATGTCGGCAGCTTGCGGACTTTGGCGCTGAACAGATCCACCACGCTGCTTGGCATCCGGGCGTTGCGGATGCGCTGCATGTCCCAGTGCCAGTGGCCGTCGCCGTCTTTGCCGAGCAAGCCTTCGGTGTGCAGCCAGGCCAGGCTTTCGCTGATGAACAGCGGGTTGCCTTCGGTCAGTTGAGCGATGAAGTAAGCCAGCCGCCGCGTCGTCGCCATGGGTGAGTCGAGAATGTAGGCCACCATTTCGTGACTATCGTCTTCGCTCAGGGCGCCGAGTTGCAGCGTGGTCATCGTTACGCCGCTATCGTCCAGTCGTTTCAGC
Organism: Methylomonas sp.; assembly: GCA_002929135.1. Classification (GTDB taxonomy): domain Bacteria; phylum Pseudomonadota; class Gammaproteobacteria; order Methylococcales; family Methylomonadaceae; genus Methylomonas. The sequence continues at coordinate 23,586 of PESC01000016.1, forward strand.
AGTTTAACCAGAGGGTGGGCGCTGTCGACCTCGTTGTGGCGATAGGCGCCGATCAGCAACAGGTAAGGGTGCTCGTCCGGCATGCGCAGCAGGTTGTTCAGCACATCGAAGGTGGCGGTGTCACACCATTGCAGATCGTCGATGAACAACACCAGTGGGTTGTCTGCGCTGGCAAGGCAGGCTAGAAAGCGGCTGAACAGGTTGTTGAAGCGGTTGCGGGCTTCCACCGGTGGCAGGTGGGGCGGTTCTGGCTGTTGGTCGATGATGAATTCCAGTTCCGGCACCACATCGGTGATGACGCCGCCCAGGGAGCCGACGGCAGCAAGAATTCGGCTGCGCCAGTGCTGGAGCTGCTGGTCGCTTTCGCTGAGCAAGGTGCGAACCAGGGTTCTGAGCGCCTGGATCAGCGAGCTGTAGGGAATGTTCTTCTGGTACTGGTCGAATTTACCGGCGGTGAAATAGCCGCGATGCCTGACCAAGGGTGCCTGTAATTCCTGAATCAGCCGGGTTTTGCCGATGCCGGAAAAGCCAGCAATGAACAGGGCGCGAAATTCGCCGCGCATGACAGCGTCGTACTCGTGCTGAATCCGCTGGATTTCGCTCTGGCGGCCCACCATTTTCGAAATGAATACCACCCGACGGTTGCGGTCGTGCTGACCCAGGGCGAATGCCGGGATTTTGCCGGTGGCGTACCAGGTTTTCTGGCAATGCAGCAAATCGGCATTGAGGCCTGCCGCGCTTTGATAGCGTTTTTCCGGTTGTTTTTGTAGCAGTTGCGCGACGATGCTGGCGACCGTGGCCGGTACTTTGGGGTTGAGTTGGTTTACCTTGGCGGCTTCGGCTGCCAGATGCGCGTGTATCAGTTCCAGCGGGTCTTCGGCAAAAAACGGTAATCGACCGGTCAGCAGCTCGAAAAACACCACGCCCAGTGAATACAGATCGGCGGTCAGATCGACGCGGTAGTTGATGCGGCCGGTTTGCTCGGGCGAGGTGTAGGCCAGGGTGTGACGGACGAATTCTGGATCGTAGATGAAGTGACTGACGTTGCGGATGTCGAGCGGGGTGATGAAATCGGTCAGCCTGATGTTGAGATTGCCTTCCTGGATCAGGATGTTGTGCGGCTTGATACCACCATGCAGGATGCCCGCGTCATGCACGACTTGCAGAATGTCGGCCAGATTGCAGGCGATGCTGAAGAAATGCCGCAGGTTGACCTCGGGGTGGCGCTGCCGCCAGATGTCGAGCGGTATGCCCCTGAACCAGGGCTGGATGATGAACTGGCCATCGTCATTGGTCTCCAGCGCCAGCGGTGTGCAGGCACGAGGGTCATGCAACACCTTGAGGCGCTCGATTTTCTGTTTGAGGTAGCGGGATTGATCGCGCCAGTGGTTCAGTGGTTTCAGGTACTTGATGACCAGCGGATATTCCGGCACATGCTTGTGGTAGCCCCGGTAAATGATCGCCTGCAAGCTTTCGCCCAGTCGCTCGGTGAATTGATATTGCTCCAGTGCCGGGAGTTTGGCGGGGTTGGGCATAGGGCTGGCGTGACTGTTCAAACAGGCGGACTGGAAGGTTGTCGAGCTGTTCGTCAGCTCAAGGTGTAACCGATTTTGACGGTGACCTGCCAGTGCGCAACTTTACCCTGGTCGATATGTCCACGGGTTTCGACCACTTCCAGCCAGCGCAGGGTCTTGATGGTTTCGCCCGCCTTGGCAACGGCGTTTTCGATGGCGTTCTGGATGCTGATGCTGGACGAACCGGTGATTTCGATTTTTTGATAAGCGTGTTCGGACATGATGGCTGCCTCCGGCGAGTGATTGAAAAGGTCGAGAATGACGGCGGGAAAGTCTGCACCTGCCGCCAGCAATTGTCCACCGCAAAACGCTCGATCATGACGCGAGCCTTGATGTGCAGCAAGCCAATGTTTAATCCCGATTTAAGCTCAAATCGGATAGACTCGCCGCCGATGTTTTACCTTTCAAACACGCTATCAAATGGAGTAGCACAATGGGAAAATCACCACTCATGAGCTTTGCAACGGTCGCCATGCTGGCCTCTGCCTGCGCCACCCAGACCGGCTGGACACCGACCGTTGATACCTTCAACAGCCCCAACGCATTCCGCCTCAGCCAGGACATGGAAGAATGCAGAGCCATCGCCGCTCAAGCCGCCGGTGGCACACTGAGAGAAACTGCAACCGGCGCTGCCGTGGGTGGTCTCATAGGCGCAGCGGGCGGCGCAGCGATTGGCGCAATAACCGGCAGCCCCGGCACGGGCGCTGCACTGGGCGCCGCAGCCGGCGGCATAGCCGGTGGCGCCAAGCAAGGCATCGAAAGCGACGATCGCTTCAGAAACGCCTACCGAAGCTGCCTGAGAAATCGCGGGCATAACGTCGTCAACTGAAATCCACTCGATACGTGATAAAGCACTCTCGTTGCCACGCGCAGCAAAGGAATGCGTAAGCGCCTCCCTCGCTGTGGCTCCTATTCTCGGACAGCCTCCTAGAGTGTGGCAACGAGAGAAGCCAACTGGACGCTGAATAGTTACGGCTTGTTCTGGTTCCCACGGTCTCCGTGGGAACCCACCTGTCTGCCGAGGCACAGGCAGATGCCGTGCGAAGGTAAAGCCTGTGCCCTGGCACTGGGTATGCATTCCCACGCGGAGCGTAGGAACGAGGGTGCACCCAGGCGCAGCTTTATCTGCCTGCCGACAACCGCCTTTTGCCGAAGGACAATTTCCGGCCCGGCATAGTAGAATCGCGGCCCTGTTCACGCTTTGGCCGACGCTGAAAACCACGCAATGACCCTGCCTTCCGACTTCCGCACCCGACACATTCAACTCATGGACACCACGCTGCGCGATGGTGAACAAACCCAGGGCGTTGCGTTCACGCCGATGGAAAAAGTCAGCATCGCCAAGGCCTTGTTGCAGTGTTTGCGTGTCGACCGCATCGAAGTGGCCTCGGCGCGGGTTTCCGAAGGCGAAAAAGACGCCGTCACCCGCATCAATCAGTGGGCCAGACAGGAAGGGTTTGCCGACCGCGTCGAGGTGCTGGGTTTCGTCGATCACACCCGCAGTGTCGACTGGATCAAGGCCACCGGCGGGCAGGTCATCAATCTGCTGGCCAAAGGCAGCGAAAAGCACTGCCGCGAGCAGCTCGGCAAAACCCTGGAACAACATTGCGCCGATGTGAAACAAACCATCGCCTATGCCCATGAACAAGGGCTGAAGATCAACCTGTATCTGGAAGACTGGTCCAACGGCTACCAGGACAGCCGCGATTATGTTTTCGGCCTGATGCAACACTTGCAGGACAGCCCGATCGGCCATTTCATGCTGCCCGACACACTGGGCGTGATGGCACCGGACGAGGTATACGCCAGCCTAGCCGACATGTGCCAGCGCTATCCGCAGTTGCACTTTGATTTCCACCCGCACAACGATTACGGCCTGGCAACGGCCAACGTCATGGCGGCGGTTCGTGCCGGTGTGTCGTCGATACACTGCACCATCAACTGCCTGGGCGAGCGCGCCGGTAATGCCTCGCTGGCGGAAGTGGCCGTGGTGTTGCGCGACAAAATGGGCATGGCGCTGGCCATCGACGAAAGCCATCTGACCCAGATCAGCGACATGGTGGAAAACTTTTCCGGCAAGCGCGTGGCCGCCAATGCGCCCATCGTCGGTGCCGACGTTTTCACCCAAACCGCCGGCATCCACGCCGACGGCGACCACAAAGCTGGCCTGTACAAGACCCGGCTGGGGCCGGAACGCTTTTCGCGCATCCGCCACTACGCCTTGGGCAAGATGAGCGGCAAGGCTTCGCTGAAAAAGAATCTGGAGCGGCTGGAGCTGGATTTGTCGGAAGATGACCAGAAAAAAGTCCTGGCGCGTATCGTCAGCATAGGCGATGCCAAACAGACCATCACCCTCGACGACCTGCCTTTCATCATTGCCGACGTGCTGGAAAGCAAAAACTACCAGCACATCGATCTGCTGGCCTGCTCGATCAGTAGCGGCCTGGACTTGCAGTCCACCGTCAGCCTGCGGGTCGAAGTCAAGGGCGACAAACACCAGGCCACCGGCGCCGGCAGCGGCGGCTTCGACGCCTTCATCGAAGCCATGGGCAAGATCATGGCGCATTACGATTACACTCTGCCAACGCTGGCCGATTATGAAATCCGCATCCCCAAGGGTGGCCACACCGACGCCCTGACCGAGTGCATCATCACCTGGGATTGCAACGGCGAATTGCGCAAGACCCGTGGCGTACACGTCAACCAGGTGTTTTCCGGCATATTGGCAACCATCAAGCTCATCAACATGCAGTTGCACGAAATGACCAACAGCCCATCGAGCATGGCTATGCGTCGTTTGTCTGGCCCATGAAAACCGTTTTTCGCTAGCGGACATTCAGGCCAGGCCGCTTTAAGCAGAATCCCCCCCTTTACGGAGGCTTACCATGTCAACCCAGCATTACCCAGTATTGATTATCGGCGGCGGCGCGGCCGGGGTTTCAATCGCCAATAACATGCGCCGTGTCAATAAAACGATAGGCATCGCACTGGTCGAGCCGTCGGAAAAGCATTACTACCAACCCGGCTTCACCCTGGTTGGCGGCGGCGTTTACACCTTAGGGCAAACCCAACGCAATGAGGCCGATTTGCTGCCGTCTTCGGTCAATTGGATTAAAGACTACGCCCAAACCTTCCAGCCCGACGGCAATACGGTTACGCTGCGTTCCGGCGAGGTCATTGGCTACGACTATCTGGTGGTATGCCCCGGTTTGCAACTGGATTGGCATAAAGTCGAAGGTTTGCCGGAAACGCTGGGCAAAAATGGTGTGTGCAGCAATTATTCGCCTGCAAGCGTCGAATACACCTGGGAGTGCATCAACAGTCTGCAATCCGGTACGGCCTTGTTCACGCAACCGCCCATGCCGATCAAGTGCGCCGGTGCACCACAAAAAATCATGTACCTGGCCGCTGACCGTTTCCGCAAAAAAGCCATTCGGCAGCAGATTGATATCGAGTTCTGTAACGCCGGCCCCGGCATGTTCGGCGTACCATTTTTTGCCAAGGCCCTAAGCAAGGTCGCGGCGGATTATGGCGTCAAAACCCATTTCAACTGCAATTTGGTAGCCATAGACGGGGCGGCCAAAACCGCGACGTTTGTCGTCACCGACGCCGATGGCAACACCCGACACGAGCAAAAAACCTTCGACATGATTCATGTCACGCCACCGCAAAGCGCGCCAGATTTCATCAAGCAAAGCCCGCTGGCCAATGAGTCCGGTTGGCTGATGGTCAACGACAGGACGTTGCAACATCCGCGCTATGCCAATATCTTCGGCCTGGGCGACGTTACCACCACGCCAAACGCGAAAACGGCGGCGGCGGTGCGCAAGCAAGTGCCGGTGGTGGTCGATAACATTTTCAATTTGATAGACGGCAAGGCCTTGCTCGAAGGCTATGACGGTTATGGTTCCTGCCCGTTGACGACTTCGCTGGGCAAGGTGATGCTGGCCGAATTTTCCTACGGCGGCAAGGTCACGCCGTCGTTTCCCTGGCTGGATCCGCGCACTTGTCGAAGGATTTGGTGGTGGGGCAAAATCTGCGGTTTCCCGTGGCTGTATTGGCAGCTGATGCTGAAAGGCTATCGCATCGATATTCCGCATTTGGAGTCTTACGCCAAGCGCTATTTAAGCCGGTAGGCTGCGCGTGAGACATCAAGCACCCGCCCTGCCGCCCATCCGCCAAATTTCGCCACCTCATGCCGCTCTCGGCCAGCCTTGTTCGTCACCTGCAATCAGTCACCGGCCAAGCGCTCGTCGCTTGCCGTAGCCACGGCATCGGCGGCGGCGACATCAACGCCGCCTACAGGCTGCAAGCCGCCGGGGTGGACTGGTTCATCAAAACCAACCGGGCTGAGCTGGCGACCATGTTCGCGGCAGAAGCCGCAGGCTTGCAGGAACTGGCGGCGCAACGGCAATTGCGAGTACCGAATGTGGTTTGTCACGGCAGCGATGGCCATCAGGCTTTTCTGGCGCTGGAATACATCGAACTAACCCGTTTGCACGGTAATGCCGCTGCCCGCCTCGGTCAGCAACTTGCAGCCCTGCACCGTGCGCCACAGGCTTTTTTCGGCTGGCACATCGACAACGCCATAGGCTCCACACCGCAGCATAACGACCGCAGCAACGACTGGCTGGCCTTTTGGCAAACCATCCGTCTAGGCAAACAACTGCAATTTGCCGCCCACAACGGCTTTACCGGCACATTGCAGCGCAACGGCGAAAAACTGCTGGGTGTACTTCCGCTGTTTTTCAGCGGCTACCTGCCGCATCCGTCGCTGCTGCATGGTGATTTGTGGGCAGGCAACGCAGCCGCCGACAGCCAGGGCAACCCTGTAATCTACGACCCGGCCTGTTATTACGGCGACCGCGAGGCCGACCTGGCCATGACCGAATTGTTCGGTGGCTTCAGTGCCGACTTCAAAGCCGCCTACCACGACAACTACCCCGTCGATCCGGGCTACACGGTACGCAAGACGCTTTACAACCTGTACCACATCCTCAACCACCTCAACCTGTTCGGCGGCGGCTATTTACGCCAGGCGGAACAGATGATCGAAAGCTTGTTGTCTGAAGCGGGCTGAGGGCGCTGTTTATTGCCATATTGAAGATTAAAACTCCCACCTTTCAGGCGGGCAGATTTCATCTCGATTCTTTGGTGCCACCGGTACGATGCGCCCTGCCGGGGCGGGGGGATGGAACCAATCCTCTCAACTTAAGCCTCAACAAGTTGATTTGTAAGCATGTTTTCGATGGGGTTTATGATGTTTTGGCCTGAGTTTTGTTGCGCCGGGCTTAAACTTGATCAGGTTCCTGGCCAATTTGGACAGCGTTTTCCAAAGCTGCCAAGCCGTTGGCAGCGCGATGAGCAGCCAGTGTGGCAAACAGCACTTGAGATGGGCGAAAGCACCCTCCCGGCGAATTTGTCGGAATGGAATTGCTCATGGGTGCCGTGGTCGCAGTAGCGTTCGATCACCATTGCTTCGTCGTCGTCCAGACTGATCCACCAGCCTTCCAGTTCGATGTCGGGCAGCAGCAGGGGCTGGTCGCGTTTGTCGATGGTGCGTTCGATCAGCCGGACCGACATGTCATCCAGCGGCTCCCGCAACGCTTCGCTGACACGATCCAGGCGTTGTCGTAGCCAAACGCTGCCCGGCACTTTGCTCAGGTTCAGTGCCTGCTTGAAAAACGATCGTCCCGAACGGCTCAATCGCCTCGAAGTCGCTCTTGCCGATGCTAAGCAAGCCCGTCGCCGATTTCACCACGTCCGACGTCTTGATGCCTTGTGAAACGGGTATCCGCCCGTCAACCACCGCTTCAACATTGATAATGTCCAGACCCTGGCCCGCCAAGGCCAGGCCAGCATACGAGGTAAATTCCTTTTTGGACGCTTTCAGCTTGAAGTGGCTAATGATCATTTTGGGTGAACGAATAAAACGCCTATTATCCTTTATTTATCATTGCTTTACATGGTTTTCGCTGGGCGAGAGCACGGGCTAAGGTTTAATAGCAGTGAGGGGATGAGTCAGTTAAGAATCGACGTGGCTTTGATCTGCGCGTAAACCGCCATGCCGGGTTGCAGGCCCAGCAGCGCAGCCGATTTGCGGGTGATGTGCGCCAGCAGCGGCAGGTTGCCGATCCGCAGGCGGATCACGCTGTGGCCGTCATCACCATCGGCCATGGCCGTGACGCTGGCGGGCAGCACGTTGAGAATACTGGTGGCGGCAGGGGCTTGCAAGCTGATGCTGACGTCGCGGGCCTGAATCTGCACCCGCAGCGATGCACCGATCTGGGCAGGCAGTTGCGGCAGGCTCAGGCTGCCGCCGTCGAACGCCACCCGGGTCAGATGGAACTCGGTCTCGTGGTCTGCCACGGCCACAGCCCACACCGTGGCGGCGTCGCGTTCGTGGGCCTGTGGTACGTCCAAACGGCTCAGGGTTTCCGCCAAAGGGCCTGCCGCCACGACCTGGCCTTCGTGCAGCATCACCAGATGATCGGCCAGTTGCGCCACTTCCTGCTGCGAATGGGTGACGTACAGCACCGGTATTTTCAGGGTTTGATGCAAGCGGCCAAGATAGGGCTGGATTTCCCGCTTGCGCTTGAAATCCAGCGACGCCAGCGGCTCATCCATCAGCAGCACTTGCGGGTTTAGCGCCAGGGCGCGGGCAATGGCCACCCGCTGACGCTCGCCACCAGACAGACCATCCGGCATCCGCTTTAGCAGATGATCGATGCCGAGCAGCTCCAGAATGGGCGTCAGATCGGCAGGAGGCTGTCCGCTGCGTTTCAGGCCGAAGCGCAGGTTGCCGTCGACCGACAGATGCGGAAACAGGTTGGCGTCCTGAAATACATAGCCCAGTGCGCGTTTGTGCGTCGGCACGAATAGGTCGCGGGCATCGTCCTGCCAGAGGTCGCCAGCGATGCGCAAAAAACCCTTAGGCGCCCGCTGCAAACCGGCGATGCAGCGCAGCAGCGTGGTTTTGCCAGAGCCGGAATGACCAAACAACACCGTGACGCCACGCCCCGGCAAGATCAAATCCACGTTCAGCCGGAAATCGCCGTAATCCAGATCGAAGCGGGCGGCTATGGTCGGGTTTGCGTCGTGGCTCATATCATGGCTCATGTCACGTCATGGGATGAGCGACGGGATGGGTTTTCAACGCACTGTACAACACCAGCAGAACCGTAAAGGAAAACGCCAGCAGACAGGCGGCCAGCCAGTGAGCCTGCGGGTATTGCAGGGCTTCGACGTGGTTATAGATTTGCACCGACACCATCCGGGTTTCGTCGGGGATGTTGCCACCCACCATCAGCACCACGCCGAATTCGCCGACGGTGTGGGCAAAGCCCAGAATGGCAGCCGTCATGAAGCCGGGTTTCGCCAGCGGCAACACCACGGAGAAGAAGGTATCCAGCGGACTGGCCCGCAGCGTGGCGGCGGCTTCCAGCGGCTGACGACCAATGGCCGCGAACGAGGTTTGCAGGGGTTGCACCACGAAGGGCAGGGAATACAGCACCGAGGCGACGACCAAGCCGTTGAAGGTGAAGGGCAGCGTGCCCCAGCCCAATGCGCTGGTCAGCTTGCCGACCGGGCCTTTCGGCCCCATCAGCACCAGCAGATAGAAACCCAGCACAGTGGGCGGCAGCACCAGCGGCAAGGCCACCAGCGCGTTGCAGATGCCTTTCCAGCGTGACGGGGTACGTGCCAGCCACCAGGCCAGCGGCGTACCGAGTATCAGCATGATAACGGTCGCCAAACCGGCCACCCGGAAGGTCAGCCACAATGTGGCGATGTCGTCAGGTGTCAGCATGGTCAGGGCTGTTCAGGCAGGCTGTAGCCGTATTTTTGAATGATGGCCCGTGCTTGCGGGCCTTTCAGGAATTGCAGCAGCGCAGTTGCTGCCGGATTGTCCTCGCCTTTGGCCAGCAACACCGCATCCTGGCGGATCGGGCTGTAGAGTTCGCCGGGTACGATCCAGCCCGAGCCGCTGACGATCGTGCCGTTTTCGATGACTTGCGACAAGGCGACGAAGCCGAGTTCGGCATTGCCGGTGCTGATGAACTGATGGGTTTGCGAGATGTTCTCGCCCTGAACCAGCAAAGGCCGCACGGTTTCCAGCACACCCAGGTTTTTCAGTACCTCGATAGCCGCTGCGCCGTAGGGTGCCAGCTTGGGATCGGCCAGCGCGATGTGCTTGAAGCCGCCGGTTTGCAGAATGCTGCCCTGGTCGTCGGCATAAGCGGGCGTCGCCGACCACAACACCAGCTTGCCGAGGGCGTAGGTGAAGCGGCTGTCAGTTACCGCCAGACCCGAGCTTTGCAGCTTGACCACACTGTCCTGATCCGCCGCCAGAAATACTTCGAAGGGTGCGCCGTTTTCGATCTGGGCGACGAACTTGCCCGAAGAACCGAACGACAGTTTGGCCTCATGACCGGTCGCTTTCTGGAACTCGGCAGCGATGTCGGTCATGGGTTTGGTGAAATTGGCGGCCACGGCAACCAGCGTGCTGGCAGACCAGGCCGGGGACATGAACGCCGACAGAACAGCGGCGATGAAAAAGCGTTGATTCAACATAAAAATTCTCAAGAAATTGAATGAGAGTTCCTCGTTCCCACGCTCTGCGTGGGAATGCAGACCGGGACGCTCTGCGTCCAGAATGTTACGCCGCGCAGAGCGTCACTGTCATTTCTGCTTCCCACTGTATCCGCGGGAAGCAGAAAATCAAAACCGTAACATGCTCTGCACGTAAACATAATCGACATCCTGTCCGTCCGGCGCGTTTGGAGCCGTCTTGGCAAATTCCCCCCCTTGAACAGCCGCGATCAACGGGCTAGGGCTTCCGTCAATGCGTAAGCCCCGGAATCTGTTTGTCATCGATACCGCTACGGGCGCGCACGGTTCCACGCGCAGCCAACCAATGCAGACCAGTCTGTTCCGCGTACCGAACGCTACGCCGTGCAGCGCGCGGCATTGCTTCACGGCGGGTGGAAACCAGAATGACGAGCATAAAAAAACCCCTTTCCCAGCAGGAAAGGGGTTGCGGTGGGAAGGGAAAAAACCGGTCTTACCCGGCGTACCGCATCAAACTACCCGCCGACGCCCCAGGGTCAGCACACCCAGCAAGCCGGAGGCAAACAACCACACCGCCGCCGGTACCGGCACCGCCGTCACCACCAGCGAATTGCTGTGGTAAGCCACATCGAAACGCAGGCCAGGGTGGAAGCCCGACCATTGCACATTAGCAAAAACCCCGCTGAGATCGCTGGCATCCGCCAGCCCGTCATCGAAACGAATCAGCGTAAAGCTATCACCAACGCCGGGGTTGTAACCGCCCAGGCCGATGATGCGCAGCACCCCGTCCAGCGTCAGGTTGCCGAACACGCTCAAGGTATCGAAGCTGTGCAACGACGCCAGCTCGAATTCCATGGCACTGCTGGCGGTCTGGGTCAGATCGCCCAGCACGGTCAGCGCCCCTATGCTGTTACCGGGCGCGATGGTGCCGCTGTTGACCAGCGTCGTACCGGGGTCGAACACACCGTTGCCGCCCAGCACACCGCTGTTGACGAAGTCGCCGCCGCTGTTGCTCACGCGGGCACCCGCTGCCAGTTCAAAACGGCCATCATTGATGAAGCCGCCGTTCATGCGCAAGCTGCCGGTTTCTACCGCCACCGTACCGGCGTTGAGAAATAGTGCATCGATGTGGGTGACGTGATCGGCGCTGCTGCCGGTTTTGCGGAACGTGCCGGTGTTGTCGAAGATGCCTGCCCCCGCCGAATTGCGGATGACATTGGCGCCATTACCGCTGGCAATGAACTCGCCGTGGTTCAAAAAGCCGCCGCCATCGAAGCGGGTTGAGTGATCGCTATCGAGATCGAAATCGCCGCCACTCCAAGAGAAGACGCCGGTATTGTCATTGATTAGCGTACGACCGGCATCCAGACCAAAGTAGCCTGACGCCAGTGTACTGGCACCTTGCAAACGGGTGATGCCGCTGCCGGATTGGGTGGCCCAGCCATGGAAGAGCGCCGCGTCGGTGATGGTGAGATTGCCGATACCTGTGAACGCGCCTCCCGATTGGCTGAACGACGAGGTGTAGACATGATCATGGGCATTGAAGTATCCGCCGGACAAATTGAATGCCGTAGCATTGAAGCTAACCTGGTTATCGAAACCTTCGCCTAAAAATCCGGACACTAGCTCATTGACGCCACCCCAGTTGAAGGTGCCGCCGGACATTGTGAACACTGAGGTGTTGACACTGCCCTGGTTATAGAAATGTCCACCAGACTGGTTGAAGGTTGAGGTGCTGATACTGCCCCAGTTATGGAAGTGTCCGTCGGACTGATCGTAATGGCCGACAGTGATAGTGCTATTGTTGATGACTGAGTTGAAGGCTGATCTATCGGCCAAACTCAATGTACCACCGCCGCCAATGTTGACGCCTTGAGCCAGGCCGCGCACACCACCCGCAAAACGCAAGGTAGCGCCGCTGGCTATCTCGACCGAGCCGCTTAGCCACACCCTCGACAGCCAATCATCCATCCATACTAGGGGCTGGCTATTGCCTTCGAAACTCAGAATGCCGGATTGCACCTCAATCCTTCCGCCGTTGTTGCGGAACCGCGCATCAATACGGGTAACATGATTGTTATCGCTGCCGGTTTTGCGGAACGTGCCTTGGTTGTCAAAAAGACCTTGGCCGAATGAATTGCGGATAATGTTGTTGGGGTTGTTACCGCTGGCGATGAACAGCCCTTGGTTTAGCAGTGTGCCGCCATTGCCAATGCTGCTGGCGTCGAGGTCTAGCCTTACCCAACCCTGACCGCGTTGCCAGCCACCGCTATAAAGCAGGCTGGCACCGGGTTCTATGACCAGTGTGTGGCCATTATCCAGATTGAGGTTGCCTGAGGTCAGAGTATGGTTCCCGGACAGAAAGGTACTTCCAACGCCCGAGTAGTTGCCACTGATCGGTGTGGCGGCCTGGGCCGGGCTGGCGAAAGCTGCCGCGATGGCGGCAACCAGTATGGTTTTTCGGAAAATACCGGTGTACTTCATGATTCTCTCCTTGAGAAATGGATACGAGCGAAATTCGATACAAATACGACAGTGCAGAAGACGGTGTAGCGGTTGTGTCTACTCTATTTTGGCCACGAGCCGCTCTTTACAATATCACGGTCGGTTTTTAACCGACATGGCCGAAAGTAGGATAGGAAATTTTCGGTAGCCACCGTTCTCGTTCCCACGCTCCGCGTGGGAATGCAGACCGGGACGCTCTGCGTCCCGAACGCTACGCAGCGCATCGCGTAGAAACCGGCTGGGCCATGGATGGCAAGGCCGCCAGACCAGGTAGGCGCTGCGCATCCGGCGCTTGTATAATTTCGCGCTACGCCGTCTGGCAAACAATTCATGCTTTATGGGAGTGATAACCCTGTGTTAGCCAACGAAGATATTGAATACATCAAAACCCATTTGGCGACCTGGCTGGCTGAACAATCGCTGGGCAAGCCGCCGGTGGTTTATGAGATCGAACTGCGCGAGCGCATGGTGCGGGTGGAAGAGGCGCTGAAAAATCAGGGCGAGGAACTCAAGGCCCAACGCGAAACCATGCAAATGCTGATGCAGCAGATGGACAAGCGCTTCGAGCAAGTGGATAAGCGGCTGGAACAGATGCAGCAAGATACCAACAGGCGCTTCGAGCAGGTGGATAAGCGTCTGGAACAGATGCAGCAAGACACCAACAAGCGCTTCGAGCAGATGGATAAGCGCTTCGAGCAGATCGACAAGCGCTTTGAGCAGATCGACAAGCGCTTTGAGCAAGTTCACCAGGAAATTTTGCAAATCCACCGCGACATGCGGCAACTGGCCATGTGGGCGCTGGGGATTTTTTTATCGGTTGCCGGTTTGTCTGTTGCGGTATTCCGGCTGTTGTAGCAAGCAGGTGTGCTGAGCGAAGCGCATCGCTTGCGTTCTGATGCGGTGGGCGTTTTCTCATTCCCACGCTCTGCGTGGGAATGCAGCCGGTGGTACTCTGCGCGGCGGTACGCAGAGCCTGGGAACGAAAAAACCCTGTCACGCTGCATTGCTCTCAACAGGAGATCACCATGCCGGAACATTGCCCGCCGCCGCCGAATGTTGAAGGACGTGTCGCGCCAACCAAGGTGTTCTGGACCGACGCAGGGCGGTTGTTGGTGCATGACCGCTACCGGGCCATGCTGGCGGGCTGGCCGGTTCCATTCGAGCAACTGCGCATACCAAGTTGCCAGGGTGAAACCTTCGTGCTGGCATGTGGCCCGAAAGCCGCCCCGCCACTGGTTCTGTTTCATGGTGGCATGACGACGTCCATCATGTGGTTTCGCAGTGCGGCGGCATGGTCTGAGCGGTTTCGGGTTTTCGCGGTGGATATGATAGGCGAGCCGGGATTCAGCGCAGCGTCGCGGCCAGCGATGACATCAGACCAGTACGCGCGCTGGCTGGATGATGTCTGGTGTGCGCTCAATATCGAGACGGCGGCGGTAGTGGGGGCCTCGCTGGGCGGCTGGCTGGCGCTGGATTACGCCATCCGCCGAGCGGCGAAGGTTAACTGCCTAGCGCTGCTTGCTCCGGCGGGCATAGGCCGGGTGCGCCCCGGTTTCATATTGAAAGCAGCCCCGTTGCTGCTGCTGGGGCCTTGGGGTTGGCGCAGGGCGCTGAATGTCGATATGGGATTCACAGCTAGCGAAGCGCAAAGTGCCGAGAATCAAGTCTTCCTCAGTTTCTTCAGGCTGGTGCAACAGCACTTCATCGCCCGTATCTCGCCGATGCCGACCTTCTCTGATCAAATGCTTCGTACAGTGTCGATACCCGTCATGGCCATGCTGGGCGGCAAGGATGCCATTCTGGATTCCGATGAAACCCGGCGCCGACTGGCGATGTGCCTGCCCCAGGCGCAGATTAGTTATTTGCCCGATGTCGGCCACGGTCTGGTTGATCCTACGTCGCCGGTACTCGAATTTTTGCTTGCTTCGACAGATGGGTGTCGTGGCAGCGGCTAACAGCCGCAGTCATTCGGCGATCAGGCGGAACTTGACACCTACGAAAACCGGTATGGGTTCCCACAGAGGCCGTTGGGAACCGGGCATAACCGCTTCCGTCCAGACTTTTTGAACAGCTACAACGAGACAAGCGTTTCAATTTGCAGGAAAATTGCCTGGTTAAAATCGTTTTTATACCGACATGTACCGATACGAAGGCCAGGTTGTGCATCAGCGTCTGGATGACGAAGGCATCATGGAGGTCGTCGATTGCCAGGGTGTCAGGGCTTTGCATTTCGGCTCGGCGGCCCGGCAGAGCAGCCTGTTACTGGCTGACCCCGACCGCTTGCACTCGTTGTATGCCCGCACCATGATGGCGGGCTTGCTGTTTAACGAGCAGCCGCGCGATGTGTTGATGATAGGGCTGGGCGGTGGCACGATGGCCAAATTTATGCTGCACCGCTTCGAGCACTGCAAGCTGCGGGTGGTGGAATTCCGCAGCGGGGTGGTGAGCATAGCCCGCAGCCATTTCGGCCTGCCGCTCCACCCGCGCCTGAAGATCAAGATCGGTTGCGGCGCCAAACATGTCAGGCAGTACAGTCTGAACCACAGCCAGTGCCACGATGTGGTGATGATAGACGCCTATGGGCAGAACGGCATGGCGCCGGAGGTCAGCAGTCTGGCGTTTTTCGATGCCTGCCGCATCCTGCTGGCCGACGATGGTTTGCTCATCATCAATTTATGGACTACCGATAAACCCCTGCTCCAGCAAGTCAGTTGGAATTTGAACCGGGTGTTCGAAAGCCGCTTGCTGTTGCTGCCGGTGCGTAATCGCGGCAACGTCATTGGTTTTGCCTTCGGCGCCAAATTCGGGAAGCCAACATTGAAAACGCTGATGGACAGGGCGCAGCGGCTTGAACAGCAGCTCGACATCGAGTTTCCGTTGTATCTGTACGACTTGAAACGCAATAACCCCAATACCTTCAACCGGATAATCAAAACGTGATCCACAACGCTCCGCACATTTTCAGCCACAAAAAATACTGGGCGCATCGCTTCGGCCCGGCAGGGGAACTGCCGATGAGCCAGGACGCCATGCACCGGCTGGGCTGGGATGCCTGCGACATCATTCTGGTAACCGGCGATGCCTACGTCGACCACCCCAGCTTCGGCATGGCGGTAATAGGCCGGGTACTGGAAGCGCAAGGTTTTCGGGTGGGCATCATCTCGCAACCCGACTGGCACAGCGCCGACGATTTCCGTCGGCTGGGTCAGCCGACGCTGTTCTTCGGCGTGACCGGCGGCAACATGGATTCCATGGTCAACCGCTACACCTCCGACAAAAAAATCCGCTCCAACGATGCCTACACCCCAGGCGGCGAGGCAGGCAAGCGCCCGGATCGGGCAGTGAACGTTTATGCCCACCGCTGCCGCGAAGCCTACAAGAATGTAGCCATCATCATCGGCGGCATCGAAGCCAGCTTGCGTCGCATTGCGCATTACGATTACTGGTCGGACACGGTGCGCAAGTCGATTCTGCTGGATTCAAAAGCCGATTTGCTGGTGTATGGCAACGCCGAACGGCAGATCGTCGAAATTGCCCATCGCCTGGCCAAAGGTGAAAGCATTCACGATTTGAAAGGCATACGCGGCACCGTGCATTTCGTCAAACAGGTACCACAGGGCTGGATCGAAAAAGACTCGACCGACATCGACAAGCCGGGCGGGGTGATCTTGCATCAGAATCCGTATCAGGACATGCCGAGTTGCAACTCCAGTCCTCACCCTAGCCCTCTCCCAGAGGGAGAGGGGGCTAAAAAACCCTCTCCCTTCGGGGAGAGCGAAGCGAGGGGGGCGAAGCCGCAGGGTGAGGGAATGTTACTGCGCACGCTGGCGGCAACGGCAACCACCACCGCCGCGATTAGTTTGGCTGCGACTCGTGAGCAAGTCATCCACTTCAAACCCATCGCCAACCAGAATCGTGCACAAACCGTCATCCGCCTGCCGGATTACGATGCGGTGAAAAACGATCCCGTCCTGTACGCCCATGCCTCGCGCGTCATGCACGGCGAAACCAACCCCGGCAACGCCCGCGCCCTGATCCAGCGCCACGATAAGCGTGAGGTGTGGATCAATCCGCCGCCGCTGCCGCTGACCACCCAGGAAATGGACGGTGTGTTCGAGCTGCCTTATTCCCGCCTGCCGCACAGCGGTTACGGCAAGGCCAACATCCCGGCCTTCGAGATGATTCAGCACTCGGTGCTGATCATGCGCGGCTGTTTCGGCGGATGCAGCTTTTGCTCGATCACCGAACACGAAGGCCGCATCATTCAAAATCGTTCGGAAGATTCCATCATCCGTGAGATCGAAGCCATTCGCGACACCTCGCCCAGTTTCACCGGCCACATTTCCGACCTGGGCGGCCCGACCGCCAACATGTGGCGACTGGCGTGCAAAGACCCGGCCATCGAAGCCGCCTGCCGCAAGCCGTCTTGCGTCTACCCCGGCATCTGCCACAACCTGGACACCGACCAGACGCCACTCATCAAACTCTACCGCCGCGCCCGCGCCCTGCCCGGCATCAAGAAGATTTTCATCGCCTCTGGCCTGCGCTACGACATCGCCGTCGAAACCCCGGCTTACGTCAAGGAACTGGTGACCCACCACGTCGGCGGCTATCTGAAAATCGCCCCGGAGCACACAGAGCTTGGCCCGCTGTCGAAAATGATGAAACCCGGCATGGGCAGCTACGACCGCTTCAAGGCCATGTTCGACAAGTATTCCAAAGAAGCAGGCAAGGAGCAGTATCTGATCCCCTACTTCATCGCGGCCCACCCTGGCACCACCGACCACGACATGCTCAATCTGGCGCTATGGCTGAAACGCCATGGCTTCCGCGCCGACCAGGTGCAGGCGTTTCTGCCGTCACCGATGGCCATCGCCACCGCGATGTACCATTCCGGCAAGGACACGCTGCACAAAGTCAGCCGTAACGCGCCCGACATCGCCATTCCGCGCAGCGTGAAACAACGCAGGCTGCACAAAGCCTTTTTGCGCTACCACGACCCGAAAAACTGGCCCTTGCTGCGCGAGGCCTTGAAACAAATGGGCCGCGCCGACCTGATCGGTAACGGCAAACACCATCTGATACCCAGCTTTCAGCCAAGAATCGGCGACACGCCGCCGCAAGCTGGCAAACCGGCAAAACAAGCCTTCGCCACTAAACACACTGGCGATACGTTTAGAGGCTCGAAAGGCCGACGCCGCTGACTATCGACGGGGGTAAACAGTTTAATTACAGACTGGGGCATCCACCCCCGGCCAACCGGCTTCGCTCCTCCCTGAGGAAGAGCGAAGCGAGGGATGACGGGAGAGCGAGAGGGCGAAGCCGGTTGTTGGGAAGGGGGCTAAACGAGGACGCTATTTGTCGATCTTGACAGCCAGGAAGATCGGGCTGCCGTTGCGTTGAATCAACATGGCAATCGATTTGCCGACGGGAAGTTTGGCGACGATGGCATTGAAGTCGGCAGCATCTTTGACAGGGCTGTTTTGAATGCGCAGGATGATGTCGCCGGGCTGAACGCCTGCTTCAAGCGCAACGCCTTTACCCACTTTTTGCACCAGTACGCCGTATTTTTCGATCTGAAATTGCTGACGTTGCTCGCTGGTCAAATCGGAGGCCAGGATGCCCAGCCGGTTATTGCCGATTTCACCCGGCAGGCCACCGTTCTGCGTTTGCGCCATGGCTTGATTCGGCAACAAACCAATTTTGACGGCAAGCTCTTGCTTTTCACCCTGACGGATGATCTGCAATCGGGCTTTTTCGTCAACCGGCGCCATGCCTACACGCGGCGGTAATTCACCAGATGTTTCGATGGTCTCACCGTTGAATTCGACGATGATGTCGCCAATCTGAATGCCGGCTTTTTCCGCCGGGCCACCGGGGATGACTTTGGCAACCAGTGCGCCGTGCGGCCTGTCCATGCCGAACGATTCGGCCAACTGACGGGTAACGTCTTGAATTTGAACGCCAAGCCAGCCACGCGATACTTTACCCTTGGTTTTGATCTGTTCGACAACGTGCATGGCGACATCCATCGGGATGGCAAACGACAAGCCCATATAACCACCCGAGCGGCTATAGATTTGCGAGTTGATGCCGACGACCTTGCCCTGCATGTTGAACAATGGCCCACCCGAGTTGCCGGGATTGATGGCCACGTCGGTCTGGATGAACGGCACATAGTTGCCATCAGGCAGGCTGCGCCCCTTGGCGCTAACGATACCCGCCGTGACCGATTGTTCGAAACCGAACGGTGTACCTATGGCCAACACCCATTCGCCAACCTGCAATTGATCGGGCGAACCAATTTCGACAACGGGCAGGTTTTTAGCATCGATTTTCAATAAGGCAACATCGGTGCTTTCATCGGAACCAATCAATTTGGCCACCAGTTCGCGCCTGTCTTTCAGTTTGACGACGATTTCCGACGCATTGACTACGACATGGTGGTTGGTCAGCACATAGCCGTCAGGGGAAATGATGAAGCCAGAACCCAGCGAGTTGGTTTCTCTGGGTACAAAGCCACGCCCCGGATTCTGGAAAAAGTGCCGGAAGAGTTCCTCCATTTCTGGCGGCATGTCGGGCGGCAACCCCGGGCCTGGCTGGCCGTCCTGGCCGTCCGGCGTATCGGGTGTTTTTTGCGTGGTACTGATATTCACCACGGCATGGCCAGCTGTTTTCACCATTTCGGTGAAATCGGGTAACTGGGCGTACGACTGCCCGGCAAACAGTAATAAACAAACAGTGAGTAAAACCCTGTTTAACATGAAGACTCCGAAAATTGGATTCAAAAAGCGGGGACAAACGTTGCACAGTGGCTGTGCAAGCGTGCGTTATCTGAGGACGATGCCTTTGGCAATCAGCTCTACGGTTCTGGCAGGCACTTCGCCAAGAACGGTGACGTGGATATCGCCCACGGTGCGGCTGAACGAGTTGACTGCGCCCAGTGTACGCAAGCCTTCGAGGCCACGTTCCCGTGGCTCTTTGGCTTCGAAATAGATGGACAGATTGGAGAAGCCGTCGCTTAGCAGCAGATGTTCGACGGTCTTTTTCGACGTCAGCATGGCTTTGTCGGCGAAGAACAGGGCTTCGAAGCCTGGTGGCCAGTATTCGAGCAAAAAGCGTGATTGGTTGAATTTTTCCGCCGCTTGTTTTTTGACGCGCTCGTGGTATTCGACGTGTTTGGCATGAATGGCGGGTTCGCGGGATGATCCACTAACGGTCAAGTCGGCGAACATCACTTGCTCCAGCACGGTGCCGTCCAGTCCGTAAACTTCGGCACGTAAAGGTAAAAAGGTTTCGGTGTCGATCCAGATTTTTCTGGCGTAACGCAAGTCGTCTTTCGGCAATACCGCAATGACTTGCGTTGGCCGCAGTGCAACGATTTCCTGGCCTGCGGTCGTCAGCAGATACTGGTCTTCGAGCACCTGCGAGTTGATTGGCAAATTAACGATGAGCGAGCGATCTGTTGGCCGTGGTGCCTCGACTTCCTGTTGCGTGTCTTTGAGCGTGCAACTAACCCGGCTGCCGTGCCGGGTGATTTCCCGAAGCGGTGAGTTGAGTGAGGTCAAGGTTTCGATTTCGTCGCCATTTTCAAACGAATGGCTGTGTTTCATGATGTCGACACGGCCATTCTTCAAAAAAACGACCATGCCTTGGTAAGTCGATGACTGCATGGCTACGTCGGCCTTTTCCAGCCATTGCTGGCCTGATACGGCTTGATCGTCCGCAGCAAGAGCGGCCTGGGCGATGAATAATAAAAAAACAAGCAAATACGGCATTTCGCGCTTACCTGTCGCTATAACCAGCGACTCGTGCATAGGGCTGAGAGCCAGTTGCATTGTTTACATACCACACGTTGTCATGATCCTGAAGATATTCATTGAATCGGGTGTTATCGGCTGTTCGGTAGTGCTTGTTTGTTTGGGCGAGGGTCTGGATGCTGCCAAAAGGCTGGGCCTGCTCTCTTGCAGTCATGAACGTTACCACCGATACGCCCAAGAGCACCGATGCGGCTGCGGCCCAGGCGGTTTTTTTCCAGTTTGCCGGGGCTTTCCGACTCGGGATCAGGTAGGTAGGCTCGTTACGGATTTCTTCGCGGATACTGGCAACGAAATTGGACGAGGCCACCTGACTGGCGTCGTTTTTGATTGCCTGACTGATGAGTGAATAACGTTGCAGCTTGGTTTGCAGCGCCGGGTCTTTGTTAATCGCCTTCAGAAGATGCAACGACTGCTCTGAGTCCAGTTGATTATCGAGAAAAAGCGATAGTTTTTCGTTGTCGAGTTGTTTCATCACAATACCTTTTTAACCAATTAGGGGGTCAAGTTTGGCGTCGATGGCTTCACGAGCGCGGAAAATTCTCGATCTCACCGTACCAATTGGACAATCCATCGCTTCCGCGATTTCTTCATAACTCATGCCTTCGAATTCCCGTAGCGTAATGGCTATGCGCATTTCTTCAGGCAGTTTTTCAATGGCCGAGCGGATAACCTCGACAATTTGTTCGTTCATCAACATGTTTTCGGGCGTATCCATGTCCTTCAGTTGCGGCGCATTTTCCACTTGCTCGGCATCTTGAACATCGATTTCGTACTCTGAATGACGCCTC
The DNA here is from genome assembly GCA_002929135.1 of Methylomonas sp. Classification (GTDB taxonomy): domain Bacteria; phylum Pseudomonadota; class Gammaproteobacteria; order Methylococcales; family Methylomonadaceae; genus Methylomonas. The sequence goes on from PESC01000016.1 coordinate 44,841, forward strand.
GAACGGGACAGCAAATAATTCTTTGCCGTGTTGATGGCAATTCGGTACAGCCAAGTATAAAAAGCACTTTCGCCGCGAAAGTCGCCCAAGGCACGGTAAGCTTTGATGAAGGTATCCTGGGCCACATCTTGCGCTTCGCTTGGGTCTTTGACGTAGCGATTCACCAGATGAACGATTTTGTGTTGATACTTGATCACCAAAAGATCAAAGGCGGCTTTATCGCCTTGCTGGACGCGCCGCACCAGGCCCTGATCCAAATCTTCCGATACGTTGAATGGTTCGCTCACAGCTCTATTGTCCTGATTCGCTAGACAGAACTAAACTCTATTTAGTTCTTACGGTACAAAAAAATTACCCGCACTGGAAAACACGTTATGATTTTTTGACAAAAGCCACAACAACACCAGACAGACTAAAGAATACGACATTGACACACCGTGAAAAACCCCAATTCGATGTTCTGATTGTTGGCAGTGGCGGAGCAGGCCTGAGCCTTGCCTTACGCCTTGCCGACCACTACACGGTTGGCGTTCTCGCCAAGTTTGCACTGACCGAATGCAGCACATTTTACGCACAAGGCGGCATTTCTGCGGTATTGGATGACAGGCATGACTCGGTTGAGTCGCATGTTGAAGACACCCTGGTTGCCGGTGCCGGACTTTGCAACCCGGATGTCGTCAGGCTGACAGCCGGAAAAGCCCGCGAAAACATCGAATGGTTGCGCCAGCAAGGTGTGCATTTTACCGAATTCAAGGATGCCGAGGGTCATTCGCAGCTGCATTTGAATCGCGAGGGCGGGCACTCGCATCGTCGCATCGTACATTCCGACGATGCGACCGGGAAAGCCGTTGCGTTGTCACTGATCGAACGCGCCCAGGCACATGGCAATATCAGCCTGCTCGAAAATCACAACATGGTCGAACTCATCACGACGGACAAACTCGGGCATGCAGACAAACGCATCTGCGGCGCCTATGTTCTTGATATCGCTACCGGCAACGTCAAGTCCATTGCCGCCAAAATCATCGTACTGGCAACGGGCGGCGCCAACAAGGTTTACCTCTATTCGACCAACCCGCACATTTCGACAGGTGATGGCATTGCCCTGGCCTGGCGCGCAGGCTGCCGGGTTGCCAACATGGAATTCATGCAATTTCATCCAACCTGTTTGTATCACCCGTCCGCCCGCTCGTTTTTGATCAGCGAGGCCGTTCGTGGCGAGGGCGGTCGACTGATCCTGCCCAATGGTGAACGCTTCATGCACCGCTACGACGAGCGCATGGAGCTGGCCCCGCGCGACATCGTCGCCCGCGCCATCGACAACGAAATCAAAACCCATGGCTTCGATTGCGTTTATCTCGACATCAGTCATAAATCACGCGAATTCATCCGCCAGCACTTCCCGACCATTTACAGCCAGTGCCTGGAACTCGATATCGACATCAGCCAGCAGCCCATACCGGTAGTGCCTGCCGCGCATTACACCTGCGGCGGCGTCATGACCGACATCAACGCCCGCACCGACATTCCCGGCCTGTATGCCATCGGTGAAGTTGCCTGCACCGGCTTGCACGGCGCCAATCGCATGGCCAGCAATTCGCTGCTTGAATGTCTGGTGTTCGCCGAACAAGCCCATCTCGACATCGTTCGGCAGTTTGACAAGCTGCCACCACCGCCCACATTGCCGCAATGGGATGAGTCGCAAGTCACCGACTCCGACGAAGAGGTCGTCATTGCCCACAACTGGGACGAACTACGGCGCTTCATGTGGGATTACGTCGGCATCGTGCGCACCAGCAAACGCTTGGAACGGGCAATGAACCGGCTGCTTTTGCTGAAAGACGAGATTACCGAGTATTACGGCCAATTTCGCATCACCAGCGACTTGCTCGAACTACGCAATCTGGTGATCGTCGCCGAATTGATTATCCGTAGCGCCCAGCAGCGCAAGGAAAGCCGTGGCCTGCACTTTATCAAGGATTACCCGGAACCCTGCACGGATAACCCGCCACAAAACACGATTCTGATTCCAGAGCGGGCAGGCATTGCGCCCACGCGCGTCTGAGCGCAATCAACAAGCTACCCCTTCCTGCTCGCTGCGATCAGCCCCGCTGCACAGCTTTTGGAAATCAACCGATGTCGTCGATCAATAACTGGGCGGCTTGCTTTTGCTCGTTGTTGCCTTTTTCCACGATCTCTTCCGCGATTTTCCGCGCCGTTTCGGTGTCACCCATGTCGATGTAGGCTTTTGCCAGGTCAATTTTGGTTTCGAACTCGTCCATGTCGGTTAAATCGCTGACACCGAAGTCGAGGACGTCATCGTTGCCGGTTTTTGGGCGCGAATCCGGTGTTTCGAAATTGAAGTCGAAATTAAAGTCGTCGTTGTCCGCAACGATAGCGCCGGTTTTGCTGGCCGAAGGTGATGGTTGGGCTTCGATTTCTTTTGCGAGTGTTGCGAAATCGGGGAAATCGAAGTGCTCCAGGCTTTCGATGCCGGGGTTATGGCTTGCAGCCGCTTGACCATGAGGTTTTGCTTCGGGCAAATCGAAATTGAAGTCGAAATCGTCGATGGTTTCGTTGGCGCTTGTCTTTTGCGGTTCGGTTTGTGGCGATGCAGGTTTGCTGGATTCGAGCGACAGCGTGCTCAGGTCGAAATCTATGGATTCGATATCCGTGGCCGCCTTGGCCTTATCAGGTGCGGCAGCGGATTCGACGAAATCGAATGCGCTCAGATCGAAATCCAGGCCATTGTCGTTTGTTTGCTGGTGGCTGCCATCCAGTTTCAGTTCCGCGAGATCGGCGTCGAATTCGATCATCGAATCGAGGTCTGCCAGGTCGTCGTCGGCAGCGATGTCGAAGTTCGCTTTGGCGGGTGGGGCAGGCTTATTATCAGCCGCTAACGATCGGATATTCGCTGCGCCAGAACCACCAAACAAAGCGGAATCCGGGATGATCTCCCGGGCCATTTCGCTGACTTTGGCCCAGAATACGGCATCGGATTGTTTACCTTCGCGGGCGAGGTCGTGCGCATAGATTGAAAACGCATCGCGATTTTCGTTGGCGTAAAAAATCTCCAGTAATTTGAGTTTGTACTCATTTTTATGGGGCTGCTCTTTGATGGCCTTGCGAATCAGGTCTTCCGCCTGTTGATAGCGGCCATACGCCAGATAGACATCGGCTTCGGACAGTGGATCGATTTCGTTCTGATCGGTATCGAAGGCATCGAAGTCGCTCGGAGTGAAATCGCTGATGAACGAGCTTTCGCCGACGGTGCCTACGTCGTAGCTGCTGCTTGCTCCCATGTCCAGAACCGGTACGGAAAGACCGCTGTCGGCTTCAGGGATTTTGATTTGGCTGGCCGATGCAAACATGCTGTCGGTATTGGTTTGGGTTTCAATTTTGCGTTTACGCCACCACAGCCAGCCCAATCCACCCAGCAGGGTGGCGCCAATTCCACCTGCCGCGAACAAGTAAACGGGTGATTCGAGCAGGCTGTCTTCTTCAGGAGCCACTACCACTGCCGGTTTGGGGGGGGCTGGTGTTGCCGGTTCTGGTGCGACGACAGGAGGGGCTGGCTCTGCGATGACCGGGGGCGCAGCGGGCGCTTCTGCCGGTTGAATAGCGGCAGGTTTTTCCGTCGGCACGCTGGCGACCTCTGTCACTGGCGGTTGATCGACAGTCGGGGCTGTTTGGGGCGCGGCTTCCTGCGGCTTCTGGTCTTTGTTTTGCAGGGTAGCCAGTTGCTGATCTTTCAGCGCCAGCAGTTGTTGCATCATGCCGAGTTGCTGTTCGAGCTTTTCGATACGCGCTTGTAACGCTAAATCCTGGCCGCTCGGTGATGCACCTGCGGAAGCGACTACGCCACCTTCAGCGCCTGTACTGTCCGTCGTCGGCTTTGCGTCGCTGCTGGTTTCGGGAATTTTGGCTTCGCTGGGCGCAACCAGTTCAAGGGATTTTCCGGCGTTTTTCTGTTCTGCCGCAAACGTTGGTTGCCTGGTGGCGAGTTTGGCCTTTTTGGCAGAGGGGGTAGTTGCCGCTTGCAGGGCATCGGTTTCAGGAATCCTCAGGACGACGCCGATCTTCATGGAGTCCATGTCGCCCCGATTGAAGGCGTCCGGATTGGCCTGGAACAAGGCATACATCATTTGCCGTGTCGGCACGTTGTGTTCGGCACCCAGGCGTTCGGCGATACTCCACAGCGTTTCCGCTGCACGGGTTGGCCCATATTCGCCCGCAGCAGGCGTGTCGGCAGTAATGCGTGGCTGTGTATCCTTGGCTTCTGGTGCCGCGCGGCGACGTGGCGTGTAGGGTCTGCGAGCGGGTCGATCGTCGTCGTTCGACAGCGTTGCCGCCGCAGTCGGAATGCCTGCGACAGGCGGCAAGGTCTGTGCCGACGGATGAATGACGGGTGGGTCGACCAGAAGCGTGAACTCCCGCGTCTGGGCGCCTTGCGGCCAGGTGACTTCCAGCAGGAAGTTGAGAAAAGGTTCGGTCAAGGCTTCGCGGGAGGTGACTTTCACCACCATGCTGCCGTCAGTGCGGGTAACTGTTTCGAAGTGGAGTTTGGATAAGAAGTAGGTCCATGGCACACCTGCCCGGTCGAATTTTTCCGGCGGGGCTAGGCGTACGTGAATGTCGGCCGGGTTTTCGCCCGGCGCCAGCGTCAGTACGATTTCGGCATGGAGGTTTTGATCGAGTGAGGAATGCAGGCGAATATCGCCTATGCCCAAAGCCTGCACGCCGACCGGCATTAGCAACGTCATTGCCGCCAGCGTTTTAGCCAAACCAATCACATTCTTTTCCTTCACGGTTTACCTCAGCAGAGTCGATCAGACCGAAAGCGACGGGCGCATTCGAAATGTGGGCTAAATGTTAGCCTAGATGTAGTTTTTTACCAGAACCTCCGCGATCTGGATGCTGTTAAGCGCTGCACCTTTTCTCACATTGTCAGCAACGACCCACAGATTGATGCCGTTGGGATGCGAAATGTCTTCACGGATACGCCCGACGTACACATCATCATGGCCTGACGATTCGGTGACGGCGGTTGGGTAGCCACCATTGACCCGTTCGTCGACGACGGTAACGCCCGCTGCTTTCGATAGCAGATCGCGCACACGCTCGGCGCTGATTTTCTGTTTGGTTTCGATGTGCACGGCTTCGGAATGACCAAAGAACACCGGCACCCGCACCGCCGTGGGGTTGACCTCAATGCTGGCGTCACCCATGATTTTGCGGGTTTCCCAGACCATTTTCATTTCTTCCTTGGTATAGCCGTTGTCCATGAACACATCGATTTGCGGCAAGCAATTGAAGGCGATCTGCTTGGGATAAACGCTGGGTTCGATTGGCCTGGCGTTGAGCAGATTGGCGGTTTGTTTGGCCAGCTCCTCGATGGCGTCCTTGCCGGTGCCGGACACTGCCTGATAGGTGGCGACGTTGATGCGGCGGATGCCGACTGCGTCGTAAATCGGCTTCAATGCCACCAGCATCTGGATGGTCGAACAATTGGGATTGGCGATGATGCCGCGATTTTTATAATCGGCGACTTTCTCCGGATTGACTTCCGGCACCACCAGCGGAATGTCGTCGTCGTAGCGGAATTGCGAGGTGTTGTCGATGACCACGCATCCCGCTGCCGCCGCCTTGGGCGCGTACTCGGCGGACACCGAGGCACCCGGCGAGAACAGGCCGATCTGCACCCTGGAAAAATCGAACGTGGCCAGGTCTTCGACGATCAGCGACTCGCCTCTGAACGCAATCCGCTTGCCCACCGAACGCTCGCTGGCCAGCGCATACAGCTTGCCGACCGGAAACTGGCGCTGCTCCAGAATTTCGATCATGGTTTCGCCAACGGCGCCGGTAGCGCCGACGACAGCGACATCATAAGTTTTCGACATGATGATTTCCTGTTGCAGCCTTAGAACAGCCAGGGGGCACGTTGGGCGCGTTCGGCTTCGTAAGCCTTGATTTTATCGGCGTGTTGCAGAGTCAGGCCGATGTCGTCCAGACCATTCAGCAAACGATGACGACGGGTTTCATCGACGTTAAAGGCAATGTTTTGTCCGCCAGGCGTGGTAATGGTCTGCGTACTCAGGTCTATCGTCAGTTGGTAGCCGTCATCGAGTTCCTTGAATAACTGATCGACGGTTGCCGCAGGCAACACGATGGGCAAAATGCCGTTCTTGAAGCAGTTGTTGAAGAAAATATCGGCAAAGCTCGGCGCGATGATGGCGCGGAAGCCGTAATCCTCCAGTGCCCATGGCGCGTGTTCACGCGACGAACCGCAGCCGAAATTTTCACGGGTCAGCAGAATCTGTGCTCCTTGGTATTGCGGTCGATTCAGCACGAAATCTTTGTTCAGGGGGCGATGGCTGCAATCCATGTCGGGTTCGCCATGATCGAGATAACGCCATTCGTCGAACAAATACGGGCCGAAACCGGCGCGGCGGATCGATTTCAAAAATTGCTTGGGGATGATGGCATCGGTATCGATATTGGCTCGATCCAGTGGGGCGACCAAGGCGGTCAACGTGGTAAAGGCTCTCATGCAGCGTCCTCCGCGACATTGACAAAGTGGCCTGCAATGGCCGCAGCAGCAGCCATTGCAGGACTGACCAGATGGGTACGGCCACCGTAACCCTGGCGACCTTCGAAATTGCGGTTCGAGGTCGATGCACAGTGTTCACCCGCCTCCAGTCGGTCGGCATTCATCGCCAGACACATCGAACAACCCGGTTCGCGCCATTCGAAATCGGCGTCGGTGAATATTTTGTCCAGACCTTCGGCCTCGGCTTGCTGTTTGATAAGCCCGGAACCGGGAACCACCAACACCTGTTTGACGGATGCCGCTTTTTTACGGCCTTTGATCGTCGCTGCCGCCGCGCGCAAATCCTCGATGCGCGAGTTGGTGCACGAGCCAATGAAAACCTTGTCGAGTTTGATATCGGTGATTTTCTGACCAGCGTCGAGACCCATGTATTGCAACGCGCGTTCGATGCCTTGCCGCCTGACCGGATCGGCTTCCTGGGCAGGATCGGGAATGCGGGCATCGACCGGCAACACCATTTCCGGCGATGTACCCCAGCTAACCTGCGGCTTGATGCTGGCGGCATCGATTTCGATGACCTTGTCGAACCGGGCATCCGCATCCGAGTGCAGTTTTTGCCAGCAGCGGACGGCCAGGTGCCAGTCGTCGCCTTTGGGTGAATACGGGCGATCACGGTAGAAGTCGATGGTCACGTCATCGCAGGCAATCAAACCAGCGCGGGCACCGGCTTCGATAGCCATGTTGCAGATGGTCATCCGGCCTTCCATGCTCAGTGCGCGTATGGCGTCGCCGCCGAATTCGATGGTGTAGCCGGTGCCGCCGGCGGTGCCGATCTGGCCGATGATGGCCAGAATGATGTCTTTTGCGGTGACGCCGGGGCCGGTTTTGCCATTGACGCCAATCAACATGTTTTTGGCTTTTTTCTGCACCAGACACTGGGTTGCCAAGGCATGTTCGACTTCTGAAGTGCCTATGCCGAAAGCCAGCGCGGCGGATGCGCCATGGGTCGAGGTATGCGAGTCACCGCAGACCACGGTCATGCCGGGCAGAGTGGCACCCTGCTCGGGGCCGACGACGTGGACGATGCCTTGACGAATGTCGCTCATGTGAAATTCGGTGATGCCGAATTCCTTGCAGTTGCTGCCCAGGGTTTCGACTTGCAAACGCGACACCGGATCGGCGATGCCTTGGGCGCGGTCGGTGGTGGGGATGTTGTGATCGGCAACCGCCAGATTGCGTGCCACCCGCCAGGGCTGACGGCCCGACAGGCGCAAGCCTTCGAAAGCTTGCGGCGAGGTGACTTCGTGCAGCAGTTGGCGATCGATGTAAATCAGGCACGAGCCGTCGTCTTCAGTGTGGACGACGTGATCGTCCCAGAGTTTGTCGTATAAGGTTTTACCTGCCATGTTGCTTCTCTCTCGTAGGCCACGCATCGCGTAGCTGATTGAATGTAACCGTTCAGCCCCCACCTTAAATCCCCTCTCCCTGTGGGAGAGGGCTAGGGTGAGGGCACAAAATAGACGGGGGCTGAACGGTTACGATTGAATTGGGTATTTGTCGGTCGGGACGGTACGCCGTGCGTGCCCGGCGTTGTCAATCCAGGGCTGCGAACAATTTGTCGGTTATGTCCTGAACCGTACCCACACCGGCAATCGATGCGAATGCCGCATTTTGCCCGGCAGCCGAATAAAAATCGACCAAGGGCTTGGTTTGTTCGTGATAAACGCTCAGGCGTTTACGCACGGTGTCTTCCTGGTCGTCGTCGCGCTGAACCAGAGGCTCGCCGCTGATGTCGTCGATGCCTTCGATCTTGGGTGGATTGAACGCGATGTGGTAGCTACGCCCTGAAGCCGGATGCACACGGCGCCCGCTCATGCGCTTGATGATTTCCTCGTCATCGACTGCAATTTCGATCACATGATCGAGTTCGACCCCCATGTTGGCCAGCCCCTCGGCCTGGGCGATGGTTCTGGGGAAGCCATCGAGCAAAAAACCGTTTTTGCAATCGTCCCGCCCGATGCGCTCCTTGATTAGCCCCAGAATGATGTCGTCGGAAACCAAGCCACCGGCATCCATGACCTTCTTGGCTGCCACGCCCAATGGCGTACCTCCGCGTACCGCTGCGCGCAGCATGTCACCGGTGGAAATTTGCGGGATGGCGAATTTTTCGGTGATGAACTGGGCCTGTGTGCCCTTGCCCGAACCGGGGCTACCTAACAGGATGATACGCATTGCATTCGACTCCGAAGCTTCATTGATGACGGGATGACTGGTGCGGTGCAAACGGGAGGCCAGGCGATGAATCTGCTCTAAAACCCACGTTGCTCAGCCGGTGGAAAAACGCGGCATTTTAGCGTAAAGCCATGGGGTATGGCGCGAAAAACAGGCAGTTCGCCGAATACCCAGTACACCGCCCGGGTGATCCCGTAGCCGATCCATGAGCAGGTTGGGAGCATACCCGGCACGAAGCCCAAGCTTGATTGGCTGCCGGGTTATTCGTATGAATCCATGTGTGGAATGAATAAACCGTTCATGGTGCGACATTACTCACCACGAACGGCTTGACGTAAGGCTATCGGAAACCAGAGCCGCATAGATCGACTATTGGCACCCAGGCCCTTGCTGCAGCGTACCTTCGACCGTGGTTGCGCCGACAAAACAAATGGCGCCATTGTTATGGTAGACATCGTAAGAAAAGCTGCTGCCGCCACTGTAGTTGTAAACGACAGTATTCCCACTTCGCCCCCAGGAACCAAGAACCGTCGTCGGATCAACGCGATCATTCGGCCCTTTTTTGTAATCCGACAAGGTGCCGTTCGCGGCATGTATTTCTTGCGCAGCCCAACCGCCTGTGCTCGGCACACAAACCGTTCTGCCCGCCAACAACGTTTCAATAGCCTGATCATTGACCCTATTTTGATTAGTTTGCGAAACGGTCGCGCAATTTGCCTGGGCTTGCGCCAAACAAAATACCGATAAACCTGCTGTAACCAAAATGCGATTCATAACAACCTCCAGAAATGGACAAAATTGACACACACTACACGCCGATCATCGGCGATAAAAATCAGCCATCGCATCGATGAACGCCGCCACCGATTCGTCGGCCAATTGGTTGATGCCGGCCGCCGCCTTGCGACCGCCACCGCCGGGAAAGCGCGAACAGACTTCGTCCGCACCGGATTTGCTCGATAACGGCGCACGAACGCTGACGACATGACCGCCCGCCGGGTGGCGGCTCAACACCGCATGCGCCCGCTCGGGATGGCGATTGGCCAGTTCGTTGCTCCACACACCAGCCACACGCCTGGCCCAGGCCTGGTCGGGCAACATAAAAATAGCGACCTGCTCGTCGCGATAAAGGCTTTCGACATGCCAGGCCAGCGCCATATCATTGTGATAGCCGTCCAGCAGGCGCCGGTACAGGGCGGGTTTGGCCGCCAGAAAGTCGAACGGCGTCGTGAAAGTCGCCAGTTCCTGGTACAACTCGACCGGGTGAATGTGCAGATCATCGATGCTGGCGCCATAGGCGTTGTAATTGATGCAAACACCCAGTTGCTTGAGTTGCTCGGTCTGCCCGGCATTCAAGCCCAGGTTTTGTGCCAGCTTCAATGCAGCAGGGTGCAAATTGTCGCCAAAGGCACCGGTTATCGCCCAGGCAGAGAACCGGTGCTGAAGTAAGCGGTCGATCAGCAGACTGGTGCAGACATCGGCATCGGTGTCGATGATCGCGCTAAAACCCTGATGACTGGGCACGTCGCTGGCTTGGTGATGATCGACATAAAACACCGACACCCCTCGCGTCAGCAAGGTCAGCAAAGCAGTGCGGTTTTTATCCAGCGACACATCCAGCACCGTCACGCTGTCGCCTGCCGTGGCCTCGACCCGTTCGAGCAAGGCAATGTCACGCTTGACACCGCTAACCCGTGTGGCCACCCTGGGTTCGGCCAGGCGCAATTGCACCAAGGCACAAATACCATCGGCGTCGCCATTGAATACATCGAAATTCATGGGCATGCCTTCAGTCGGTTAGGTTGGGCATAACGATACCCCGGTTTGCCAGTAAATCGACGACGAGTTCGACACAATCATCCAGCGATTGGCACCCGGTATCGATGCGTAACTCGGGGGCTTCAGGCGGTTCGTAGGGCGACGAAATACCGGTGAAATGGCTGATCTGGCCTTGCCTGGCCTTTTGGTACAAGCCCTTGACATCGCGCTGCTCGCAAATGGCCAGATCGCAGGCGCAGTGGATTTCGATGAAGTCGCCATGCGGCACCAGGCGACGCGCCATGGCCCGTTCGGCGCGAAACGGCGAGATGAACGCCGTCAAGGTAATAATGCCAGCCTCCAGCATCAGCTTGGCCACTTCGGCGACACGGCGGATGTTTTCCTGTCGGTCGGCATCGGTAAACCCCAGATCGCTGCACAAGCCGTGGCGCACATTGTCGCCGTCCAGCACGAAAGTCCTGCATCCCTGATGGTGCAGACGCTCCTCGACCGCATGTGCCAGTGTCGATTTGCCCGCACCCGACAAGCCGGTAAACCACAAGATCACCGCCCGATGATTATTTTGCTGCTCGCGGCGGCTGCGGTTGACGGTGGCGTGATGCCAGACTGTATTCGTGCTGCGTGTTGTGGTCATTGCAAATCGTGGCAACTCGCGTCAGTGGCCATAACCCAGGTCACGAATCTGGGTCAGAATGCCGTCCTCGAAATAAAGCTGTTGCTTGAACCTTCGCGGGCCAAAGTTATAAATCCATTCTTCAATCGTGATTTCGTCGAAGCGTTCCAGTTGCACGACACCAGTGGAATGGCGGAACCTTCCGCCCCTGACGGCACGACGCTCGGAAACCGAATCTGGGTCACCGCATCGGTCGAGTACATCGAGTTTGTGATCGCCCACCTGCACCAGTTGACGACCACAGCGCAATGCATGGGCTGGGGCGATGGGCAACAAAGCCATGAGCAAAACCCAGGCAAGCGTCCGTATACCCGTCAGGACGCCACTGCTACGACTGCCCATCACGCCTGCTCCCGCTGTTTCAAAAATTCAGTTTCCGCAATGATGTCGCGGTTGCTCTCGACCCGATCCAGGAAAACCAGGCCCAGCAGATGGTCGTATTCGTGCTGAAAAACCCGTGCCGGGAAACCGTCAAGCACACACTGGCAGTGCTCGCCGCTCTCGTTTTGAAAACTCACCTCGACCGACTGGTAACGCGGCACCCGTGCGCGTATGCCCGGCACACTCAGACAGCCTTCCCAATCGGTCACCACCGTAGCATCGATGACTTGATAAACCGGGTTGACCATGACCAGCGGCGCCATGAGCGGCGCATGGGGATAGCGCGAGCCGGGACGTGAGGCCACTATGATGATTTGTCTGGCGTGATGAACTTGTGGTGCGGCAATGCCGACACCGTTACCCGCCATCATCAAGCGCTGCATGGCGGCCAGCGTCGTGCGGAACTCCGGGCAATCGAAATCATCGACAGGCAGGGCTTGCTGGCGCAGTACGTCGGCGCCCAGTTGTGCAATCGCGTTGTGCTCGGTCATGTTCGCCACCTGTCGGTATTCGTCGACACCCAAATCAGTTGCGCTGGGCAGTATACTGCGGCTGACGGGCATTCGCCCGCCTGTACTTGACGAATGGTTTTTGCGATAGTACCGCCGCTGTTTTCAGCCATGACAAGCCACAACATCGCATCAACAAAAATAACCAACGACACATCCCATCATCAGGAGATCGCAATGAAAAAACTGCACAAAACACCGTTCGCCATCGCCATAGGCGCATCCTTGCTGCCGCTGACCGTATCAGCCAGCCAGATTGACAACCCGTTTGCCTTGTCCGACTTGGGATCAGGCTATATGCAAACAGCCGAAGCCGGGAAAGACGGCGCATCGAAAATGAAAGACGGCGCCTGCGGTGAAGGCAAATGCGGCGGCGCCATGATGCAAAAAAGCACCGACAGCAAAGCCCTGGAAGGCAAATGCGCCGGCAACAAACCTGCACCCGCCGCCGAACAACCGAAAGATGGCAAACAGCCAGAAATGAAGTGCGGCGCCGATATGAAGATGTAAACGTAACTATTCAGCGTTACGAGCATGTCAACGATGTATGTGCTGAGGAATCGCTATCGCGATGTTGTTTTAAGTCGGGTCTCGGCCCGACAGCCGAGATACTTTCTTTTGCGCCGCCAAAAGAAAGTATCCAAAGAAAAGGCGGCCCGGATGCCGCTGTTATCTTG
>PESC01000041.1 GCA_002929135.1 Methylomonas sp.
TGCCAAAACTTCTAACCGCATATATTGTGGCTGCGAGTTTGGCCCACGGAGGTTTTTGACGATGCTCTTGTACGGAAGTGGATCACCGACGACGGTCAATCGACGGCTCGACGAGTTGTTACGCCGTCTGGCACCGCCAGTATGCCAACCATAACGAGGCCATGCGCGATGTCACGGATTACATCGTCAACTTCTACAACAGTCGGCGATACATTCGTCATTGAGCTACCTGCCTCCCAATGACTACGAAATGAAACGGGTAGATCAACAAAAAGTTGACCACCACATCGGATAGGAGGCTGAATAGTTTACGAAGCCGCAAGAAAGGAGCAGCAATAATCGCTGGCAGTTCTGACTTTTAGGGTGAATTGCGCGTCACCCGGCACATCGAACGACTCGCCGCCTTTTACCGTTCGCCAGTCGGCACCCGGCAGCAATACGTCCAGTTCACCGGCCAGAATATCCATCCGTTCCGGCTCGGCCGTGTTGAAGCTATAGTCGCCCGGCTGCATGAATCCCAATGTTTTCCGGGTGCCATCGGCAAAAACCACGGTACGGCTGTTGACCTTGCCGTCAAAGTAAACGTTGGCCTTCATGACGACTGTTACGTTGTTGAATTCAGACATGGAATACCTGCGCTGTGTGTTGAAAAAGGCGGGCGATAGTAGCAGATCAGCTGTTTTTTTGAATGACAAAACAGATTCTGCCGACATTCCAGGGCCATCGCAGCAAAATGCGAATGCCACTGCCCCCAAACTCATATCGCCTGTTTGATGGCCCAGGCCACATCAGCCGCCTGTCGGTTGGCTTTGACATCATGTACCCGGAACATTGTCACACCCGCCATCACGCCCAGCGCTGTGGTGACTGCCGTGGCCGTCACCAGCTCTTTCGGCTCTGTCACCTGGCAGATGGCGCCCATGAAACGCTTGCGGCTGGTTCCCAGCAACACCGGAAAACCCAGGTCGACGAAACGATGCAAATGAGCGAGCAGGTCGATATTGTCCTGACGGCGCTTGCCGAACCCGATACCGGGATCGATCGCGATATGCTCGGCTTTGACGCCCGCAGCCAGGGCGGCGTCGATCCGGCGTTGCAGGGCATCGAGTACCTCTTGCACGACATTGTCGTACTGCGGCTTGTCCTGCATGGTCTGCGGTGTGCCCTGCATGTGCATCAGGATGATGGGTTTTGCCACCGATGCGGCGAACGGCAACATGCGCACATCCCCCAAGCCAGCGCTGATGTCGTTGATGAGATCGGCCCCAGCATTCAAGGCCGCCTCGGCAACCCGGCTGGACTGGGTGTCGATGCTGATCGAAACACCGTCCTCGACTGTCCGGATAGCGCGGATCACCGGCACGACGCGGCGAATCTGCTCGTCGTCCGCCACCGGCAGCGCACCGGGCCGGGTCGATTCCCCGCCAATATCGATGATGTCGGCGCCATCGGCCATCATTTCAAAGGCATGGCTGGCCGCCCGAGCGGGCACATCGTGCAGACCGCCATCGGAGAAACTGTCGGGCGTGACATTGAGTATGCCCATGATGCCGGGGCGATTACGAAACGAGAACATTGGGGGGTTTTCCTTGAGATGGTCGGGTACCAGGCGCCGCCTTGCCTTCAGCAAATATCGGCTAAGCTTGCCGCAGCATTTTAGGCGGGGGAACACATGACAGCAAATGACCACATACTGATAGGCCATCTGGTCGAGGTGCGCGGCGACGGCATGGATGCCCGCATCGTCGAAGAACACTCGACGGCAGCGCCCATCATCAAGGTCGGCGATGAGGAACTGCTGGCCGGACACTTGGGTTCGTATGTCGTCATCCATCAGTCGAGCATCAAGGTTTTGGCGCTGGTTTACAAGATGTGGGAGCGCGACCGCTTCGATTCTGCGGGCAACCGTTGTAGCGATCGCTTCATTGCCCTGATACCCGTCGGTGAAATCGATGATCGCAACCACTTCATGCGCGGCGTTCGCCATTATCCGACGCCTGGCGCCGACGTGTATGCCGTGGGTCTGGCTGAAATCAATGCCATTTTTTCCAAATTTCGTGATTACCGCTTTTTCATCGGCCAACTGACGACGCACAAGGATTATCACCTGAGCCTGGATCCGCGCGCCTTGTTTGGTCGTCATTTCGCGATTCTGGGCCAGTCCGGTTCCGGTAAATCCTGGACCGTGACCAGCCTGATCCAGCATACGCTGGCGGCCATGCCGAAAACCCGTTTGATCATGCTGGACTTGCACGGCGAGTATTGCTGGAAAGACAAGACTGGCCGCATCGAATCGGCCTTTCCGCAAGATCGGGTCAATTACGTCGATGCCCTGGAACTGGAAATGCCGTACTGGATGATGACTTATGCCGAGCTGGTTGATTTATTCATCGACAAGGACGACAAGGGTGCCTCAATGCAAATGGCTTTCATGCGCGAGATTTTGCAGCAATTGAAACGTAAGGAAGCCAAACTGATCGGCCTGAATGCGGTATCGATCGATACGCCGATTTATTTTTCGCTGGCCGAGATGTACATGCAGTTCAAAACGGCCAACGAGGAGCGTAAGGATTTCGGCAAAACCCACGGTGCCTTGTTTGGCCAGTTCGACGAATTTCTGGTACGTATGCAAAGCCGCTTCAACGATGTGCGCTACGACTTTCTGCTGAAACCGAAAAAACGCAACCATTCGGCCAGCATGGCCGACCTGCTGCGTGAATTCGTGGGGTTGGGTGACAAGAAAGCCAACATCACCGTCGTCGACCTGAGTTCGGTGCCCACCGACGTGCGGCCCGCCGTTTCGGCGCAAGTGGGGCGGTTGGCCTATGAATTCAATTACTGGAACCCCAAGCGCCGCGAATTTCCAATCACCCTGATTTGCGAAGAAGCCCATGCCTATATTCCGCGCGAAAAAGGCGGCCAGTTCGATGGCACCAAACGCATGATGGAGCGCATCGCCAAAGAAGGGCGCAAATACGGGGTATCCATCGGCGTGGTCAGTCAGCGTCCCACCGAATTATCCGAAACCATGCTGGCGCAATGCAGTTCGTTCATTTGCCTGAGAACCACCAACCCCGACGACCAGGCCTACATCCGAGGGCTGGTGCCAGAAGCCGAGGGCGATCTCACCGACATTCTGACCTCGTTGGGCCGTGGCGAGGCGCTGGTTTTGGGCGAAGCCGCGCCGCTGCCGACCCGGGTACAGATTTACCGCCCCGACCCCCAACCCAAAAGCAACGATGTCGATTACTTCACCGGCTGGCGCGAAGGCCCCGATGATCTGGATGTGGAAGCCATCGTCAACCACTGGCGCACACAGACTCGTCAATAGGCCAAGGCTGGCATCGATTGCGGCTGCGGTACAATCAGGACGGGCGCAAAGACACCGCCCCTTCGACCTTGCCCGCAAGCACCGTGTTGAAGGATGGGCGGATTTTCGAATTTCAACCAGCAAGAGAACACATCCAGCATGATACGAGTAGGCATCATTGGTGGCACGGGTTACACCGGTGTCGAATTATTGCGGCTGTTGGCGCTGCATCCCGCTGTGACCGTGACGGTCGTCACTTCGCGCGGTGACGCCGGTCAGCGCGTCGATAGAATTTATCCCAGCCTGCGTGGCTATTGCGATGCGGTTTTCACCACACCCGACATCGACAATTTTGGCGACTGCGACGTGGTGTTTTTCGCCACGCCCAACGGCACGGCCATGACCATGGCAGCCGCCTTGCTAGCGCGAGACATCAAGGTCATCGACTTGTCGGCCGACTTTCGCATCCAGGATGTCGCAGTGTGGGAAGCCTGGTACGGCATGACCCATGCCAGTCCAAGGCTGATTGCCGAAGCCGTCTACGGCTTGCCGGAAGTCAACCGTGACGCCATACGCCAAGCGCACCTGATTGCCTGCCCTGGCTGTTATCCGACGGCGGTGCAACTGGGTTTTCTGCCGTTGCTGGAAGCCGGTGTCATCGACGCCGGTCATTTGATTGCCGATGCCAAATCCGGTGTCAGCGGTGCCGGTCGCAAGGCCGAATTGGCGTCGTTGATGAGCGAAGCTGGCGAAAGCTTCAAAGCCTACGCTGTACCGGGTCATCGCCATTTGCCGGAGATTCGCCAAGGCCTGGAACGTGTCACGGCGACGGATAGCGTTGGCCTGACCTTCGTACCCCACCTGACCCCGATGATACGCGGCATACACGCCACCTTGTACGCCCGATTGACGGCGGATGTCGATTTGCAGGCTTTATTCGAACGGCGTTATCAAGCCGAACCGTTCGTTGATGTCTTGCCGGGCGGCAGCCATGCCGACACCCGCAATGTTCGCGGCAGCAACCGCTGCCAGATCGCCGTGCACCAGCCACAGGGCGGCGATACCGTCGTGGTGCTGTCGGTCATCGACAATCTGGTGAAAGGAGCCTCCGGCCAGGCCGTGCAAGCCATGAACCTGATGTTCGGTTTGCCCGAAACCCAGGGCCTGGCAGCCGTGGCGCTGTATCCCTGAACGCGGATTCGCTTCTGCATTCCCACGCAGAGAGCGTGGTAATGGGAAAGAAAGCCACATTTACCAAGTCCTGAGGGCTTTTATCGGGCCCCTTTACCCCAAAGCACCACTTCCACGGTACTCATCATGATAGCCATGTCGAGAAACAGGCTGTAGTTCTTCACGTAATACAGGTCGTATTGCAGTTTTTGCCAGGTGTCGTATTCGCTGGCACCGTAGGGATAACACAATTGCGCCCAACCGGTAATGCCGGGTTTGACGCGGTGGCGTTCCACGTAGTAAGGAATGGTTTGTTCGAAGCCCTGGACGAACTCGGGGCGTTCCGGACGTGGCCCGACGAAGCTCATCTCACCTTTCAGCACGTTGAACAACTGCGGCAATTCATCGATCCTGAACTTGCGAATCACGTTGCCAACCTTGGTTACGCGATCATCGGTCTGGCTGGCCCATTGCGCCCCGTTCTTCTCGGCATCGACCCGCATACTGCGAAACTTGATGACTTTGAACGGCTGGTTCCGATAGCCCACCCGGATTTGGCGATAGAAAACCGGCGCTCGCCACCCGCTTTCCAGAACGATCGCCAACGCGGTCAGCAGCATGATCCACCAGCTCACCGTCAGCAGCAACAGACTGGCAACGATGTCGAACCCGCGTTTGACGATGGGACGAAAACCATCATTGACGAAACCATCGCAGAAAACCAGCCAGCTGGGGGTCAGGGTTTCGAGATAGATCAAACGCTTTTCCCGCTCGTAAAACGTCTGCAAATCCATCACCGGTACACCGGACATCTTGATGTCCAGCAAATCATCAACCGGCAATTTCTTGCGGCGGTCATCGATTGC
Source organism: Methylomonas sp. (assembly GCA_002929135.1). Classification (GTDB taxonomy): domain Bacteria; phylum Pseudomonadota; class Gammaproteobacteria; order Methylococcales; family Methylomonadaceae; genus Methylomonas. Next base: position 5,347 of record PESC01000041.1, read on the forward strand.
GATGACGATTTCATCGACTTCCAGGCGTTCGACAATGCTCGGCAATGACTCGCCGCCATTCAAATGAATGGGGTTGTCGACGGTAACGGACTCGCCCTCCAGGGCGACATAGCCGACGATGTTAAAACCGCGATAGACGAAGCTCGAATTCATCACATTGAGATCGCGTGCACGTTCGCCACAACCCAGCACCAGAACGCTGCGCTTCAATTTTTCGACATTGACGAAGCGGTAAAACAGATAGCGGGTCAAAAGCTGGCCCACCAGAGAAAAAAAGATGGCGAATACCAGCACGCTGCGCGCCAGCATCAGTTCAGGAATGACGTAATAAATAGTGGCCAGAATGAATATGGCAATGACATAACTGTAATTGATGCGCTCGATCAGGTTGTATTCCTCCCGATCCAGCGTTTTCCGGTACAAGCCCAGCCCGGAGCAACTCAAGGTGAACACTACGGAAAACACCAGCGAGGCTTCTATCATTTCATGCTGGGAGTACCACGATGCTGTGTACAAAAATCGGACAGCCGCCCCCCACGACATCGCAAACAGGAAAACCAGCCACTCGGCCAGCATCAAACCAAGATAGGCCTTTGAAATGTAATGTCTGAATATACGGATCATGAATGCGTCAACTTAACCGTTCGCTTGAATGACTGAAGGGGCTATCTGGAAGACAAAAGTGCCTTGATATGCTTGGAAGGAATCGCGTAGGAAATACCGCTGGGATGCGTGATGGCATTTTCCTTGGTTCCCTGGACGAACACCTTGTTGACGATGGCCACCACTTTGCCATCGCTCATGTCATAAACCGGGCTGCCACTGTTGCCGGGATAAGCCGTCGCATCCAGTTGAAACACATCGAACGGCGCATTCAAATGCCGGAGCATTTTTAAATTCAACTGCCGACTGGCCAGAACCGGAATTGCATTGGGTGAAATAGCGGCGATCATGCCTCTGTGGGTAACCGGAAAAAGCCCCAACACCATGCCGATGGGATAGCCGGTAAAGGCAAACACCTCGCCTTCCCGTACCGTATCCGAATCGGCAATCGCCAGTGCGGGCAAACGTACATCCTTCAAGGTCAGCAATGCAAGATCATGCTCTGGGTCGACGACTACCAATTCGGCCAGCGCCATGTTTTCGCGCTGGTCTTGCCGATAGAACACGGCAAATTTTTCCAGACGAACGCCATCCAGTGGCTTATCGACGACATGGGCGTTGGTGATGATGGTTTTGCCATCGTCCACGACAAACCCCGTTCCCAGGAACACTCCCCTGGGGTTGCGGGTTGGCATGACTGTTCCAACCGCGACGACCGACGGTTTCACCCGCTGAAGCAAATCCGGAAAACCGGCATCCTGCGCCTGCACACTGGCCACCAGCAGCAAGTACAACCAGGCAACGCTAACAAGAGGCATGACATTCATCGAGGGTAGACCGGTTTGCTAATGAAGGCCGAAGTATAGCCGCTGTGTCGGGCTACAGGGAATTTGCAAGCGGATGACTCACAGGCCAGGTGCACCATTGCTCGCAACCGCAAGGCGTACTGTGTCACCCTGATTTTTGCCCTGCTTCCGGCTGCAATCAGCCCCACAGGCGCCGCATGAACCGTTACACCAACTTAAAGATTCACTTGACCGAAAAGACCACTAAAGGCCTGTGCAGCGGTTTTGGCATCTTGATCGAACACGCCGCCGATGACGGCGAGCAGATCTGCACCGGCCACCAGTAATTGCCCAGCGTTGCTCGGCACGATGCCGCCAATGGCGACGACAGGCACTCGCAGGCGTTGCTTGGCCAAACGCAAGGTTTCGATACCGGCTGGCGCGGCCAGCGGCTTGGTGCCTGAAGCAAAAAAGCGGCCAAACGCAACGTAATCGGCGCCATTGGCGACGGCCTGCTCGGCCTTGGCGATGTCGTCGTAGCACGACACGCCGATGATGGCGCCTTCCCCCAACCGTGCCCGCGCCTCAGCGATGTCGCCGTCACCGCGTCCCAGATGCACGCCATCGGCGCCCATTTGTAGAGCAAGGTCGATACTGTCGTTGACGATCAACGGCGCACCGTAGCCATGGCACACGACCCGCAGCCGGATGGCGAGTTCGACGGCATCGACCGGCTGCTTGTCGCGGTATTGCACGACGACGGCGCCGCCCTGCAAAGCGGCTTCGACTGCCTGCACAATCTGATCCGGGGTTTTGTGTTCAGTCTGGGTGATGGCGTACAGGCCGCGCGGTGGAAATTTCATGACTCCATCCAGAACAAGCGGTTAGGGTTATGTTGACCTCGGCCCGGCTGGTAGCCTGCGGCCAGTGATTGCCAGGTGAAATCCTGGGCTTCGCTGACTGCGGTGAACATGTCCAGACCTTGCGCCAATAAAGCGGCAACCGCGCTGGCCAGGGTGCAGCCGGAACCGTGATAGCTGTGCGGCAAACGATCCCAGGTGAAGTTTTGCGTCAGGCCGTCGGGCATGAACAGCTGATTGCAAACCTGTTCGCTGCCTTCATGGGCGCCGGTAATCAGCGCGTATTGCGCCCCCATATCCCGCAGTGCCTGCCCGCAAAGGCCCAGATCATCCTGGGCTGTGAGCCTGCGGGCTTCCAGGCTGTTGGGCGTGACCAGCGTCGCCAGTGGCAACAGTTCGCCGACGATGGCCGCCTGCAAGGCCTGGCTGGCCAGCGAGGTGCCGCCGCCTGCCGCCAGTATGGTATCGAGCACGATCGGCACACCGGGCAATGTGCGCACGATGTCGGCAATGGCGCTGGCGACAGCGGCATCACCAAGCAGGCCAATCTTGACGGCGGCGATGGTGAAATCGGCCATTAGCGTTCGCGCCTGGCTGGCGACATCCTCCGCCCGTTGCGGCAACAGACGTTTGACGTTGCGACTGTCCTGTTCGGTCAGTGCGGTAATGATGCTGGCGGCGTGGCAACGATGACTGACCAGGGTTTCGATGTCGGCCTGAATACCGGCGCCGCCGCTGGGGTCGTGGCCGGAAAAACACAGTACAACCGGGCGACTCATGACAGCTCTCCATCCAGCAGGCGCAGCAACCTGGCTTCGTCGATGACGGTTACGCCTTTGTCACGGGCGGCCTGGGTTTTGCTGGCACCGACGTTGTCACCGGCAACCAGATAATCGGTTTTGGCCGATACCGCGCTGCCGACCTTGGCACCGGCCTGTTTGGCGCGTCTGGCCAGCTCGTCGCGCGAGCCGCTGTGCAAAGTGCCGGTAAACACCAGGGTTTTACCCGCCAGCGGGTGCAGGTTGGCCTGCCCCTGGCTTTTTTGTGTGGCTTGAAGGCTGAAGCCGAGGGTCATCAGCGTATCGAACAACGGTTTGATGTGGGCAAAACCTTCGACGATGACGGCGGCGGTTTTTTCGGCAAAGCCTTCGATGCGGATGATGTCGTCCTGCGTCAGCGTGAAAATCGCATTCAGGCCATGGTGCGCCAGCAAGCGTTCGCAATTGCCTAGCCCCATGCGAAATACGCCGAACGCCGCGAGAAAACGCCAGTCCTCGACGGTTTCGCTACGGCTGCGCAGCAGTTGATCGACCAGGTTTTGTGACTGTTTGGGACCAAAGCCCATGGCTTCGAACTGGCTGGCACTCAGCGCGTAAATCGCATCGACCCGACGAATGCCGTGGCCAAACAGGCGTTCGATGCTGGCCGCACCGAAACCGTCGTTGTTTTTCAGCACCCGGAAAAAATGCGCCATGCTATTGGCGATTTGCGCCGGACAATCGAGATTGTTGGGGCACAGCAGGTAATCGTTGTCCCAGACCAGTTCGTGGCCGCAGCTCGGACAGTGTTCGGGCACTTGCGGTTGGGCAGGGCGGATGACGGCTTCGATTTTGGGGATGACTTCGCCGGAACGCGCCAGCCGGATAACGGCACCGGGGCCTATGCCGTTGTCGATCACCATGCGGTAATGATGCGCCGTAGCCCGCGACAACAAGGCGCCGCTCAGCCGCACCGGCTCCAGTTCGGCCACCGGGGTGACGCGACCGGAACGCGAGGTTTGCGGCGTGACCCGCAAAATGCTGACCTCGGCGCTGGCCAGGTTTTCCTTGTAGGCCAGTTGCCAGCGGTGGTGATGACGAGTGGCTCCCATGGCGTGTTTGAGTTCGTCATCAATGATTTCGATGATGACGCCATCGACGTCGTAATCGACGCGATGCCAGACGGTCTTGACGATGCGGTCGAAATCCTCGCGCAGTTGCAGCCAGGTACCGTTCCAGGCGGGCAGCAGGGCAAACGGATAGAACACGGCGGCGCCATCGCGTATGGCTTGTTCGGCATGGCTGTCCAGGTGTTTTTCCTTGATGACGCTGGCCTGAAAGTTGCGCGGGTTATCGAAGACTTCGGCAAGGTGGGCGTCGAAATAACGCCGACTGACGACGATTTCACCCGCGCCCTGCCCTCGCGCACCTTGTTGCGCCACCTGCAAGCCACGATCGAACACGCGGCTGATGTCGGTGCCTTTGCGGCCATCACCCCGGGTGTACAGGGTTTTGCCGTCGTCGTAGGCGGCATAGCCGTCGAGTTTGGGGGTGACTTTGAATACCAGATCATGGAACGATTTGCCCAGCTCATTGGCGGCTTTTTCGATACGCGCCGCCCAGCGTTCCACCTCATCGAAACCATAAGCCTTGTCGGTCGACAGCATCTGCACTGGCAGTGCCACGGTTTTACCGGCGAAAGCCGCTTCCGGTTCGACGCTGTGCAGAAACGGGTGGTCGGGCTGGCGACGTTGCAGTTCAGCCAGAAAGACATGGTCGTAATCGGCATCGCTGATGATGGGCAGGCCGGCGCGGTACAGCGCATTGGACATTTCGACCAACGCCAGCAATTGGTCGTCGCTCAGGCTGCCGACGGCATCGGGGCTTTGGGCAAGCTGGCACAGTCTGTCGTGAGACAGCACACTGAAATCCAGCGTGGCGATGGTGAGTGCATCGAGTTGTTGGTCTGACAGCATGATGAAACCGGAGCGGCGGGGCGGGCAGATGGGGTGGGCAATTATACGGCAGGCATAAAAAAAGGCGGGGAGATGTCATCTCGCCCGCCAGAGGCACTCTTTCAAGAGGATCATGCCAATCTATGGAAAGCAATCGACATGGCGGCAGTGTAGTGTTTCAAACGACGCTGGTATTGATGCAGGTCAATGATGACGCACTGTGTGGCACGAATGGCGGCATCTGCCCGGCGGGTTGTGGAATATCGGCTAGAATGCCTTGCGTTCGTGTCGGCATCGTCACGATGCCCATCAAATAAAGAGGATAGCTTCATGACCATTCTGGTGACCGGCGGTGCCGGTTTTATCGGTAGCAATTTCGTTCTGGACTGGCTGGCGACCTGCGATGAAGCCGTCGTCAATGTCGACAAGCTGACGTATGCGGGCAATTTGCAGAATCTGGCGTCTGTGCAACACGATGCCCGCCATGTGTTCGTGCGCGGCGACATCGTCGATTACGATCTTGTGCTCGGCTTGCTGCAACGGCATGGCATCCGCGCCGTCGTGAATTTCGCCGCCGAATCGCATGTCGACCGCTCGATTCACGGGCCGGAAGATTTCATCCAGACCAATATCGTCGGCAGTTTCCGCCTGCTGGAAGCCGTGCGGGCCTACTGGGGCAATCTCGATGCCGATGCCAGAGCGGCATTCCGCTTCCTGCATGTATCGACCGATGAGGTTTACGGCTCGCTGGCGATCGGCGAACCGCCCTTCGCCGAAACCCATCCGTACCAGCCCAACAGCCCATATTCCGCCAGCAAGGCGGCGAGCGACCACCTGGTACGCGCCTACCATCACACCTACGGCCTGCCAGTATTGACCACCAACTGCTCGAACAACTACGGGCCGTATCATTTCCCGGAAAAACTGATTCCGCTGTGCATTCAGAATGCACTGTCCGGCAAACCATTGCCGATTTACGGCGACGGCCAGCAAATCCGCGACTGGCTGTATGTGCAAGATCATTGCAGTGCAATCCGCCGTGTTTTAGAGGACGGCAGGCTGGGTGAGGTTTACAACATTGGCGGCTGGAATGAAAAAGCCAATCTCGATGTCGTCAAAACCCTGTGCACGATGCTGGACGAACTCCAGCCACGCAGCGACGGCAAACCGTATGCCGAACAGATCGTCTTCGTGACCGACCGGCCAGGCCATGATCGCCGCTATGCCATCGATGCCCGCAAGCTGGAACGCGAGCTGGGCTGGCGTCCTGTTGAAACCTTTGAAACCGGTATTCGTAAAACAGTGGCATGGTATCTGGCCCATCAGGACTGGGTGGCCAATGTGATGTCGGGCGACTATCAGTCGTGGCTCGACAAAAACTACGAGGATCGCTGACATGAAAATCCTGTTGTTCGGTAAAAACGGCCAAGTGGGCTGGGAATTGCAGCGCAGCCTGGCGCCACTGGGGCAGGTGCTGGCGCTGAACAGACACAGCCAGGATTATTGTGGCGATTTGAGCAAGCTGACTGGCATCGTTGCAGCAATCGCCGATTTCAAGCCCGATATCGTCGTCAATGCGGCAGCTTACACAGCGGTGGACAAGGCCGAAACCGAGGCGGAACAGGCTCAACTCATCAACGCGGCGGCACCGGCAGCCATAGCCGAGGCCGCTCGCGCCTGTGACGCCTGGCTGGTGCATTACTCGACGGATTATGTGTTCGACGGCACGGGCGAACGCCCCTGGCAGGAAGACGACCCGACCAGCCCGGCCAGCATCTACGGCAGCAGCAAGCTGGCAGGCGAACGGGCGATTCTGGCCTCGGGCGTTCGCCATCTGATTTTCCGCACCAGCTGGGTTTACGCCACACGCGGCCAGAATTTCGCCAAAACCATGCTGCGACTGGCGCGGGAACGTGATCGACTCTCGGTAATCGATGACCAGATCGGCGCCCCCACCGGGGCGGAGCTGATTGCCGATGTGACAGCCCACGCCATCCGCTCGCTGGCCTGCAAACCGGATGTTTCCGGCATTTACCACCTGGCGGCGGCGGGCCAGACCAGTTGGCACGGCTACGCCCGCCATGTGTTCGACTTGGCCCGCCAACATGGCGAAACCTTGCTGCTGGCGCCTTCCCAGCTCAAAGCCATTCCGACCAGCGATTACCCTACACCGGCTAGGCGCCCGTTGAATTCGCGTCTGAACACCGAAAAACTACGAACGACGTTCGGCCTGAACTTGCCGGACTGGCAAGCCGGTATCGATCGCATGTTGACCGAACATTCAGGACATTGACCCATGACACCCGCCATGACACAACGCAAAGGCATCATCCTCGCCGGCGGCTCCGGCACCCGGCTCTACCCCGTCACCAAGGCGGTTTCCAAGCAGCTTCTGCCGGTCTACGACAAGCCCATGATCTATTACCCGCTCAGCACCCTGATGCTGGCGGGCATCCGTGACATTCTCATCATTTCCACCCCACAGGACACACCGCTGTTCCAGCAACTGCTGGGCGACGGCAGCGACTGGGGCATAAACCTGAATTACGCCATACAGCCCAGCCCGGATGGTCTGGCACAGGCCTTCATCATAGGCCGCGACTTCATCGACAACAGTCCCAGCGCCCTGGTGCTCGGCGACAATATCTTCTACGGCCATGACCTGCACCTGCAACTGAACAAAGCCGCCAGTCAGACCGGCGGTGCCACGGTGTTTGCCTATCACGTCCACGATCCCGAACGCTACGGCGTCGTGGCATTCGACGCCAGCGGCAAAGCAAGCTCACTGGAGGAAAAACCCAGCCAGCCCAAAAGCCACTATGCCGTCACCGGGCTGTATTTCTACGATGAACAGGTGGTCGATATTGCCGCCAACCTCAAACCCTCGCCACGCGGCGAGCTGGAAATCACCGATGTCAACAAGGTCTACCTGGCCCAGCAGCAACTCAGTGTCGAGATCATGGGGCGCGGCTACGCCTGGCTCGACACCGGCACCCATTCCAGCCTGATCGAAGCCGGCAATTTCATTGAAACCATCGAAAACCGGCAAGGCTTGAAAATTGCCTGCCCGGAAGAAATCGCCTGGCGCAATCGCTGGATCAGCGATGACGACATGGAAAAACTGGCAAAACCACTGGCCAAGAACGGTTACGGCCAGTATCTGTTCAATCTTTTGAAACAACAGGTGTTCTGATGCAGGCAACCCGACTTGCCATCCCCGAAGTCGTGCTGTTTACCCCCAGGGTATTCGGCGACGAACGCGGTTTTTTCTTCGAGAGTTTCAATCAGGCCGTGTTCGAGCAACTGACCGGGCTGCAACCCGTGTTCGTACAGGACAATCATTCCAAATCGCAAAAAGGCGTACTGCGGGGCCTGCATTACCAACTGCCGCCCAAAGCCCAAGGCAAGCTGGTTCGGGTGGTGCAGGGCGAAGTATTCGATGTCGCGGTCGATATTCGCAGGCATTCGCCCAGCTTTGGTCGATGGGTGGGCGCTCACCTGTCGGCGGACAACAAACAGCAGTTGTGGATACCACCGGGATTTGCCCACGGCTTCGTCACCTTGTCCGACACCGCCGAATTCTTGTACAAAACCACCGATGACTATGCCCCGGACTATGAACGCTGCATCGCCTGGAACGACGCCGCCATAGCCATAGACTGGCCAATAGCCGAAGCGCCCGCGCTGTCAGCCAAAGACGTCCAAGGCCTGCCGCTGGCCCTGGCGGAAACCTTCGATTGACCATGGCCGTATGGGGGATGTGATGGACAAACAGTTCACACCGCCGGGCCGTCCGAACCCGACCTGAACTATCTGCTCGACCGCCTAGATCGAAGGTTTCAGCTACAAGGAAGCCGGGCCGCAACTCTTGCTGCAAGTCTTCTTGCAGCGCATCATCAACGGCGGTAGCAGCATCGGTCGCGAGTATGCCCTGGGCCGCAAGCCCTGCAACAAACCGCCGACTACGCCACCCAGGTCGGCGCCGAAGAAACCGCACTCATCCTGTTCGACCGGCGCGGCATTCTGGACTGGGACGAACGCTGCTGGCAGCGGCAGGCGCAACACCAAGGGCGCAGCATAGGCGTGGAGGGGATGTAGGATGCATTGCAAATCTTCATAAGCCCGCTTCGGCGCTGTCAATTCGGTGCCAACTGTCTGAAACGATTGCAGCTATACTTCTCACTAAACCAAGTTTCGGTTACACGACCATGCTAGCCCAAGAAGACATCACCTTCATCAAAACCCATCTCGCCGAATGGCTGGCCGAGCAATCGCTGGGCAAGCCGCCGGTGGTTTACGAGATAGAGCTGCGTGAACGCATGGTGCGAGTTGAAGAAGCCTTGAAAAATCAGGGTGAAGAACTCAAAGCACAGCGCGAATTGATCTATGACGTCATGAGACAAATGGACAAACGCTTCGAGCAGGTCGACAAACGCTTCGAGCAAGTCGACAAACGCTTTGAACAACTAGACAAACGTTTCGAGGAATTGGGCCGACGTCTGGATCGATTCATGTTCTGGTCATTGGGGTTAACAGTCACTGCGGCCTTGTTTGTTGTCAACTATTTGAAATGACCGAATTCTGACGGGCGATTCTAAAAACACATGCCACGCCTCTTCAAAAACAATAAGCCGTTGAGTCTTATCCCTGCCGACTACGCCACCCAGGTCGGCGCCGAAGAAACCGCACTCATCCTGTTCGACCGGCGCGGCATTCTGGACTGGGACGAACGCTGCTGGCAGCGGCAGGCGCAACACCAGGGGCGCAGCATAGGCATGTGGGGGATGTGATGGCGCATACCCATGACACCATGACCCTGATCCGCCAGGACGACGTCATTCAAAGCATCGCCGATGCGCTGCAATACATTTCGTATTACCACCCCAAAGACTTCATCGACGAGCTGTACGCCGCCTACCAGAAGGAACAAGGTGCGGCAGCCAAGGACGCGATGGCGCAGATTCTCATCAACTCGCGGTTGTGCGCCGAAGGCCGACGGCCAATTTGCCAGGACACCGGCATCGTCACTGTATTTTTGAAAATTGGCATGGCCGTGCGCTGGGATGCCCGCATCAGCATCGCCGACATGGTCAACGAAGGCGTGCGCCGCGCTTATCGGCATCCCGACAACGTGCTGCGGGCGTCGATACTGGCCGACCCGGCTGGCAAACGCATCAACACCCAAGACAACACCCCGGCGGTGATCCACATGGAGGTCGTGCCCGGCAACACGGTTGAAATCGAGCTTGCCGCCAAGGGCGGTGGCTCGGAAGCCAAAGCCAAATTCGTCATGCTCAACCCCGCCGACAGCATCGTCGACTGGATCATGAAAACCGTGCCGACCATGGGCGCGGGCTGGTGTCCGCCCGGCATACTCGGCATCGGCATCGGTGGCACGGCAGAAAAAGCCATGCTGCTGGCCAAGCAGGCTTGCATGCAAACCATCGATATTCAGGACTTGATTGCACGCGGACCAGGCAGTGCGCTGGATGCGTTACGGCTGGAGCTGTACGACAAGATCAACGCCTTGGGCATAGGTGCCCAGGGCCTGGGCGGCCTGACCACGGTGCTGGATGTCAAAATCCTCGACTACCCCACTCACGCCGCCAACAAGCCGGTGGCGATCATCCCCAACTGCGCCGCCACCCGCCACGCCCATCTGCTGCTGGACGGCTCCGGGCCTGCGCTGCTGACACCGCCGTCACTGGCCGACTGGCCGGTCATTACCCAAACCACCGGTTCGGCGCGGCGCGTCAATATCGATGGCTTGACCAAACACGACGTGGCCGACTGGCAACCCGGCGAAACCCTGCTGTTGAGCGGAAAACTGTTGACGGGCCGCGATGCGGCACATAAACGCATCGTCGATTTATTGGCCCAAGGCCAAGCCTTGCCCGACGGGGTCGATTTCAGCAACCGCTTCATTTACTACGTCGGGCCGGTCGATGCGGTGCGCGATGAAGTCGTCGGCCCAGCTGGCCCAACCACGGCCACCCGCATGGATGGCTTCACCGATGTCGTGCTGGAAAAAACCGGCTTGCTGGGCATGATAGGCAAGGCCGAACGCGGGCCAGAGGCCATCGCGGCCATTGCCAGACATCAGGCGGTTTACTTGGTCGCCGTCGGTGGTGCGGCTTATCTGGTGTCGAAAGCCATACGCCAGGCCCGCGTCGTCGCGTTTGCCGATCTGGGCATGGAGGCGATTCATGAATTCGTCGTCGAAGACATGCCGGTGACGGTGGCAGTCGACAGCCGGGGCAATTCGATACACACCACCGCGCCCAGAGAATGGCAAAGCCGGATAGGCAAGATTCCGGTCACGCTGGCATCATGATGCCGCGTTTTGGTTAGCGCGTTCAGCGCACGTTTGGCGGGTCGTCGTCGGCAAACAGCGCCAGAATCATGGCTTTTTCGTCGTCATCCAGAATGCGGTCAGCCAATAACGGATCGGCGGAAACGCGAGGCCGCCTGACCAGTGAGCCACTGCCGTTTCTGGCCTTGCTGCGGCGCTCGCTGTGACGGCGGTCGGCATCCCGCCGTTCGGTAATGCGGCGATCCTGCTTCGGCCACAAGACGTATTGCTGCTGAATCACAGCCAGCCATTCCGCCGAATTGAACGGATGCGGATTGCTGCGTCTTTCGTGTTGCCGCCGCTCGTGCTGACGACGCGAGGAATCTTCGGACATCGGGTAATCTCAAAAAGCAGGTGCCATCAAACAAGAAAGCAGACAATTCGCCCACCTGCCGATAAAACGCCCGCCGCTTCAGGCTGACAATCTGCATTGAAGGAAGTTGCCCCAGGCCGGTGCCGAATCCCTCAGGTGTTCTCGTTTCCACGCACCAGCGTGGGCATGCGTACCACATTCAATATCGGGTTCGCGTTCGCTCAGCGCTGCTGCCAGTCGTCAGGGGTTTTGATGAAATGGCCGGGCGCCGCGATATTGTGCATTCTTTGTCCGGCCAGTTGCGCCACATCGCCGACCGTAACACCGTTCCTGACGGCAATGCGCTGATACTCGGCCTGGCGCTGGGCATTGATACGAACCACCATCGCCCTGATTTCGACCGGTGTATCGACGGACACCACACCGAGAAAACCATCCATTTGTTCACCCACCAGCCCTTGGGCCTTGGCTTGCACCAGATCGAAGGCGGCTGCCGGAAAACTGGAAATCAGATCGTTGATATCGTGCTCGATGCTCCGACGAATACCCGGCTCGATCGTGGTATTCATGGCGGCGGGTATTTCGGCTGCTTGCGGCCTGACGTCCGACGAAGAACAGGCTTGCAGACCCATTGTCGCCCAAGCCAGGCAGGCGACGGTTAAGAGGCTTGTTTTCATTGTGGTATCCGTTCGGCCAAGGTGGCGGGCTGAGTTGATGAACGCCAGGCTGATGATCCCGCAACCGGGCGCGATTCACTCCCGGCTGCGGCGTGCGCTCGGGATTATAGGCGACATACCTGGGGCGCATGCTGGCTTTACGCTATTCATCGCCGATTGACCGGGGTGTGTTGGAACAAGCACGATGGCCTCATGTGCGGGCGCACTGATCCAGGTAGCCGGTGCCAGTTTTTTGGCGCCTGGCGGCAACACGACGGTTTTCGGACAATGTTTTTTTGACAGGATGACGGCCAGACGCTCGCGCATGGCGGCGAATATTCATTAACACACTGAAAGTAAATGAAAACTTTTTTGGCATGAAAAGTGTAGAGAATCAGATCAAGGCAGCCATGCCTACGACTTCACTGATTCATCGGGAGCACCATCATGTCATCTTCACTGGTTATCAATACCAATATCGCATCGTTAAACAGCCAGAAATTTCTCAGCCGCACCGGCGACAGCCTGCAAACCTCGATGGAACGGTTGTCGTCGGGTTTGCGAGTCAACAGCGCCAACGATGATGCGGCGGGATTGGCGATTGCCAATCGCATGACGTCGCAGATACGCGGCATGACGGTGGCGATGCGTAATGCCAACGACGGCATTTCCATGGCGCAAACTGCTGAAGCCGGCATGGGCAATATCACCGAAACCCTGCAACGCATGCGCGACCTGGCGGTGCAGGCGGCCAACCGGGGTGCGGTCAGCACCAGCGACCGGCAAAAATTGCAGACCGAATTCAGGCAGTTGGGACTGGAGATCGGTCGCATCATCAGCAACACCGAGTTCAACGGTAAAAAAATCCTCAATGGCTCACTGGTCAACGTCACCTTCCAGGTCGGGCCGAACGCCGCTGCCGACAACCAGATCGGCATCACCGTGTCCAATCTGGCGGTGGTCAGTGGCTTGAACACTGTATTGGGAACAGGTGTTTCGATTGGTTCGTATGCGACGGCAAGCAGGGTACTGTCAGCCATCACCCAAATCGATCTGGCCATCACCAAAGTCGATACCTTTCGGGCAACACTGGGTGCCATTCAGAACCGCTTTACCACGACGATCGCCAATCTTCAGTCGGCGGTCGAGTCACAAAGCGCGGCGCGCTCACGTATCATGGATGCCGATTTTGCTGCGGAAACAGCCAATTTGAGCCGGGCGCAGATTTTGCAGCAGGCAGGCACCGCCATGCTGGCGCAGGCCAACCAGGTCAATCAAGGCGTGTTGCAGTTGTTGCAATAGACGAGATTCGAAGGCCGTCTCTCGTTCTCACGCGCAGCAAAGAAACGCATACGGGCGCGGCATGGGGATATACCTGCGTAGAAAGGCCGGTATGGGTTCCCACGGAGATCGTGGGAACCAGAAAAATTAGATTGCACTGCACGCCCCAATAAACAACGAATCCCCAAGGCATCCAGATGACAACAGCATCCATCGTCGAGCAGCACAGTGTGGGGCCGGTTGCCGTCAACAGCTTTGGCGAGCGGGTTTTGTTCGGCGTCAATCGCCATGTCTTCGACAAGATCAGCGCACGCACCGTGTTCGAAGCCCGGCTGGGCGAGACATTGTTCGCTCAGGACGCGCTCACCGTCGTGATAGGCAGCGATTCTGGCCTGCTGCCGCGCTACCTTGTGGAAAAAGGTTTGCCCAATGGCAGCCGCTACATTTTCCTCGAACCCGAGGCGGTGCTGGCGGCGTTGGAACAAAACGGGCTTCTGGAGCAGACGGACGACCGGCTGGTTTGCATCAGCCTGGAACAGTGGAACGAAACGATCAACCGTTTCAAGATCGGCGATTATTTCTATCTCGACGCCGTGCGTTGCTTCAATGCCTTGTGCGCCCAGGATGATTACATCGACGCCTACGCCGAGCTGAGCTGGCATATTGCCGAGGTGTTGGCGCAACTGCACTGGCACAGCAATATGGAACTGGGCATGGAAGCCTTCTTGACACGGCAGATTTACAACCTCGTCGACAATCGCGTACCGGCCAGCCTGCTTAAAAATGCCTTCGACGGCAAAACGGTGGTGATCTTGGCGGGCGGGCCTTCGCTCGATCAAGCCTTGCCGTGGGTCAAGGCTAATCGCGACCATCTGGTGGTATTTGCCGTGTCGCGCATCGCCAGGCAGTTGCTGGCATGTGAGCTGGCGCCGGATGTGGTGTTCTCGGTCGATCCAACCGAGCTGAGTTTCGATGTCAGCAAGGAAATGCTGGCCTTCGGCGAGCGCCCGCTGTTCATCTCGTCGCACCACACCGTGCCGCTACTACAAAGCCAGTGGCTGGGCCGCATGCTGTATCTCGGGTCGCGTGTGCCGTGGAAATCGCCGCTCAATGTCGACAACCTGTCCAGTGCCGGGCCTACCGTCACCAACACCGCACTGAACGTGGCCCATGCTTTCGGATTCAAACGCATCGTGCTGGCTGGTGTCGATTTGTGCTTCACCCGCTTGGGCGTCACCCATGCCAGCGGCAGCAACGAACAACTGGCCGGGCCGCGTTTCGACCTGACCTCGCTGCAAGTCGACACCTACGGCGGCTTCAAGGCCCCGACCAGCAGCGATTTTGCGGCGGCGATCGCGTCGTTGAATGCACAAGCCCGGAGCATTAGCGCATCGGGCTGCGAAATCCTCAATGTTTCCGCAGGCGCGGCCAGGGTCGAAAGCATCCGCTATTGCCCGCTTGCATCCATCAGCCTGGATGCGCAGCCACTCGATGTCGAAGGCATCCTCGCGTCGCGGCTGGGTGAACGCGACAAGACAGTAGCCGCCGACTTCGACACGCTGGCGACGGAATTGCAACGGGCGGTGTACAAGATCGAAAAAATTGCCGATCTGGCAACCCAGGCCGCCAGGCTCAACGACGCCATGTTCGACGACGCAACCGGCCTGATCGCCGATGTGCGCGACAAGAAAAAACTCGACAAACTGGAGAAAACCCTGCGGCGCGATTACAAGGAATTCAGCCGTTTGGTGAAGAAATTCGGTATCCGCAAATTCATCCGGCTGGCCAAGCCATTTGCCGATGACGACTGGAACGCCGGAGACGTCAAGGAACTGGGCCGGGTGTATTACGAGGCCTACGGCGACGGCGCCCAGAAATTGCTCAAACTGTTGCGTGAAACGCAGGCGCGTGTCGAGGCGCGTCGGCAGGAGGTGCTGGCACAACCGGATGTCGGCCTGATGCTGGCGCAGTGTGAACAAGAGCGCTGCTTTGGTCGGGTTCGTTTATGGCGGCACAGGCTGGACATGACGCAATGGCCACAGGATGCACTGACGCTTTGCGATGATTACGAAAACCGATTCTGGCGCGTCATCGAGGATCGCGATACCCGGCACCTTGTCCAAGTCAAACGCCACAGCGATCTTTCCGTCGTCAAACGACGTGCGGCTCTGCTGTTCAAGCACAAGAAAATCGATGATTTGTGGGATTTGTCGGCCTCGCTGGACAGTTGCGAAGACACGATGGCGGCAAGACCGCACAGGCATTTGATAGCGGGTTATTTGGCAGAGCTGGCCCATGACCCGAATGCCGCACTGGATGCCTATCACCCCATCGTCGATGCAGGCCAGGGCTTGCTGGAAGAAGCCCTGACCCGTATCGCCGCCATTAGCCTGGATGGCCAGCAATGGCCCGACGCCATGCTGGCACTGGATTGCCTGGCGCAACTCAACGCGGCGTATTTACCGATGTTTGCCGACATGGCCAGGCTGCAAGGCGACTTGCTGAAAGCCATCGATGCTTATCGGAGCTATATCGAACAATTCCCGCACGATGATCTGGTGCAATTGAAGCTGGCCCAGCTTTACATCGACGGGCAAATTTATGACGGTGCCGATCTGATGCTGGATTTCATATTGCACCGACAACCGGATCACCCCATGGCGGGCATGTTGAAGCAGCAAATGTCTGCGCTCAGGCTGGCACAGACCATCGCTTGAGGCGGGCAAGGCGCACGCTTGACCGAGCGCGATAATTCCCTCTAGCCTTCCGTGAGAGAAGCAGAGGTGAAGGCCCTTGTGTTCACCAATTCACGGCAGGCCGCCGGACTTTTTCGGGTTGACTTTTGGGAAAAAATCCTTCAATTTACGCGCTTGGTGTGGCTATCCAAGGGCGCTCGGCCCTTGCCGAATAAGTACTAAAGGGCAGTCATCCAAGCAATTGCGTTTCAACACACGAAAAGTATCAGTCTCAATAACATGACACGTACTCTGTACTTCATACAGACTACCGGGAGGAAACACTTATGATGAAGCCTGTACATAACTGGCTGCTCACTTCAGCTGTAGCTGCTTTACTTGCTGCACCTACTGTCTCTAATGCCAACAGCGAAGTCGAAAAACTCACTCAAAATCCCGCCAACTGGGCAACCTGGGGTGGCGATTACGCAGGCACCCGTTACAGCAAACTGTCACAAATCAATACTCAGAACGTAAAAACCCTGCAACCTGCCTGGACTTTCTCTACTGGCGTCCTGCGTGGTCACGAAGGCGGCCCGTTGATCGTCAATGGCGTGATGTTCATCCACACCCCGTTTCCTAACACCGTCTACGCCATCGATCAAAAAACCAAAGCCGTCATCTGGGAATTTACCCCAACCATGGATGCCGACGTAACGATTCCCGTCATGTGCTGCGACACCGTCAACCGTGGCCTGGCCTATGGCGACGGCAAAATTTTCCTGCAACAATCCGACACCGTTCTGACCGCACTGGATGCCAAAACCGGCAAGCGGGTATGGAGCGTACAAAACGGCGACCCTAAACTGGGCATGACCAACACCAACGCACCCATCGTGGTCAAGGACAACGTCATCACCGGCATCTCCGGCGGCGAGTTCGGTGTACGTGGCTTCCTGGCGGCCTACAATGTCAAAACCGGCCAACTGACCTGGAAAGGCTACAGCATGGGCCCTGACAAAGACACCCTGATCAAACCGGGCAAATCCACCACCTGGCAGGATGGCAAAGTCACCCCGCTGGGACCAGAATCCAGCCTGGCAACCTGGAAAGGCGATCAATGGAAAATCGGTGGCGGCACCACCTGGGGCTGGTACTCTTACGACCCGAAACTGAACCTGGTCTATTACGGTTCAGGCAACCCATCCACCTGGAACCCGGTACAACGTCCAGGCGACAACAAATGGTCGATGTCGTTGTGGGCGCGTGACGCCGACACCGGCGAAGTCAAATGGGTTTACCAAATGACGCCACACGACGAATGGGACTTCGACGGCATCAACGAAACCGTACTGGTCGACCAGGAAGTCAAAGGCAAAATGCACAAAACCATCGTGCACTTCGACCGTAACGGCGTGGGCTACACCCTGGATCGTGAAACTGGCGAACTGCTGGTAGCCGAAACCTTCGACAAATCGGTCAACTGGCTGACCCACGTCGACATGAAAACCGGTCGTCCACACGTCGTGCCCGAGTTCTCGACCGAACACAACGGCGAAGACGTCAACACCGTCGGCACCTGCCCCGCTGCATTGGGTTCAAAAAACCAGCAACCCGTTTCCTACTCGCCACAAACCGGCCTGTTCTACATCTCCGGCAACCACTTGTGCATGGAGTACGAACCGTTCGAAGTCAGCTACACCGCAGGTCAACCCTACGTAGGCGCTACCCTGTCGATGATGCCGGCCGGTGCCGACGCCATCACCGGCAAGAAAGACGGCAGCACCAACCTGGGCCAGTTCACCGCATGGGATGCCAAAACCGGCAAGATCGTCTGGTCGAACAAAGAGCAATTCTCGGTTTGGTCGGGTTCTGTCGCCACTGCGGGCGGCGTCGTGTTCTACGGCACCCTGGAAGGCTACCTGAAAGCGGTTGACGCCAAAACCGGCAAGGAGTTGTACAAATTCAAAACCCCATCCGGCATCATCGGCAACGTCAACACCTGGGAATTCGAAGGCAAACAATACGTCGGCGTACTGTCGGGTATTGGCGGCTGGGCAGGTATCGGTATCGCGGCCGGTATCGACGACGGCACAACATCAACCAGCTCGGAAGGTTTGGGCGCGGTAGGTGCTTACAGAAGCCTGGGTTCCTATACCAAGCTGGGCGGCACCTTGACGGTATTCGCACTGCCAGACTGATTCCGTCTGTCGGCGGATAAACGTCAAAAACCCTGGCCGAGCAATCGGCCAGGGTTTTTTTGTATCTGACGACTTGCTCCTGCGCGAGAATCCGAACAAGGCTTCGTTCTCACGAAGACTGTGGAAACGAAGCCGTAAAATGCAGTAAGCAACGCCCACCGCATCAGAACGCGAGCGCTTCGCGTTGCTCAGCACACCTGCTTGCTACAACAACCGGAATACCGCAACAAACAAACCGGCAACCGATAAAAAATCCCCAGCGCCCACATGGCCAGTTGCCGCATGTCGCGGTGGATTTGCAAAATTTCCTGGTGAACCTGCTCAAAGCGCTTATCCATCTGCTCGAAGCGCTTGTCCATCTGCTGCACCAGCATTTGCATGGTTTCGCGTTGTGCCTTGTCCTCGCCCTGATTTCCTCATTCCCACGCTCTGCGTGGGAATGCAGGCCGGGACGCTCTGCATCCCGCAAGCTCACGCCACGCAGAGCGTGGGAATGAGGAAATCAGCCTCACCGCACCCGCCCAGCTTATGCCCCGGCAATCGACATTTGTTCGACCAGGATGGAGCCGACGCGAACATTGCCACGCAAGTCGACGTCGTTGCCAATCGCGACGATGTTGCGCAGCATGGTTTTTAGATTACCGGCCACGGTGATTTCCTGCACCGGATATTGAATCTGGCCGTTTTCCACCCAAAATCCCGAGGCGCCGCGCGAATAATCGCCGGTGATGCGGTTGACGCCCTGCCCCATCAGCTCGGTCACCAACAGGCCGGTATCAAGCAGCGCCAGCATGGTCTGAAAATCGCGTTCGCCCGGCTCTACCGTCAGGTTATGTACGCCGCCGGCATTGCCTGTCGATTGCATGCCCAGTTTGCGCGCCGAATAGCTGCCGAGCAGATACGACCGGAGTATGCCGTTGCTGACGATGTCGTGTGCCCGGGTGGCGACGCCTTCGGCGTCGTAGCTGGCACTGCCCAATGCGCCCGCCAGATGCGGCTGTTCGTGGATGTGGACGAAATCCGGCAGAATCTGTTGACCGAGAGAATCCAGCAAAAACGAGGCCTTGCGATACAGGCTGCCGCCGCTGACGGCGCCGATCAATGCACCGATCAGCCCTGAGGCCATGTCCGGCGCAAACAGTACCGGGCATTGCCGGGTAGTCAGACCGCGTGCATCCCTGCGGGCAATGGTGCGTTGCGCGGCCTTTTCGCCGATCTGTCTGGCAGGCTCCAGCTTGCTGGCGTTGCGGGCGACGCTGTACCAGTAATCACGCTGCATGGCGTCGCCGCTGCCTGCCAGCACCGAGCAGCTGACGGAGTGCCGACTGGATTGATAGCCATGCAGAAAGCCCAGAGAGTTGCCGAATACGCGGGTGCCGCGATGGGTGTTGACCGTGGCGCCTTCGGAATTGCTGATGGCCGGATGATAGTGACGGGCGGCGTCTTCGCATTCGATGGCCAGTTGAATGGCGGCTTCGGCGTCGATGGCCCACGGATGGTAGAGGTCGAGATCGGGGAACACCGTCGCCAGCAAGTCCGCATCGGGCAAACCGGCGCATTCATCGTCGCTGGCATGACGGGCTATGCTGCATGCCGCTTTGACGGTGTCCGCCAGCGACGTTGATGACATATCGTTGGTGCTGGCCGAGCCTTTCTTCTGGCCGAAATACACGGTAACGCCCAGGCCTTGGTCGCAGTGGTATTCCAAGGTTTCGACCTCACCCAGCCGTGCCGATACCGACAAGCCGTTGTCGACGTTGAGCGCGGCTTCGGCGGCGCTGGCACCTTGTTGCCTGGCTTCATCGAGCACTTGCTGGACGACGACTTGCAGGCGGTTGATTTCATTTTGATTCTGCACGATGGGATTCCTGTCTGCCGCTTATACGCAAGTGCCGCCGACGGTAAGGCCGTCGATTCTCAAGGTGGGCTGACCCACACCCACTGGTACACTCTGACCCTCCTTGCCGCAGGTGCCGACGCCGCTGTCGAGCGCCATATCGTTGCCGACCATGGATACCCGGGTGAGTACATCGGGGCCGTTGCCGATCAGCGTGGCGCCTTTGACCGGGCGGGTGATCCTGCCGTTTTCGATCAGATAGGCTTCGCTGGCCGAGAATACGAACTTGCCGGAGGTGATGTCGACCTGGCCGCCGCCGAAGTTACGGGCGTACAGGCCTTTTTTGACCGATTGGATGATTTCGTCCGGCAGGCTCATCCCCGGCAGCATGTAGGTGTTGGTCATGCGCGGCATCGGCAGGTGGGCATAGGATTCTCGGCGACCGTTGCCGGTGGATTTGACACCCATCAGCCGGGCATTGAGCTTGTCCTGCATGTAACCTTTGAGGATGCCGTTTTCGATCAGCACGGTGTTTTCGGTAGGTGTGCCTTCGTCGTCTATGCTGAGCGAGCCGCGACGGCCCGGCAGGGTGCCGTCATCGACCACCGTGCACAAATCCGACGCCACCCGCTCACCGATACGGCCACTGAACGCCGAGGTGCCCTTGCGGTTGAAATCGCCCTCCAGGCCGTGGCCGATGGCTTCGTGCAGCAGAATGCCCGGCCAGCCCGAACCCAGTACCACGGTCATACTGCCCGCCGGTGCCTCACCCGCTTGCAGGTTGATTTGCGCCTGGCGCACCGCTTCGCGGCCATAATCCAGGGCGCGGTCGTTTTCCAGAAAATAACTGAAATCGGTGCGGCCACCGCCACCCATGCTGCCTTGCTCGCGACGACCGTCTTCGACCAGGATGACGCTGACGTTCATACGCACCAAAGGCCGGATATCGGCGACCAGCGAGCCGTCCTGGTTGGCCACCAGCACATGATCGTAAGCCGCTACCAGACTAATCATGACTTCCTCGATACGGCTATCGAGCTTGCGGGTTTCGGTATCCACCCGTTTGAGCAGGGCGATTTTTTCCTCGTCGGCCAGCGACTTCAGCGGGTTGACCGCTTCGTACAATAGCCCCCATGCACGGGTAGGTTCGACCCTGACCTGTGCGTGCTGCCCCTGCCGCGCGATGGCTTTTACGTTGCTGGCTGCTTCGAGCAAAATCGGCAATTCGATGCGTTCGCTGTAGGCAAAGCCAGTCTTGTCGCCACTGACCACGCGCACACCGGCGCCGTTTTCGATTGAATACGTACCTTCCTTGACGATGCCGCCTTCGAGCGACCACGATTCGAAATGACTGCTCTGGAAGTAAATGTCGGCGGCATCGACCGGTGCGCTGAGCAAAGCCGCCATCACCTTGTCGATGTCATGGGCATCCAGACCGTTGGCGGTCAGTATCGATTGTTTCACTTGCGCAAGTAACGCCATGGAATCCTTGTTTTGTAGTGTTCGCACAACACATTGCGCTTTCAACCCTGCGCCTGGCCTTTTTTCATGCCGGGAGATGGAGGGTAAACAGCGGAGTTTGAATTGCGAGCGATATGGAAAAAATTACGGTAACTATTCAGCGAAAGCTGCATGGGCGCGAAGAGTCATCTGGACGCTGACGTAATTGCTCAAATTACATCACAAAAAAAGAAGCCAGGTAGGCAACGCCCATTATCGTTGCGGCCAACACCAGCTTTCTGGGCAATGATTGATAGTGCCAGTACAGTGTGATTTGCGTTTTACGTTTGACCCAGGCATCAAGCGTCCGCTGGCGAATCGACTTGAGAATTCGGGGGAAAAGCCGCCACAGCAGATACATGATGCCTGCCAGCATGGTCATCAGTATGTAAAAGGTTACCAGCTGGCTGCCGTGCCGTGAGGTATGAAACAAATGCTCGACGGTGTGCTCGATACCCAATTCGAACCATTCGAACAGTATGTGTGCAATTTCGAACAGGGTGTGCATCAGTTCCAGCACAAAATGCAGGGTCACGTCGTAAAAGATGATGGCCAGCGTACTCAGCGCCACTATCAACAAATCGAGATTTTCTTTTATGCGCATAAAACCTGCTCACGAATCTGGAGGTATCTCGCCAACTTGCCACTCTACCCGCCACTGCCCCTGACCTTCGCTCAATATCGGGTCTAGCCAGGTCAGCAGGGTAGTCGCGTGCGCATCGAGCTGCCAGGGCGGGTTGATGACCAAAAGTCCGGAGCCTGTCATGCCGCGCACACGGCCATCGCCGGTTACACACTGCTCGATACGCAACTGCCTGGGGATGCCGGTATCCTTGATGCGTTGCAGCAAGCGCTCGGTCTGCGGACGATCGATCACCGGATACCAAAGCACGAAAATGCCGGTATCAAAATGGCGATGCGCGGTTTGCAAGACGCCAACGACTGCCGAGTAATCCGATTTGAGTTCGTAGCTGGGGTCGATCAAAATCAGGCCTCGTCGCTGAATCGGCGGTAATTTTTTGGGTAAACGCTCCAGGCCGTCTTCCTTGAATACGGCCACTTGTTTGTCACCCGCAAACAAGTGGGCCAAATGACCGTAATCGGTAGCGTGTAGTTCCGACAATTGCATACGATCCTGCGCCCGGATCAATCGTCGCACCAGTTGCGGCGACCCCGGATAACGCTGCAATTGCTTGCCGGTATTTTCGGCACGCACGGCGGCAAGATAATCGCGAATCTCCTCAGGCCGCTCGACAACCGGCCAAATTTTTGCAATACCAGTTTGATATTCACCGGTTTTTTTCGCAAATTCAGACTGGAATGCGTACTTACCGGCTCCGGCATGCGTGTCGATATACACAAAGGGTTTGTCTTTTTGCTTCAGCGACTTGACGATCATCGCCAGTACGCTGTGTTTCAGCACATCGGCAAAATTACCGGCGTGGAAGCCATGGCGATAACTCAGCACAAAACCGCCTGTGACTGGCTTGTCGGCTCAACAGTCTTTTGACCCTGCGAGTGCATCCGCTTGTAGTCATCGACTGCCTGACAGCGTGCCCGGCGGATGGCCGCGCCAATTTCAGGCCCTTTCAAGCCATCGACCGCAACGACGGTTATATCGATAGGCGACACGATGTCGAATACCTGCCGAATGTAATCGGCCTGCGGATAAGCCCGATCCTCCAGCCCAGTACGGCCCCGGGCATCGGCTTCGCAGGCCAGCAGAAAATCGTCCAGATTGGCCACCGACTTGAAGGCACCTATCATTTGCAACAAATCAACCAAAGTATCGGCACGCAAATCAAACGCGCGGTGGCAATGGGTGTGAAACTCCATGACATGGGCACACAATGCCTTGAAGCCATTGGGCACCCGCAGGCGCTGGCAAAGCTGTTCCAGCAAGGCCAGGCCCTTGCGCTCATGGCCATGGTGACTGGGCCAGCGTTCCGGCGGCGTTTTCGCCTTGCCCAGATCATGCAACAAAGCCGCCAAGCGGATTTCGGGCTTAGACGACAGCCGTGTTGCCTGGTTTAGCGCCATCAGGCTGTGAATGCCGGTATCGATTTCCGGGTGATATTGCGGCGGCTGAGGTATGCCAAACAGCGCATCGAGTTCAGGAAAAATCACTCGCAGTGCACCGCAGTCGCGCAACACCTCGAAAAATGCCGCTGGCGTGGTTTCGACCAGCGACTTGGACAGTTCAGCCCAGACCCGCTCGGCCACCAGATGATCGATCTCGCCGCTATCGACCATATCGCGCATCAATTGCAGGGTTTCCGGCGCCACGGTAAAGCCCAAATGGCCGTAGCGTGCCGCAAACCGCGCGACACGCAACACGCGAACCGGATCTTCATTGAAGGCAGGGGATACATGGCGCAGAATGCGCTGGTCGAGATCGGCGCGACCGCCAAACGGATCGATCAATTCGCCGTCTTCATCGAGCGCCATGGCGTTGATGGTCAGATCACGCCGCAGCAAATCGTCTTCCAGCGTGACATCGGGCGCTGCATTGACCTCAAACCCTTTGTAGCCGGGGGCCGTCTTGCGCTCGGTACGAGCCAGGGCAAATTCATCATGGGTTTCAGGGTGCAGAAACACCGGGAAATCCTTGCCGACCAGTTTGAAACCTTGCGTCAGAAGATCGTCGGCATTAGCCCCAACCACCAACCAATCGCGCTCCACCACCGGAAAATCCAGCAAACGATCACGCACGGCACCGCCAACCAGATAGATTTTCATGACACTAGACTCACAGCATGGCTCTTTGAACAAGGTCGCTTAGTATAAAGGACTCGTTTGGACAATGCTGACCTCAATACGCGCCAGCCGCCATGCTGCCAGAGCGTCCCGTACGTTTGCCCAGCCCGCTGAGCTTTAGGTTGAGGGGTAGTCACGAAGCCACACCCAATCATCAAGTTGACGGGACCGCCGTGGAAAAACCTTGCTGACCGCCATTCCAACGCTCGATGACTTGATAGCGAACGCCGTCGGGCGTCGTCACCGATTCGACCAGACACACTTGATCGCTGCACCAGACCACAGGTTCGAATAACAGAGGGAAAACAGGACTTGCCTTGCGCAGCAAGGTTACGTGCGGCGTGTAAGGCCGGGTGTCGATGGTCATACCGCTGTCGATCGCGGCTTGCGATAAGGCATCGACAATGGGTAATAACCGGCTGTCGCCTTGCGATGCGGTCAAACACGCCACCGCCGGTTTTTTCCAGTAGGTCAGCCGGTCGAAAACCAGCGTCATCGTCTCTATGGTCAGACTCGCCGCCACCTGGCTCAACGCCTGCTGCTGACAGACAGTGGTCGCCCCCAGAAAAACCAAGGTCACATGCAGATTGGCCGCAGGCACCACCTGGCCGTATTCACCCAACCGGGTTGCAAGCCCGTGGCATTGCCGCCGCGTATCATCGTTTGGCCACAAGGCGAAAAACAGCCGCTTGTGCATGGCTCAAGTCGGCAGCCAGCGCACAATGTCGCGTTCGACCTCGGGATAATGGCCGAAACGGCTTTGCCGCAACACGCCGTCGGCGTCGATCAACAGCTGGGTTGGTGTGCCCTGCATGCGGTAACGCTCGAAGGTTTGCGACCGGTAGCGTTGGTTTTGCAGATGTTGCCGCACACGCTGGCGTACCGTCTGCTGAAAATCCGCCGCCAGATCGACGAAACCGTCCAGATTGGTGGCGATGAAGGCATCGACTGCCGCATCAGAACCATCGAATGCAGTGTCTACCAGCCGGTCCATCGCCAGCGGAAACGGGATGCGGTGCGGCCAGCGCCCCTGTTGCAGCACACCCTGAGCCTGAAGCGCCTGCAAGCTTGCCCCGACCACCTGGCCGTGCTCTGCCAGCAGACACAAGTTGGCCAGGGTATTGAGGTCGAAATCCTCGAACGCCGTGGCCAGGCCGATCACCGTCAGGCCCTGGTCGCGGTAGCGTCGATCAAGTTCGATGGCCTGCGGCAAGGCGTAGAGAAAACAGCCAGGACAATTGACCTGAAACACCTCCACCAGCACCAGACGACCACGATGGTCGTGCAGACTGCTGGCTTCGCCCTGCACCCAGTCGGCAACGTCCCAGTCGGGCGCCGGGTGGCCAATGACAGCAGATTCGATGGGCGATACCATGGTGTTCACCGCAAGAAATTGAACAACGACAAGTTTTGTATGCGGGCGAAAGATTGCTGGGCTGCCTGCAAGGCTATTTCCTGCAAATTGAACTGGCTGATGGCCTCGGCGTAATCCAGATCGCCGATTTGCGATGCAATGGCCTTGTGTTCGATGATGTAGCCCTCGTTCAAGGTCTGCTGGGCATCGATCGCATTCAACCGCGCACCCAGCGACACGCTGACCGAGGTAAAGCGATCCAGCGCCCGATCGATGTCGGCCAGCGACTGGGGATTGGCGACATTGCTTCTGAAGTCGTCCGCCAAACGTTGCAGGGCCTGAAATACGTTGTCGATCGAACCCGGCGCCGTCGGCGGCAGCGCCACCACGCCGAACACCGCCTGCCCCGGATCGCCATCGGCCACGGTGCGATTGGGACCTATCGTAATCCCACGCTGATTGCCGTCGCCGTTGTAGGCAAAACCCGGAGCTGCGGAAAATGCCGGTCGATCGCTGGCAAAGCCGGAAAATATGAACTCGCCGTTCGGATTCTGGGTATTGGCGATGCTGTGCAAAACCCCGTTGAGCTGGTCGATTTCTTCGGCAATCTGCCTGCGGTTGGCGCCGGAATTGGTGTCGTTCAAGCCCTGCACGGTCAATTCGCGAACGCGCTGCAAGATGTTCACACCGGTATCGATGCCGGACGCGGCCTGCTCCAGGCGCTGCCTGACCGTCACAATGTTGTCCTGATACTGCTCATACACCTTGATGCGCTGATTGAAATCGATCAACGCCGTTGCCGCCTGCGGATTTTCCGACGGTTTCAGGTATTTCTGCCCGGTCGACAATTTCAACTGGCTCTCCGACAGCTTGCTTTGCCGCTGGAGCATTTCATTGACACCCAACTGGTGAAACCAGGTCGTCGAAATACGCATGTCAGCCTCCTATCGAACCACGCCTATCAAGGTTTCGAACAGCGAATTGGCCATCGAAACCGCCTGCGCCGCCGCCTGATAAGCATTTTGAAATTTGATCAGATTGGCCGCTTCTTCATCCAGATTGACGCCTGACAGGCTTTCCCGCGTGGTTCTGGCCTGTTCCAGCAACACTTTCTGCGCGTTGGAGCTGATGCTGGCAGCATGGGTCAGACCGCCAACATCGGCCACCAGTTGACCATACACCTGATTGAACGTGCTTTTGCCATTTTGCATCAATGTGGCATTTTCCAGATTGGCCAGCCGCAGGGCATTGCGGTTGTCGCCCGGCAAACCGGCGGCATCGGCTGCTGCAATCTGGCGCGGATTGGTCAGCGCCACGCTGATTTTACTGGCAACGTCCATCGCAGGCCTGATCACGAAACTGTCGCCCACACTGATGCTGCCAGCAGTCACGTTGAAGTTGAAACCGTGGGCCGGGGTTGCGGCCTGTAGCGCGGCCAGATCGGGGTAACTCGTCATGCTGTTGTCGTTCAGATTGCGCAGTTCGAAGTGGGTCGGCGTCGTCTGTGTGATGCGGTAAGCGGTTGCCAGTGGCGCGGACGACGGCGGCGGCGTGAACGTCACGCCCAGGCGCAAGGCTGGATCGGCCGCCGATCCCGTTACCTGGGGCTGGGCTGTGCCGAAAGCGAACAACGCATTGCCTGCATTGCCATCAAGGTCGACACCGGCGGCATGACGGTTGTTGAATTCGGTGGCAAAGCCCAGCACCAGGGTGCCCAACTGGCTTTGTGCGGCGTTCAGCACCTCGTCGCGGAAGCGCAGATTGGCAGCCAGTTTGCCCCCCGACAATTGGCCGGTGATGGCTTTGTCCTTGTAGACGATTTCGCGCTGGGCCGGATTCAACTGACTGCTCTGCACACTCAGCGGGTAGGCAATGCTGTTCATGACCAAGGGCTGACCCCGACCGATGAATACACTCAGCGAACCATCGTTTTGTTCGACGACCGACACATCGACGTTTTCGGCGATTTTGTTTAGCAATACGTCGCGCTGATCGAGCAAGGCGTTGGGCAACTGTTTGCCCGATGTGCGGCGGATGTCATCGGTGATCTGCACATTGAGCCGGGCGATACCGCTGGCCAGTTGATTGAGGTCTTCGACGACAGTGCTGATATTGCTGTCCACCCGCTGCTGCATGTCTTCGAGGCGGTTGCCGACGATGTTGAAATGCGCCGTCATCGAGCGGGCCTCGGCCAGCATGACGTTGCGAACCGGCATCGAACTCGGGGCGCTGGCGACATCGTTCACCGAATTGAAGAACGACTTCATGGTGTTCGACAAGCCGGTATCCTGGCTGGCAAACAGGTTGTCGATTTCCGCTGCCATGCTGTGGTAAGTGGCGACATCGCTATGCGCCGAGATACTGGAACGCAGTTGAGCGGTCACAAACTGATCGTAACTGCGGCTGACATTGGCGGTGTTGACACCGCTGCCAATGAAACCGGCGCCGGTGTATTGCTCCGGCATGCTGCGCAATTCGACCCGTTGCCGACTGTAGCCTTCGGTGTTGACGTTGGCGATGTTGTTGCTGGTGGTTTCCAGCGAACGTTGAAACGCCGCCAGCCCGGTCAGTGCATTGTTCAGGATGCCAATGGCCATGATGTTTCCCCTACCCTGTTTGCTCCAGCGAACCGGATTGCGCGGCGACTTGATGACGATAAATCGTCATGACTTTTTCGGCATAGCGTGGATCGGTGGCGTAGCCAGCCTGTTGCAGCTCACGCAGATAGTGCGCCGGGTTGTCGGCTTTTTTCAGTGCCTCGCTGTAACGCGGATGGCTTTTGATCAGGTTGACGTAATCGTCGAAGCTGTCTTTGTAGGACTCATAAGCACGAAAACCCGCCGTGGTACGGCTGGGTACGCCACCGTCGTACTCCAGCGTCGAAACCCGTGCCTGCCGACCCTGCCAGGTTTTATCGGCCTTGATGTTGAATACATTGAAACTGCTTTCACCCCGACCATCCTTGATGACGGATTGTCCCCAGCCGGTCTCCAGCGCCACCTGTGCCAGCAACACGCCCGGATTCACCCCCAGTTCACGGGCGGCGGCCTCGGCATGGGGACGCAAGGCCGTCATGAACTGGTCACGCCGGTTGAAACCCTCGCCCGACGCCGGTACCGCCGCAGCCACACTCGTTTCGTGAACCCCCATGCGCTGCCAGCGGCCTTGCAACGCCTGGTGGCTAGCTTCCAGTTTTTCCAGTGTCGCCTGCAAGCGGTCGAGTCCGGATTCGTCCAAGGGGTTTGCCGTATCGCCAGACGTTACCGCAGATGCATGGCGTGAAACGGATGCGCGGCTCCCCAATCCCCGGTCGAGATAATCAGCCACGGCCAGATGGGTCGAGTCGGCGCTATCAGCCTCAGCGGCGGGCATCAACTGCTTGGCGATCATGTCCGCCAAGCCAACACCGGGTTTGGCCGCCAGTTGCAAGGCCATTTGCTGGTCGAACATGTCGCGATAAAACTCGCTTTGCTTGCTATCCATCACGCTTTCGGCCAGTTTGGCCTGACGCATGTTTTTCAGCACCATGTTGAGAAACAACGATTCGAACTGGCTGGCCACCTGCTTGATCGCGTCCGGCGATTGCTCGTGGGCGCCTTGCTTGAGTTTGGCCAGTCCGTTGAAATCGGTGTAAACCGATGCGGTATCGACGTTCAGCATGTCTCTCTCCCGGTTGGTTTACGGCTCGCCATCAAATGACCATCAATTCGGCCTTGAGGGCACCGGCCGATTTCAGTGCTTCCAATATCGCCACCAGGTCGCTGGGTGCCGCACCCACGCTGTTGACCGCCTGGACGATTTCATCCAGCGACACGCCGGGGTTGAAGACGAACATGTGGTTCTTGTCCTCCTTCACCGCCACCGCCGATTGCGGCACCACCACGGTTTCACCCGGTGAAAACGCCCCTGGCTGGCTGACTTGCGGGTCTTCGGTGATGGTGACGGTCAGGCTGCCATGAGACACCGCCGCCGGTTGCACCTTGACCTTGCTGTTGATGATGACAGTGCCGGTACGCGAATTGACGATCACCCTGGCCGGGGCATCGTCGGGCGTCAGGGTGACGTTTTCCAGCACAGAGGCAAATCCGACGCGTTGGCTGGGGTCTATCGGCGCCCGCACGCTGACCGAGGTGGCATCGATCGCCGCTGCCGTACCCTCGCCCAGGGTCTTGTTGATGGCTTCGGCCATGCGGCTGGCCGTGGTGAAGTCGGCGGTATTGAGGTTGAACACGATCTCGTTGCCCTGCTCGAACGGCGTAGCCACGGTTTGTTCTACCGTCGCGCCGCCGGGAATGCGGCCAACCAGCGGATTGTTGACGGTAATCTTCGAGCCATCCTGGCCACCGGCGGTCAAACCGCCGACGATGAGATTGCCTTGCGCCACGGCGTACACCTTGCCATCGGCACCGCGTAACGGACTCATCAGCAAGGTGCCGCCACGCAGGCTTTTGGCATCGCCGACCGACGACACGGTCACGTCAATTTTTTGGCCCGACTTGGCAAAGGCCGGCAAATCCGCCGATATGCTGACGGCGGCAATGTTGCGGGCCAACTGGTTGAAGCCCGACGGCAGGGTCAGGCCGTATTTGCCCATCATGTTGCGCAAGGTCTGGTTGGTGAACAGAGTTCTGTCGCCGGATCGGTCCAACCCCACCACCAGACCATATCCAACCACCTGGTTGGTTCGGACGCCATTCATGGTCGCGATGTCCTTGATGCGTTCGGCGTGGGCCGCAAGACTCATGCACAGCAGCATCACGACGAGGGCTAGCGTCCGGGTTGCCAGGCAGCGCGTGGGAACGCATACCTGACCTCGGGTGCCGTATGGATTCCCACGCAGAGCGTGGGAACCAGAGTGAATAACGGCTGGCGTATGGGTTCCCACGCAGAGCGTGGGAACCAAGATGATGTTCTCGTTCCCACGCTCCCGCGTGGGAATGCATACCTGGCGTCGGCTGCCGTATGGGTTCCCACGCAGAACGTGGGAACCAGGATGGTGGTCTCGTTCCCACGCTCCCGCGTGGGAATGCATACCCGGCATCGGCTGCCGTATGGATTCCCACGCAGCACACGGGAACCCGAAAAGGGCTGATTTATTCATGCTGGCATCCTCAGATTTTATCGCGCAGGCCACCGTCAAAACGGAAACCACGGACTTAGCAGAACCCGGCCTATCCAGCCGACTTTCGCCGAATCGGCCATGGCGCCTTCGCCGGTGTACATGATGGTGGCATCGGCCAGTTTCGACGATGGCAAACTGTTGCTGGCGTCGATGTCGATGGGGCGGACGATGCCGGATACCCGGATGTATTCGTCGCCATCGGACAACGTCACCCGCTTTTCGCCACGCACCTTGAGGTTGCCGCTGGGCAGCACCTCGGTGACGGTAACACTGATGTTGCCGGTCAGCCGGTTGCTTTGCTGGGTATCGCCCTGGCCCTGAAAGCTGCGGTTGGCGTTGACTTCGGTTTCCAGACTGCGGCCCAGCACGGTTTTGGCAGCCATGCCGAACAAGGTGGGTGCTGTCACCGATACGTTGGCTTCCTTGGTTTCGCTGCTGTCGGCCTGCTTGCGCGCCGAGGTGGATTCCCTGAGCTGGATGGTCAAAATGTCACCCACCCGTCGCGCCGAGTAATCCTCGAACAAGCGCATGTCGAAATCGGCCTGATAGATCGCGCCATTGTTCTGCGGCGGTGGCCGCAAGTCGGCAGGTTGCACGGCTGAAAAGTCGGGATCGCGTTTGGGCAGGGTGTCGCAACCGGCCAGCGCGGTGGTGAACAGGGTCAATAACATCAAATTGCGCATGGCGTCCTCCTCAGAGCTGCTGGCTGACGAACGACAGCATTTCGTCGGTCGTCGAAATGGCTTTCGAATTCATTTCGTAGGCACGCTGGGTTTCGATCATGTTGACCAGCTCTTCCACGACGTTGACATTCGAGGTTTCCAGGGCGCCCTGCAAAATCGCGCCCAATTCGTTCTCGCCCGGCGTGCCGATGATGGGTTCGCCACTGGCGGCGGTTTGCCGGTAAAGGTTTTCGCCGGTCGGTTCCAGACCCGCCGGATTGATGAAATCCGCGACCACTAACTGGCCGATTTGCACCGCCGCCGGTGTGCCGGGCTGCTGTATGCTGATGGTGCCGTCACGACCTATGGTCAGGCTGAGGGCGCCGGGCGGTACGGTAACGGCGGGTTCCACCGACAAGCCGCTGGAAGTGACGATCTGGCCCACACCGTCGAGTTTGAACGAGCCGTCGCGGGTGTAGGCCAGATCACCGTTGGGCATCAACACCTGGATGAAGCCACGGCCACTGATCGCAACATCCAGCGAGTTGCCGGTTTGCTGAATATTTCCCTGGGTATGCAGTTTTTCGGTGGCAACGGTACGCACGCCGGTGCCGAGCTGCAAACCGGTGGGTAGCTGGTTGATTTGGGTCGATTGGGCACCGGCCTGGCGGATGTTCTGGTAGATCAGGTCTTCGAACAGCGGTCGGCTTTTCTTGAAAGCGGTGGTATTGACGTTAGCAAGATTGTTGGAAATCACCGCCATCCGGGTTTGTTGGGCATCGAGGCCGGATTTGGCCACCCATAGTGCACGTTCTGTCATAACGGTCTCCTGGCTGACAGGTTTTTGGCTTTACAGATTTTTGACTTTACAAAACCTGAGCATGTTTTATGCCATCTGCATCAGCCGCGCCGAGCGACCGGCATTGTCATCCGCCGTGCGCATGACTTTGCTTTGCAGTTCGAAATTACGCGCCAGCTCTATCATCTCGACCATCGCCGACAAGGCATTGACGTTGCTGCTTTCCAGTGCACCCTGAACCAGACCGATCCGGGCGTCGGCCAGCACCGGCGGGCCACCGCTCTGTTTGAGATACATCAGGCCATCACCGCGTTTTTCCAGCTTGTCATCCCCCGGATTGACCATTTTGATCCGGCCTACCAGTACCGCGTTGGTGGCAATGGCACCTTGCGGAATGATGCTGATGGTACCGTCTTGACCGATGTCGATTTTCCGTGCGGGCGGTATGGCAATCGGTTGGCCGTTGTCGTCGAGCAATTGCTGTCCGGCACCATTCTGTAACTGGCCTTGCGGCAGGATGCGCAGATCGCCCGCCCGGGTGTAGGCCTCGGCGCCGTTTTCACCTTGAACCGCAAACCAGCCGGGGCCGTTGATCGCAATATCGAGATCGCGGCCCGTGGTTTGTACCGCGCCATTCGACACATCGCTGCCGGGCCGTTCGGTCATCGAATAAACCCGGCTCGGATAACCAGGGCCAAAGGCGGGCATGGCTCTAAACTGCTCGAAATCCTGCTTGAAGCCCGAGGTCTGGCTGTTGGCCAGGTTGTTGGCATTGGCGGTTTGCGCCAGCAGGGTTTGCTTGGCACCATTCATTGCGATGTACAGGCTACGGTCCATGGCGTGTCCGGCTCGGTATCAGCTATTGGGTGTTCAGATATTGAGTATGGCTTGCATGATCTGGTTTTCGGTGGTAATGGTCTGGGCATTGGCCTGGTAATGCTGCTGGGCAACGATCAGATTCACCAGTTGCGCGGCCAGATCGACGTTGGAGGCTTCCAGCGCGCCAGACTGAATCGCACCGAAGTTGTTGGAACCGGCCTCGCCGCGTATCGGCTCGCCGGAATTGGCCGCCTGCCCCCAAGAGGTGTCGCCGAGCTTGGCCAGGCCATTACTGTTGGGAAAACGGGTCAGCGCCACCTTGCCGACGGTTTGCGAGCCGCCGTTGCTGAAGCGGGCAAAAATCACGCCGCTGTCATCGATGTCGATGCCGGTCAGACGGCCCGCCGGCAAGCCATTTTGCGACATGGCGTTGACGCTGAATTTTTGCTGCACCTGGGTGGAGCCGGTGTAATTCATGCTGTTTATGCTGATGGGTGCAGCACCAGTGGGCGGTGTGATGGTGTAACTGCTCAATGCGAACGTACCGTTGGCAGGTGACGTCAACCGGCCACCGGAATCGAAGGTCAGCGTACCGGCAGCCGAACCACCAGCCAGGAGCGGGGTTCTGGCACTCGGTGTTCTGGGGTCGCTCATGTAGTGGTGGACAAACCAGTCTGTCGTGGTGGCGGTGGACGGCCCCTTGACGAAAAAGGTGGTCAGAATGTGCGGCGAACCCAGCGAGTCGTAGACCGTCACCGAGGTCTGGCTGTTGTAGGTCGCGCTGTTATCCGGGTCGAAAGTGGTTGCTGGTGTAACGTCGTTGGCATTGACGTTGACGACGATGTTGGCCGAGTCCGTCGCCAACGGCAGACCGGTCAGGGTATTGATCTGCACCGGCTGGGTCACACCGACGCTGAAGCCATCGGCCACAGTGGTACCGTTGGGCGCATATACCAGCAATGCCGCACCGCGATTGTTGACTAAGTAGCCTTCCCTATCCAGCTTGAACTCACCGGCGCGGGTGTAAGACAGGTCGTTGACTTCCGTCGGACTCTTCGCCAGCGTAAAAAAGCCTTCGCCGCTGATGGCCAGATCGAGATTGTTGTCGGTGAACTGCAAATTACCCTGATTGAATTGCTGGGCAACATTGGCAACACGAACCCCCGAACCGGGCGTGATGTTGCTGACGCCGCCCAGGCTGGTGGCATAGACGTCGGCAAATTCCGAGCGAGAGCGCTTGAAACCGACGGTATTGGCGTTGGCGATGTTGTTGCCAGTGACCGCCAGGTTGTTGGCTGCGGCATTCAAGCCGCTGAGTGCTGTGGTAAACGGCATGATGATCTCCTTATAGAATTTGTCTGATCTGATTGAATCTGACCGGCTCCAGGCCCAGCAGATTGACTTGCAGGCCGCCGTTGCCACCCTGGTTCATGGTGACGCTTCTGACTTCCGAATGAATGTTGGTGGCCAGTGCGGTATTGGCACCATCCACACTGGCCTCGGCGCGAATACGGTAGACGCCGGGATTGGCCATCTGGCCGTCGTTGCCCAGACCATCCCAGACGAATTCGGTTTTTCCCGACGACTGGATTCCCAGGTTGATGTCTCTTACCACTTCACCGGTCTGGGCGTTGATGATCTTGACCTGAACATCCGGCGAGCTGGCAGGCAGATCGAAATCACCGGCGATCTGGCCACCCGCCGACAACAAACCTTCGCTGCCGGGCGCCGATACGTTACGCCCGACCAGACTGGCCGCCTGCAATGCCTGGTCGGAACTGATGGCGCCTGCGAAGTCCTTGAACGAGGCCTGCAAATCCTGAATGCCGGACACGGTACTGAATTGCGCCATCTGGCCGAGAAATTCGCCGTTTTCCATGGGCTTCATCGGGTCTTGATGGGTGAGCTGGGTGGTCAGCAATTTCAAAAACTGCTCCTGGCCCAAAGTTTGTTTTTGCCCGCCCTTGGCCTGTTGCGTGGTG
Organism: Methylomonas sp.; assembly: GCA_002929135.1. Classification (GTDB taxonomy): domain Bacteria; phylum Pseudomonadota; class Gammaproteobacteria; order Methylococcales; family Methylomonadaceae; genus Methylomonas. The sequence continues at coordinate 40,618 of PESC01000041.1, forward strand.
GCAAGGCCTAAGCTGTTGAATGCGTCGATTGCGTTAGTGGTCATGATTCAAGCCCTCACTGTCCCATTTTCAGGGTTTGCAACATCAGGTTTTTGGCGGTGTTGAGCACTTCCACGCTGTTCTCGTAAGCCCTGGAGGCCGACATCATGTTGGCCATTTCTTCTACCGTGTTGACGTTGGGCTTGTAGATGTAACCCAGCTCGTCTGCCATCGGGTGATTGGGTGCGTATTCCATGACCGGCGGTGCCTGGCTTTCGACCACGCCCAACACATCGACGCCTGCCGCCTTGTTCTTGTCGAGCAAATTATTCAATTCCGCCGCAAAAACCGGCTGGCGGGATTTATAGACCTGGCCCAGGCTGCTGCTGACGCTGTTGGCGTTGGCAATGTTGCTGGCCACCAGATTCAGCCGCAGGTTTTGCGCTTTCATGCCGCTACCGGCAATGTCGAATATGTGCAATGCCGACATCCTCATTCTCCACGCAGGGCCGTCATCAGCCCTGAAAATTTACCTTCGATGAAACGCAGACTCGCCTGATACTGCACGGCGTTTTCGGCGTATTTGGCCTGTTCGATGTGCTCTTCGACCGTGTTGCCATCGAGAGACGCCTGGTTGGGATTGCGATATTTGACATCGGCGCCCAGCAGCGTCGTCGGTGATGCCAAATGGCCCTGGTGGCTAGTTTTCAGCCCGGACTGCGACGCCATTTTCTGCGCCAGCACGCTCTTGAAATCCAGATCGCGGGCCTTGTAGTCCGGCGTGTCGGCATTGGCCAGATTGGCCGCGAGTAATTCACCGCGCTTTTCGCGCAGTATCAAGGCATTGGGATGTATGCCCAACGCCCGTTCGAAATTGATGGCCATGCCTGTCGCCTCCCTTAGGTTTTGTTGCAGGGTAAGCAGGTCTCATGCCATGTTTGTTTTTTGATGTATTTTCAGCGACTTGAAAACGACTCGCGCTTGGCTTGACTAAAACAAAGCCACCTGGCGAATCGAACGAGTCAAAAATCCGGCACCGCTGATTGTCAAGCTTCGCCTGATTGCAGTGAGGTTTAACAACGACCAACGCTTGAACCAACCAGCCGAATCGCGCGTAAAATTTGATTACCAGGCGATCAACCCGAACCATGCGGGCAACAACAGCCTGCAAGCCCAATATTTTTGTTGCCCCCTTCAAAACCGCCATGCTCCATTTCGACGACATTGCCGACAGCCTGCCCGATGAGGCCAGCACCTTGTGGCTGGCCTACAGCGGCGGCATTGATTCGCAAGTTTTATTGCATCTGCTGGCCAGCCAACCTGGCCTCAAGCCGCGTATGGTGGCGGTTTATGTCGATCATGGCCTGCAAGCCGAGTCGGCACTCTGGCGTGAACATTGCCGATGTCAGGCTGAAGCCCTGGGCGTGGCGTTTCGTGCTATCGGTGTCGATGCCCGCCCCAAACCGGGCGAGAGCACCGAAGCCGCAGCGCGCGAGGCGCGTTACCGGGTGTTGCGGCCCTTGCTCAGGCCTGGCGATGTCTTGCTTGTCGCCCAGCATCGCGAAGATCAGATGGAAACGCTGTTGTTGCAACTGTTGCGCGGTGCCGGTGTTCAAGGCCTGGCAGCCATGCCGGTCAGCGCCGATTTTGGCAGTGGCCGGATCGTTCGGCCTTTGCTGGCCATCGGCAAGGCCGACATCGAGTCCTACGCCAAACACCATGACCTAAGCTGGGTGACCGACCCCAGCAATCAAAGCCGCGCCTTCGACCGCAATTTTTTGCGCCACGACATCATCCCGTTATTGAAGCAACGCTGGCCGATGCTGGACAAAACCGTCGCCCGCAGTGCCCGTCATTGCGCCGAAGCGGCACTCTTGCTCGATAGGTTGACGGAAAAGCCGTTCGACGCGGCCTTCGACGCCGATAATCGCACGCTGGCCATCGATGCACTCATGCCGTTGTCGCCCGCCGAGCAAACGCTGCTGCTACGAAAATGGCTGCATCATTGCACGGGCAAAACGCCCAGCGAAGTCATGTTGCGGCGGGTGCGCCACGAATTGATCGATGCCCGCAGCGATGCCAATCCAGACATTGCATTCAACCATCATCAACTCAAACGCTACCGCAACCAGCTTTACTGCTTGCCAGAATCGGCTTTGCAGCCCCTGCGAGACAGCGTTATCTGGCCGCGCGATCAGCACGACCTGGCCTTGCCCAATGGCTTGACGCTGATTCGTGATCGCGTCGAGAATGGCATCAGCGCCAGGCTATGGCAGTGTTTGCCGGTCAGCATCCGGCCTCGCCAGGGTGGCGAAACCCTGAAACTGCCGGGCCGGGCCGGTCATCACCGCCTGAAAAAACTGTTTCAGGAAGCCGGTGTGCCGCCGTGGCAACGTGAAGCCCGACCATTGATTTATCTGGGCGATCGGTTGGCGGCGGTTGTTGGTTTGTGGGTGGACGAATGGGCCTGGAACACGTCGCCGGAGCGCGGTATTTCAGTTCGCTGGCAATTTCGAAACGAGGAGAACACACATGTTGATGGTGCCTGAGATACTGCAAGTGGTCATCGTGGGCTTGATGATCGTGATACCGGTCATCCTGATCTACAAAAAAGCCGGGCTGAATCCCTTGTGGGCTGGCTTGGTATTCCTGCCCGGTTTCGGTTTGTTGCTGATTTTCCTGCAACTGGCCTTGATGGACTGGCCCAACGCCAAACGGGGATTTCGGTCATGATGCTGTTCTGGTTGCTGCTGCCGTTGTTTGCCGGATTTTGCTTGTGGCTGGGTTATCGCATCATCGAAAAAGCCGGTTTCAATGGCTGGTGGACGTTGGCGCTGCTGGTGCCTGTCGTCAACATCATCATGATCTGGGTGTTCGCCTTCAGCCGCTGGCCCAATTTACGTACCGATAGCGAACAGGATTTGTAAGCTTCTGCCTATACGGGCCTTTGCCGGATTCGCCAGCAAGCCGGTGGCAAAACTGCTAGAATCCGCGCCTTTTCCGACCCCTGGCCGTTCGTTGACTGAAGGGCGCTTAACCTCATGACCAAATTCATTTTTATCACCGGCGGCGTGGTGTCATCCCTGGGTAAAGGCATCGCGGCGTCATCGCTGGCGGCAATACTGGAAGACCGCGGCCTGAACGTCACCATCACCAAACTCGACCCTTACATCAATGTCGATCCGGGCACCATGAGTCCGTTTCAGCATGGTGAGGTGTTCGTCACCGAAGACGGCGCAGAAACCGATCTCGATCTGGGGCATTACGAGCGCTTCCTCCGTGCCACGATGACCCGGAAAAACAATTTCACCACCGGCCAGGTTTACGAGCAGGTGCTGCGCAACGAGCGCAAGGGCGAGTATCTCGGCGCCACTGTGCAGGTCATTCCGCACATCACCGATGAAATCAAGCGCCGGGTTTATGCCAGTGCCAACGGCATGGACATAGGCATCATCGAGGTTGGCGGCACCGTTGGCGACATCGAGTCGCTGCCGTTTTTGGAAACCATCCGTCAAATGGGCGTGGAACTGGGCCGCGACCGCGCCTTGTTCATTCATCTGACATTGGTGCCTTACATCAAGTCGGCGGGTGAAATCAAAACCAAACCCACCCAGCATTCGGTCAAGGAACTGCGTTCCATCGGCATTCAGCCCGACATTCTCATCTGCCGTTCCGAGCAACCGATTCCGGCCAGTGAACGCCGTAAAATTGCGCTGTTCACCAATGTCACCGAAAAAGCCGTCATTTCGGCCATCGATGCCGACACTATTTACCGCATTCCCCTGTTGCTGCACGAGCAAGGTCTGGACGATCTGGTCGTCAGTCAGTTGCGCCTGGACGTGCCGCCCGCCGATCTGTCGGCCTGGGAGCGCGTGGTCGATGGCCTGACCCATCCAAGCGATGATGTCGAAATTGCCATCGTCGGCAAGTATGTCGACCACACCGACGCCTACAAGTCCTTGAACGAAGCCTTGTTGCACGCCGGGATTCATACTCGCCACAAGGTGCATATCCGCTACATCGATTCCGAAACCATCGAACAGGAAGGCACTTCGCAACTGAAAAATGTCGATGCCATTCTGGTGCCCGGCGGTTTCGGCGAGCGCGGTGTCGAGGGCAAAATTGCCACCGTGCGTTTCGCCCGCGAAAACAAGATTCCCTACCTGGGCATTTGCCTGGGCATGCAGTCGGCGGTGATCGAATTCGCCCGCAACGTCGCGGGCCTGGAAGGTGCGCACAGCACCGAATTCCTGCCGAAAAGCCCGCACCCGGTCATTGGCCTGATTACCGAATGGATGGACGAGGCGGGCGGCTTGATGGTTCGTGACGAGGATTCCGACATCGGCGGCACCATGCGCCTGGGGGCACAAAAGTGCCGCTTGAAATCCGCTTCACTGGCGTTCGAGGTTTACCAGAAAGACGTGATTACCGAACGCCATCGCCATCGCTACGAATTCAACAACCAGTATCTGAAGCCGCTGGAAGCCGTCGGTATGCGGTTTTCCGGCAAGTCGCTCGACGGTCGTCTGGTGGAAATCATCGAATTACCCGACCATCCCTGGTTTCTGGCCTGCCAGTTCCACCCCGAATTCACCTCGACGCCACGCAACGGCCACCCGCTGTTCTCCGGCTTCGTCGAAGCCGCCGCTCAACACAAAAAACAAGGTTTATCATGAAGTTATGCCATTTCGAAGTCGGCCTGAATCAGCCGTTTTTTCTGATAGCGGGTACCTGTGTCATCGAAAGCGAGCAAATGGCGCTCGATACAGCGGGCAAACTGAAAGAAATCAGCGATGAGCTGGCCATACCGTTCATTTACAAATCGTCGTTCGACAAGGCCAATCGCTCGTCGATGAGCAGTTTTCGCGGCCTGGGATTGGAAACCGGTCTCAAGATACTGGAAAAGGTCAAACAACAAATCGGTGTGCCAGTACTCACCGATGTACATGAAGACACGCCGCTGGCTGAAGTCGCCAGCGTGGTCGATGTGATGCAGACACCGGCCTTTTTGTGCCGCCAGACCAATTTCATCCAGAGCGTCGCAGCCATTGGCAAGCCGGTCAACATCAAGAAAGGCCAGTTCATGGCACCCTGGGACATGAACAATGTGGTCAGCAAGGCCCAAGCCACCGGCAACTCACAGATCATGGTTTGCGAGCGCGGTGTTTCATTTGGTTACAACAACTTGGTGTCCGACATGCGCTCTTTGGCGGTGATGCGCGGCACCCACTGCCCCGTGGTGTTCGACGCCACCCACTCCGTGCAATTACCGGGTGGCCAGGGTAATTGTTCCGGTGGTCAGCGCGAGCACGTACCGGTGCTGGCACGGGCGGCGGTGGCCGTCGGCATTGCCGGTCTGTTCATGGAAACCCACCCCAAGCCGGACGAAGCCTTGAGCGATGGTCCCAATTCCTGGCCGTTGCAGCGGATGCGCGAATTGCTCGTTACCTTGCAAACCCTTGATCGTGCTGTAAAATCCGCGCCGTTGATTGAAACCACGCTATAAGGTTGCAAGGTTTGTCATGGCCAAAATCACCCAATTGTCGCAGCTTGATTTAACAGCCAGCTACAGCTATGCGGATTACATGACCTGGCAATTGAGTGAAACCGTCGAACTGATTAAGGGCAAAATTTCGCTGATGGCACCGGCGCCGAATGTCGACCATCAACGACTGTCGATGTATTTGAGCAGCCAACTGTTCAATTATTCCCGTCACAAATCTTGCCAGGTATTTGCCGCCCCTTTTGACGTTCGCTTGTACGACCGCCGCAAATCCCTGCTGGCCAATCAGGAAATTTTTACCGTCGTGCAACCCGACATTTGCGTTATCTGCGACCCCGATAAACTGGACGAACAAGGCTGCAATGGTGCACCGGACTGGATCATCGAGATCGTTTCCAAAAGCAGCGCCAAGAAAGACGCCCAGATCAAAAGTGCGCTGTACGCGGAAAGCGGTGTTCAGGAATACTGGCTAGTATTCCCCTACGAAACCCTCATCCAGCAATTCGTCTTGAACGCGCAGGGCCAGTACCAACTGCATTGCAGTTTCGCCGCTAACGACCTGGCCAACTCCTATTTATTCCCGGATTTGAGCATCGACCTGGGCGAGCTATTCCCCGACCACTAACCATTACCCACAGCCTTAAAATTACGGAGCAATTGAAGATCATGAGAATCGTTGATGTAAGAGCAAGAGAAGTGCTGGATTCACGCGGCAACCCGACCATCGAAGCCGAAGTCTGGCTGGATTCCGGCATTGTTGGCACCGCGATGGTGCCGTCAGGCGCATCCACCGGTGAGCGCGAAGCCATCGAATTGCGTGATGGCGACAAATCGCGCTACCTGGGCAAAGGTGTGCTGAATGCGGTCAACAATGTCAACAACGAAATTCGCGACGCCGTCATCGGCATGAACGCCAACGACCAGAAAGCGCTGGATCAAAAAATGATAGCCCTCGACGGCACACCCAGCAAAAGCCGCCTGGGAGCCAACGCCATCTTGGGCGTATCGATGGCAGCGGCCCGTGCCGCCGCCCAGGAAACGGGCAAACCGCTGTACCAATTCCTCAACACCTCTGGCGAATTCATCCTGCCGGTGCCGATGATGAACATCATCAACGGCGGCTCGCACGCCGACAACAGCGTCGATTTGCAGGAATTCATGATCCTGCCCGTCGGTGCGCCCAGCTTCCGCGAAGCCATACGCTACGGCGCCGAAGTATTCCACAACCTGGCGAAAGTGCTGAAAAGCCGTGGCCTGGCCACCACCGTTGGTGACGAAGGCGGTTTCGCGCCCAACCTGTCATCCAACGAAGAAGCCATCGAAGTCATTCTGCAAGCCATCGAAAACGCCGGTTACAAAGCAGGCCAGGACATCTATCTGGGCATGGACGCGGCGGCTTCCGAGTATTTCGACAACGGCACATATTTCCTGTCGGCGGAAAACCGTCGCTTCAACTCTGAAGAAATGGTCGACTTCCTGGCGGCATGGGTCGACAAATATCCCATCATTTCCATCGAAGACGGTCTGGACGAAAACGACTGGGACGGCTGGAAATATCAAACCGAAAAACTCGGCAACCGCATCCAGTTGGTTGGCGACGACTTGTTCGTCACCAACCCGGCGATTTTAAAAGAAGGCATCGAAAACGGTATCGCCAACTCGATTCTGATCAAAGTCAACCAGATCGGCACCCTGACCGAAACCCTGGAAGCCATCAGCACCGCCAGCGCCGCAGGTTACAGCGCCGTGGTATCGCACCGTTCCGGCGAAACCGAAGACACCACCATTGCCGATTTGGTGGTCGCCACCGGCACCGGTCAGATCAAGACCGGTTCCTTGAGCCGCTCCGACCGCGTGGCCAAATACAACCGTCTGATGAAAATCGAAGACGAGCTGGGGGCAAAAGCCCGATACGCAGGCCGCAGCGCGTTCAAAATGCTGAAATAAACCGGCGCAGGTTGGCCTTGCATCAAGGCAGGGCCAACCAATCTGCGGGGGGATTGAGTTTCCTAACGGAATTACGATGACTGTCATGGTATTTGATACACACGGGTTTATCAAAATTCCGCAAAAAGCTGGTTTCAGTCAACAACAGGCGGAACCAGGATATGCGGTTATGTTGCTGACCCAGGCAGGTTTGAATGCAGCCCTGGTGAAGCTGTTGTAACACCTGTTTCAACACCCAAGCTCATAGAACTTTAACGCCAGAGGATTCCCATTAAAACGCTGGTCGCCATCATCATCGCCCTGACCCTGCACTTCCAATACCGGCTGTGGTTTGGCGATGCCAACATTGCGCAAATCAGCGAATACCGCGAACGACTGGAACAACTCAACAAGCAGATTCAGGAAAAAAAAGACCGTAACGACGCACTCTATGCCGAAGTCAAAGACTTGCGTCGCGGCCTAGAAACCATTGAAGAGCGTGCCCGTTATGATTTGGGCATGATCAAGGAAAACGAAACCTTTTTTCAGGTGCTGGAATAGCGCATGAATTCAATACCCTCATGTTGGGCCGTAGTGCCCGCCGCCGGTGTCGGCAAACGTATGCTGGCCGACCGCCCCAAACAATATCTGCCGCTGGCAGGCAAAACCGTCATCGAACACACACTGTCGCGGCTACTGGCCTCCGGCGCGTTTGCAAAAGTCGCGGTGGCCATTTCCATTGAAGACCCGTACTGGCCGGAACTGGCCATTGCCAGACACCCCGATGTCATCACCGCCCCCGGCGGCAAGGAACGTGCCGATTCGGTGCTGTCGGCCCTGAAAACCCTGCAAGGCCTGGCCAGCGGAAACGACTGGGTGCTGGTGCACGACGCCGCCCGGCCCTGTCTGACCACCAGCGACATCCATCTGCAAATACAAACGCTAAAAGACGATCCGGTTGGCGGCATTCTGGCCTTATCGTCGCACGACACCTTGAAGCAGGTCGAAGGTGACGTCATCACCACCACCATAGACCGCAAACACATCTGGCGGGCATTGACGCCGCAGATGTTCAGATACGGCCTGTTGCGCGACGCCCTGCAACAGACCGAAGGCAATCCGGCCATCACCGACGAAGCCAGTGCGTTGGAGCTATTGGGATTCAAGCCAAAAATCGTCGAAGGCCGCCCCGACAACATCAAGATCACCCGGCCCGACGATCTGGCGCTGGCACAATTCCACATGGAGCAACAAACATGATCCGAGTCGGCCAAGGCTACGACGTTCACCGCTTCAACGACGGCGACCACATCATTCTGGGCGGCGTCACCATTCCTTACGAAAAAGGCCTGGAAGCCCATTCCGACGGCGATGTGGTGTTGCATGCACTGGCCGATGCCATTCTGGGCGCGGCGGCGTTAGGCGACATCGGCAAACACTTCCCCGATACCGATCCCGACTTCAAGGGCGCCAACAGCCGAGTTTTGTTGCGCCACGTTTACGCTATCGTCAAAGCAAAGGGTTACACGCTGGTCAATGCCGATATCACCATCATAGCCCAGGCACCGAAAATGCTGCCGCACGTACCCGCCATGTGCGCCAACATCGCCGTCGATCTGGAAACCGACCTCGACTGCATCAACGTCAAAGCCACCACGACCGAGAAACTGGGCTTCGAAGGCCGCAAGGAAGGCATCGCCGTGCAGGCTGTGGTGTTGATAGAAAAATGATGACAGCCTTTCCTGTCGGGAGAAGCGTACGCTCTCCCCAAGGCAAGAGCCAAGGTGACAATCCCCTCTCCCTCTGGGAGAGGGCCAGGGTGAGGGTTTCAAATGCACGACGACGCAAACAGGTTTTTGCTGCCTGATTGGCCCCGAGCCTACGGCGGCCCGTCGGCCACCGGCAACATCAAGTCCAACCCTGACGATTTCATCGTCGAGGAAACCTTAAGCTTCACACCTGAAGGCCATGGCGAACACATTTTCCTTTATGTTGAAAAAGTCGGTGAAAACACTGAATACATCGCCCGCCTTTTGGCTCGTCATGCCGGGGTGCGACAGCGCGACATCGGCTATGCCGGCTTGAAAGACCGTCACGGTCGTACCCGGCAATGGTTCAGTGTCTGGTTGCCGGGTAAGGATGCACCTGACTGGCAGGCTATCGAATCCGAACGACTGACCATCCTGCAAGCCATCCGCCACCCGCGCAAACTCAAACGCGGCGTGTTGGCAGGCAACCGCTTCGTCATTTTGATTCGTCACTGGCAGGGCAACCGCGTACAAACCGAGCATCAATTGCAATGCATCCAGGCCACCGGCTTCCCCAATTACTTTGGCGAACAGCGTTTCGGCCATCGCGGCGGCAATATCGAAAAAGCCCTGGCCCTGTTTCAAGGGCAGCGCGTCAAACCCGAACAACGGTCGATTTACCTGTCGGCGGCAAGATCGTTGCTTTTCAACGACATACTCGCCGCAAGGGTGACAGCACAAACCTGGAATCAGGCGCTGTCCGGCGATGTATTCCAACTCGAAGGCAGTCACAGCCATTTTCTGACCGACCTTATCGACGCCCCACTCATCGAACGAGTCCGCATCAGCGACATTCATCCAACCGGCGCACTGTGGGGTCGAGGTTCACTGCGATCGAGTGGCGATGTAGCGACACGGGAACGGGCGTGCGCCGACGCGCATCCGGTATTGGTGACGGGTCTGGAATGCGCCGACTTGTCGCAAGACCGGCGTGCGCTGCGCGTCAAACCCGAAAATCTGTCCTGGCATTGGAGCGACGACGGGCTAAATCTAGCGTTTACCTTACCCGCAGGCAGTTACGCCACCGCTTTGTTGCGCGAGATCATCGTCCACAGTGATCTGGTTGGTCATTCGGACTGATGTTTCATTGCGGCTCGGCAAAAAACTGTGCGTCTAACCCACCCATCTACCGGCCAAGGCATCAATCGGCGAACCTCATGTTTTTTGCATGAGGAATCGCGATGGGAACGAAAGCGGATTGGAGCAAACAGATCGAAAACTGGCAGCGAAGTGGCCTGAGCCAGGCGGCGTATTGTCGGCAGCAGGATTTACCCTATCAATACTTTACGGCTCAGCTGGCGGCGTATCGAAAGCCCGCCCAACCTGGCAAGCCCGCCGTACGGCTCAGAGACAACCGACGCTCTTCATCCCGGTACGGTAATGGCGTCTGGCTGTGTCAACGGCGTTTGCATCAGGGCGGCTTTGTCTGGTTCCAAGTGGATACGGCGGCGTTTTCGATCAGCCAGGCATAGTGGCAATAGCTGGTCGCCGGTGTCGACTGGCAGCGGTTGTCGGCACAATGCCAACCTGACTGGCAGGTTTGAACAGGCCCATAAATCCAGCGCCTGAAGCCGTGAAATCCCAGTTAAATCACACCGAAACCGGGAAAGACTCAACAACGGACAATTACCACGTCTAACGCAAAGCTCAGCCGCGTAGCGTTAGCGGAGTCGGCTGGAGCGTTGGGTTAGGAGTTGCCAAATCAAGAGTCAAGTGCGCTGATGAAGTCATCAATTGAAACACCACCTTGTTTGAGCAACCCCACCAAAGTTCCTGTCTTGATCTCGCGATGATTCGGTACAACACAGCCACTGGAACCTCTTCGAAGTACGATATGACTTCCTCTTTGACGAACGAAGACAAAGCCCAAACGTTGCAAGGCGCGTATAGCCTCGGCACCCGAAATAACCGGGATTTTAGGCATGCGCAGCAACCTGGAATGTTGTCAGCAGAGAACGGCCTGTCAAGATTAACGGAAACTCCTCTAAATACAGTTCAGTCGCCTCTTGGAGATTAGCGAGTGCCTCCTCGATACTCTCACCCTGCGTAGTTGTGCCTGTTTCAGGATTGAGCGCAATATAACCGCCCTCGACGGCGGGTGTTAATACAGCAGACAGTTCCATAATTTTAGCCTTTCGTAAGGTTTAATCAGTGCCAAAGCATGTGGTCAAAATTCGAAGAAATGACTAACTCCGTCGATATTTTGAACTGAATACGCCACAGATTCCAGCCCCAAACAGCCAAAAAGCGCTTGGTATCGGTACCACGGCATCGGCTTGAGAATAGAGCGTATTTGATGCCGTGACAATCGTTGCTCCGTTGGGTGTGGAGATACCGAAATGAGTTATAACTAAATCTGGTGTACAGCCCGACTTGAAGAGAGGTGGCGCCCCATACGCGCCAACTTAAGCCCCTAAGCCATTGTTTCCTCTTGAAAACGAGGTGTGACAACCCCATAGCAGGGTGTTTTTACCGACTAAAGTGTAAAGTCCCTATGAAGTTGCCACCATCACTGGCACAATCGCTGCTGAGCCTTATCGCCTGCACCGATTCACAAACCCCGGAACACGCGCAAAAACTCGTAAAACAACGCACCCTACACGGCATAGACATCCTGAATTTTGTCGAAACCGTCCTTGTCTACAAACTGCCGCACTTGACGCGGGAGGAGATCAGAACCATGCTGGGCTTAGATACCGAACTCAAACAAAACCGCTTCTACCAGGAAATTGCCGAAGAAGAACGTCTGCAAGGTCGCAAGGAAGGGAACAAGGAAGGCCGCAAAGCAGAAAGCATCACCACCCTGCTGACGCGCTTACTCCGCCGTAAATTTGGCCTGCATCCGGAGCTGGAAGCGGCCTTATTGCAGCTACCCGATATGGAGCTGACAAAGCTGATGGACTTGGCCGATGCTTTGCTGGATTTTACGGTGACGAGCGATTTACAAACTGGGCTGGCTAAACACGGATAATTTGCAGCTTGAAAGAACTACGCCCCATTTTTCCCATGCACGACCAGAACTTCAAAAACCTGATACTGGATTACCCGCGCCAGGCATTGGCTTTTTTTGCCCCCGAGGAAGCATCTGATGATCTGGCGCAGGCGCGCATCATTCCGGTTCGGCAAGAGCAACTGCAAGAACGCCTGGGTAACCGCTTCCGCAATCTCGACACCCCGTTGCTGGTGGAATGGCCGGACGGCAAGCGCGAAGCCCTGCTGTTTGTCATTGAAGAAGAAACCCGAAGCGACTTGTTTTCCATCTATCGTTTGGCGCATTACTGCCTGGACATCGCGGAGTTGCTAAAAACCGAACGCATCGTCCCGGTAGTGATTTTTCTCAAAGCGGGTCGGCGGCCTGCTGAATTGAAACTCGGTGGTAACCGGCATACCTACCTCAGTTTTCACTATCTGGTCTGCGATTTGAAACGGCTGTCCGCTGCCGACTACCAAGAAAGCGATAACATCGTGGCCCGGCTCAACCTGCCCAACATGCAGCATCCAAGACAACAGCGGCTGGAAATGTATTGGGCTGCTCAACTGGGTTTGGTTCGCCTCGAAACCGATCCCAATAAAATCCGTAAATACAGTGACTTCATTGATTATTATGCCGACCTGACCGAACAAGAAGTCACAGAATATCAACAGCATTACCAAACGAAAGAAGGTGAAATCATGGGCATGGTAAAAGTCTGGACAGAGCAAGGCCTGGAACAAGGCCTGGAACAAGGCCTGGAACAAGGCCTGGAACAAGGCGAACAAATAGGCAAGAAAAAGGAATGTGTCGTCTTGCTTACCCGCTTACTCCGCCGCAAATTCGGCCTGCACCCGGAGCTGGAAACAGCACTGAAACAACTGCCCAAGCTGTCATTGGATACACTGGAAAACCTCGCGGACGACCTGCTGGATTTCAACAGCATCACCGACCTGCAAGCCTGGCTTGACCGCCGCGATGTCGAAAAGGCCGAGCAGTAATCGTTGTAACTATTCAGCGTGAACGCAAACTTGGGGAAAGCCCCCGTTTCCCGTATGCCGCGCCGAGCACCGGAGCGTTTGGCAGGAATAGCCCGAAGGGCCAAGGATGGCCCTTTCGTCAACCTCTGCCAAACGCGAGGAGCGCAGGATAACAGCGGCATCCGGGCCGCCTGCTGACTCGCGCCTTCCCGGCGCTCGCACTGCGTGCGCCGCTGGCGTACCAATCCGCTCCCGGCGGATTGGTCTTTGGATACTTTCTTTTGGCGGCGCAAAAGTTACCCAAGGCAACGGTGGCCTGGTGGCTGGAATTGCTAATTGTCGATACCCGAATCATACAACCCACCGCATCTATCGATTTTCCTCGTGGCCACAAGGATGCCCCTTTTCTAATTTGCGCGGAACCCGGTAAGGCTGATTATTTGATTACCGGCGATACCGATTTCAGCGAGGCGACTGCCTTGGTTAGTGCAACGATCTGTAGCTTGAGTCAATTCGCGCAGAGGATAGCCCCCAGCGCATTGAATGTATTGAGACATTAACCCAAAATAAGCCCGGTCTTGTCAGTGGGGCTTCAAGGGTAACCTAACCACCTGCTCCGCGTTGCCACTCTCCGCCACTGCCGTCAAGTCAAGGCTTGACGGCAGTGGCGGAGAGCGTGGGAACCAGAAAAAACCTGATGGAAGAAAATGAAAGCAGTACTCTGCCCAAGCTGACGCAAACCCGTCACCAACGCAAAGGATAATGCCGCCATGACTACACCGAACACCTCTTGCCAACGCCATTTCGGCTTCCCCGTTCCTACGAAGGCCGGGCACGTATGCCACGCGGCAGCGTGGAAACCCAAGCAGCGTATCCCCACGTTTGAATTTTAGTTTCCATGAAAACCGACAGCCTGTTCTACCGTCTGTTTCAAGACTGGCCGCAACTGGCACTGGAACTGCTTCAACTGCCCTACAGCCCGGACAGCTACCATTTTGTTTCGGAAGAAATCAAACAAACCGGCTTCAGAATCGACGGCTTGTTCAAGCCCGCAGACAACAAGCCCGATCAACCGCTCATCTTCGCCGAAGTGCAATATAAGCCGGATGCCGACCTTTACGGGCGCCTGTTTACCGAAATAACCCTATACCTCTACCGACAAAAAATGGCCCGTCCCTGGTGCGCCATGGTAATTTACCCCAACCGAAACACCGAAAGACCGGCGGGCATCGACTTTGAACCCTTCACCCGATTACCCCAACTCCAGCGCATCTATCTGGAAGACTACCGACGCCCCACGCTGGATACACCGGCACAATCGCTGCTGAGCCT
>PESC01000031.1 GCA_002929135.1 Methylomonas sp.
GACCCGAGCCGAGGGCTGTGCGAACAATCAGATAGGAATCCATGTGACAGTCCCTGTGAAATCGGTTGAAGTATTGCCGTTTCGAGCGCAAGTCACTGTAAAGCGTTGTCGCGTTGAAATCTTTACCAAATCTTGTGGCTCAGCAACTATTTCGCGTTCCTAAGCGCTGCGGGCATAAGTGTTCGGAACGCAGAGCGTGGGAATGAGGAAATCGGACTGAACGAAATGGGTCTATTGATGGGGACACCCGTGAGCCTTGCGACTGCTCTGTCCAGTACCTCGCATCCCACGGCAGGCGATGTCATCCCTGGCGCGGATGGTGCGCGTAAAGTCCGTTGGTCGGTAGCGGGCAAAGGCAAGCGCGGCGGTGTCCGCGTGATTTATTTCAACTTGACTGAGCAAGGCACTGTGGTACTGGTCACGCTGTACACGAAGGCGGATCAGGCCAACATCCAAGCCAGTAACATCAAAAAGGCGGTGTAACAATGGACATTGAAAAAATAGCCCAGGCAATTGAAGCGGATGCGGGCATGACGCTGGACGACCTCCGGCAAAGTTTGACTGAAATGCAAACGGGCGTAGGCCGGGTAACGACGGCGGAACAGCTTTTGGTGCGATCCACCCGCGCCAAAACCGGTTTGCGCCGCCGGGCGGCGTGTTGTGCCTGTTAAAGCTCATCGGCAACCACCCGGATTTGATCGGCGAATTAGACGTTGCGTAGCTTTGCCTGGTTGCCGTTGTCAGCCTGGTGCTGTCTCAGCCTAACGATCATGAAGCCAGTACGTGGTTCGCTAAGAATCCCTGCGAAAAAACAAAAATGGGGCGGACACCATTAACCCCAAACCCGACGTCATCAACACCCCTCCAGCCGCGACAGTTGCGGTTGCACGACAGCCGCCAGGCGTTCGAAATCCGCATGGGCCACGAACGGCAACAGTCCGAGGAAAGGCGCGTCGATCCGGTTTTGCAGATAGTCCAGATTGCCTTCGAGCGCCTGCATGGCGGGATCGATGCTGTTGGCGATCCAGCCCGCGCAAACCCGGCCCGAGGCGCGAATCGCCTGATAGCTCAGACAGGCATGATTGAGACAGCCCAGCCGCATACCAACCACCAGAATCACCGGCAGATCAAGCGCCGTCGCCAATCCTTGATTGTTCAGGTGATCGGACAACGGCGACAGCCAACCGCCCGCGCCTTCCACCAGCACCACATCGGCCTGCTGCTCAAGACTGGCGAACGCAGCCCGTATCACCGACAGGTCGATATCGACACCGTTGGCCGCCAGATGCGGCGAAATGGCGCGTTCGAAGGCATAAGGGTTCACCCAGTCGTAGGGCAGTTGCAGCGACGAATGCCGCTGCAACAACAAGGCATCGTCATTCTGCCAGCGACCGTCCAGCCACTGGCAACCGGCTGACACCGGTTTCATCGCCAGCGCACTCTTGCCTTGCTGCTGAAACGCCCGCAGCAAGGCTGCCGTCGACCAGGTCTTGCCGATTTCGGTGTCGGTACCGGTGATGAAGAACGCGGGTTTTGTGTTCATGTCGTGGCCTCGATCAGTAAAACGTCGTAGGTGGCAATGATGCTGCCGTCGGCATTGGCCGGGTAATGCTGGATCATGCGCTGCAACTGGCTTGGTGTGGTAGTGCTGCGCTTGCGGGCCTGGTTGACGTTGTGGGCACCGATGGCTTTCAGTTCCTGCATCAAGGCCAGCACCGAGGGGTAGCTGCAACAATAGGTTTGCTGTTGCAGTGTGTGACCGTGAAAACCGGTTTTTTCCAGCACGGCTGAAATCTCGTCCGCCGATAAAAACCGGTTGACGTGAGTATGGCCATCGACCGCTGCCCACGCCGCCTTCAGTTCACACAAGGTGTGCAAGCCGAAGGTGGAAAACACCAGCCGCCCGCCGGGACGCAATACCCGACGGCATTCGGCCAGGGCGTGATCGAGCCGCTCGACCCACTGCATGGCCAGATTGGAATAAACATGGCTGACGACATCAGCAGCCAGCGGCAGCGATTCGGCATCGGCGCAGACATAGGCCACGGCGTCCGTATTCAACCGGCGATTGGCCTGCAACATGGCCAGCGCAATGTCGAGCGCAACGACATCGGCAGCGCCGGGCATAGCCATCAGCCGCCGCGCCAGAAAGCCGGTGCCGCTGCCCAGGTCGAGCACACGGCCTGGTTGGCCGCGCGGCGGAAACCGGGCCAGCAATACATCACCCACCTGACGCTGCAAATGGGCAAAACGATCGTAATCGGCGGCGGCGGCGCTGAACGATCGTTTGATTTTGCCTTTGTCGAATAACAAAGCCTGCATTCACAGCCTGCCGCTAATCAGTGGCCGCAAGGTGGCGGTGTGTGACAAAAACGGCGCATGGCTGGCATCGGGCAGGATGTCCAGCGTCATCGAGCGCTTGAGTCTGTGCAGACGCTCACCGGCTTCGACCGGCACCAGCGCGTCGCGCCCGCCCAGTATCCAGTGCATGGGCAAGGTGGCGCGGATGACGGTATCGCGCAAGTCGCTGGTTTTGAGTATGTCGATACCGGCCTGCAACACGGCCTGGGTTGGTGGCGGGCGCTGGCGCACTCCCTGTTTCAGGGCCTGCAACACGCGGCGCCCGTGCGGCTGGCCGTTGATCTGTAACGCCAGGAAGCGGGTCAGGCTTTGTTCGGTATCCGTCTGCAACAGGTCGGCGAAGCGATCCAGTATTTCCGGCTTGACGCCCGGCCAGTCGACGCTCTGAATGAAATGCGGATTACCGGCCAGCACGAACAGGCGCTGGATGCGCTCTGGCGCCCGTTCGATCATGGCCATGGCCACGGTGGCACCCAGCGACCAGCCCAGCACGGAGAATACCGGTTCATCGATGGTATCGAGCACGGCAGCAGCGACATGATCAAGGTCGTAGGGCTGCACAGTCTGGCTCAGGCCGTGGCCCGGCAAATCGACACAGATGATGCGGGCATCCTGCGCCAGGATTTGGGCAAAGTCGCACCAGACGGCGCTGTGCATGGCCCAGCCGTGCAGCAATACCAGCGGCTTGCCGTCGCCGAACACGGTTTGGTGCAGACAGGCCGTCATGTCATCGCCGCCGCCAGCGCGGTGAGTAAAGCATCCACCTGCCGTGGCTGGTGTGCTGCGCTCAGGGTGATGCGCAAACGCGCCGTTGCTGCCGGCACCGTGGGCGGGCGTATGGCGCTGACCCAGAAACCGGCGGCCAGCAAGCGCTGGCTGATAGTGACTGCGCGGTCGCGGTCGCCGACGACGATGGGCTGGATGGGGGTCGGCGACGCCATCAGCGGCAAACCATAATGCCGGGCACCGTCCTGAAATTGGGCAATCAGCGCTTGCAGTTTGTCGCGTCGCCAATGTTCGCGTCGCAACAAGGCCAGGCTGGTACGCGTGGCTTCGGCAACCGCCGGTGGCAGGGCCGTGGTGTACACATAGCTGCGGGCTTTCTGGATCAGGTATTCAATCAAGGCCGCCGAACCCGCGACAAAGGCGCCGAAGGTGCCGAAAGCCTTGCCCAGTGTGCCGACCAGAATCGGTACGCTGTCCTGGTTCAAGCCAAAATGCTCGACGATGCCGCCACCGTGCTGGCCGAGCACACCGAAGCCATGAGCGTCGTCTATCATCAGGCCCGCCTGAAAACGCCGGGCCAGCACCGCCATTTCCGGCAGCGGCGCCAGATCGCCATCCATGCTGAATACGCCGTCACTGACGATCAGCGTCCGCTGCCCGGTCTGCGCCAGACGCGCCGACAAATCCTGACTGTCGCCGTGTCGGTAACGAGCCAGTTTGGCGCGCGACAGCACGGCGGCGTCGATCAGCGAAGCGTGGTTCAGCCTGTCCTGTAACACGCAATCGCCGCGCCCTGCCAAGGCCGACACCACGCCCAGGTTCGCCATGTAGCCGGTCGAAAACAGCAATGCCCGTTCGCGGCCAGTAAATGCGGCCAATTCCTGTTCCAGTGCGTGGTGCGCAGTGCTGTGGCCGCAAATCAGATGGGCGGAACCGCTGCCGACACCGTAATGCTCGCAGCCTTGCTTGAAGGCCTGAACCACTGCCGGATGGTTGGCCAATCCCAGATAATCGTTGCTGCAAAAGTTGACGACCGGGCGGCCATCCAGATTCAACACGCCCTGTTGCGGCCCGTCGATCTGCCGCCGCCTGCGGTACAGATTGTGTTGGGTCAGGCGTTCGAGTTCGGCGTCGAAAGCGTAAAAAGCGTTGCTCATCCGGCGTAGCGGGAACCACCCATGCGCATACCCAGACGGTCGAACAAGCGCTTGTCGCGCTGCGTCATCGGGTTGTCGGTGGTCAGCAGTTTGTCGCCGTAGAACAGCGAATTGGCACCGGCCAGAAAACACAAGGCCTGCATTTCGTCGCTCATGCTGGCGCGGCCAGCGGACAAACGCACACGCGATCGCGGCATCATGATGCGGGCCACAGCAATGGTGCGGACGAAGACCAGCGGGTCGAGTGCCTCGGTGCCGTGCAACGGTGTACCCTCGACCTGCACCAGCAGGTTGATCGGCACACTTTCCGGATGCTTGGGCAGGTTCGCCAGTTGCATCAGCAGTTTGGCCCGGTCGGTCTGAGATTCGCCCATGCCGACGATGCCGCCGCAACAGACATTGATACCGGCATCACGCACCCGCTCCAGGGTGTCGAGCCTGTCCTGGTAACTGCGGGTACTGATGATTTCCGAGTAGTAATCTTCCGAGGTGTCGAGATTGTGGTTGTAATAATCAAGGCCACCGTCTTTCAGCGCCTGGGTTTGTTTGTCGGTCAACATGCCGAGCGTCACACAGGTTTCCAGCCCCAAGGCCTTGACGCCCTTGACCATGTCTACCACGCGCTCTATGTCCTTATCTTTCGGGCTGCGCCAGGCCGCGCCCATGCAGAAACGCGAGGCGCCCTCGGCCTTGGCCCGTTCGGCGGCTTTGATGACGGCATCGACCGGCATCAAAGCTTCTGGTACCAGATCGGCGGCGTGGCGTGCGCTTTGTGGGCAGTAGCCGCAATCTTCCGAGCACGAGCCGGTCTTGATGCTCAACAAGCTGCTAATCTGGATTTCGTTGGCATCGAAATGGTCGCGATGCAGCGTCTGCGCCTGAAACAGCAGATCGTTGAACGGCAAATCGAACAAGGCCTCGACTGCGTTCAATGACCAGTCGTGGCGCAGGGCGGGGTTGAGCTGGAACGGTTGCGGGTTGACAGACATACGGGCGATTCTCCTGATGCACCGCAGGCAGCGCCCATACGGCACTCATCAACCTACGGCAGGGTATTTTAGTGAACAACTGGCCAAACATTATACAGAACAACTTGCTACCGCCGCGCTGCCTGTTGTGCGAACGCCCGGGGTTTGACGGTATGGATTTATGTCTTGCCTGTTATCAGGACTTGCACCGCAACCTGGCCTGTTGCTACCGCTGCGCGGAACCTTTCGAAACCGCGTTGCCGTCACCGCAACTGTGTGGCCGCTGCCTGAGCAAGGCACCCGCCTTCGAGGAAACCCATGCCCCTTTTCTCTACGACGCCGGGATGCGGTATTTGATTGGTCAACTGAAATTCGGCCACCGCCAGCGTAACGCCCGCCTGCTGGGGCAGTTATTGGCGCACGAGCTGCAAGGCAACGCCGAACGCCCGCAATGCCTGATCCCGATGCCTTTGCATCGCCAGCGTTATGTGGAACGCGGCTTCAACCAGTCGCTGGAAATCGCCCGTCATGTTTCGCGAATACTGGCAGTGCCGCTGGCGCTGAACGCCTGTTCGCGCATACGCGACACGCCGCACCAGGCCAATCTGCCCGCCCGCCAGCGCCGTAAAAACATGACGCGGGCCTTTGCCGCGTCGGCCCTGCCTGATTACCGCCATGTTGCCATCCTCGACGACGTCATGACCACCGGCTCCACCGTCAATGCGCTGGCAATGGCGCTGAGGAAAGCCGGTGCCGAACGGGTGGATGTCTGGGTTTGTGCGCGGGCATGATGCGCAACAATGCCCGCAACACCCATAACGCAGATGGCCCTGCCCATGCAGGCAACGGTCGGCAGCCAAATTTGCAGTGCTATGGGTATAGAATGCCCGCTCCACCGCCACGCATGACGGGCGACGACTATCCACGACACAATACGATACGATACGAGGTAATCATGACTTCAACCACGCGAGGTTTGGCGGCAAGCGGTTTTCTGGTGATGTTGGCGCTATTGCGCCCGGCATCCGCCGACATCGACACGCCGGATATCGACAGGCGGCAGACCGCCCAGCAATTGCGCATCGAGCAGGGTATTCAAACCGGCGACCTGACCGGGCGCGAATCAACCCGTCTGCAACATCAGCAAAACCGCATCGACCAGATGAAAGACCAGGCCCAAGCCGATGGCGTGGTCACCGAGCGCGAGCGCGTCCGACTGAAAGACAAGCAAAACAAGGCCAGCCGCGCGATCACCCGCAAGAAACGCAATGCACGACGCCAATGAGGCGCAGGCTTGAATACTGGCAGCAGTCAGGCTTCAAGCCCTCCCGGGTTCCCACGGCTCCGTGGGAACCCGACCGTCTTTTTCTGCTCAATGCCTTCAAGCACCGAGCGAATGGCGCGAATCTGATAGTCACGACCGGCAATCGAGGTGTTGATGAACTCTTGCGTCAGCGGCTTGCGATTGCGGCGGATGTAGGCGCAGCGTTCCAAATCGTCGCGTGTAGGAAAACCGATAACCTTGCGTGGCGGCGCGTTTTCCAGATCCCAGAAATAGAGTTGGTGGCCGTTGGTGTAGAAGCAGAACGGCAACTCGCCACCCAATTGCTTCTGGATGTTGTAGCAATACTGTTTGGCTTGCTCGCGGCCCATGGCGGCATCGCGGCTGGCTTTTTTGGCTTCAATCACCGCCAGCGGCTTGCGGTCTTTACCGAGCAAGACGTAATCACTGAACTGGTGGCCTTCATATGGGGTGCGAAGATCGACAACTCCTTCGGGCTGGTCGGTGAGGATGTCGAATTCCTCGACAACCTGGGAGGGGTCTTTGACATTCCAGCCTGCCTGAGCGAGTTGCTGGTCGATCAGCTCTGACCGGGGTTGTGCCTCGGATTGGGTCATGCGTTACCGTCCCTCGGTCGCCTGCTCAGTGCGTGTGGCATTGCTATCGACCACCCTCTACCGCCGATATGACGCACGTTGTCCGATAGCCTATGCGGCATGCTCGGACAGCCTCCTGGCCCGACAGCGGCTATTGGTCATAACCCAATACAAACCGTTTTTCGCAGCTTTACCTTGCGGGAGATCGATTGCGCCTGCTATCGGGCGATGATAGACGCCGCCTGCAAGTCGGCGTGATACGACGAGCGCACCAGCGGTGCGCTGGCGACTTGTCCAAACCCCAGTGACCGTGCAATCTCGCCGTAGCGTTTGAACTGTTCGGGGTGGATGTAGGCCTTGACTGCCAGGTGAGCCTTGCTGGGCTGCAAGTACTGACCCAGCGTCAACATGCTGCAACCGTGGGCCAGCAGGTCGCGCATGACGTCAACCACCTCGTCTTCCGTTTCGCCCAATCCCAGCATCAGCCCCGATTTGGTTGGCACCTGCGGTAGCCGCGCCTTGTGTTGTTGCAACAACCGCAACGATGCCTGGTAATCGGCACCGGGACGTGCCTCACGATACAGCCGGGGCACGGTTTCCAGGTTGTGGTTGAACACGTCGCAGGGTTGAGATGCCAGGATTTCGATTGCTACCTCCATGCGACCGCGAAAATCCGGCGTCAGGATTTCAAGGGTGGTGTCGGGCGTCTTGGCACGGATCGCCGCGATGCAGGCGGCGAAATGGCTGGCGCCGCCGTCGCGCAAATCGTCGCGGTTGACCGATGTCACCACCACATATTTCAGCGCCATGTCGAAGACGGTATCGGCCAGATTGCTCGGCTCGTCCGCATCCAGCGCCTTGGGTTTGCCGTGGGCGACATCGCAGAACGGGCAGCGCCGGGTGCACAGGTCACCCATAATCATGAAGGTGGCGGTGCCGTGACTGAAGCATTCGCCCAGATTGGGGCAGGCGGCTTCCTCGCAGACGCTATGCAGGCGCTTGTCGCGCAAGGTTTGCTTGATTTGATTGACCTTGTCGCCACTCGGCAATTTGATGCGTATCCAGTCCGGCTTGCGCAACACGGTTTCAGGCGTTTCGACTTTGATCGGGATGCGCGACAGCTTGTCGGCGTTGCGTTGGTGAGTTTGCGGGGTCGAGCGCGACGGTGCATTCGGTTTCATGATTCGATGGCCCTGACGAGATGATGTACGAGCGGAACGGCCAGCTCGTGGTTGTGAATGTTCACACCGCAATCGGCAAGCTGGGTGACCTGCATATCGGCGTAACCGCATGGGTTGATATTGCGGAACGGCGTCAAATCCATGGCGTTGTTCAGGCTGAGGCCGTGGTAGCAGCAGCCGTGACGAATGCGCAGACCCAAAGCGCCGATCTTGCGCTCACCAACGTAAACCCCCGGCGCATCGCCACGCGCCCTGGCAGCCAGGCCGTACAGCGCCAGAGTGTCGATCATGGCGGCCTCCAGCAAGCTGACGACCTGGCGCGGTCCCAGCGCCAGGCGCTTCAAGTCGACCAGCAGATAAACCACGAGCTGACCCGGCCCGTGATACGTCACCTGGCCACCCCGATCGGTTGCAACGACCGCAATAGCGCCAGCATTCAGAATATGTTCGCGCTGGCCGTTCAAGCCCAGGGTGTAGACCGGTGCATGTTCGGTGATCCAGATTTCATCGGCTGTTTCGGGGGTGCGCCCGGCGGTGAAACTCTGCATCGCCCGCCAGACCTCGACATAATCCGACAAACCCAATCGTCGGATGACAGTTTCCGGTTTCACGCTGGGCCAGAGTGAGTTGACGGCAGGCTAAAGCGCCATCAGCACGTCGGGATGATCGGTCAGGCCCTGATAAATCGCATCGAGCTGTTGGCGGCTGGTGGCTTCTATCATCACTGTCACCGACAGATAGGCGCCGGTTCGGCTGGGGCGGCAGCTCACGGCACCTTCGCGGATGTCGGCACAATGGCGGCGGACGATCTCGATGACGATTGCATCGAAATCGGCGCGATGATGGCCCATGGCCTTGATGGCGAACTGACAGGGAAATTGCAGCAAGCTTTCGGTTTCGCTCATGCCAGCGATTGCTTGTAGGCTTGAAACAAGGCATCCATGCGCTGGAATACCGGCCCCGGTTTGCCATCGCCCACGGCTTTGCCATCGATTTCGATGACGGGGACGATTTCGCGCGTTGAACTGGTCACCCAAATTTCGCTGGCATCCGCCAAGGCTTCCTCGGCGATGATACCTTCCCGGCAGGCGATGGCATGAGCTTGCGCCAGTTCCAGGATGACATCGCGGGTGATGCCGGCCAGTATGTCTGCATTCCTGGGCGGCGTAATCAATTCACCGTCTATCACGGCAAACACATTGCTGGCGGCACCTTCGGTTACATAGCCGTTACGCAGCAGAATGGCTTCGGCGCAGTCCTGATCCAGCGCTTCCTGGCGCAGCAACACAGGCGCCAGCAAGGCGGTAGCCTTGATGTCGCAACGCGCCCAGCGGGTATCGTTCAACGTGAGGGCCTTGATGCCGGTGATGCGGCCTGCGAAGGGTTTGATATCGGAACACATCGCAAACACGGTGGGTTCGACAGGGTCGGGGAAGCCATGGTCGCGCTTGGCCGCATAGCCCCGGCTGATTTGCAGATAAATGTACTGATCCTTGTCGCTGGCCAGCAGTGGCATGAAGATGGCCTGCCATTCGGCAACGGTTTTGTCGAGCAGCAAACGTATGCCCGCCAGGCTGACATTGAGGCGCACGATGTGGTCTTCCAGCCGGAACAAACGGCCACTGTAAACCGGGATGACTTCGTAAACGCCGTCACCAAACAGAAATCCCCGATCCAGCACCGAAACATTGGCCTCTGCCAGCGGCAGATAGCGACCATTCAAATAGACTTGCTCGCTCATTTGCGCTCCAGCATGACGATGACGGCGTCGTACAACCGACGGAAAAAGCCACCTTCGGCTACATCGACCATCGCCACCAGCGGTTTGCTGAGGATAGTTTCGCCTGCCAGCGTGACGTTCAGCGTACCCACGGTATCGCCTTTTTTGACCGGTGCGACGAGGGCTTTGTCGATCTGGGATTCGGCCTTGAGTTCGCTGTAATGCTTGCGCGGTGCTGTGACATAAACCTCATCCAGCACACCCACCGCCAATGTCGAGGCCGCACCCTTGCGAATACGGGCCTCGGTCAGCGTCGTACCGGCATCGTAGAGTTTGTGGGTTTCGAAGAAGCGAAAGCCGTAATTCAGCAACGACTGGCTTTCGTTGGCGCGGGCATTGGGACTGGCAGTACCCATCACCACGGAAATCAGCCGCATGTCGTCGCGCTTGGCCGAGGCCACCATGCAATAACCGGCATCGTCGGTAAAACCGGTTTTCAGACCATCGACCGAAGGGTCGCGCCACAACAACAGATTGCGGTTCTGCTGGGTGATGCCGTTGAAGGTGAATTCTTTTTGCGAATCCCAACGGTAATATTCCGGAAATTCGGCAATCACCGCCTGCGCCAGCAAAGCCAGATCGCGCGCCGAACTGTAATGGTTCTGGCTGGGCAGGCCGGTGGTATTTTCAAAATGACTGTTGACCATGCCCAAACGGCTGGCCTGTTCGTTCATCATCGTGGCGAAGGTTTCCTCGCTACCGGCGATGTGTTCGGCCAGCGCTACGCTGGCATCGTTACCCGACTGGATGATGACACCCTTCAGCAAATCTTCGACCGCAACCTGTTTGTTGACTTCGACAAACATCTTGGAGCCGCCGGTTTGCCAGGCGTTCTGGCTGATGGTGACGTTATCGGTCAGCGTCAAATGACCCGCCTTCAGCTCGCGAAACACCACGTAAACCGTCATGATCTTGGTCAAACTGGCCGGTGATACCCGCTTGTCGGCGTCTTTCTCGGCCAGAACGCGGCTGCTGTTGAAATCCATCAGAAAATAACTGGTAGCCGCAACGCTGGGCGGTGCGGGCGTGAAAACAGGCCCGGCGGCGAAAACCGCCTGCCCCCCCAGCATCAGTAACAAACCGAAGAACAAACCAGGGATAAAACGCAGAGATAACATCATGATGTCGCTATAAAACTAATCGATACGGAAGGTGTGCATTGTAACACCGTCGCCTTGTGGTAAACGCACATCACCGTAGGCATCAGCCACACCACGGCGCCTGTAGGTTTGAGGGTCGGATGCACAGGCCAGCGCATGATGAGCACCTTTAGCGCAGCCTCTGTCCGATTGCCGCAAGCAACCCAGCCATGCGGCGGCGCACGATGGGGTAAACCCGGTAACGGACGAATAGCATCAGCCGCAGCATGACGCTTTCCAGCCAGTGCGCCAGACGCTTGCCGGTGCGGCGCCAGTCGATTGCCCGATCCTGAAGCCAGCCTTTGCGATGCAGCCAGTGGCAAACGCCGCTGACCAACAGCAGCAAAGGCGCAAACCCTGTCAGCAACCAGAGGGCTTTGGCACCATTGCCAAGCGCCTCGCCGGTATGCAGCGGCCACTGCCACGTCGTAAAGGTCTGGCCAGGGGTGAAGCGGCCCGGATTGTTGACGGCGCGTATTTGTCCGCTCCAGCGATCGATCCACACCGTGGTGAACGGGTGTTGCTGGTTCAATTCCCCGGCCTGCCGCAGATTGATGCGATAAGTGCCCAGATCGCCCTGCGGTGTCGAAATGCGTCTGACTTCGGAACGGGGAAACAAACCCCGTGCAACCACGACCGCTTCGGCCAGGCTGACCGGGCGATCGTTGGGTATGGCCGTGCTGCGGACGTTAGGCCCGGCATCGCCATGCGCCATGCCTTCGGCAGCGGTGAGTGATTCCAGCACCTCGGGATAACTGAGATGGAATCCGGTGAATGCCAGCAACAGCAAAAAACCGGCACTGACCAGCCCCAGCAGGCGATGGCTGTCCATCAGCAAACGCATCAGACCGCTATTCACGCGTAGGGCGAATGCCGACTTGAGCGGCTTGTCCGTCGGCCACCACAGCGACAGGCCACTCAAGGTCAGCACGGCCAAGGCAAGGGCCAGCCCGGCCATGACTTTGCCGCCTGCGTCATCCAGCAGCAAGCGGCTGTGCAAATCCAGCAGCCAGGTGGCGAAGGTGTCGCCCCAGAAGCGGCTGGCGACGACCTTGCCTGTGTAAGGATCGACCGAGACCATCAACGGCGCGTAAAACTGGCCGACCGATTCCTTGGGTTTTTCGAACCAGGCGGTGATCGTGCCATGCGGCGACCTTGGCATTTCCAGCGTCCAGCTGCCGTGGCGGTTGGGATGGGTTTTGCGAATCTCGCTCATGATGCTGTCGAGCGATTGCAACGGCTGATCGCTGGCCTCGATGTACAACGCCGGGTTCAGCCACAGATCGATGCTGTCGCGATAGACGCTCAAACCGCCGCTGAGGCCGATGACGACCAGCGGCAACCCGGTCAGCAAGGCCAGCAGACGGTGGCCATTGCGCCACAGGTTGCGACTCAGCCACCGTCGCCGGTAGCGAACCAGCGCCTTGCCGCTGTGACCGTCCGGCTGTTGCATCAAACCGGCAGCAATTTGCGGTGGGTTTGTATCGACATCAAAATGCCGAAGCCCGCCATCAGCGTCACCATCGAGGTGCCGCCATAACTCACCAGCGGCAGCGGCACGCCGACCACGGGCAAAATGCCGATCACCATGCCGATATTGACGAAAACGTAGACGAAAAAGGTAAAGGCCAGGCTGCCTGCCAGCAAACGGCAGTAGGTGTCCTGGGCTTGCACCGCGATGTAAAAGCAGCGGCTGATGACCAGCAGGTAAAGCAGCAACAGGCCGACACAACCGAACAGACCGAATTCTTCGGCGAATACGGCAAAGATGAAATCGGTCGAGCTTTCGGGCAGAAAGTCCAGCTTGGCCTGGGTACTGCCCAGCCAGCCCTTGCCGTTGATGCCGCCGGAACCGATGGCGATTTTCGACTGGATGATGTGATAACCGGTGCCCATCGGGTCGGCCTCCGGGTTGATGAAGGTCAGTACGCGGTTACGCTGGTATTCCCGCAGAAAATGCCACAGCACCGGCATCAGTGCCGCCAGCACCACGCCCGCGCCCAGCATGAACCACCACGACAGCCCGGCGAAAAACAACACCGCCGCCCCGGAACTGGCCACCAGCAGCGCGGTGCCGAGGTCGGGCTGCTTGGCAATCAGCAATACCGGTACGATCAGCAGCACCAGAGCGGTTACCACATGGCGGGGTTTGGGCGGCAGCGCATGTTCCGACAAATACCAAGCCACCATCATCGGCGCGGCGATTTTGGTGAATTCCGACGGCTGGAAGCGAAACAGGCCGAGATCAAGCCAGCGTTGTGCGCCCATGCTAATTTGCCCCATCGCCATTACCGCCAGCAGCAGCAGCACACAAACCCCGAACAGCGCCACGGAAAAACTCTGCAACTGCCGGGGGTTGACATGGGCCAGAACAATCATCACCACCAGCGCCAGCGCCATGCGGCTGGCATGGCGAATCAGAAGCTGGATGTTCTGGCCACCGGCGCTGTACAGAATGACGAAACTCAAAGAGCAGATCAGCAGCAGACACAGAAACAGCGGAATATCGATGTGCAATCGGCGCAGCAGATTGCCCAGCAACGAGGGCGACTGAAAGCTTTCATTGCGGAATTCGGTTTTCATGTGCATCGGTGTTTTTGGGTTTCAGATAGGCGTCGATGATCTCGCCCGCGATGGGCGCGGCCACCGAACCGCCATGGCCGCCATGCTCGGCAACCACGGCAACCGCGATTTTCGGATCGTGCACCGGGGCGAAGGCGATGAATAGCGCGTGGTCGCGCATTTTGAAGGCAATGGCGTCTTCGCTGTATTTTTCGTCCTGTTTGACGGTAAAAACCTGAGCAGTTCCGGTCTTGCCGGCAATCTGGTAATCGATGGCCTTGGCCAGCCGCCCTGCCGTGCCGCGAGCACCGTGCACCACGTTGGTCATGGCGTGAATGATGTTGTCGACATGCTGCTTTTTCAGTGGAATCTGCGATGCCGGGTCGAGTTCCGGCGCTTTGGCGTAATCGGGCGTAATGATTTGATGCACCAGATGCGGATTGACCACCTTGCCGTAATGGGCCAACGTTGCCGTTGCCCGCGCCAGTTGCAGCGGTGTGACCTGCATGTAACCCTGACCGATGCCGGTAATGACGGTTTCTCCGGGGAACCAGGCCTGCTTGCGCTGCCTGCGCTTCCAGGCCTTGGAAGGCATCAGGCCGTCGACCTCGCCGACCAGATCGATACCGCTCTTCTCGCCGAAACCGAATTGGTGCATGAAATCCGTCATGCGGTCTATGCCCAGCGCCATGGCCAGGTCGTAGAAGTACACGTCGCAGGATTGGGTGATGGCCTCGTTCATGTCGACGGCGCCATGCCCCCACTTCTTCCAGTCGCGGTATTTGTGCTCGACGCCTGGCAGCCGGTAGTAGCCGGGGCAAAACGACCGATGGCCGAAATCGGTCACGCCGTATTCCAGGCCCGCCAGCCCATAAAACGGCTTGACGGTGGAACCGGGCGGGTACAGGCCACGCAGGGCACGGTTGTACAAGGGCTGGCTTTCCGAATCTTGCAAGGCTTTGTAATCCTTGGCGGAAATACCGGTGACGAAGGGGTTGGGGTCGTAACCGGGCTTGCTGACGAACACCAGTACGCCGCCGGTTTTGATGTCGATGGCAACGGCGGCACCATCGTATTCAGCCAGGGCCTCGTGCGCGATTTTTTGCAGCTCGATGTCCAGCGTCAGGTAAATGTTGGAACCGGCGATGGGCTCGACCGTGGCAACGGTGTTGACCGCACGCGCCTGGGCGTTGGTTTCGATTTCCTCGTAACCGGCGGTGCCGAGCAACTGTGATTCGTAGGTTTTTTCGATGCCGGTCTTGCCAATATGGTCGGTGCCACGATAGTCGTTGACCGGCAGATTTTTCAGTTCCTGTTCGTTGATGCGGCCAACGTAACCGATGACATGCGAAGTTAGTTCACCGTAAGGGTAATGCCTGACCAGACGGGCATAGACGTCTACACCGGGAAAATAGGGCCTGACCACGGCGAATCTGGCCACGTCTTCGTCGCTCAGGTTTTGCAGCAATGGCGTCGAATTGAAGGCTTTGTTGCGTTTGCGCAGCTTGTGGAACTGTTCGATCTTTTCGTCGGGCACATTCAGCAGTTGCTGCAATTTTGCCAGCGTGTCGTCGAGATTATCGATTTGTTCAGGAATCAGCTCCAGGCTGTAGGTCGGCACGTTCTCGGCCAGCATCCGGCCCTGACGATCGTAGATGATGCCGCGCGTCGGCGGCAGCGGTGAAATTTTGATGCGGTTGTCTTTCGACAAGGTGGCGTAGTGCTCGTGACCTACGACCTGAAGATAAGCCAGCCGCGTCACCAGACCGACGCTCATCAACAGAATCAACACGAAAGCCGCGACGACACGGCTCAGGAAAATACGGTTTTCCGCCAGCGTATCCTTGATCGCAAACCTCCAATCCATGGCGTTCAATTGATTCGGGCCAGCACACGAATTTTGCGCAGCAGCAGAAATACCGCAGGCCACAGCAGCGTGCCGGACAACACGGGATACCAGAACGACGGCGGCAGATGATGGGCGGTGGCTTTCATGCTTTCGATGCCAAACACGATGCTGCGGCTGGCCAACAGACAAAACAGCACGAACAGGCATTGCTGGGCCAACGGAAACTGGCGCAAGCGGCGATGTTCCTTGACGCAGAAATAACAGATCAGCGCATGAATCAAGGCATTCTGCCCCAGCAATTGCCCCGCCAGCACGTCGATCAACAGACCGACCAACCAGCCAGTGAAGACACCGAAGCGCTCCGGCAGCGCAATACACCAGTAGATCAGCAGCAGACTGACCCAGTCGGGATTGAACAGGTCGACAGCCGGGGAAATAGCCATGGCCTTGAGCACCATGGCACCGCCCAGCGTGGCCAGGAAGGTGAGTGTTGCCGATGGATCAGGGTTGTTCATGTGGCTTGTCTTGGGGACTATCTTGGGGTTTATCCTGGGGTTTGTCTTGATCCGCATTGGGCTTGGCTGCGGGTTTTTCGCCCAATACCACCGGGGCACTGTCGCTCCAGACGATCAGGAATTCGCGACTGGTTTCCAGGTTGGCTTTGGGAGTGGCGTAAATGTTGGCGAAGGATTTGTCGGGCCGGGTTTCGAATTTGTCGACCACCGCAACCGGATAGCCCGCAGGAAACACGCCACCCAGCCCGGAGGTCACCAGCAAATCGCCCGGCACGATGTCGGCATTCTTGGCCAGAAACGGCAGATGCAGCCGATTGGCCTGACCGGTGCCGAAGGCGATGGTGCGCAGGCCGTTGCGGTTGACTTCGACCGGAATGGCATGGTTGGGGTCGGTAATCATCATGACTTCGGAGCTGGACGGCAAGGCGCGTACCACCTGGCCGACGATGCCATGTGCATCCAGCACTGGCTGTTGGGGATGGACACCGAATCGTGCGCCCTTGTTCACCAGCACGGTGTGGGCGTAAGGTTCGAGCTTGACCGACACCAGTTCGGCCACCAGAACCTGCTCACCCAACTGGAACGAATTCTCCAGCAGCACCCGCAGCCGGATATTCTCTTTCTCCAGTGCATCGAGTTTCAGCAACCTGGCATCGTTGACCAGCTGGTCTTGCCTGAGCCTATGGTTTTCCTGTTGCAGCTCGGAATAGGAAATCACCGTTTCTGAAAACGATTTGACGGTGTCTGCCGGAAAACTGGCCAGCAATTGCAGCGGATAAACCACCAACGACAACGCTGCCCGCACGGCGTGAAGATGCGGGGTGCGAATATCGGTGACGATGAGTGCAAGCGCTGCGATGACGGCAACCAGCAAACGGGTATTCAGCGAAGGGCCTTGGGCGAATAGCAGTTTTATGGTGGAACCTCGAAGAAATGTAGCGGGGACGTTGGGCTGGGCTGCTAGGTGCCAGAGGCAATGCCGTTAAGGATACGGTAAACAACGCGCAGCGCATCCAGCGCGATGGATGCGATTCTGAACTTGCCCGTTCATCCTGCGCTGTTCTGTGAAAACGGGCTTGGTAATGGGTTCCCACGGAGACCGTGGGAAGCAGAAACGAGGGCACCCAGACAAAATACCGAAGGTCGATACGCCAGCCAACGTTAAAGTGTGGGCCTTTACTCCAGCGAGAAAGCCGACGCGCCTTTTTTGTCGAGCATTTCCAGCACCATGCCGCCACCCCGGGCCACGCAGGTCAAAGGGTCTTTGGCGATGTAGACCGGAAGACCGGTTTCTTCGGAAATCAGCCGATCGATGTCTTTCAGCAAGGCACCACCGCCGGTCAGCACGATGCCACGGCTGGCAACATCGGCGCCCAGTTCTGGTGGTGTTTGCTCCAGGGCGACCTTGACCGCGCTGACAATGCCGGACAACGGTTCCTGCAAGGCCTCCAGAATCTCGTTGCTGTTCAATGTAAAGCTGCGAGGTACGCCCTCCGCCAGATTGCGACCGGTTACCTGCATTTCCTGCACTTCGCTGCCCGGATAGGCGGCGCCGATCTCGTGCTTGATTTTCTCGGCGGTGGCTTCGCCTATCAGTGTGCCGTAGTTACGGCGGACATAACTGATGATGGCGTCATCGAAACGATCCCCGCCAATCCGCACGGATGCCGAATAGACGATGCCATTGAGGGAAATCACCGCCACTTCCGAGGTGCCGCCGCCGATGTCCAGCACCATGGAACCGTGCGGTGTATCGACCGGCAGACCCGCGCCCACCGCCGCCGACATGGGTTCTTCGATCAGATAGACTTCCCTCGCACCGGCCATGGCCGCCGATTCGCGAATCGCCCGGCGCTCGACCTGGGTCGAACCACAGGGCACGCAGATCAGTATGCGCGGACTGGGGCGCAACAGCTTGTTTTCATGAACTTTCTTGATGAAGTAACGCAGCATGCGTTCGGTGACGGCGAAATCAGCAATCACGCCGTCTTTCAAGGGCCGAATGGCGGTGATGTTGCCTGGCGTGCGACCCAGCATGCTTTTCGCCTCCGCACCGACCGCAGCAATGGTTTTTTGTCCGCGCACCTTGTCTTCCTTGATGGCCACGACCGATGGCTCGTTGAGTACGATGCCCTGCCCTGGTACGTAGATCAGCGTATTGGCCGTACCCAGATCGATCGATAAGTCGTTGGAGAAAAGACCCCGAATGCGTTTGAACATAGGTTTACCTGACCGTACCTGAAATCGCGCTACTTTATCAATCAAGCAGGCGGTTGGGCAAGATATAAAGTATGATATTTCCATCGTTTAACATGGAGTTATAGCAATGTCCTTAACGACTGATGACGTTAAAAAAATCGCTCACCTTGCCCGATTGGGCATCGTCGACCAGCAAATGAACGACTATGCCCGGGACTTATCCGCCATGCTGGATTTGATGGCGCAAATGGATAACCTCGATACCACCGGCATCCTGCCGATGGCCCACCCCATGGACCAGACCCAACGGCTACGCCCGGACAGCGTCACCGAAACCAATCAACGCGAAGCCTTTCAAGCTATTGCTCCACAGACCGAAGCCGGTCTTTATCTGGTTCCCAAAGTCATCGAATAAGGACGACCCATGCACGACAAAACACTGGCCGAGTTGGCTACAGGCCTGAAAACCCGGGAATTTTCCAGCGTCGAACTGACACACGCCTACCTGAACCGTATCCAACGCCACCAGGCGCTCAACGCCTACATCACCGTCACCGAAGAACGGGCACTGGCGCAGGCGCAAGCCGCCGATGACAGGCTGGCCAAGGGCGAAGGCACCGCGCTGACCGGCATTCCGCTTGCCCACAAAGACATTTTCTGCACCTTGGGCATCAAAACCAGTTGTGGCTCGAAAATGCTCGACACCTTCACCGCACCTTACGATGCCACTGTCGTTGAACGCCTCGATCAAGCGGGCGCCGTCATGCTGGGCAAACTCAACATGGATGAATTTGCCATGGGCTCGTCGAACGAAACCAGCTTTTACGGCCCGGCGCACAACCCCTGGAATAGCGAATGTGTACCGGGCGGCTCGTCCGGCGGATCGGCTGTGGCTGTGGCCGCACGTCTGGCCGCAGCAGCCACCGGCACCGACACCGGCGGCTCGATACGCCAACCGGCGGCGTTCTGCGGCATCACAGGACTGAAACCAACCTATGGCCGAGTGTCACGTTACGGCATGATCGCCTATGCCTCCAGCCTGGATCAGGGCGGGCCGATGACACGCAGCGCCGAAGATGCCGCTGTGTTGATGCAAGTCATGGCGGGCTTCGACCCCAAAGACTCGACCAGCGTCGCCCTGCCCGTGCCGGATTACCGGGCCAGTCTCGACGACAGCCTGGCGGGTCTGAAAATCGGCTTGCCGAAACAGTTTTTCAGCGACCAGCTCGACAGCCGCATAGCCAAAGTCATTCAGGATGCCATCGCCGACTACCAAAAATTGGGCGCGACGATCCATGACGTTTCGCTACCCAGCCTGAATCTTGCCATCCCGGCTTATTACGTCATCGCCTCGGCCGAATGCTCATCCAACCTGTCGCGCTACGACGGCGTGCGTTTTGGTTATCGCTGCCAGAACCCGGCCGACCTGACAGACCTCTACACCCGCTCACGCGGTGAAGCCTTTGGCGCCGAAGTCAAGCGGCGGATCCTGATGGGGACTTACGCCTTGTCGGCGGGCTATTACGACGCCTATTACCTGAAAGCCCAGCAGGTGCGCCGGTTAATCCGTGACGATTTCAAGCGTGCGCTGACCGAAGTGGACGTATTGATGGGGCCTGTCACACCCGGCACCGCCTTCAAAATAGGCGCGAAAACCGCCGACCCGCTACAGATGTATCTGGAAGATATTTACACCATCGCCATCAACCTGGCGGGGCTACCCGCACTATCGCTTCCCGCCGGTTTCGTCGAAGGCCTGCCGGTTGGGTTGCAGGTGATTGGCGACTATTTCGCTGAAGCCAGGCTGCTGAACATCGGCCACGGCTATCAGCAACTCACCGACTGGCACTTGCAGGCACCGGTACAGCCTACCCAGGAAGACCTGTAAATGCTGAAGCGCATAACACTCATATCGACAGGTTTATGCGTCTCAGCTGCGGCAATAGCCGAATACCGGGATGATTGGTCGATATGGTTGAGCAATACCTACCAAACCGATTTCGGTGGCAGCTCCTATCTGGCATTTCTCGAATTGGCGCCACGAACCCGAAACGATAACGGTGAATTTAGCCAGATAATCGCGCGCCCCTTGCTGGGCTATAAGATCACGCCCAAATTTCAAATCTGGGCCGGTTACACCTGGCAGGGCGAATACAGCAAGCAACACGATTTCAACAGGGCGACGCACGACGCCATGCAGCAATTGCAATGGGCCGATAACTGGACTCCGCAACTTGACTTCCAGTATCGGTTTCGTCTGGAGCAACGCTTTTTTGCCGATGAAGCCAGTGTTGGCCATCGGATGCGTCACCGGGTTCGGTGGATCTATTCCTTAACCGACAGCCAAGCCTATTTGATCGCAGCGGATGAGCTGTTCATCCATCTCAATGCCTTCGATGACGGCCCCAGGGCGCATTCGGTACAGACCGGCATCAATCAGAATCGTAGTTATATTGGCGTGGGGTATAGAGTAACGCCCAAAATGAATGTCGATACCGGTTATCAATTGCAGTATGTGAATAATTTCGGTGTACCGGATTTGCTGAATCACATCTGGATGACCCATTTCAACTTCAATTTTTAACTGCACCGGGACATTGCCGCCAAACACTCCCTGAAACAGGGCTTGGGCGTTGCCGAGCACAAGTCGCTGCCGAATGCAGCTTACGCTGCACAGTTACATTGCAATGTTTGATTCTGCCGCTGTGTTTTCGCATTCCCACTGAGATCGCAGGAATCAGGCACATCCACTGCGCCGCATCAAACCCTCACCTCCACGTCATAGCCCGTGTATTTGCGAACATTGATGACGCCGGTATCGAGCAATAGATACTGACCTTTGATGCCTTGCAGCACACCGGCAACAACGGGGTCTTTGTCGAGATTGAACGATTTGACCTTGGCCGGGTAGATCAAAACCGGGTAGACGATGGTTTGCGGTTGCACGTCGGCAATCGGTACCAGGGCGTCATCACCAAAACGGTTGCGAATCGCGGCGAAATCGTCAGCGCATGTTTGCAGCAACTCATCACGCAATTGCGGCAAATCCAGGGTCTGGACATGGTTTTTCAACATGGCCTGCCAACTGGTTTTGTCGCTGACATGTTTGGCCAGCGCGACCTCGGCCAAGCCGGATACCTGACGGGAACTGGCCTCGAATATCGGCAACGCCTGCACCGCGCCTTGGTCTATCCAGCGCGTCGGCACCTGCGAACGGCGGGTAATGCCTACCTTGATGCCGGAAGAATTGGCCAGGTAAACCACATGCGGCTGAAAACAGAACGTCAACCCCCAGTCCGGTTCGCGGCAGGTACCGGCAGCGTAATGGCAGGTTTCCGGCTTGAGGATGCATAAATCGCATTGCGCCAAACGCATGAAACAAGGGTAGCAATAGCCTTGATTAAAGCTTTTCGACGTTTTGTTGCCGCAATGAACACAAACGATGCGGCTGCTGTAACGCAACTCGATGTGCTGCCCAATGTAACTATTCAGCATCAACACCTCGTCGCCGACAGGCAAGCCGTAGCTGACAGGTTCCGTCAGATCCGATGTCATTTTCTGTAAACAGCCTTTCACCCCGTTACCCCCGGTGTCGTTTGAAGGACCACTATAATGACAGCACTGGCCTTGCCGCGTCGAGACGGGTAACGCTTGCCACGCTTGCAACCTGACCCGCATCGCCACCACACACTCATCATGCCTCGCGCCCAATCACCGGCTCAATCACGAACGCCCGCACAACCGGCATCGCGCCCCAAACAACCAAAGCGCCGCACAGCGCGGCCCAAGCGCCGTAGACCAAACCGGCTGCGCAGCCCGTTGAGCCTGCTGGTCATGGAATGGCTGGGCGTGGGCATCAGCATCACCCTGCTGACCATGGCAGCCCTGGGCGAAGCGGCAAAACGCTTTGCTGGCCTGACGTTCTGGAACCATTTATTACCGTTTGCCGTGGGCGTTGTCGGCCTGATCATCGGCGTTGCCGCTGCCTTGCTGTTCTGGCTGAAAATCCGGCAATGGCTGGTGAACCGCATGGCGATGGCGCCGACCGTGCTGGCGATGACCATAGCGCTGATCTCGGCCTGGCTGGCTTTGCAACCGGAGCATCCGGCGATATTCGGCAACTTCAGAACGCTGGTGGGCGGCAAGGCGCAGGCCGAGCGTCTGACGCTGGCGCATCAGGTTTATGCTGCTTATCGTCGGCAAGACCTGCATCAACTCGGCATCCTGATTCAGCGCGCAACCCCCTTCAATCTGGCTATTGCCGACGCCGCTGCGGCCTTTGATCTGGATCAACACCTGCTGCAAGGCGTCGCGGCGACCGAATCGTCATTCCTGCCGCGCGACAGTCACGATGGCGGCCACGGTCTGTTTCAAATCACCGCCGTACCAGACGCCATCATCCGCAGTGCCTGTAAGGCGCTGGGAAAAGCCAAGGCGGATTTGAACGAGCCACGCGACAACGCCTACATCGCCGCCGCCACACTGAAACATTACCTGGCCGAGATGAAGGGCGATTTGTTTCTGGGGCTTTTGGCCTACAACATCGGCCCGAAAAATGGCGGACTGCGCTTCATCATGGAGCAGTACGGTGCCCGCGATTTCGTCACCCTGCAACCCTATTTGCAGCAATTGCCGCGCGATTACCCCATTCGGGTGTTGTCCCACGCGCTGGCATTCAAAATCTGGCAGCACCATCAAGGGCAATTGCTGGCTTACGAAGAGGGCCGCAATGCCCGTGCAATTCAACGCTTGGGCATACCCGGCATGACGGACGATTTTTGAGGCGGCGATTGATGGGGTGGGGGCGCCTATTTGAGAGCCAGGTGGCAGAGGAAATGTTTGTTTCAGCAAACCCGCATCCGGGTTTCTAAACGTGCTGACAACAACTCGCCAGCGCGCCCCTTACCCCAACGGGCTTCGCCCCGAAGAAAAACTTACATCTGCGATTGCAGATAATTCTGTAGGCCAATCCGCTCGATCAAGCCCAACTGCTGTTCCAGCCAGAGGGTGTGGTCGTGTTCGGTGTCTTCCAGCATGACGTGCAAAATATCCCGCGTTACATAATCCTGTACCGATTCACAGAACGCCATCACTTGGCGCAAATGACCAATGACCTGCATTTCCAGCGCCAGATCGTTGTTCAGCATGTCGACGACATTAGCACCCACCTTGAGCGGATCGCGTCTGGATAAATCGGGTACGCCATCCAGAAACAGAATCCGCTTGATTAGCGCATCGGCATGTTGGGTTTCATCCTGCATTTCGTGCGCGACACGTTCATACAGCTTGCCGTAACCCCAGTTTTGATACATGCGCGAATGGATGAAATACTGATCGATGGCGGTCAGTTCGCCCGCCAATAAATCGTTCAAATGTGCGATGACTTGTGCGTTGCCTTTCATGATGATTCTCCCGTTATATTCAAAGCGTTAAATTCAAAACATTGAAACCGGCGGCCAGTGTAGCACCGGGTAACGGCAAATCGTCCCGGAAATGGCCGCGGCAGACTGACTCCCTAACTGTCTCGATGCGCTGCCTTGCCAACGCCGAAACCGTCCAGCAGCATCAAGCCCACGCCAATACAGATGGCCGAGTCGGCAATGTTGAAGGCGGGCCAGTGCCAGGTGCCGTAATAGACATCGATGAAGTCGATGACATAGCCATAGGCAACGCGATCGATCAGATTGCCGATGGCGCCGCCCAGAATCAGGCTCAAGGCCACGGCCATCAGGGTTTCATGCGGTTTCAAGCGCGCCAGCCAAACGGTAATCACTGTGCTCATGACGACGGCCAGGCCAGCAAACAACCAGCGCTGCCAGCCACCGGCGTCGGCCAGCAGGCTGAATGCGGCACCGGTGTTGTGAACGTACGTCAGGTTGACATGCGGCATGATCGCCTGCGATTCGTACAAGGTGAAATGCGCGGCAACCGCCAGTTTACTGGCCTGATCCAGCATCAGCGTCAGCGCCGCAAGCCATAGCCACTTAAGCATAACGGCGTGTCTCGCCAGAGCCGACCACGTTTTCGACGCAGCGACCACACAATTCCGGGTGATCGGCATGTTCGCCAATGTCGTAACGCTGATGCCAGCAGCGCACGCATTTCTCGTGCTCGGATACGCTGACTCTCAGCTTGACACCGTTCAGCTCGGTGGCAACCGCATCGTCCGGGCAAAACTGCATATCGGCCACGCCCGCATTGGAGGTGATGAACACGAAATGCAGTTCGTTGCCGAGCTTGTTGAGTTCGTTGGCGTAGGCGGCATCGCAATACAACTCGACTTCGGCATTCAACGACGCCCCAATTTCGCCATCCTTGCGCAAGCGTTCCAGCTCCTTGCTGACCGCAGCCCGTACGGCCATGACGCTGTCCCAGGTATCTCGATCGATCTCGGCATCGCTGTCGATGGGAAACAGACCGCCGTACCAGGTTTCCAGAAACACCGATTCAGCGCGTTTGCCGGGGATGAAGGGCCAGATTTCGTCGGCGGTGTAGCTGATGATGGGTGCCAGCCAACGCACCAAGGCCTCGATGACGTGATACATCGCCGTCTGAGCAGAACGCCGCGCCAGGCTATCCTCCTTGGCGGTGTACTGCCTGTCCTTGACGATGTCGAGATAAAAGCCGCCGAGGTCTATGCTGCAAAAATTCAGCACTTTCTGATAGATGACCTGGAATTGATAAGTGTCGTAAGCCGCCTTGATTTCGGCCTGCAACTGCCAGGCCTTGTCGACCACCCAGCGATCCAGTGCCAGCAAATCGTCCTTGCCGACGCTATGCCGGGCAGGGTCGAAACCGTCCAGATTGGCCAGCAGAAAACGCGCGGTATTGCGCAAACGGCGGTAGGCGTCGGCGGTGCGCTTGAGAATTTCATCGGACACCGACATTTCGTAGCGGTAATCGGTACTGGCAACCCACAGCCGCAACACGTCGGCACCCAGCGATTTCATTACCGTTTGCGGCAGCACCACGTTGCCTTTGGATTTGGACATTTTCTTCCCCTCGGCATCGACGGTGAAGCCGTGGGTCAGCACCGCCTTGTACGGCGCAACGTCGTTGATTGCCACCGAGGCCAGCAATGACGACTGAAACCAGCCGCGATGCTGGTCAGAGCCTTCCAGATACAAATCGGCCGGGAAATGCAGTTGTTCACGGCGATCCAGCACGGCAGCGTGGGTGACGCCGGAATCGAACCAGACATCGAGGGTATCGGTCATTTTTTGGTATTCAGCCGCCTCGTCGCCCAGCAGTTCTTTGGGATCGAGGTCAAACCAGGCATCGATACCCTGGCGTTCGATACGTTGTGCCACCTGCTCGATCAGCTCGGCGCTGCGCGGATGCAGTTCGCCAGTGTCTTTGTGCACGAAGAACGCGATCGGCACACCCCAGGTACGCTGACGCGAGATGCACCAGTCCGGGCGCCCCCCTATCATGGCTTCGATGCGCCCCTGGCCCCAGTCGGGCACCCAGGCCACACGCTGGACTTCGAGCATCGCCGTATCGCGCAAGCCTTGCTTGTCCATGGCAATGAACCACTGCGGCGTGGCGCGGAAAATAATCGGCGTCTTGTGGCGCCAGCAGTGCGGGTAGCTGTGCAAAAGGGCATGATGATGCAGCAGCCTGCCACGTTCGCGCAGCACATCAAGCACCTTGTTGTTGGCGGTGAATACGTGCAGACCGGCAAACAGCTCGGTGTCCGGCAGAAACACGCCGTTGCTGCCGACCGGATTATCCACCGGCAAGCCGTATTTCATGCCAACCACGTAGTCGTCCTGACCGTGACCCGGTGCCGTGTGCACGGCGCCGGTGCCGGCATCGGTAGTGACGTGTTCACCCAGAATGATCGGCACCTGGCGATCATAAAACGGATGTTGCAGCGCCTGGCCTTCCAGCGCACTGCCCTTGCAGTAACCAACGATGTGATGCTCGCCGATGCCGTATCGAAGCACGGCATCTTTCAGCAAGGCTTCGGCCAGCACCAGGCGTTCGGTCTGGCCGTCGATCTCGCATTGCACTACGGCATATTCCAGCTCAGGATTCAGCGCCACGGCCTGGTTGGCGGGCAGCGTCCACGGCGTTGTCGTCCAGATCACCACCGACAACGGCCCCTGGCC
Source organism: Methylomonas sp. (assembly GCA_002929135.1). GTDB lineage: Bacteria > Pseudomonadota > Gammaproteobacteria > Methylococcales > Methylomonadaceae > Methylomonas. The sequence continues at coordinate 26,430 of PESC01000031.1, forward strand.
TTCGCGCTCACCGGCGTGGTGGCAACAGGCCATGAAGGCACGCTCGTCGACCACCGTAAAGCGCACGTCTATGGCTGGCGAATGCTTGTCTTCGTACTCGACTTCGGCTTCCGCCAGCGCCGAGCCGCAATCGGTACACCAGTGCACCGGCTTGAAGCCCTGGCTGAGGTGGCCTTTGGCGGCAATGCGGCCCAGGGCGCGAACGCTATCGGCCTCGAAGGCGAAATCCATGGTCAGATAGGGGTTGTCCCAATCGCCCAGCACACCCAGGCGAATGAATTCGTCTTTCTGAATGCCGACCTGCTTGGCGGCGTAAGCGCGGCAATGCTTACGGAACTCGGCGGCACTGAGTTTGACACCGGCCTTACCGACCGTCTTTTCCACCTGCAACTCGATCGGCAAACCGTGGCAATCCCAGCCCGGCACGTAGGGCGCATCGAAACCGGCCAGGGTTTTGGATTTGACGATGATGTCTTTCAACACCTTGTTGACCGCGTGACCGATGTGGATCGCGCCATTGGCATACGGCGGGCCGTCGTGCAGCACGAATTTCGGTCGACCGCTGCACACCTCGCGTATCGATTGATACAGCCGGTTTTCAGTCCACTTTTGCAGCATTTCCGGTTCGCGTTGCGCCAGATTGGCCTTCATCGCGAAATCGGTACGGGGAAGATTGAGGGTGTGTTTGTAGTCCGTCGTCATGGTGTGTTTGGGTGTTGCATGCAAGCTAGAGTTTGAGTAACTATGGATTTGGTCATTGATAACGTCCCTATTGATACCCTCACCCCAACCGGCTTCGCCCCCTCGCTACGCTCTCCCCGGAGGGAGAGGGGCTTTACCTTCCCTTTTCCCTAAGGGAGAGCGTAGCGAGGGTAGGCGTAGCCAGGGTCGGGGATGAGGGGCTGAAGCGTTGCGGATTTGCAGCTAGCTGCCAAATTCAGGTTACGCCGAACAGTTACGGGTTTGATGGCGACCGGTCTGCCGAACCAGACGCTTCGCTGCCGAATGCGTGGTTTGCCGACCCGTTCCCGGTTTTTTCAAACGCGCGATTCTATCACCATCCGCCCATTAGCTCGAACTCGTGCAGACATTGCAAATCCGTTTACCATAACCGCTTCGCTGCTCATCCGGCCTGGGTGCGACACCCGCCAGCCGGGCGGGCATCCTGAGTCGGCCCTGAACCAAACCTAAAGAGATTGCCATGAACAAATGCTTGATTTTATTGAGCCTTTGCGTGTCGCTGGAATGCGCCGCCGACGTTTACAAATGCACCGACGCCCAAGGCCAGACTCACTACCAATCGCTGCCCTGCGCCGAGTCGCGTCAGGCTATTGAAATGAACACCAAAACCGGTGGCAGTATCGACATTACCGCACAGGAAAAACAAAAAGCCGCCCAGACCGAAGCGCAAAAGCAGCAGCAACTGCAACAACAGGCGGAAGAGCAGGCCAAACTCGACGCCATCGCCCAGCGCCACCGACTGACACGCGAGGAAAGCGCGATCACCCAAGCCTGGATCAAGGCCCACCCTGCGCAATTTTCCGCGTTCGCGATTCCAGCCTACGACCCGGAAAAACTGCCCAGCCATATCAAACCGTTCGAAACCCGGCTGCCAGACATCGAAAAATTCCGCCGCCTGGCTGCCCAGAAAGCCTTGGACAGCGGCCAGTGCCAGCGGGTGGAATCCAACGAAATCGGCGCCAAGGCCACACTGGAACGCCTGGCGTTTCTCATCAACTGTAGCTCCGGCACCAGCTTCACCTACACCGAAACCGAACTCACACCATGACTGCATCTAAAACCGAAAGTAAAACCCTGCTGATTACCGGCTGTTCGTCCGGTATTGGTTACACCACCGCCGTCGAATTGCGCCAACGCGGCCACCGGGTGATTTGCTCGGCACGTCAACCGGCTGATGTCGAACGCCTGCAAGCCGAGGGTTTCGACTGCCTGCCGCTCGACTTGGCCGACTCGGCCAGCATTCATCACGCTGTCGAGCGTCTGATCGCCATGACCGGGGGGCGCATCGATGCGCTGTTCAACAACGGCGCATTCGGCCAGCCCGGCGCGGTCGAAGACTTGAGCCGCGATGTCTTGCGCAACCAGTTCGAAACCAATTTCTTTGGCACCCATGAACTGACCAACGCCATACTGCCGCTGATGCGTGCGCAAGGCCATGGCCGCATCATCTACAACAGCTCGGTGCTGGGTTTCGTGGCGATGAAGTTTCGCGGCGCCTACAACGCCAGCAAGTTTGCGCTGGAAGGACTGGCCGATACCTTGCGACTGGAATTGCGCGGCACTGGCATCCACATCGTGCTGATAGAACCTGGCCCGATCGAAAGCCGTTTTCGGCAGAATGCCTTGGACATGTACCGCAAACACATCGACAAACACAAAAGCCCCCACCGCGTCACCTACGAAGCCATGGAAACCCGGTTGCAAAAAGTTGGCCCGGCTGCACCATTCACCCTGCCTGCCACCGCCGTGGCGGAAAAAGTCATCCACGCTCTGGAAAGCGCAAACCCCAGGGCACGCTACGCCGTCACCGTACCCACCCATTTGTTTGCCTGGCTCAAGCGCTTGTTGCCGACGCGCTGGCTGGATCGCATCCTGGTCAGCGTCGAATAAGCATGAGCCGCTTGCCCCCTGTTTCAACATTAATAGCCAGCGACTTTTCATCATGAATTTACCGAACGACGTGCGCGGTTTCATCATCGACATGGATGGCGTGCTCTGGCACGGCGATAAAGCGCAACCCGGTCTTCAGGCGTTTTTCCAGACCCTGCGCGATTTGAACATGGCTTTCATCCTGGCCACCAACAATGCGATGGCAACTGCCGGGCAATACCAAAGCAAACTGGCCGCCATGGGGGTTGCCGTCGAACCGGCGGAAATTCTGACCTCGGGCATGGCGACAGCCATTTACCTGGCCAGACACTACCCACCCCAAACGACGCGCGTATTCGTGATCGGCGATGTCGGCCTGAAGCAGCCGCTGCTCGAACAAGGCTTCAGCTTGACCGGACTCGACTCGATAGACGACGAAACCGGCGCCCATATCGTCGTCTGCGGCCTGGATAAAGCCTTGTCGTGGGACAAGCTGGCAACCGCGACGCTCAACATCCGGCGCGGCGCGGCATTCTATGCCAGTAATGGCGATACCACGCTGCCGAGCGAGCGCGGCCTGCTACCCGGCAACGGGGCGACCCTGGCGGCGCTGCACGCCGCCACCGGCGTAACACCGGTCATTCTCGGCAAGCCGGAGCCGGTGCTATATCAACGGGCGCTGGAATTGCTCGCCATGGATGTCGGCGGTATCGTGGCCATTGGTGACAGGCTGGATACCGACATTCTGGGCGCGGTGCGCACCGGTATGCGCAGCCTGATGGTGTTGAGTGGTGTTTCCCGCCGTGACGATCTGGCCGGGCTGGACTACGCGCCCACCTGGATCGTGCAGGACATTCAGGACATTACGCAAGCTTTGCAAAAACGTCATTCGGAGCACTCATCATGAAAAAATTCATCGACAGCCCGTCTACCCTGCTGGCCACCAGCCTGCAAGGTTTTGCCCGCGCCCATGCCGACATCGTGCACCTGCATACGCAACCCTGTTTCATCTGTCGCAACGAACGCAAGCAGGGCAAGGTGGCGGTCATCTCCGGCGGTGGCTCGGGGCACGAACCGTTGCACGCTGGCTTCGTCGGTTATGGCATGCTGGATGCGGCCTGCCCCGGCCAGATATTCACCTCGCCAACGCCGGATCAGATGCTGGCCGCCGCCGAAGCCGTCGAGGGCAGCGGCGGTGTGTTGTTCATCGTCAAGAACTATGCCGGTGATGTGATGAATTTTGAAATGGCAGCGGAAATGCTGGACAAACCCAATGCCAGCGTACTGGTTGATGACGACGTATCGCTGCCGAAAACCCACGACATAGGCCGTCGCGGTGTTGCCGGCACCACGATCGTCGAGAAAATCGTCGGTGCTGCCGCCGAAGCCGGTTACGACCTGGCCGCTTGCAAGGCGCTGGGCGAACGCGTGGTTGCTGCCACGGCATCGATGGGCGTGGCATTGACCAGTTGCACCGTACCGGCCCTGGGCAAACCCACATTCACTCTCGCCGACGATGAAATGGAAATGGGCGTCGGCATACACGGTGAGCGCGGACGGCAGACCAGCCGACTACTCGGCGCAACGGCGATTGTCGAGCAACTGGCCGACCAGGTGCTCGACGAACTCAAACCAGCATCGGGGCAAGCGGTTTTGCTCCACATCAACGGTTTCGGCGGCACGCCGCTGGTTGAACTGCATTTGATGTACGAACTGGCCTGGCAGTATTGCCAGCAGCACGGACTAGAAGTTCGCCGGTCGTTGGTTGGCAGCTTTACCACCTCGCTCGACATGGCGGGCTGCTCGCTGACCCTGACCTTGCTGGATGATGAATTGCTGTCATTGTGGGATGCACCGGTCAATACGGCTGCATTGCGCTGGGGGTGTTAAGGCTATATGTCGCATCTCCGGCGGCAATACACCAAGACGTGACATCCAATCGTTCACGCTCAAGCGCTCAAGCGCTTTTTTTGCATGGCATTCGCTTGATCCAGCAGCACAGTGGTTTGTGCCCAGTAACTTTGGCACACACCAGTAAAGTGTTGCTTTTGCGGGTTATCCGGTAATTGCGACAGGTTGTGTAAGTCTGGCAAGTTTTCAACGGTACTTTGATAATTCGACAAGCAGCGTTTGTAGCGATACCTGTCTTCTTGCGGCACCACGATTGGCGGCAAGCCCGCATTGAGAACCGGCAGATTAGCCAGCAAGCGTGCCATACGGCCATTGCCATCGAAGAACGGGTGAATGGTGACGAAACTCAAATGTAAATCGGCATACGCCTCGGCAGCGGTTTGCGGGTCGAGATTAGACGAGAAACAACCATTCAAGCACTCCAGCCATTGCGTCATTAAGCCGTCGATATGGCGGGGTGCAGGATACTCCCGCCACACCTGTCTATTATCATCATCGACATAACTGGTGTAATTGCTTTGTGTCTTCCATTGTCCCACCGGCTGATCGATGTCCATGATGCGCTCGGTTAATACCGTTTCGTGCAACTGAAACAGGTCTTGCTTATCGATAGCTTCAGTGGCGTTTAACAAGCCGTAAATTCGCTCGATGGCTTTGGCATGACCATAAACCTCGTTGTGATCTTTTAATGGCTTGCCTTGAATGGTCAGGCCTTCCTGCAGGATGAAATCGGTTTCGCCCAGTGTCAGGCTATTGCCTTCCAGCGACGTGGAGTGATGTGTCCACGCATTACGAATTTGCGTGAGCAGAATCGCTTTAATGTCCGCATCGAGATGGTCGTAGAATTTAACCGTCATGGCTGGCTCTGATGGACTTTCGGCAGGTCATCAGCCACCTCTCAGCACAGAGGCAATCGCCTCCAGCATCAATTGCGCGGTTTTGGCACCGGCGTCGATATGACCTTTGCTGCGTTCACCCAGAAACGAGGCCCGGCCTTTGGTGGCCAGCATGTCGCGTGTCGATTCGACACCGGCGTCCGCCGCGCAGCAAACCTCATCCAGCAAATCGGCCAAGGCTTTTCCGGCCTCGGCGCTTTGGTGCAGGCTGATTGCCACAGGAACCAAGACATCCAGCAGGGTTTTCTCGCCGACATCGGCTTTGCCGCGCTGCTTGACGGCCTCTACCGCCTGCTGGAATGCCTGGACAAAGTGCGTGACGTCTGCGGGCTGATCGCGGGTGTGTTTGGCCAGGCTGATGAACAGTGTCGCGTACAGCGAACCCGATGCGCCGCCGACCGCCGACATGACGGTCATGCCTATGACTTGCCAGGCTGCGCTCCAGTCCAGTATGGCAATCTCGGCTTTCTTGGCCTGTAAGGCTTCGATGCCGCGTTGCAGATTGAAGACATGGTCACCGTCACCTATGGTCTGATCCAGTTCGGTGATGCTGGCGGCGTTATCGGCTATGGCTTGGGCGACGGCGTCGATGATGAGCGGAAATTGCGCGGGGCTTATGGGCATGACGGACTCCTGACAGCAAGACGAGGCGCGAGAATAACGACTGAATTCCGGAGTGTCCAGCCGGTTACGCCATCGCGACATGAAGTAGATCCTCTGCGACATCTTGCCGCACCGTATCGAATTAAAACCATGGCGTAATGGCTTTAATTCAAATGTCATCTTTTGGCCAAATACAAATACGATAGAATCGACCGACAGTTGGCTATCCAGCCAATTTCAAGGTCGCGACGCTCAACAAAGGAATCGAGAACAAAATGACAACCAAACAAGCAATTTTAAGAAACGTGGGTATCGCCATTCTGGCAACCAGCCTGCTGGCATGTAACGGTGCCGAGGAACGCAAAATCAAATACATGGCGGAAGGCCAGAAGTTATTCGATGCAGGCGATTACGAAAAAGCCCAGATCGCCCTCAAAAACGTACTGCAAATCGATCCCAAACACTGGGAAAGCCGTTTCCTTATTGCCGAATCTCTCAGCAAACAGGGCAAGATCGAAAACGCCTTCCGTGAATACAACACCATCGTCGCCAACGACGAAAACCACGTCATGGCGCGGGTTCGCGTCGGCCAGTTGCTGCTACTGAACCGGGCGGTCGATGATGCACAGAAAATGGCTGCCGAAGCGCTGGCCAAGGCGCCGGACAATGTCGAGGCGCTGATTTTGATGGCAGGCGTGCAAATGAGCCAAAAAGACAGCGCTGGCGCATTGGTATCGGTGCAAAAAGCCCGGCAGCTTGCGCCTGAAGACGTGTCCGCCATGCTGATGCTGTCATCCATCCATTTGAAAGACAACCAGGTCGACGAGGCCGTGGCCTTGCTGAAACAAGGCATAGAGAAAAAACCGGACAGCATTCCGCTACACACCATGCTGACCGGCGTTTACGCTAAAACCGGACGCGGCGCCGAAGCCGAACAGTTGCTCAGAGCCATCATCCAGATTCAACCGAACGAAGCCCAGCACTACAGAAACCTGGCCTTGTTCCAACTGGCCGACAATCAAACCGACAAGGCGGAAGCCACCTTGCGTGATGCCGTTGCCAAGCTGCCCGACAACGAAATCGCGCAAAGCCAGTTGATCGACTTTCTGGTGGAAAAACGCAGTGTGGAAGTCGCAATTGCCGAATTGTTGCCGCTGATCGAGCAAAAGCCCGAGGCTTACCCGCTGCAGTTCAAACTGGCGTCACTGCATCTGGCCAACAAGCAAATCGACAAAGCCGAAGAAACCCTGAAAGCCGTCGTCGACCGGGACAAACTGGGGCCGAGCGGCATCTCGGCGCGCAACAAGCTGGCGTCTATCTATGCCGCCACCCAGCGCCCCGATCAGTCCAAATCGCTGATCGACGAGGTGCTGAAAGCCAACCCGCGCGATGCCGAAGCCCTGACCCTGCGCGGCCAGTTCGCACTGGCGGAAAACAAGATACCGGAAGCCATTGGTGATTTCCGCTCGGTGCTGGTCGATCAACCCAACAATGCCAACGTCTTGAAATTGCTGGCTGCCAGCCACTTGCGTAACAGCGAGCCGGAACTGGCCCGCGAAACCATGGAAAAAGTGGTTGCCCAGGCACCCGCCGACGAAACCGCCCGCATGGATCTGGTGGCCTTGCTGCTCAAGGATGGTCATGAAGACCGCGCCAGACAGCAAATCGAGGACTTGCTGAAAGCCAACCCCAAGAGCCAGAAAGGCCTGGAAGCCTTGTTCCGACTGGAAATGGCCAAAAAACAGTGGGGTAAGGCACAAGAGGTTGCCATACGGGTGCAACAAGCTTTCCCCGATGACGCCGCCGGATTCCACATCGCCGGTTTGGCCTACCAGGCCGACAACAAGCTCGATAACGCCGTAGCCGCCTTCAAGCAGGCTTTGGCCAAAAAGCCCGACGCCATAGAGCCGCTAACCGAACTGGTCAGAACCCTGATGGTGCAAAAGCAGGCGGCAAAAGCCATTGCCCTGTTGCAAGACACCGCCAAACGCCAGCCCACGCATTTCGTGGCTTACAACCTGCTTGGCGGCGTTTACCTGAGCGAACAAAAATTGCCGGAAGCCAAAGCAGCATTCAGCAAGGCCAAAGAACTCAAACCCGACTGGTTCAGCCCTTACCGCAACCTGGCGTTGATGGCCCTGTTGCAAAAAAACCGGGCGGAAGCCATCGACATTTACACCCAGGGCCTGGAAAAAACCCAATGGGCCTTCGAATTGGTTGAGGATTTGGCGCGTCTGCATCATGCCGCAGGCGAGCATGACAAGGTGTTGGCGTTGTACGAAGAATTTCACAAACGCTACCCGGATTCGCCCGTTGCCATCAACAACCTTGCCAGCTACCTGTCGGACTACGCAGCCACACCGGAAAACCTGGAACGGGCCGCCAAACTGGCGGAACCTTTGGCGCAGTCGAACAATGCCAGCTTCCTCGATACCATGGGCTGGATAGCCTACCAGCAGGGCAATCTGGATAAAGCCAAAACCTTTCTGACCAAGGCGCTGGAAATCGACGACAAGGTCGCCGTCACCCACTATCACTTAGGCCTGGTGTACTTCAAGCTCAATGACAAAGCCAAAGCCACCGAGCATCTGCAACGGGCGGTCGACAGCAACATACCATTCGACGGACTCGACCAAGCCAAGAAAACCCTGGAAACGCTCAAAGCCGGTGGTTGATGTCTGTTTGAATCGGCACTGAAATGAAAAAGGCCGCGATGCTCTAACATCGCGGCCTTTTTTTTATGGCGTAGTGAGGCCAGCATCGTATTTACAGCAGCCGCCCCCAAACATCGTACTCGTCGGCGTCTTCAATTTCCACCTGCACGAAATCGCCAACCTTGAGATGGGTTGCGCCATCGATGAACACCTGGCCATCGATTTCCGGCGCATCACTCTTGCTGCGCGCCACCGCGCCTTCCTCGACCACTTCGTCGATCAGCACGGTTTCGACGCGACCGATGCGGCGTTGCAGGCGTTCGGCGCTGATCGCCGCCTGATGCGCCATGAAACGCGCCAACCGCGCCTGTTTGACCGCTTCGGGAATGGCGTCTGGCAAAGCATTGGCGGCGGCGCCTTTGACTGGCGAATAGGCAAAGCAGCCGACGCGATCCATCTGCGCTTCACTGAGAAATTCCAGCAATGCTTCGAACTCCTGCTCGGTTTCGCCGGGAAAACCGACGATGAAGGTGCTGCGTATCGTCAGATCAGGGCATATCGCCCGCCAAGCCTTGATACGTTCGAGGTTGTTTTCGGCGGCAGCGGGGCGCTTCATCAGTTTGAGGATACGACGGCTGGCGTGTTGAAAAGGAATGTCGAGATAGGGCAGAATTTTACCGTCGGCCATCAGCGGCACCACATCATCGACATGTGGATAGGGATAAACGTAATGCATGCGCACCCAAATCCCCAGTTCACCCAGTGCGACGGCCAAATCCTGGAAGCGGGTTGCATAAGACTGGCCACGCCAGGTGCGGCCCGTGTATTTCAAATCCAGCCCATAGGCGCTGGTATCTTGCGAGACGACCAGTAATTCCCTGACACCGGCAGCGGCCAGTTTTTCGGCTTCTATCATCACCTCATCGATAGGGCGGCTGACCAGATCGCCGCGCATGGACGGAATGATGCAGAAGGTGCAGCGATGATTGCAGCCTTCGGCAATTTTCAGGTAGGCGTAATGGCCAGGCGTCAGCTTGATGCCTTGCGGCGGCAGCAAGTCCAGAAACGGATGGTGTGCGGGCGGTAAGTGCTCATGCACGGCATCCAGCACTTCGTCGGTGGCGTGGGCACCGGTAATTTTCAAAACCTGGGGGTGGCGGGCCAGAATCTCGTCCTGGCGCGCCCCCAGGCAGCCGGTGACGATGACTCTGCCGTTCTCGGCCAGGGCTTCGCCTATGCTGTCCAGCGACTCCTCGACGGCAGCATCGATGAAGCCGCAGGTGTTGACGATGACTAGATCGGAGTCTTTGTAATTCGGCGACACCTGATAACCCTCACTGCGCAGCCGGGTCAGAATGCGTTCGCTGTCGACCAGCGCCTTGGGGCAGCCTAAGCTGATGAAACCGACACGGGGATTGCTCATGGAAAGGTACTCGAATGACGAAAAAGGGTTACAGACAGGTAGGGGGCTTGGGCAGGCCGGCCAGTTTGCAGGCGTATTTCAAGGGGCCTTGCGGAAACAAGGTGTGCAGGTAGCGGCTTTGGGCTTTATCCTCGCCCAGCCGCTTTCTGATGGCGGCGGCAAACATGCGGGCGTTGGGCAGGTGTTTGAATTCCCGGTAGTAATCGCGGATGAAGTGCAAGATTTCCCAGTGGGCTTCATTCAACTTGATGCCTTCGGCCCGCGCCAGGGCAATGGCAACCGATTCGTTCCATTGCCTGTGATCCAGTAGGAAACCCTCGGCACTGGTAGCCTGTACAACACCGTCCACAGTCAAGCCCATGTATGGATCAGCGGGTGTTTGACGGTCAGTTCGACCAGGGCGTCGTAGTCGATGGCGGCAACGCCCGCCAGCATGGCCGACGGTGCAATACCGAAGGCTTGCAGCCTATCGGCCATGGCATGAAGGCCGCAGCGATCATCGACAAGCGCCGTCAGAACGCTGTTTTGCCGATGCCCCCGACGTGCGGCACTAACGGCGCTGCCTTGCAGCACGATGTCGTCGCCTTGGCTGATACGGCCGCCCGGCAGCGCATCGAGCACGGCTATCGTGGTGACCAGATGGAGCATCAATCGATGTGCGTCAGCTTCAGGCCGACAATACCAATGACGATCATGGTGATGGAACCCAGACGAAGCCAGTCGGACGATTCCTCGAACAGGAAGATGCCGACGATCGCAATACCCACCGCGCTCATACCGGTCCAAACGGCATAAGCCGTACCCAGCGGCAGGGTTTTCAGCGCCCACATCAACAGGATGACACTGGCAGCGCCCGAGATGCAGGTGGCGATACTGGGCCAGAGCCGACTGAAGCCTTCACTGAGTTTGAGACTCAAGGCAAAGATGATTTCGGAAAACCCTGCGGCGAACAAAAGCAGCCAACCCATTCGATGTATCCTTTTTCAACTGAAAATAAGCGGGCTATTTTACAATAGCCCCCCATGTATGACAGAAATCCTATCCTTGGTGCCTGAATAATGGCTGCGGAATCCGACTTCATCGTCTCCAATCCCAGGCTGGTGTTCAGCCATTTGAGCGAAATTTTGAGCAAGAAATGCGTCATATCGGCACATTTTGGCGAGAACGCTTCGTTTTTGACCGCGATTTTGCAGCTCGACCAAAAAACCAAGCGGATCACCCTGGATTGCGCACCGTCCGAATCGCTCAACGATCAATTACTCAACAGCGGCAACGTGCTGTTCCGCGCCGAGGTCGATGGCGTCAAAGCCTCGTTCGCGGGCCGCGCACTGAAAAAAGTCAAAAACGGTGATGGCTGGATGTTCACCATGCCGCTGCCCGATGCCATTTTCTGGCTGCAACGGCGGGAATACTTTCGCGTCAAGGTACCCCTGTTTCATAGCGGAAGCCACTGCCGCCTGACTTACAAAGCACGTAATCCAAGCGAACAGGATGAAACGATGGTATTTCAGCTTGCCGACCTCAGCGTATCGGGGTTGGCGTTTCTGAATCCGCTGGAAGAATGGGATGAGCGGTTTGCAGACGATGCCGAATGGCCTCAATGCCTGCTGTACTTGCACGCCGGGCAGAGCGCCGAAGTCGCCTTCGTCATCAAAGACCTGACCCGCGTCAAAGCCAGTCCGACGACCACCCAGCTACGCATAGGCTGCAAATTTCTTTACCTGCCGCCCGGATTTGAATCCCAGCTTCAACGGTACATCCAGGACATCGAGTTACTGAAGAAAAATCTCTGAACATTGACGGGTTCACGGTCAGGACGATACCTGCCGGATCGATGCCAAGCCGCCCCTCCCGAATCACACGCCATGACATCCAGCCCTATCTTCAATACCCCTCTGCCCCAGCGTAACGACCAAGCCGTCTATTGGTCGGGCCTGCCCGGATGCGCCGACTCACTGGCGCTGGCTGAAATCGTCAACCGCGAAAAACGCCTGTTGGTCGTCGTCACCGCCGACAGCCAGACGGCACTACGCATCGAGCATGAACTCGGGTTTTTCCTGGAAGGTGCGCACCCGATTCTGCAATTTCCCGACTGGGAAACCCTGCCCTACGACATATTCTCACCGCTGCCGGAAATCATCTCGGAACGGCTGCGCACCTTGGTGCTGCTGCCCGAAATCCGACAAGGCGTACTGATTGTGCCGGTTTCCACCCTGATGTACCGGCTGGCACCGCGTGAACACATTCTGGCGCACAGTTTCTCCATCGAAGTGGGCGGCACGCTGAATCTGGAACTGACCCGCATCAAACTGGAAGCCGTCGGTTATCAATGCGTGTCGCAGGTTTATCAGCACGGCGAATTCGCCGTGCGCGGCTCGATACTGGACTTGTTCCCGATGGGTTCGAAGCAACCGTATCGGATCGAACTGTTCGATGACGACATCGAATCGATCCGCAGCTTCGACCCCGACACCCAAATGTCGCAAGACAAAATGCCCAAGGTCGAACTGTTTCCGGCCCGGGAATTTCCGTTCACCGACGACGCCATCAAACGCTTCCGCCAGGCCTTCCGCGAGCAGTTCCCGGATGCCTCGCCAAAGAACACGCTGTACCTGGACGTTTCCAGGCAAATCGCTCCGGCAGGCATCGAGTATTACCTGCCGCTGTTCGTCGAACGCACCGAATCCCTGTTCGCCTATCTGCCCGACACCGCACTGCTGGCGCTGCCAGCAGGCTTTGCCGACAGCGCCGAACGTTTTTTTCGCGAAGCCGACGAGCGTTACCAGCAACGCAAATACGACAGCGAGCGGCCACTACTGCCACCGGAGCGGCTGTTTTTGTTGGCGGATGAACTGATTCGGCTTACGGCGGGATTTGGGCGCATCGTGCTGGAAAACAGCGCATCCCCAACCAGTACCGCGCCCCTCACCCCAACCGGCTTCGCCCCCCTCGCTGCGCTCTCCCCCAAGGGAGAGGGGCTTTTTCGCTCCGGCTGCCACCACCTCCCCAACCTCGCCATCGATAACCGCCTGAAACAACCGGCGCAGGCTTTACGCCAGTTCATCGACGGTTTTGGCGGCAAAATCCTGTTCGTTGCCGAAACCGCTGGCCACCGCGAAGGCCTGATCGAAAAACTGAAAAGCGTCAAACTCAGCGTCAAGCAAGTACAAAGCTGGTCTGAATTCCTGCAAAGCGAACACTCGCCATGTATCGTCGTTGCGCCTATGGATCAGGGTCTTTGGCTGGAAGACTCCAGACTGAGTGACCTCGGGCTGGCCATCATCACCGAAAGCCAGCTCAGCGGCGAGAAAGCACAGCAGCGCCGTCGCCGCGCCAAGTCGACCGCCCGTGCACTGGAAAACATCTTCAACAATCTGAACGAACTCGGCATCGGTTCGCCGGTGGTGCATCAGGAGCACGGCGTTGGCCGCTACCAGGGCTTGCAAACCCTGACCGTCGGCGGCATGGCAGCCGAGTTTCTGATGCTGGAATATGCCGGTGGCGACAAAATTTACGTGCCAGTAGCGTCGTTACATCTGATAGGCCGTTACAGCGGCGTCAGTGCCGAAAACGCGCCGCTGCACAAACTGGGTAGCGAGCAATGGAGCAAGGCCAAACAAAAAGCCATGGAACGCGCCCGTGACGTGGCCGCCGAATTGCTGGACATCCACGCCAAACGTGCCGCCCGTGCAGGCTTTGCCTTCAACATCGACGACAGCGATTACGCTGCTTTTGCCGCTGCCTTCCCGTTCGAAGAAACCCCGGATCAACTCAGCGCCATCGAGGCCATTCTGCAAGACATGACGGCGCCGCAACCCATGGACCGCGTGGTGTGCGGCGATGTCGGCTTCGGCAAGACCGAAGTGGCGATGCGTGCCGCCTTCGTTGCGGTGCAAAGCGGCAAACAGGTGGCGGTACTGGTGCCGACCACGCTGCTGGCGCAACAGCATTACCAGAACTTCCGTGACCGCTTCGCCGACTGGCCCATCCGTGTCGAAGTGATGTCGCGCTTCGTCAGCGCCAAACAGCAGAAAGCCATCAGCGACGATCTGGCCGACGGCAAGGTCGACATCGTCATCGGCACCCACAAGCTGCTGGCCAAAGACATGCGTTACCAAGCCCTGGGCCTGGTCATCATCGATGAAGAACATCGTTTCGGTGTCAGCCAGAAAGAGCATTTCAAGAAACTGCGCTACGAACTGGATTTGCTGACGCTGACCGCAACGCCGATTCCGCGCACCCTGAACATGGCCATGGCCGGGCTGCGTGACATTGCCATCATCGCCACGCCGCCACCCAATCGTCATGCCATCAAAACCTTCGTCAGCGAATGGATAGATTCACAAGTCCAGGAAGCCTGTCAGCGCGAAATCAAGCGCGGCGGTCAGGTGTTCTTTTTGCACAACGATGTCAAGACCATGGACAAAATGGCTCGCGAGCTGGAAGCCTTGGTGCCGGAAGCGCGGATTCAGATCGCCCACGGCCAAATGGCCGAGCGCGAGCTGGAGCAGATCATGCTGGATTTCTACCACCAGCGTTTCAACCTGCTGATTGCCTCCACCATCATCGAAAGCGGCATCGACATACCCAGCGCCAACACCATCGTCATCAACCGCGCCGACAAGCTGGGCCTGGCGCAGTTGCACCAGTTGCGCGGTCGGGTTGGCCGCTCGCATCACCGCGCCTATTGCTACTGCATCGTGCCGCCGAAAACCCTGATGACCAAAGACGCCATCAAGCGGCTGGAGGCCTTCGCAAGCTCTGGCGAACTCGGCGCCGGTTTCATGCTGTCATCGCACGACATGGAGATACGCGGCGCCGGTGAACTGCTGGGTGATGAACAAAGCGGCCAGATTCAGGAAATCGGCTTCACCCTGTACACCGAATTGCTGGAACGCGCGGTGAAGGCGCTGAAATCCGGCAAACAGCCCGAGCTGGATGCGCCGCTGGATACCGGCCCGGAGGTGGATTTACAAGTTGCCGCGCTAATTCCGGAAGATTATCTGCCCGACATCCACGCCCGCCTGGTGCTGTACAAACGCATCGCCAGCGCCGAAACCGAAGACGATTTGCGCAAGTTGAAAATCGAAATGATCGATCGCTTCGGCCTGCTGCCGGATCAGACCAAGGCCTTGTTCGCCATCACCGAACTCAAGCAGCAGGCCGGGCACCTGGGCATCCGCAAAATCGAGGCGCACGCCACGGGTGGTCGCATCGTGTTCAGCACCACGCCCGACATCGACACCGGCGAGTTGATCGCCATGATGCAAAACCAAGCAGCGATGTATAAATTCGACGGCGACGATAAACTGCGGTTTAACCAGCCGTTCAACAGCCTGGATGACAAAGTAACGTTTCTACAGACACTGCTGACACGATTGCGGCCCAAAACCTGACGTATCGTCGCTCCTGCGGCATTGGTTCCTGGCTTCGCTCAGGCGTGTTCGCCGCGTAACGCCCCGGCTGGGAACTTCTTCTATAATCCAGCTTCCCATTTGCTCCCCCCCATCTCATTCACGCACCATGGAAACCGTCGATCTCACCAGTCCTGAGCTGTACATCAATCGCGAACGCAGCCTGCTGGAGTTCAACCTTCGTGTGCTGGCCCAGGCCCTGGATGACACACTGCCCTTGCTGGAACGCCTGAATTACCTCTGCATTTCCTGTTCCAACCTCGACGAGTTTTACGAGGTTCGGGTAGCCAGCCTGCTGCAAATGGCCGAAATCGACGCCCACGCCGTCAGCCCGGATGGTTTGGGCATACAGGAACAATTCGAGAACATTTCCGCCAAGGCGCATGAACTGGTTGCCGAACAGTACCGGGTGCTGAGCGATGTCCTGTTTCCGGCGCTGGAAACCGAGGCTATCCGCTTCCTCAAGCGTGAGCGCTGGACGCCATCGCAAAGGGCCTGGCTGGAAAAGTATTTCAACGAGGAGTTGTTGCCGATTCTGACGCCGGTGGGTCTGGATTCTGCCCATCCTTTTCCGCGCATACTCAACAAAAGCCTGAATTTCATCATTTCGCTGACCGGCAAGGATGCTTTCGGTCGCAACAGTGGTCGTGCGGTGTTGCAGGCACCGCGTGCCCTGCCGCGCATCATTCAGTTGCCGCCAGCGGAAACCGACGGCGGCCCGCATGATTTCGTGTTTTTGTCGTCCATCATTCACGCATTCGTCAACGAATTGTTCAACGGCATGACGGTGCAGGGCTGCTATCAATTCCGGGTGACCCGCAACAGCGATTTCTTCGTCGACGACGATGCCATCGACGATTTGCTGCTGGCCGTCGAGGGCGAGCTGGCCATGCGCAACTATGGCGATGAGGTTCGCCTGGAAATCGATGCCTATTGCCCGGAAGAAACCGTCAGTTTTCTGCTGGCGCGCTTCGATCTGACACGGGATCGGCTGTTTCTGGTCAACGGCCCGGTCAATCTCAGCCGGATTCAGGCCATTTACGCGGCAATCGAACGGCCCGATCTCAAGTTTCCACCGTTCAAACCCGGCGTTCCCTCCGCATTGGCCAGAAACAAGGATTTTTTCGCCAGCATACGCAAGCAGGACATCCTGCTGCATCATCCTTACGAATCGTTCATGCCGGTGGTCGATTTCATCCGCCAGGCCGCCGCCGACCCGGATGTTCTGGCCATCAAGCAGACGCTGTACCGAACCGGCGTCGATTCACCCATCGTCGCCGCGCTGATAAAAGCAGCGCGAGCCGGCAAGGAAGTCACCGTGGTCATCGAGTTGCGCGCCCGTTTCGATGAAAAAGACAATATTGGCCTGGCGGCCAAGTTGCAGGAAGCCGCCGCCCATGTGGTGTATGGTGTGGTGGGTTACAAAACCCATGCCAAGATGTGCATGGTGTTGCGCAAAGAAGGCAATGCTTTAAGAAACTACGTGCATCTCGGTACGGGTAACTACCATCCGAAAACGGCGCGGCTCTACACCGATTACGGCCTGTTTTCGTGCGAAAAGGAGCTGGCGGAAGATGTGCGCCGGGTGTTCATGCAACTGACCAGCCTGGGCAAGGTCAACAAACTCAACAAGTTGCTGCAATCACCGTTCACGGTACATGCCGGTTTGCTGAAAATGATCGAAAAGGAAATCGAACAGGCCAAAAAAGGCAAAGCGGCCAAAATCATCATCAAGGTCAATGCTGTCGTGGAAGATCAGGCGATTCGCGCCTTGTACCGGGCCTCGCAGGCCGGTGTCGAAATCAAATTGATCGTGCGCGGTATGTGTTGCCTGAAACCCGGCATTCCCGGCGTATCCGATCGCATCGAAGTGCGGTCTATCGTAGGTCGCTTTTTGGAGCATACCCGGGTCTACGCCTTTCACAATGGCGGTGACTGGGCGGTGTATTGTTCCAGTGCCGATTTGATGAACCGCAACATGTTCCGCCGGGTCGAGGTGTGCTTCCCCATCACCGACAAGAAAATCGCCGACCGCATCCTGGCCGACCTGGCTAAATACCTCAAGGACAACTCGCAGGCCTGGCTGTTGCAGCCGGATGGTCAGTACCAGCGGCTCAAGCCGGGTAGCGCGCCTGTTTATCAGGTGCAGAGCGAGTTGCTCAAGTCATTTTGTCAGTAGTAATACCCATTCAATAAATTAGCCGCCCATGCAAGCGTCGACACCGACCAGACAAATCGTCCTCGATACCGAAACCACCGGTATCAACCCGAAAGAAGGCCATAAAATCATCGAGATAGGTTGCGTCGAGCTGGTCGAGCGCCGATTGACGCATAACCGCTTCCACGTTTACCTGAACCCCGATCGTGCCATCGATGCCGGTGCCATCGAGGTTCATGGCATCACCAACGAGTTTTTGAGCGACAAGCCCCGCTTTGCCGATGTGGCGCGGGATTTCGTCGAATTCGTCAAAGGTGCCGAACTCATCATTCACAACGCGGCGTTCGACGTTGGTTTTTTGAATCATGAATTATCCAGCCTGAATGCTGCGCTTGCCGACAGTGTCGAATCCATCTGCACCGTGTTCGATACGCTGGCCTTCGCCCGCAAAAAACATCCGGGTGCCCGCAACAACCTCGATGCCTTGTGCAAACGCTATGGCATAGACAACAGCCACCGGGAACTGCACGGCGCCTTGCTGGACGCCGAGATTCTGGCCGACGTTTATCTCATCATGACGGGCGGACAGTCATCCCTCATCGAAGAGCATGAAACTGCGGTGGTCGAAGACCGTCGCCCGCTGGCAAAAACAGCCAGCAACCGACCCGGGCTGAAAGTGATCTTGTGCAACGAGGAGGAAACCCTGCAACATCAGCAGCGGTTGAACAACATGGGCAACAGCCTGTGGCAAAAGGCTTCTGTCTGATGGTTTGTTTTGGAAACGTCTGGTTCCCACTGCGTGGGAATGCAGACCGGGACGCTCTGCGTACCGAATTTACGCCACGCAGAGCCAACTGAACGCTGAATAGTTGCAAAGACCTGCCCTTCGGGAGGGCACGGTTAAAACCAGGCCAGCACCTCGTCAACGTGGCCTTTGACCTTGACCTTGCGCCATTCTTTCAGCAGTACGCCGTTTTCGTCGATCACAAACGTGCTGCGTTCTATGCCTTGCACCTGTTTGCCGTACATCGATTTCATTTTTATGACATCAAAGGCACGGCACAGGCTTTCGTTGGGGTCGGACAGCAAATCGAACGGCAGCGCGTGTTTGGCTTTGAAGCCTTCATGAACCTTGACGCTGTCGCGCGACACGCCGACGATCACCGCATTTTTGGCATCGAATTCGGCCACGCGATCACGAAAGGCGATGCCTTCTTCCGTGCAACCGGGCGTGTTGTCTTTCGGATAAAAATACAGCACCAGTTTTTTGCCGCGATAATCCGACAGCTTGACGGTTTTGCCGCCGGTGGCGGCTAATTCGAAGTCGACAATGGTATTCATCGTTTGATCGGCTCAAGAATGGCATCGATATTGAGGCTATCGCAGAAATCGAGAAATTCCTCGCGCAATGACAGTATTCCCACATGGGGTGGTACCAGCAACAGGAACTTACTCGAAAAAATCGGATTGCCGAACACACCGTCGTTGTGGCGACTGGCCGCCACCTCTTCCACCAAAATGCCACGCTCGGTCAAAAACGAGGTCACGGCAAACAGCAAATCCTTTTTTTCGACCGAAATGGTTTCCAGCGTATAAGGCACGCCGGTGAGCGGCTTTCGCCCGGCTTCATCGTCATTTGGCCTCAACAGGCTGATTTGCATCTGAAACCGGGTTTTGACGGTTTCGAGCATACCTTCGAGCTTGGCCACATGATTCCAGTTGCCATCCACCAACAAATAAATCGATGTCATGCGAGTGAGATTGGCCGTGCGCAATTCCAGCACACTGCAATGACAGAGGCTGATCATCGACAGGATTTCGACGACAAATTCGTCGGATTTTTGACCCAGAGCGGAAATGGCGAGTTGCATGAGGGGAACCTTATGGATGTGAGGCAAAAGTTTATCATCAATATCATGGCCTTGGCATCGATACGCCAAGTTGGCCAGCGATATTGATCCGACGCTGTCTGGTAGCCCGCCGGTGCGGGAAGCCTGTCCGCATCCCCACGCAGGAGCGAGGAAATGCGGATATGCCAAGGCCCTCAGCTAGCCGACGCCTTGAACTCCGGCACCAGCGTTTTCAGCAATGTCAGAATGGCCGCCTGATCGTCACCGGCGCAGGCCTGCTGAAGCCGGTCGATCTGCTTTGCCCAGGCATCGTGTTGGTAGCGCCGTGCGCTGGCCAGTCGCAGCTTGTCGTAACCCGTTGCCAGCAAGGGTTCGTCATCGTGGAACAGTTCTTCGTAAAGTTTTTCACCAGGGCGCAGGCCGACGTATTCGATGGCGATGTCGCGGCCCGGCAGTTGGCCGCTCAGCCGTATCATTTGCTCGGCCAGATAGCTGATTTTGACCGGCTCGCCCATGTCGAGCACAAACACCTCGCCGCCCTGTCCAGCGGCTTCCGCCTGCATGATGAGCTGGCAGGCTTCCGGGATGGTCATGAAATAGCGGGTGATGTCGGGATGGGTCACCGTCACTGGGCCACCGGCCTTGATCTGCTCGCGGAACAACGGCACCACGCTGCCGGCCGAGTCGAGCACATTGCCGAAGCGTACCGTAGTAAAGCGCGTACCTCCTGCATGGTCGAGGTTCTGGCACAGGATTTCGGCGGCGCGTTTGGTGGCGCCCATGACATTGGCCGGGTTGACCGCCTTGTCGGTGGAAATCAGCACGAAGCGGCCAATACCGGCTTTGACGGCGGTTTCGGCCAGTATTTTGGTGCCTATCAGGTTGTTGTGCACGGCCTCGCGTACCTGGTTTTCCAACAAGGGTACGTGCTTGTAGGCTGCCGCGTGGAAGATGATTTCGGGGCTATGATCGCGAATCACCCGCTCGACGGCGCGATGATCGGCGACATCGCCCAACACCGCATGTGTAGTCAGGTCGGGAAACAACAGGCGCAAGTCGGCATCGATCCGGTAGAGGTTGTATTCACACTGATCGAACACGATCAACCGCGCAGGCTGAACCCTGGCAAGCTGTTTGCATAATTCCGAACCAATGGAGCCGCCGCCGCCCGTCACCAGAATAGCTTTGTCATGCAAACGGGCCTGAATGCCAGGCCAGTCCAGCTTGACCGGTGCGCGACCCAGAATGTCGGTGATCGATACCTCACGCAGATTGCCCGTGCCCACCGTGCCATTGAGCAACTCACCGACCGAAGGCAGGGTCTGGAACGGTACACCGCAGATTTCGCACAGTTCGACGATGCGCCGCATCTGGGCTTCGTTTGCCGACGGCACGGCTATCAGGATGATCTCGACATCCCACTGTTCGATGAGCTGCGGCAACTGGTCTATCGTGCCGCCGACCCGTATGCCGCGAATCTCGCGGCGGAATTTGTCGCGCTGGTCGTCGGCGAATACCACCGGCACATAACCGCTGTGCGGATTCGACAACAAATCCCTGACCAGCATGTCGCCCGCCGCCCCCGCGCCGACGATCAGGGCGCGCAATCCTTGCCGCTGCACAAAGGTTTTCTCGCTCCAGAAACGGTAGATGAAACGTGGCACGCACAGCAGCAGCAGCAACAACAGTGCATACAGAGGCACGACAGAGCGCGGCACGCCGTCGAGGCGGTTGTAGATGAACAACACACTGGCAATGATGATGGTGCCGCTGCACACCGCTTTGGTGATGCGCAGCAGATCGGGCAAGGAGGAAAAACGCCAAACGCCCCGGTAAAGGCCAAAAAACCAGAACGCCGCAACCTGTATCGCAACGACCAAGGGCGAAAACAACAGCCCCGGGTAAAAGAATAGATCGGGGATGGTTTCCAGATTGAAGCGCAACCAATAGGCCCCGAACCAGGCCAAGGGAATCATGCACACATCGTGCAGGAATATCGAGGTGCGCGAACGCAAGCTCATGATGCCGCAGGCTCGGCGACGCCCGCCTGGAAAAACCAGGCCAGAACAATGAGTGGAACATAGGCCACGATCAAACCATAGCAGGCATAATCCGGCTGTTTGAATACCAGCAGCGACAGCGGCAACAGCCAGAACACATCGATGGCCCAGACAGCCAGCAAAACCGCACGATGCCCGAAACGTTTGGCGGCGCGTTGATAGGCATGGCAGCAATGGGCCTGGTACCACTGTTGTTTGGTCGCAACACGCATCAGCAAGGTGTAACTGGCATCGACGATAAACACGCCAAACAGTATCAAACCACAGTAGAGCAAAATCATCGCTTGTTCCGCGGCCAGCACCATCAGCACACCCAGCAGCAAGCCCAGAAAGCCGCTGCCGACATCGCCCATGAAAATACGCGCCGGTGGCCAGTTCCAGATCAAAAAACCCATGGTCGCTGCCGCCAGAAACACGGCAACGGTAAACAACGGCGAGTCTAGGTAATAGCTGTAAGCCGCCAGGCTACCGCTGACGAACAGCGCCTGCGAAGCGGCAATGCCGTCGATGCCATCCATGAAGTTGAACAGATTGATGCACCAGACCAGCGCCAGCACGGCCAGAGGATAGCCCAGCCAGCCCAGGTCTATGCTGAAGCGCCCGAACACAAGGTTGAAGGGGTGGCCCAGCCATAACGGCGGCAGATGCGACAACACAGCGACGATCAGAACGGCAGTGAGCACATGCACGGCGAATCGCCAACGCATGGCCAGGGAAGCTACATCATCGGCATGACCCACTGCGACAACCAGCACGGGCAGCGACAAAGCGGCAAAGCGCCTGTCATCCAGCACACCGGCAACATAAAGCCACAATAGCCCGGCATAAAAGGCAACAACGATACCCCAGCCGCCACCTCGCGGCGTGGGTACGCTGTGTGAACTGCGATGGTTGGGGATGTCCAGCCGATTGCGTTTGATTGCGTAATAGCGAAAGGCGCCGGTCGTTAGCCAGGCAAGCAGCAAAACTGCCGAATAATGAAACAACACGTCATTTTGGATGCAGAAAACGCACGATCTCAGGTAAAGCGTCTTTGAGAGTGTGCCGGGGGCGAAAGCCCAGTTCGCGCTCGATTTTAGCAGACGAGTACCAGGCCGAACCCAGCAATTTCTCCAGGCTGTCGCTGTCGAGCGGAAAACGCCGGTTGCGCAAGCGGCTTATCACATCGCCGCCCTGGGCTGCCAGCGTCAAAACAGCCTGCGGCACCGACCAGGTGACAGGCTGCTTTCCCAGCGCCTCGCGGATCCAGTCATAAATCTGCCGGGTCGAATAGGCCTGGCCATCGGTCACGATGTAAATCTGACCCGCCGCCTTGGGATTTTTCGCCGCCAATAGCGCAGCAGCCACCACATCATCGACATGCACCATGGATCGCCGATTGTGCATCTCGGGCAGCGGCGGGAACACGCCCTTGGCAACGGCTTTAATCATCTGCGGCAGATTGCCTTTTTCAGTATTGCCATACACCATGCTGGGCCGGATCACCACAGGATGCGGCACATAACCGCCGTGCAACACCCGTTGTTCGGCAGCGTATTTGGACTGGCCATAAGGCGTGTCGGCAGGTGTTTCGACCGATTCATCCATAGGCTGGCCATCACCATCGCCCACGGCTTTGACGCTGCTGAAAAAAATGAAACGCTGCACGCCTGCCTGCCTGGCCGCTTCCAGCAACTTGCGGGTACCTTCGGTGTTGATTTGGCCGTATTCATCCGCAGACTGGCGGGTCTCGGCCAGCGCGTGGGCTTTACCGGCAAGATGGAAGACGGTGTCGATGCCACTGCAAAAGCCGGGTTCCAGCTCGGCTGTCAAATCCAGGCATTGCGCATACGGCAAAGGCGTTTTTCCGGCATAAGCCCGCACATCATGGCCCAGTGACAGCAACCGGGTTCGTAACAAGCATCCAATAAAGCCACTGCTGCCCGTAAGCAGAACATTAGTCATTAAAAAGCTCTCGATATACGGCCAATGTTTGTGCAAAAACCAGCGCATTGGCAAATTCCGTTTCGACTTTCGTGCGTCCGGCCTTGCCCATTTGCGCGCACAAAGCCGGATTCGACACTAAACGCTCCAGGGCATCAGCCAGGGGCGGAACCGAGCGCACCGGCACCAGCAGACCGTTGACCTCATGCTCAACGATTTCGTTGCAACCCGCCGTATCGGTGGTGATGATGGGACGACCGCTGGCGGCGGCTTCCAGCAATGTTTTCGGCAAGCCTTCTCGATAGGAAGGCAGCACCGCGATATGTACGCTTCGCCAAAAAGCCGCCACATCATCGATGCGTCCAACGCAGTCGACAACACCTTCGTCTTGCCAATCCTTTAATTGTTCAACACCAATGGAACGGATGTTTTCCTCATCCGGCTCGCCAACCAGCAAGGCCTGGAACTGCAAACCCTTTTGTTTCAGCAACCTCGCGGCCGCAACGAACTCGGCTATGCCTTTATCCCACAGCAACCGGCTTACCAGGGCAAGCCGTAATGGCGGGGGCGGCATGGCGGAATAGCCAAACTGCTCGATGTCTACGCCAGAGCCTTTGATCAATCGCACCTGTTGCGGCAGCAAACCCAATTGCTCCGTCAACACCGCGTAATCTTGCCGGTTTTGTACCACGGTAATGACATGCGGTTGCCGCAATAACCAGCGAAACAGGCGCTTCAACAAAAATTTGAGTACAGACGTTTTCCAGTGGCGCGCCGAAAATACCGTACCCAAACCAGCAAGCAGATTCACCTGTTTGATTGTCGGCAAAAACCAGGCAGCCAAGCTGCCGTAAACCACAGGCTTGACGGCAACCTGATGAACCAGATCGGGTTTCAAGCGCCGATAAACCTGCCAGATCCGAACCAGTGTCATCCATTCCCTGGCAGGATTCAGGCCGCCACGCCGCATCGGCAAATCAATGAGTTCAAAGCCAGCATCACGGATGACGTCGCCATGATGCTTCACACGACACAACACGCTCACGGCATAACCACTGGCCTGCGCCGCTTGCGCCAATGCCATGCGGTGCGAACAGAAATACCAGTCTTCGGTGACAAGAAAAAGCAGTTTCATGGTCATGGCAAATCAAGCATACGCACTGCATCGCCTGGCATCAGCACCCGCCGATTTGCAGGCGGCTGCTGAAGCAGCAGGTGATCGCCGGTAATCAAACCGGCATCGGCAGCATCGAACAGCAAAGCCCACAGATGATCGCCGCCCGAATCAGGCGCAGTGTACGCCGCATCGGCGGCGGGTTCGCGCCAGAGTGCATTGGCGACCAGTGCTTCCAGCAAGCTATCCACCTCGTTCGTACTCAAGCCATGCAGTCGTACCAGTTTGGGTCTGAGCAACACGGCTCGATACTCCGCCAGCAGGGCGGCCGAAAGCAGAAACAACACCCGCCCCGTTAGCATGGCATCAAGCAGTCGTGCCGTCGGGCTTTGTGCATCGACGG
The DNA here is from genome assembly GCA_002929135.1 of Methylomonas sp. Classification (GTDB taxonomy): domain Bacteria; phylum Pseudomonadota; class Gammaproteobacteria; order Methylococcales; family Methylomonadaceae; genus Methylomonas. The sequence continues at coordinate 51,449 of PESC01000031.1, forward strand.
TCAACAATCCCGCCACCAGCACATTGGTATCAATGACGAAAATTTGCGGCATTACTTTGTGCGTTCCGCTCGCGTTTCGGTCAGCGCCAGTTCAAGCGCTTCGGTTGGCATCAATCCGGCATGCTGGCGCGCTTGTTCCACCAGGGCGCGCGCACTTTGCTGTGGTTTGATGCCGCGCAATAACAAACTCTCTTCGATGATTTGTCTGATGGGTCTGCCTTGTCGGGCCGCTGCCTCCTTCAAGGCACGGTGAAGGTCGTCGTTCAATGTAATCGTCAAGCGTGTCATGGCTACTACTCGCGCAGTTTCAGTGTGCAGGCACTTTAACACCAAAACACCATGACTTGCAGAACACCAACCAGCAATCATCGGCTTGCGGCGTCTTGTTCCAACCACGCCTGAAACATCAACACATCCCATAAATAGTACGACCAGTTACGCTGGCCGCTCAAATGTTCGGCCCATTTTTGACGAATGGGAGCGGGGTCAAAATAGCCTTCGCGTTTGAGCCGGTCTTGGGTCAGCAGATCGTCGGCCCAAACGCGCAGCGGCCCACGCAGCCAGACATCGATGGGCACACCAAAGCCCATTTTGGGCCGTTCGACCAGGTTTTTCGGCACATGCCGGTAAAGCACCTGGCGTAGCGCCCATTTGCCGACACCCTCACGCAGTTTTAGTGCCTGTGGCAACTGCCAGGCAAATTCGACCACGCGATGATCCAGAAACGGTACCCGCGTCTCCAGCGATACGCCCATGGCCGCACGATCGACCTTGGTCAAAATATCATCGGGCAAATAGGTCAGGGTATCCAGCGCCATCATGCGTTGAACGGCATCCAGGCCATCAAGCAATGACTCGGCATCGGTCAGCAAGGTAGCGGGTTCCTTGGCATTCAACACCCATTGGGCGGGATCATGCCAATGCGATACCAGCCTCAAATACAGGGCATCGACACTCGGTACGGCCAGAACACCTGCGCCTTTGTGCAATTTATCGCCCATATTGGTCTGTCTGAGCTTCTGCGGGAGAAACGATTGCATCGGCCCCAGCATGGCATTCCAGGTGGCTGGCGCAACCGCTGTCAACGCCTGCGCAACGGCTTGCCGTAACCCTAGCGGCAAACGCGACAACTTGGCCCACAGTCGGTTGGCCAATACATAGCGGTTATAGCCACAAAACAGTTCATCGCCGGCATCGCCCGACAACGACACCGTTACCTGCTGCTTCGCCAATTGCGATACCAGAAATGTCGGAATTTGCGATGAATCAGCAAATGGCTCGCAGTACAGCGATGGCAACAATGGGATGACAGCCATGGCCTGCTGTGGCGACACGTATAGCTCGGTATGCTCGGTGCCCAGGTGTTTGGCTACTGCACTGGCGTGTACGGCTTCGTTATAACCTGCCTCGTCGAAACCTATGGTAAAGGTTTTGACCGGGCGTTCCGACTGGGCCTGCATCAGCGCGACAATGGTCGAGGAATCGATGCCACCCGACAAAAACGCACCCAGCGGCACATCGGCCATCATTTGCTGGGCAACCGCCGACTTCAACAATTGCTCCAGTTGATCGACCGCTTGTTTGGGGTTGCCATTAAAAGGCGAGGCCACACCGGCCCGGGCGACATCCACCATCGACCAGTAGCACGTCTCTCTAAGTTCAGGCTTCTGCAAGCTGACTTGCAAAAAACAACCGGGCGATAACTTGGCGATGCCGCGATAGATCGAGTACGGCGCGGGTATGTAATTGTGGCGCATCAACAAGCACAAAGCGTCGCGATCGATGCTGGCGGAAAAAGCCGGATGTGCTCTCAAGGCCTTCAGCTCCGAACCGAACAAAAAGGTATCGCCCTGCCAGCCGTAGTACAGCGGTTTTTCCCCCAGCCGGTCGCGGGCCAGGGTAAGAACGCGCGTTTGCCTGTCCCAGCAAGCTAAGGCAAACATGCCGATGCACTTTTTAAGTGCGCCTTCTATGCCCCAGGCGGTAAACGCCGCCAGCAGGGTTTCCGTGTCGGAATGACCACGCCATGACTCTCTGCCCCCATGCGAAAAAAGGTCAGGCAGGCTGTGTTCCAGTTCGCGCCGAAGTGCCAGATGGTTGTAAATCTCACCATTGAAGGCGATCACAAACCGCCCGCAAGCCGAAACCATCGGCTGATGACCCGCCGCAGACAAGTCGACAATGGCCAGGCGGCGATGTGAAAGCCCCATACCAGCATCGGCATCCCACCACTGTCCGCCATCATCCGGGCCACGGTGCAAAATCGTGTAACCCATCGCCTGTAGCAACGGCTCTGGGTGTTCGGGAAAGTGATTACTTAAAAATCCGGCGAATCCGCACATGCTTGAGTTTTGTTGTTTTATGACTGGCTTTTGCTTTGAGAGTCGTTTGACAGAAACGGCGGATTCCCCACGAGGCAATCACACACCGACATCTATCTCATTGATTTAATCCAACTTCGATGTCGATCTTTACCCCATC
>PESC01000009.1 GCA_002929135.1 Methylomonas sp.
AAATCTATTCGAAACACGCCAATTATCCCACCCGCGTTATTTTCAACGCAAAGTCATCAAAACCGGACGTTGTAATCGCACCATTCTGGTTCGCTCGGCGCAATGCAGCGCACCGAATTGAACCAAAATGTGCGCACTAAGACAGCGTCAATATCCATAACGATTCCCGGGCAAAGAAGGCCGAAATCTTTTTTAGCAAATCGTTATCCGTACGCAGTTGTCGATTTTTCTTGCGAAATCGTGCTTTTCAAGTCGCGATGTTCTACCCATCTTACGCACTAACCCTCTACCATCGATAGTTCATCAACTTTCTGAAACCCCCTGGGCAGCAAAGTGCCGCGATTGCCTCGCTGGCCTGTGTAATGCGCCATATCGCTATCTTTCAGCGTGAAGCAACGTTTGCCGGACAGGATTTTGACATCGGCGCCGGGGCGTAGCGCGGCGATGGCCACCACGGCATCGTTACCTGTCGCCAGGTCGCTGGTGGTCATTTGTATCATCTTGTTGCCCTTGCCTTTGGCAAGCACCGGCAAGTCGGCGATGGAAAAAATCAGCAAACGGCCCTGCAAGGTGGCCACGGCCAGACGATCGCAGTCATTAGGCAGAGGGCAGGGCGTCAGCACTCGGGCGCCTTCCGGCAAGGTCAATACGGTCTTGCCGGTTTTGTTTTTGCTGTGCAATTCCTGCAACTGGGTTCTGAAGCCATAACCGGCATTGCTGGCCAGCAAAAGGCTATCCTCGGCCTGGCCGCTGAACACGTCGGTGAACAGGCTGCCGGGTGGTGGATTCAGCCGCCCGGTCAGCGGTTCGCCCTGGCTTCTGGCTGACGGCAAATCGTGAGTGCTGAGGCTGTAAACGCGACCGGTCGAATCCAGAACATAGACAGGCTGGGTGGTACGACCTCGCGCCGAGGACAAATAGCCATCACCGGCACGGTAACTCAGGCTTTCGACGTCGATGTCATAGCCTTTGGCCGCACGTATCCAGCCTTTTTGCGACAGGATGATGGTAACGGGTTCGTTGGCTATCAGCTCGGTGGTATCCAGCGCCTGCGCCGCGCCACGCTGGACGATGGGCGAGCGGCGGTCGTCGCCGTATTTTTCAGCGTCGCGCTCGATTTCCTTGCGTATCAGGCGGTTGAGCAAGTGCGGCGACGCCAGGGTTTTTTCCAGTGCCGCGCGTTCCTGCGCCAGTTCGTCCTGTTCGCTACGAATTTTCATTTCTTCCAGCTTGGCCAGGTGGCGCAATTTCAGTTCCAGAATGGCCTCGGCCTGCACCTCGGTCAACCTGAAACGCGCCATCAGCACCGGCTTGGGACGGTCTTCCGCGCGGATGATGGCGATGACTTCATCGATATTCAGATAGGCAATCAGCAAGCCTTCGAGGATGTGCAGCCGCGCTAGCACTTTGTCCAGCCGGTGTTGCAAACGGCGGCGCACGGTTTCGCTGCGAAAACTCAACCATTCGACCAGAATCTGCTTCAGATTCTTGACCTGCGGCTTGCCGTTCAGGCCGATCATGTTGAGATTGACGCGATAGTTTTTTTCGAGATCGGTCGTCGCAAACAAATGCGACATCACGGCTTCGACATCCAGGCGTTTGGTTTTGGGGATTATCAACAGCCGGGTGGGGTTTTCGTGGTCGGATTCATCGCGCAAGTCGTCGATCATCGGCAGTTTCTTCGCCAGCATCTGCGCTGCGATCTGTTCCATCAATTTGGCGCCGGATACTTGGTAGGGCAGGGCGGTGATGACGATATTGCCGTCTTCCAGCTCGTAGCGGGCGCGCATCTTCACCGAACCGCCGCCGCTGGCATACAGTTTTTCAAGGTCGGCTGTCGGCGTGATGATTTCGGCAGTGGTGGGATAGTCCGGGCCTTTGATGTACTTCAGTAACGCGGCGAGTGGGGTATCGGGTTCGTCGAGCAACTGCAAACAGGCCAGGGCCACTTCGCGCAGATTGTGCGGTGGAATGTCGGTGGCCATGCCGACGGCAATGCCCATGGTGCCGTTCAGCAATACATTCGGCAGACGCGCGGGCAACAAGGCCGGTTCTTGCAGGGTGCTGTCGAAATTGTCGACCCAATCGACCGTGCCCTGTCCCAGTTCGCTGAGTAAGGTTTGCGCATAGGCGGTCAGCCGGGATTCGGTGTAACGCATGGCGGCGAAGGATTTAGGATCATCGGGCGACCCCCAGTTGCCCTGGCCGTCGATCAAGGGGTAACGATAGGAAAAGTCCTGTGCCATCAGCACCATGGCTTCGTAACAGGCCGAATCACCGTGCGGGTGGTACTTGCCTAGCACGTCGCCGACGGTACGGGCCGATTTCTTGTACTTGGCCAGTGCCGTCAGCCCCAGTTCCGACATGGCATAGACGATGCGCCGCTGTACCGGCTTCAGGCCATCGCCGATGTGCGGCAATGCGCGGTCGAGAATGACGTACATGGCGTAGTCCAGATACGCCTTCTCGGTAAAGCTTTTCAGCGGCAGTGTTTCAAAATTTTCCTGTATGCCCATGATCGATTCCATGCAGATTCAAAGGTAATTGTCGATTGCAATTACCGACGCCAGGTCGCTGAGTCCTTGCTTCAAAAATAATGACCGTTAATCAGGAAGTGCATGGCGATGCTGGCGAAAAAACCCAGCAAAATCACCGGCATCCATTTCAAGTGGGCGCTGAAGGTATAAATGCCTTTCATCTGCCCCATGAGGCCGACACCAGCGGCCGAGCCTATCGCCAGCAAACTGCCGCCGACACCCGCTGTCAAAGTTACCAGCAGCCACTGGCCTTGTGAAATGTCGGGATGCATGGTCAGCACCGCGAACATGATGGTGCCGTTGTCGATGAAGGCAGACAGAATGCCGACCACGATATTGGCGATGGTCGGATCCATGCCGACGTACAACACATCGGAAGCCAAGGTTAGATAGCCGATGAAACTCAGGCCACCGACACTGAGCATCACACCGTAAAAGAACAGCAAGGTATCCCATTCCAGCGTGGCGACACTTTTGAAAACGTCGAATTTCTGGCTTCTATGGCTATTGGGCTGTTCGACATTGAACAGTTTGTAAACATGGGCAAAGTCGCTGGGTTTGTTGTCTTTGATGGCCGTTTTTTGCAGGTAATAGCCCAGGAATTTCAGATAGGTCAAACCGGCCATCATGCCGGCGGCGGGTGGCAATGCCAGGAAGTTTTCAAAGCAGACCGCTGTAACGATGGTCAGCAGGAATAAAAAAATCATCGTCAGTGCGCCGCGTTTCATGATGGGTGCCTTGCCGACGGCGGCAGGATATTCCGCTGGAATCCAGAAATGCATGATGGCCGCAGGTACTGCGAAGCTGACCACTGCCGGGATGAACAGCGAAAAGAAATCGGCAAATGGCACGACACCGCTCTGCCAGACCAGCAGTGTGGTGATGTCGCCAAACGGGCTGAACGAGCCGCCCGCGTTGGTGGCTACCACTACATTGACGCAGGCGGTGGTGACGAACTGGCGGTTATCCTTGCCCATGGCCATGATGACCGCACCCATCAACAAAGCGGTAGTCAGGTTGTTGCAAACCGAAGACATGAAAAACGACATGATGCCGGTGATCCAGAACAGCTTGCGATAGCTGAAGCCTTTGCTGAGTAGCCAGATTCGCAGGTTATCGAAAATGCCGCGGTCTTCCATGGCGTTGAGATAAGCCATCGACACCATGATGAACAAAAACAGCTCGACATAGCCTTCCAGACAGGCGCGAAACGCCTTGCCTACCTGCTCGCCCATATCCCCCGACACATAAATACTGGCGATAAAGGCCCAGATCAGGCTGGCAGCCAGCACCATGGGCTTGGATTTGTTCAGTTCGGTGACTTCCTCGGCCATGGCCAGCGTGTAGGCCACCAGGAAAATGAGTATCGCCAGGTAGCCCACCCAGTGCGTGGTTAGGTTGAGCGTCTGCTGAAGCGGTTCGGCCTCGGCCCAGGCCAGCAAAGGCGAAAGCGCAAGTAGCACGAATAAAGAAAAACGCTGATACATAGTTGAATTCGTTGGTTTTTACAGGTATCGGTCGGCGAAAATGCGTTTTTAAAGTATGTGTTCTCGAATCGTGGCTTCGCTTTCGGAGACAAGGTTTTTATCAAACGTATTGGCGATCAAATCATGGACGTGGTCGTTGACTGCCTGGCGTAAAGCGCCTAGAAAAGCGGGAGGGGCGACCAGAATCAATTGGTCATAGTCGTGATTGACCCGGCCTTGTTCCAGTTTGTCGGCGATTTGACGGGCAAAAACCTCGGCTTCGCGATGTTTCATATCGGTCGGCGCCTCGAAGGTGTGATCGCCTTCGCCGTGGCCACCCGCGATACCGCCCTGTCTATCGGAAAGATTATCCCTTTCCTGCATTCTGCCCTCGGCATGCATCATGCCGTCCAGTTCCGCCATTGGAGCAATTCGACTCGTCAAAATGAAGAATCGCGCTCTGCTGCGGTCTGCTACTACAACCCAAGTGATTGTCGACATAAATCCCCCTCGATAGAAATCGATCTGCGTTGAAAAGATGGTTGTACAAACATTTAGCCCACACCTTGCCCGAAATGGTAGGCCTTAAATTAGCGAGCTTGTCCAAGGCCTGACAAACGGGTTTTATGATTCCCACGGAGACCGTGGGAATCCATACCGAGCTTGATACACAGGACGGCGCATGATGAACGGGCAAGCTCGGAACGTACATGTTCGCAGTTGTATTGAGCCTGTGCGTGAAACGCTATAAGTGAAACCGCCCTTTCCGCCGTTGCAGCAGAGTGACGGTTCTTTACGAGTCGAGCTTTAACTGCACGTCGAACAAATGACTCAGCCACAACGACGACAGCTTTTCCTGTACCGTGTTTTGCCGCAGACGGGCGTTCAGGTTAGGGAAATCGACGTAATCCAGATTCTGATCCTGGTTGTAGCAGGAATACATGAAGCTTTCCTCGCCGGTTTCCGGATCGACATGCTTGCACAAGCATTGGGCGCAGACGCCTTTCATCATGCACTGCATTGGCGAGTTGATCGAGCCGACGGCTTCGTGATCTGCTTTCAGGTACGGTTTCAGCACGCCGAAACGTGCGGCCTTGACCGCCGCCATCATGCGGTCGGAACCGATCACGATCAGGTGTTCAGCGTCCTGCAATTTCAGTTGGGTGTCACCGAGTTCGCCAGTGGCGAAGGCCACCATGGCTTCGACGATGTTGCCGACGAAGGACTTGTCTTGCGAGCGGGTGACAGGGATGGCCTCGTTGCCCGGGCGTTTGTCGACGGCCCAGACGATCAGGTCGGAGGCATCCTCGATGTCCTTGACCTTGAACAAATCCTCGCGATTGCGGTAACCAGCGAAGTAAATCACCTGGTTGCCGGCGTTGCGCATGGCCTTGCCGATCGAGAACAGTACGGCATTACCCAGGCCGCCGCCTAGCAGCAGCACGGTCTTGCCGGTTGGGATTTCGGTCGGTGCACCGGTGACGCCCATCAACACCAGAGGATCACCCGCTTTCCAGGTGGCGCACAAGCGGCTGGAGCTGCCCATTTCCAGCGCAATCAGCGACACCAGGCCTTGTTCCTTGTCGACCCAGGCACCAGTCAATGCCAAGCCTTCGGCAGTCAGTGAGGTGTTTTCGACGACAGGTGCCAGAGCCTCGTAGTTTTGCACCCGGTAGAACTGGCCGGGTTCGAAATGGCGGGCGGCGGCGGGTGCCTTGATGACCACTTCGATGATGGTCGGCGTCAGGCGGTTGACTTCGACGACGTGGGCCAGGAATTCGTCATCCATCCGCTGTTGCAGGGCGCGCAAGGCATGGTCACGCTGCGGCTGTTGTGCCGGGTCTAGCGCGGCCAGTTCATCGGCAAACAGTTTGACGATGTACGGATAGCCATCTTTGGCACTAGCCATGGCCTTGACGACGTTGCCGGCATACACCGGGTGATTGTCGCCATAAAAAGTGATGAAGCGACCGTTGTTGTCGTAAGACGTGAACGGCGACGGCTTACCGACCTTGACCTGGGTTTCGTCGTCCGACACTGCCAACTTGGCCTTGCCTTGCAGCCAGTCGGGTTCATGGCGTTTGTAGAACTTGCGATCCATGACGAAGGTGCCGGGATGTTCGGACTGGTAAATCGTGTTCGGTGCGGTACCGGCGGCGATGAACAGGCCGCGCAGTGGCACATCGACGTCTTCGACCTTGCGCCATTTGCCGTCCTGCTCTGCCTGTTTCTCGAAACGCACGGCCCGTAAATGACCGTATTGATCGTCGAGGGCTTCCAGCGGACTCAGGCCTTCGGCCAGATAAATGCCTTCTGCCAAGGCTTCGTGAATTTCCTCGTGATTTTGCCGGTAAGCAGGCGAATCCTTGATGCCTTTGCGATAAAACAGCGTGACACCGCCCCATTGTTTGAGGAACGGCAGGAAATCGGGCGCTTCGCCGACCGCAGCTGCACGAGCGCGTTCGGCTTCGATCACCCGGCCATGAGCCAGGAATTCTTCCAGGATTTCCAGTTCTTCCTTGTCATAGCGGCTGCGTACTTCGGCTTCACCGTATTTCGCCACCAGCGTGTCGTAGCGTTTGACGATCTTGCTGACTTGCACCGGGTAGTAGGCCAGGGCTTCGGTGCAGGTGTCTATGGCGGTCAAGCCGCCGCCGATGACACCGGCGGGCAGACGCAACTGCAAGTTGGCGAGCGACGAGTCTTTGGCGGCACCGGTGAGCTGCAAGCCCATCAGGAAGTCCGAGGCCTTGCGGATGCCGCGCGTCATGTTGTTTTTCAGGTCGATGATGGTCGGCTTGCCCGCGCCGCTGGCAATGGCGATGTGGTCGAAACCGTGCGTCCAGGCCTCATCGATGGTGAGGGTGCCGCCAAAACGTACGCCGCCGTAGCATTTGAAGGCATTGCGGCGCAGCAGGTTGAGGTAGATCACTTTCAGGAAATTTTTGTCCCAGCGCACGGTGATGCCGTATTCGGCAACGCCTCCAAAGCCCAGCATCACCCGTTTGTCGAGGTCTTCGTACAGGGTGTTGAAGTCCATGATCGGCATGGGCGGATTGTTCTGGTCACCGGTCAGGTGCAGTGGCAATGGCTCGATTTTCAGTGCGTCGATGCCCACCACGCCGAAACCTTCGTTCAGCAAGTAGTGCGACAAGGTGTAACCGGCAGGCCCCATGCCGGCCACCAGTACGTTCTTGCCGTTGTAGGGCAGGGCAACCGAGCGTTTGACGTTGAGCGGATTCCAGCGGGTTAGCAGGCTATAAATCTCGAAGCCCCAGGGCATGAACAGTACGTCGGTCAGTACGTTGGTTTCGATTTGCGGAATGTTGACCGATTCGGTTTTCTGGTAAATGCAGCCGCGCATGCAGTCGTTGCAAATGCGGTGGCCGGTGCCGGGACACATCGGGTTGTCGATGATGATCATCGCCAGGGCACCGATGTTGTCGCCCTGGCGCTTGACAACGTGCATTTCCGAAATTTTTTCCTCCAGCGGGCAACCGGTCATCACCGCACCAACATGGTTGACCTTGAACGTGCCGTCTTTTTTGTTTTTGATGCCTTTCGAGCAGGAGTCGTTGTCGCGGTCGTGGCAGTAGATGCAGTGATCCACTTCGTACAGCACCTGGCGTTGTTTGAAACGCTTGTCGGTCAATGCGAAACCGTCGCGGCGGCGGAGATGGTGTTTTTCGCTCGCCCAGACTTCGCAACCGACGTCCGTGGTTTCGGTGGTGTGGTGCACCAGGTTGTCGAGATCGGTTTTTTGCGGCACTTTGAAGCTCAGCCAGCGGGCAACCTGGGTTTGCAGTGTCGGCACTTGTTGCGCGGCGAAGCTCCAGCGGCAGAGGATGTCGAGCAGGCCGCTAACGAAGGCGGCAGGGCTGTCGCTGTTGACTGCATGGGTGAGTAGCGGGCTTTGCGCGATCTGCGATTTCAGCGAGGCGATGTCAGCCTCCGCCAGTTCCGGGCGCTGCGACAAACGCCACAGATCGGCAGCCAGTTCGCTGACGGCCTGTTCGGGGTCTTCAGCAAACAGGGTTAGGCGGCCTGTAGCGGTGATCAGCGCATCGAGCTGGGCTTGCAGCGAGGCAATGTCCCAACCGTCTGCGTTTTGGCCTTTGAAACGCTTGTTCAAAGTGCTGACGATTTCCGTGCGGTAGGTGAACACCGAGTCGAATTCGCCGCGAATTTTTTGGGCTTGTTGCTCACGAACATCGCTGACGTTGAACAGCCTAGCGACGAAGCTGCCGACATAAGGCGCCATTTGCACCAGCAATTCCGAGATGTCCTCGGGCTTCATGCCGTCACCACCGCTGTTGCGATAGGCTTCAATGGCCTTGAATAACTTAAGGTCGTGCTGTTGCACCGATTGGTCGAATACTGTCAATAAATCGACCAGTCGTTGCGTGTCGTGCAGGTCTTGGTATTCGAAGCCGGGAATGCCGAGGGTGAGGTGTGTCAAGTCGCGGGTGTCGAGCTGTTGTGTCATCAAAGCGAGCCTTTGTTCAACGTCGTAAAAAAGTGGGGATCAGGTCAGGGCAATTCGTTTACTGTGGCGTCCTTTTCGGGCGGCATCAGGTCTTCCCGGGTCAGGCCCAGGGTCAGTGCCAGCGAGCTGGCAATGTAGATCGATGAGTAGGTACCCTTGACAACGCCGATCAGCATGGCGATGGCGAAGCCGTGTATGACTTTGCCGCCAAAAAACGCCAGGGCCAGCAAGGTCAGGAAGACGGTCAATGAGGTGAGGATGGTGCGGCTCAGAGTGTCGTTGAGGGCGTTGTTGACGATTTCGTGCATGGTTTCGCGTACCCGGCTGCTGCGCGTGGTTTCGCGGATGCGATCGTAGACGACGATGGTGTCGTTGATCGAGTAGCCGATCAGCGCCAGAATCGCCGACAGTACCGTCATGTCGAATTCCCAGCCGAACACCGAGAAGAAACCCATGGTGATGACGGTGTCATGAAATAAGGCGGCGATGGCACCGACCGATAATTTCCACTCGAAGCGCATGCTGACATAGAGCATGACGCCGATCAGTGAGAAAAACAGGGCCAGCAGGCCATCGTTGATGAGCTCGTCGCCTACCTGCGGCCCGACGAATTCGACACGACGCACTTCGCCGGGTTGCGGCTGGCTGGCATTGGTGATGCCCAGCACTTTTTCCGTCAGGTCTATTTGGCTGATGCCAGTAACGGGCTTCAGACGTATCAGTACGTCCTGCGAGCTGCCGAAATGTTGCAGACTGGCGTCGCCGAAGTCATGCTGTTCCAGTGCACCACGCATTTTGTCCAGATCGACGGCCTGGTTGTAATGCAGCTCGTAGAGGCTGCCACCGGTGAAATCGATGCCCAGTTCCAAGCCTTTGACGACAAATGAAAGCAGAGAGATCAGGAACAGGGTGCCGGAAAAGACGAACGCCAGTTTGCGTTTGCCGAGAAAATCGATAGATCGCGAGGAAGTCATGAGGTTTGAATCAGTGCCGTATTGGAATGGGGTGTCGGTGCAAATACTGTGTTCGATAGCAGGCAGAATCGAGCATCAGGGCGGCGGATTGTACTATTTTCTCCAGAAAGTAGGCGTAAAAAGCACCACCAGGGTAAACACTTCGAGTCGGCCAAGCAGCATGGTGATGGAGCAGACCCAGGTTTGAAAATCGTTGAGACTGGCGTAGTTGGTGGCCGGCCCCAGTTGATTCAATCCCGGCCCGGCATTGTTGATGCAGGCGATGACGGCGCTCAGTGCCGAGATCGGATCCAGGCCAGTGAAAATCAGCGTGAAGGTCATAACCACGATGGAAATGAAGTACAGGAAAATGAAGGCCAGTACAGCAAAGATGATTTTGTTGGCGATGGGTGTGTTGCCGATACGGATGGGGTTGACGGCGCGCGGGTGCAAGATGCTGAACAATTCGCGATTGGCCTGTTTTACCAGCAACAAGGTGCGGAACATCTTGATGCCGCCGCCGGTAGAGCCGGTGCATACGGTGATGCAGCTCAGGTAGAGCATCCACCAGGGCACGAATGGTGGCCATTTGTCGAAATCGACGCTTGCAAAACCGCAGTCGGTCGCGATCGACACCAGATTGAAGCTCACATGGCGCAGACTGGTGAAAAAGTCGGGATAGGTGTCGAAGTGCCATAAGTAGCCAGCACACATCAAGATGCTGGCAGCTACCAGGCCCAGCATGGGCATGGTTTCCGGATCGACCAGGTAGGGTTTGAGGCTGCGTTGATGCAGCACCGTGTAATGGGTGGCGAAATTGATGGCGGCAACCAGCATGAATACAGTCAGCACCAGTTCGATTGCTGGTGAATCGTAATAACCGACGCTGGCATCGTGGGTTGAAAAACCGCCCAGTCCCATGGCGGCAAAACTGTGGCAGATTGCATCGAACCAGCCCATGCCTGCCCATTTCAGGCCGATGATGCAAAGCACTGTAGTACCGGCGTACACCAGCCATAGCAGCCGGGCGGTTTCGGCTATGCGCGGTGTGAGTTTGCTGTCTTTGACTGGCCCTGCGATTTCCGCTTTGTAAAGTTGCATACCACCGACCCCCAGCAGCGGCAGAATCGCAACTGCAAGAACGATGATGCCCAGGCCGCCGATCCAGTTCAGTTCATGGCGCCACAGATTGAGCGATGGTGCCAGATTGTCGAGACCGCTCAATACCGTTGCACCGGTGGTGGTGAAGCCGGACATGGTTTCGAAAAAAGCATCGGTGAATGACAGGTTAGGTATGCCCCACATGAGGGGTAGTGTCGCCGCCGATGCCATCAGTACCCAGAAGAACGCGACCAGCAAATAGCCGTCGCGGGTTTTTACCTCGCCCCTGAAGCGCATCGTGCTGGCAGCCAGCAAACCGCCACCGCCAATATTGAACGCCATGCCATCGACAAAATAGGTTGTCATACCATCGTCGTAGATCAGTGACGTGAGTATGGGCAGGCAATAGGTCAATCCGAAGACCATCAGAATCAAGCCCAACACGAAAGCCAGTGTGCAGAAGCGCTGCATGGGTCACCCGATGAGGTTTGCCGGGAAGGTTGTTCGCCACCGCTGAAGTGGGCGGGCCGAATAAAAAGCCGTCGATTGTAGCAGACAATACTGGTTGCTTATTGGGTCAACAAAGCTCGATCCAAGGCAAACGCAGCAAAGTGCGAATGCTCCATGAGGCTTTCCGGGAATAGAAGACCTGTTGCGGAAAAGCTCTTTTGGTCAGATTTCCCGCTCATTTTCGTTAAAGAGCGCAGCTATTCACCTGCACTGCCTACAGACAGGACGGCATGGTGGAGTGCTTAAACGGGCGCATCAGCGAACTACTTCGACAAACTTGGCATGAGAGCTGGTTCCGCCCAATGCCCGCACAGGCAGGGGATGGTCGTGCCGCCGCCTTACATGAGCGCCACAACGATTACAGTTTTTGTTTGACGAGCTGGTAAATCGCGTCGACTTCGTCTTCGCTGCCGTTCAAAATGGCATTAAGGTTGGCGAGGCTGGCGTCGGCAAATGACCGATCTTTCAGCGCGGCGGCGTTGATCTGGACATTTAGTGCCGCACTCTTCAGACCTGCATGAGCCGCCATGGCTGCCACGCCGGCATCCGTGATGGCACCGAGGTTGCCTTTTTCTGCTGCGATGCGGCAAAGCGGGATGACTTCGGCACAGGCCTGGGCGCAGGCCAGCGGCACCAGGGTGGCTTCCCTCAGCACACTCTGGATTTGCGTGCTGCGCCAGGTTTTCTCATCGTCGGTGCTTTTGGGTAATCCGTAACACGCCATCAACCGATCGAACACGTCGACATCGGCCTTAATCATGTCGGTCAGGGTCTGGCGTAGCGTTTCTGATACTTGCAACAGCGCACACATGTCGGCCTCGACTTCGGCATATTTAGCTTTGCCTATGGTCAGGTTGCAGACCATGCTCACCAGCGCCGCCGCTTGCGCCCCCATGACGGCTGCCGCGCTGCCGCCACCGGGTGTCGCTTGCCTGCTGGCCAGTTCGTCGAGGAAGGTGTTTATTGATTTGTCTTTGATTTCAGTCATAAAGGGTTCAGTGCTCCCGACGCCAGGTCGTATTGCTACCGGCTACGTCTTCCAGAACGATGCCTTGCGCGTTGAGCTGGTCGCGAATGGCATCGGCCTGTACCCAGTCCTTGGCCGCTTTTGCCGTTTTGCGGGCGGCGATCATCTGCTCTATGGTGGTTTCGGACAGGGCATCAGCCGCTGCACCGGTCTTCAAGAAGCGTTCCGGATCGTCTTGCAGCAAGCCCAGAATAGACGCCAGTTGTTTCAAGGTGGCGGCCAGAACGGCCTTGTCGTCGGTCTTGTTGAGTTCGCGCGCCAGTTCGAACAGTACGGCCAAGGCCACCGGCGTATTGAAATCATCGTCCATGGCCTGAACGAAGCGTTCTTTGTAGGCAGGGTCGATAGCGATATCGACAACTGCCACGCCGCGCAGTGCAGTGTAAAGTCGGGTCAGGGCGGCGGCGGCTTCATCCAGTTGTTCATCGGCATAATTCAGCGGGCTGCGGTAGTGGCTGGACAAGATGAAAAAGCGGACGATTTCTGGCCGGTATTGCTTCAGCACCTCGCGCACGGTGAAAAAATTGCCCAGCGATTTCGACATTTTTTCTTCATTGACCCGAACAAAACCGTTGTGCATCCAGTAATTGACGAAAGGCTCGCCCGTCGCACCCTCGGATTGGGCGATTTCGTTTTCGTGATGGGGAAACTGCAAATCCATGCCGCCACCGTGGATGTCGAAATGCTGACCCAGACAGCAGGTCGACATTGCCGAGCATTCGATATGCCAGCCGGGCCTGCCATCACCCCAGGGCGATTGCCAGAAAGGCTCACCGGGTTTGCTCATTTTCCACAGCACGAAGTCGAGCGGGTCGCGTTTTGCCGTATCGACATCGACACGCTCGCCGACGCGTAAATCGTCGATATGCTTGCCGGACAAACGGCCATAACCGGCAAAGCGGCTCACTGCGTAAAACACGTCACCGTTGCCGCCGACATAGGCCAGGTCTTTGGCTATCAGTGTGGCAATCATGCGAATGATGTCGGCAATCGATTGGGTCGCCCTGGGTTCGATGTCGGGCGGCAACACCGACAAAGCCCGCTCGTCGTCGTGCATGGCGGCGATGAAGCGTTCGGTCAGATCGGTGAACGACTCACCGTTGTCGTTGGCGCGTTGAATGATTTTGTCGTCGATGTCGGTGATGTTGCGGACGTAAGTCAGTTGATAACCCGCGTGGCGCAGGTAACGTGCAACGGTGTCGAACACCACCATGACGCGGGCGTGGCCGATGTGGCAATAGTCGTACACCGTCATGCCGCAGACATACATCCCGACCTTGCCGGGCTGTCTGGGTACAAATGTCTGCTTGCTTCGAGTCAGGGTATTGTAGATTTTCAACATGGCTCAAGGGTTCGGTTAGCAAAATGCTGGCCAATCTATCAAGATTCCATCTTCTCTTTCAAGCTGAAAACACATAGAATTCGCCGCTCGCAGCGATACCCCTATGGAGTCACCATGCGTAACACTGTCATTAGCCTGATGCTTTTCTTGTTCACAACGCTTTCATTTGCAACGGAAAACAAAATGTCCGACACCCAAACCAAGGTCAAGATGACCACTTCCCTCGGCGCCTTCGTCATTCAACTTGATCACGCCAAAGCGCCTGTTAGCGCTGCCAACTTCGTCGATTACGTCAAAAGCGGCTTTTACGACGGCACGATTTTTCATCGCGTGATACCTGGCTTCATGGCACAAGGCGGCGGCTTCGATAGCGGTTTCAGCCAGAAAGCCACCAACGCGCAAATCAAGAACGAAGCCGACAACGGCCTGAAAAACCAGCGCGGCAGCATTGCCATGGCACGCACCAACGACCCGCATTCGGCCACCGCGCAGTTTTTCATCAATTACAAGGACAATGCCTTCCTCGATCACACCAGCCCAACACCCAGCGGCTGGGGTTATGCAGTGTTTGGTGATGTCACCGAAGGCATGGATGTGGTCGATGCCATGGCCAAACAGGCGACGGGCAACCGTGGCGGCCATCAGGATGTGCCTAAAACCGACATCGTGATCGAAAAAGCTGAAATCATCGAATGACCTGAACGGCTGCCGAGTGTGAATACAGTCGGCAGCCAGGCTGATTCGGTTTGAAAAACCACATCCTCTTCATTTCGGATCTCCATATCGCGCTGGAGAAAACCGAAATCACCCAGCGCTTTCTGCGTTTCCTGACAAAGCGCGCCACCGGCTGCCAAGCGCTGTACATACTCGGCGACTTGTTCGATGCCTGGATAGGCGACGATGACGACACCCCACCCAGCAAGACAATCAAACAGGCGCTAAAGCAACTCACCGACAGCGGTGTGGCCGTGTATTTGCTGCAAGGCAACCGGGATTTTCTGCTGGGTCAGACTTTTAGCCGTCAAACCGGCGTCAAGCTGCTTGATGACTATGCGGTGATCGATTTGGGCGGCCAGCCGGTACTGCTGACTCATGGTGATCTTTTGTGCTCGGACGATGTGGCCTATCAGATGTTTCGCCTCAAATCGCACGATCCGGCATGGCAAAACAGCGTATTGTCCAAGCCACTGTGGCTGCGTTTATTGGCCGCCCGCTGGTACCGTTTGCGCAGTTATTTCCACAAGCGCAACAAAACACCGACAATCATGGACGTCAATCAGCAGACCGTCGAAGACGCCATGCGCAGGCATAATTGCCAAACTCTGATTCACGGCCACACCCACCGCCCGGCCCGCCACACGTTCGAATTGGACGGCAAACCGGCGCAACGCTGGGTACTGGCCGATTGGAAAAAGCACGGCGCGGACATCCTGTGCTGGAATGGTCAGGCCTTCGAAACCGAAACATTTTGAACGATAAAACTTTCGTCCGCGCAAAAAAAAGCAGCGCGCATGATCGAACCCGCACTGCCCTATTGCCGAACTATTCAGCACTATCTCCGCCGCCACAGACTTAGGGTGCCAAAAAAAGTTCCGGGCCAGCCAAAAGGTTCGATTTTTATTCGGATTCCAGGCTGGTCACTTAAAATACGCCGCACTCTCAACCGACGGCAATCCTCATGAACGCATCCAACGATACCGAACAAGCCTGGCGGGACAAACTGACACCCGAGCAATTTCACGTTTGCCGCGAGAAAGGCACGGAACCGCCGTTCACCGGCAAATACACTGACTGCACAACCCCCGGCACTTACCATTGTGTGTGCTGCGGCCATGTTTTGTTCGAGTCCGACGCCAAATTCCACTCAGGATGCGGCTGGCCGAGTTTCTGGCAGCCATTGTCGGAAAACAGTCTGGATCAGCATCTGGACTTAAGCCATGGTATGCGTCGGGTCGAAGTTACCTGTCACCACTGCGGCGCCCATCTGGGTCATGTATTCCCTGATGGCCCGCAGCCGACCGGACTGCGCTACTGCATCAACTCGGTGGCGCTGGAACTCAAGGAAACCTCATGACGCTCCAAAACATGATGGCCCAGCACATGACACCCAGACAACAGGTACAGAGTTTACTCGACTTCATCGATGCCAGCCCCAGCCCATGGCATGTCGTCGAAACTTTGGCGCAACGGCTGAACGCCTGCGGTTTTCGGCGTCTGGCTGAAAATCAGGTCTGGTCGCTGGACGCGAGCGGCCGTTACTACGTCGTTCGCGACGACTCTTCCATCATCGCCTTCGCAACCGGCCAAAACCCATTGCCCAGCTCAGGCTTCAAAATCATAGCCGCCCATACCGACTCACCCGGGTTGCGCGTCAAACCCAATCCCTGTATGGCAAGCGACAACCTGCTGCGACTGGCAGTCGAGGTTTACGGTGGCCCCATTCTTGCCACCTTCAGCGACCGTGATCTGGGTCTGGCCGGGCGCATCGCTTACAAAGCAACCGATGGCAGTCTTGCAAGCCGCTTGCTACGTAGCGCCGAACCCTTGCTGCGCCTGCCCAACCTGGCGATACACATGAACCGCAGCGTCAACGAAGACGGCCTCAAGTTCAACAAACAAACCGAACTGCCGTTGCTGTTCGCCGCCAGCGATTCTCTGGCAGACGGCGAGCGGTTTGCATCATGGCTTCAGTCGGCCAGCGACTTGTCGCCCGAGCAGATTCTTGGCTGGGAACTCAGTGTCTACGATACCCAGAAAGGCGGTTTTTGGGGCGATGACCAGGCGTTTTACGCCAACGGTCAAATCGACAATCTGGCCTCCTGCCATGCCGGTTTGAGCGCATTGCTGGCTGCAAGCGAACAGGAAACCACGACCAACACTCTGGTTTGCGCGTTTTTCGATCATGAAGAAATCGGCAGCGAAAGCCTCAAAGGTGCCGCCGGCAGTTTTTTGCCCGATGTGCTCCAGCGCATCGCTGACGGCATGGATTGCAAGAGTGGGGACTACACCCGGGCGCTGGCCAACAGTCTGATGATAAGCACCGACATGGCTCACGCCTATCAGCCCAATTTCCCGAATGCCTATGAAAGCAATCACAAAATCATCGTCAATCAGGGACCGGTAGTCAAAATCAACCACAACCACCGCTATGCCTCAACCTGTTTGTCGGAAGCCTTGTTTGTCGATATTTGCCAGGAAATCGGCGTACCGTTGCAAAAATATGTCCACCGGGGTGATCTCGCTTGCGGCAGCACCCTAGGCCCGATTGCATCGGCCAGACTGGGCATCAAAACCGTGGATGTGGGTAACCCGATGTGGGCCATGCATAGCGCCCGCGAAAGTGCGGGGGTGGACGATCACGCTTACATGATTCGTGCGCTCAGCCATTTTTTCGCACGTTGACGAGGGGGCTGTCCGATTTGAACCCGCTCAGGGATTGGGTTCGGTACGAGGCGCGGGGCTTGCAGGCTGCCTCGGCATGATGGGCGCAGAAAAAGTCACACCAGGCGCAATAAAGCCTCGTGTTGGCAAGGGCGCATCGCCACCCCAGGCTTGGCGTTGCTCCAGCGCATCGGCCTGGCGATGCTGTGCTTGCGCCGACCGGCGCGCCGCCTCCAGAGTGGCTGCCTGATACTGCTTCTGCAAGCGCTCATTTTCGGCCTGTGCCCGTTGTTCCTTACGCGCCTGATATTCGGCCTGCACGTCTTGCAGCCTGGCCCTGGCTGCGGCTTCGCGCTCCGGGTCGGCTTTGATGTCAAGCTGCTTTTCGCGCTGAGACGTCTGACACGGTCGGGATTGATACAGGGTTTTACCGTCACCCCCGATGCACTTGTACACTTCGGCAGAGGCCGACGCCGAAAGCATTACCGCCAACACCACGATCCATCCCCGCATGACACACCCCACCAAAATTGCTAAACGAAACGCCCCTGTTACCAATCCCATTCGAACAGCGTCCACACATTGATGTTGCTGTGCTTGTCGATGTCGGTCTTTTTGACATCCAGTTGGCCGTCGCCATGAGGGTCGAGCAAATAATACGCCGGGCCAATCGCTGGCTGAATCCGAACCATGTAGATATGCCCGCCACGACGGTACTCGTGAATGATATCGTCGCCCCTGCGAATGATCGTGATGTCGGGTTCCATTTCCTCGCCCGACTGAACCGGCATCGGCAATTCGGGCGGTTCGGGTACTGGCGCCGGTTCTTCGGCTTCAGCCATTGCCTTGACCGGCATCAGGATACAGGCGGCAACGATAGGTAATACGCGCACCCAGCGAAACCCGAATTGCCAACGCAAAGCCGATGGAGCAACCCTGGGCGATAATTTGCCGGAGCAGAGCGGAATGGCAGGTAATGACGGAGACATCTTGAATCACCGGTTCGAATCGTATGGGCGTTGCATCATAAACCACTTTCCCAGGAGGCTGTCGGACAATAAAATTGGAGGCCTAAACACCTAAACACCTAAATTTTTGGAGTCCCCCTTATCTTATGGGCTGTTGAATCGGTATTCAAACTGATTTCCGAGACCACCTCCTCGGTAACCATGAAAACCGGACAACTCGCACTACAACTACGGACAGTTTATTTGCTCTCTACACAAGAACAAGGCTTTTCCTTGACGAAACCCAGCAAAACCATTAGCTTAGCGCTCCCCTTTTTGTAAAGGTGCTTTCTGCTTCGGTTGGGTTATTGAGGACATAAAATTGGAACTTAGCGGCGGACATATACTTGTCCAGTGTCTTAAAGACGAAGGTGTCGAATTTGTTTTTGGCTATCCCGGTGGTGCAGTGCTGCACATCTACGATGCCATTTTTCATCAAGACGACGTAAAACACATTCTGGTACGTCACGAACAGGCGGCGGCACACGCTGCCGATGGTTATGCGCGCGCAACCGGCAAACCGGGTGTGGTGCTGGTAACCTCGGGGCCGGGTGCAACCAATGCCGTAACCGGCATCGCCACGGCCTACATGGATTCGATTCCCATGGTGATTCTGTCGGGCCAGGTACCCTCGCCGGTCATTGGCAGCGATGCTTTCCAGGAAGTCGATACCGTCGGCATTACCCGTCCTTGCGTCAAACACAACTTCTTGGTCAAGGACGTTCACCAATTGGCCGAAACCATCAAAAAGGCGTTTTACATCGCCACCAGTGGGCGGCCAGGGCCGGTATTGGTCGATATTCCCAAGGACATCACCGACCCTAACATCAAGGTCCCGTACAAATACCCGAAAAAAGTATCGCTGCGCTCTTACAACCCGGTGGTTCATGGTCACAAAGGCCAGATCAAGCGGGCAATCGAGGTATTGCTGAGTGCGCAGCGTCCGATCATCTACTCGGGCGGTGGCGTGGTTCTAGGTGAAGGCCACAAGGAACTGATCGAACTGACCCGGCTGCTCGGTTACCCGATCACCCAAACCCTGATGGGGCTGGGCGCCTATCCGGCACCCGATAAGCAAAACTTAGGCATGCTCGGCATGCATGGCACTTACGAAGCCAACATGGCGATGCACGAAAGCGATGTAATACTCGCCGTCGGCGCACGCTTCGATGACCGCGTCACCGGCAAACTGGCCGAGTTCTGCCCCTATGCCAAGATCATCCACATCGATGTCGATCCGTCGTCGATATCAAAAACCGTGCGCGTCGATATTCCCATCGTCGGCGAAGTCAAATACGTACTGACGCAAATGATCGAATTGATCGAGGATGGCAAGGAAAAACCTTCCAAAACGGCACTGGCAAGCTGGTGGCAACTGATCGATAGCTGGCGAGCCGTCAACTGTCTGGACTACGATCGCACCAGCGGTTTCATCAAGCCGCAATTCGTCATCGAACAACTGTATGAGGCTACCCAGGGCAACGCCTTCGTGACATCGGATGTTGGCCAGCACCAGATGTACGCCGCGCAATACTATTCATTCGACAAACCGCGCCGCTGGATCAATTCCGGTGGCCTGGGCACGATGGGCTTTGGTCTGCCCGCCGCCATCGGCGTCAAACTGGCTCACCCCGATGCCGATGTCGCCTGCGTTACCGGCGAGGCCAGCATCCAGATGTGCATACAAGAGCTGTCGACCGCCCTGCAATACAACACCCCGGTCAAGATCATCAACCTCAACAACCGTTACATGGGCATGGTGCGGCAATGGCAGGAGTTTTCCTACCAAAGCCGGTACTCGCAATCGTACATGGACACGTTGCCAGAGTTCGTCAAGCTGGCGGAAGCCTACGGCCATGTCGGCATGCGCATCGAAAAACCGGAGGATGTGCGCCCAGCCCTGCAGGAAGCCTTTGCCCTGAAAGATCGCACCGTATTTCTCGACTTTATGACCGACCGAACCGAAAACGTCTACCCGATGATAGAAGCCGGCAAGGGCCATCACGACATGAAGCTGCGTGTTGCGCCCGGCACACCGATGGACAGGGAGTTATCCTGATATGAGACACATCATCTCGATACTGATCGAAAACGAGTCGGGCGCGTTGTCGCGTGTCGCCGGTTTGTTCTCGGCGCGCGGTTACAACATCGAATCACTCACCGTGGCTCCCACCGAAGACCCCAGTCTGTCGCGCATGACGCTGGTTACCCGTGGCAACGACAACATCATCGAGCAGATCACCAAGCAACTCAACAAGTTGATCGACGTCGTCCGACTGATAGACCTGGCTGATGCGCCGCACATCGAACGTGAGCTGATGCTGGTCAAAATCAAAACCACGATGGAAACTCGCGAGGAAGTCAAACGCATGACCGACATCTTCCGTGGCCAGATCATCGACGTAACGCCCACCAGCTATGTCGTCGAAATGACAGGGCACTCCAGCAAACTCGACGCTTTCATCAGAGGCCTGGCCGAAGACAGCGTGATCGAAGTGGTGCGCTCTGGCACTACCGGCATTTCACGCGGAGAGAAAGGGTTACATCTTTAACTCCACGGTAACTATTCAGCGAAAGCTACTGGATTGTCCTCATTTCCACACTCTGCGTGGGAATGAGGATGCGACTGGACGCTGAATAATTACGGAGGAGTTATGCATCCGAGCTTTGCATCATTCGCTTTTATACCCTTTAACCCGATTTTCTTTTAACACTCATACAATCGAGACACACCATGCAAGTTTATTACGACAAAGACGCTGACCTGTCAGTCATCAGAGGCAAAAAAGTCGCCATCATCGGCTACGGCTCGCAAGGCCACGCCCACGCCAACAATCTGAAAGAGTCCGGTGTCGACGTCGTCGTCGGCCTGCGCGCCAATTCGGCGTCGGTGGCCAAAGCACAAAACAGCGGCCTGACCGTCAAAGAAGTGCCGGATGCCGTTGCCGGTGCCGATGTGGTCATGATTCTGACCCCGGACGAATTCCAGTCCAGACTGTACCAAGACGAAATCGAACCCAACATCAAGCAAGGCGCAGCCTTGGCCTTTGCCCA
The DNA here is from genome assembly GCA_002929135.1 of Methylomonas sp. Lineage (GTDB taxonomy): Bacteria > Pseudomonadota > Gammaproteobacteria > Methylococcales > Methylomonadaceae > Methylomonas. Next base: position 20,865 of record PESC01000009.1, read on the forward strand.
TGGTTTCGCGATTCTGTACAACCAGATCGTGCCGCGCAAAGACCTCGACGTCATCATGATCGCCCCGAAAGCACCGGGCCACACCGTGCGTTCCGAATTCGTCAAAGGCGGCGGCATTCCTGACCTGATCGCCATTCATCAAAACGCCTCAGGCCAGGCCAAAGCCATCTGTCTGTCCTACGCCTCCGCCATCGGTGGCGGTCGTTCCGGCATCATCGAAACTACTTTCCGCGACGAAACCGAAACCGACTTGTTCGGTGAACAGGCGGTATTGTGTGGCGGCGCGGTCGAGCTGATAAAAGTCGGCTTCGAAACCCTGACCGAAGCCGGTTACCCGCCGGAAATGGCCTATTTCGAATGCCTGCACGAGTTGAAACTGATCGTCGATCTGATGTACGAAGGCGGCATTGCCAACATGAACTACTCGATCTCCAACAATGCCGAGTATGGTGAATATGTCACCGGCCCCAAAGTCATCAACGACGAAAGCCGCAAAGCCATGAAAGAGGCGCTGAAAAACATCCAGGAAGGCCGCTACGCCAAGCAATTCATCCTGGAAGGCGCTACCGGCTACCCGGAAATGACCGCCCGCCGTCGCCAAAATGCCGAGCACCCGATTGAAGTGGTCGGCGCCAAACTGCGTGCGATGATGCCCTGGATCAGCGCCAATCAGATCGTCGATAAAAGCAAAAACTAAGTTTGCATATCCAAGCCAAAAGCCCATCTTGCTGATGGGCTTTTTTTTGCCTACAGGATTTTGCGCTGACCGCCAGACCGCCAAACTGCACGACAGCTATCAAGCCGCCAAAATCTCGATCTCGGCGAATTTGCGCTTGCCTACCTGATAAACATGGCGGCTGCCTGCCGCGATTACCCGCTTGACGTCATCGACGCGCTCACCGTCGATTTTGACTGCGCCCTGCTTGATCATGCGTATCGCTTCCGAAGTGCTGGCGGTCAATCCTGCATCCTTGAGCAGGTTGGTAATGGCAATACCCTCAGAAGCGGTATCAAGACGGATATGCGGCATTTCGTCCGGCAGCGCACCTTTCTGAAATCGTGCAACGAAATTTTCAACGGCCTGTTTTGCCGCGCCTTCCCCATGAAAGCGGGTCACGATCTCCAGCCCCAGCGCCATTTTGTAATCCCTTGGATTGGCGCCTTCGGTACAGGCTTTTTTGTCGGCCTCGATGTCGGACATCGGCTTGAAGCTCAACAAGATGTAGTAGCGCCACATCAATTCGTCGGAAATCGACATGATTTTGCCGAACATGTCATCTGGGGCATCGGCGATACCAATATAGTTATTCAACGACTTCGACATTTTCTGTACGCCGTCCAGGCCTTCGAGTATCGGCATGGTCAGAACCACCTGGGGTTTTTGGCCGTAGATTTCCTGTAAATGCCGCCCCATCAGTAGATTGAATTTCTGATCGGTGCCGCCCAATTCAACGTCGGCCTTCATGGCCACCGAGTCATAGCCTTGCACCAAGGGATACAGGAATTCGTGAATCGCAATCGGCTGACCGTTTTTGTAGCGTTTGTGAAAATCGTCGCGCTCCAACATTCTGGCCACCGTATGCTTGGCAGCCAACTGAATCATGTCGGCACTCGACATTGCGCCCATCCAGGTCGAGTTGAAACAAATCTCGGTTTTCTCTGGGTTTAATATCTTGAAAACCTGTTCCTGGTAGGTTTTGGCATTTTCCAACACTTCTTCCCGCGACAACGGCTTCCGCGTAACATTTTTACCCGTTGGGTCACCTATCATCGCCGTGAAATCGCCAATCAAAAAATGCACGCGGTGACCCGCATCCTGAAATTGCCTGAGTTTGTTGATTAGCACTGTATGACCGAGATGCAAATCGGGCGCGGTTGGATCGAAACCCGCCTTGATGACCAAGGGTCTGTTTTCTTCCAGTTTTTTGACGAGTTCCGCTTCAACCAACAACTCATCCGCGCCATACGCAAGCTGCGCAATGGTTTGCTTTAACAATTTAATCTCCTGATTGATTAGCCAAACCGCAATTATATGGGATAGCCCCTGATGACGTATTTTCTCGTTTTCAGGCTTTAGCATCACTGCTGTTAGGTTAAACTCGACACCCGTTCCAAGGCTGTCGAACGACATGGATGCAATATACTCGCCCGTTCAACAAGCCAAACCAACCATACGTCTGTTGCGCAGTCCTGCTTGCGGGCAATGTGCTTTCAGATAAAAATCATTGGCAACATCATTTCAGGAGGCTGTATGTCCCTACTCAAAGAAGGCATGTCGGGTACAGAGGTGAAACGCTTGCAAGAAGCATTAAAGCGTGAAGGCTTCGACCCCGGAATAATCGATGGTGATTTTGGTGCAGGTACTGAAGCGGCTGTGATTGCATTTCAGAAAAGCGCCGGCTTGTCTCCCGATGGCATTGTCGGTCGACAAACCCAGGCTGCGCTGGGCTTGATATCGACGGATTTGCATGATGGCTTTCAACTTGCCGATGTCACCACAGCCATCGTGTCCAAAATGTTTCCGCTCACCCCCATTGGCAACATAAAAGCCAATTTACCCTTGGTTTTAGCTGCAATGCAGACTGCCGGACTGGCCGACAAACCCATGATATTGATGGCGTTGGCCACCATTCGTGCTGAAACGGCGGGGTTTGAACCCATTTCAGAAGGTAAATCGCGATTTAATACCTCACCCAATGGCCATCCTTTTGATTTGTACGACAACCGTAAAGACTTGGGTAATCAAGGCAAACCGGATGGCAACAGTTTCAAGGGGCGTGGATTCGTGCAACTGACCGGACGAGCCAATTATGAGAAATTTGGTGCCCAAATCGGCCAGGATTTGGTAGAAAATCCGGCTTTGGCCAATAATCCTCAAATAGCAGCCGAGTTGTTGGCGCTATTCTTGAAAAGCAACGAAAGCAGAATCAGAAGACGCTTGTCCGAGCACGATCTCGCCGGTGCCAGAAAAGTAGTCAATGGCGGTCATCATGGCTTAAAGGAATTCAAATCCGCATTCAATACCGGCAATGGCCTTCTGGATTAGGAATTTGGCCACCAATAGCATCATTAGAATTCGGCGGTTCTCATAAATAAATCGCGCTAAAACATTATGCTCAACAAATCTCCCAGCCAGTTTAGCGTGGGCTTGCGGCGGCCATTGGTAAAGCAGCAGAGCCCACATCGAACCATCAAACACCCGTGAAAGCAGACAGCACCCCCACTATCATCGGCATTGGCGCCTCGGCTGGCGGACTGGAAGCGCTGGAGCAATTTTTTAGCCATGTGCCGCCAGGCTGCGGCGCGGCGTTCGTGGTGATTCAGCATCTGGATCCCACCCATCAAGGCCTGCTGCCGGAACTGTTGCAGCGGGTGACGGCAATGAAGGTCGCCCAGGCCGACGATGGCATGAAAATCAAGGCGGATTGCGTTTATGTGATTCCGCCGAATAAAGACCTCTCCATCCTGCACGGCAAACTGCATCTGCTCGATCCGGTCACGCCGCGCGGATTACGCCTGCCGATCGATTTTTTCTTCCGGGCGCTGGCGGACGACCAGCATGAACGGGCTGTCGGCGTCATTCTGTCGGGAATGGGTTCCGACGGCACCCTTGGCTTGCGCGCCATCAAGGAAAATGCCGGACTGGTTCTGGTGCAAGCGCCGGATTCCGCCAAATTCGACGGCATGCCGCGCAGCGCCATCGATGCCGGACTGGCCGATATCGTCGCGCCGCCGCAAATACTCTGGGAACGGATATTGGCCTGTCTTCAGCAGAGTCGGCGCGGCGGGCATGGCCCTGCGGAACCGGTGCTGGAACTCAAATCGCAAAGCGCTCTGGAGCAAATCGTGATCCTGCTGCGCTCACGAACCGGCAACGATTTCTCGCTCTACAAAAAGAACACCCTCTATCGCCGCATCGAACGCCGCATGGGTTTGCACCAGATCGATACCATCGCCCAGTATGTGCGCTATCTGCGCGAGAACCCCCAGGAACTGGATCTGCTGTTCAAGGAACTGCTGATCGGCGTCACCAATTTTTTCCGTGATCCGGCGGTGTGGGAACAGCTCAAGAGCCTCGCCATCCCGGCCTTGCTGAGCGAATATCCCAGCGGCAAGGACATGCGGGCCTGGGTGCCGGCCTGCTCGACCGGCGAAGAAGCCTATTCGCTGGCGATGGTGTTCAAGGAAGCGCTGGCGCAAAACCCGCTGCAGCACGGTTTTAAATTACAGATCTTCGCCACCGATCTCGATGCGGATGCCATCGAACAGGCACGGCAAGGCTTCTATCCGGCCAATATCGCCGCCGATGTCTCGCCCGAGCGGCTCAGTCGCTTTTTTGTCGCCGAGGACAATGGTTACCGGATCAACAAGGAAATTCGGGAAATGGTGATCTTCGCCCAGCAGAACATCATCATGGACCCGCCCTTCACCAAACTCGATCTGCTCAGCTGCCGTAATCTGCTGATTTATTTCGGCCCGGAATTGCAGAAAAAACTGATCCCGCTGTTTCATTATGCGCTGACTACCCACGGCCTCCTGCTGCTCGGCAATGCCGAGACTGTCAGTAGTTTTACCGGCTTGTTTGCCGCCATCGACAGCCATTCGCGCCTATACCGGCGCATCGAGCAAACCCTGCCCTCGGCAGACATCCAATTTCCGACCAAATATTTTCCCGTGGCCGCCATGACCCAGACAGATACCGCGCCGAGCAAAGCCGTTTTCAACTTGCAAAGCCAGGTAGATCAACTCTTGCTGCAAAACTATGCGCCGACGGCCGTGGTGGTAAATGTCGAGGGCGATATTCTCTACATCAATGGCCGCACCGGTAAATATCTGGAACCGGCGGCGGGTAAAGCCAACTGGAATATTCACGCCATGGCCCGCGACGGCCTACGCCATGAACTCGCCGGCGCCATCAAAAAAGCCCAACAGCAAGCCGAAGCGGTTGAAGTGCCGAGCTTGACGGTAGGCACCAACGGCGGCAGCCAGACCATCAACCTCACCGTGCAGGCCATCGTCAAACCCGACATGTTGAAAGGCATGCTGATCGTCATTTTTACCGACGTGGCGACGCCCAAAACCAGAAGACGCGCCCGTAATGCACCGAGCGCCGAATTGCAGGCCCTGCAGGACGAATTGCAACAAGCCCGCGAACAGTTGCAAATCGCCCGGGAAGAAATGCAAACTTCGCAGGAAGAACTCAAATCCTCGAATGAGGAATTGCAGTCGACCAACGAAGAGCTGCAATCCACCAACGAAGAGCTGACCACCTCCAAGGAAGAAATGCAGTCCTTGAACGAGGAATTGCAGACCATTAATGCCGAGCTGCAATCAAAAGTCACCGATCTGTCGTGGGTCAATAACGACATGAAGAACCTGCTCGACAGCATGGAAATCGCCACGGTGTTTCTGGACAATGCGCTGTATGTTCGCCGCTTCACCAGCCATGCCACCCATCTGTTCAAACTGATTGTCGGCGACGTGGGCAGGCCGCTGTCCGACATCGTCACCGAGCTGGACTATCCGCAATTGCAGCAGGACGCGCAGAACGTATTGCGGACATTGGTATTTTCGGAAAAACAGATCAAGACCCATGACGGCCGTTGGTTCAAGGTACGGATCATGCCCTATCGCACCCAGGATAACGTGATCGATGGCGTGGTCATCACCTTGATCGACATCACCGAAACCAAGAATCTGGAAGCGCAATTGCGGAGCAATCAGCGATGAGCAAGCAGACCGACGCCGAAAAGGACATGAAAGCACTGCGGGACAGCGCGGAACGGCGACTCACGGCCCGACCAGAAACAGCGCCGGATGGGCTATCGGATAACAACCGCCTGGTGCATGAGCTGTAAGTGCATCAGATCGAACTGGAGATGCAGATCGAGGCGCTGCGGGAAGCGCGTGCCCAGGCTGAAATGGCCCAGCAGCGCTATGCCGAATTATTCGATTTTGCCCCGCTGGCCTATTTTGCCCTGGGGCCTGATGGCGTGATTCATCAAACTAATTTCTGTAGCGAACGCCTGCTCGGTATCAATCGCACCCGAATCACCGGGCAAGCCTTCAGCCAGTGGCTTTGCCCTGAGGATCGGCCTGCTTTTCAAGGCTTTCTGGAAAAAGTCTTTGTCAGCGACGAGACACACACCTGCGAGATGGTGCTGCGGATAGGTGCCATGTCATGCCATGTCGCCATTGAAGCGGTTGCCGACAAAACCCGGCAATCCTGTCTGGCGGCAGTGACGGACATCAGTGAACGCAAACAGACCGAAGCCGAATTACGCCTGGCGGCGACCGTGTATTTGGCGCTGGGCGAGGCAGTGATGGTGACTGATACCACAAACCGGATCGTCGCCATAAACCCGGCATTCACTAGTTTGACGGGCTACAGCGCGGCGGAAGCCATAGGCCAATCGCCTTCGCTGCTTAAATCCGGGCGCCACGACAAGGCGTTTTACCGGGATATGTGGCAGGCGCTCGAGCGCTGCGGACACTGGGAAGGCGAGATATGGGACCGCCGCAAAAATGGCGACGTGTACCTGAAATGGTTGAGTATCAACACGGTATACGGCGATGACGGCAAGGTTCTTCGCCGGGTGGCGATGTTTGCCGATATTACCGAACAAAGGCAGGTGGAAGCCATCATTCGCAAACAAGCCAATATTGATCCCTTGACCGATCTGCCCAATCGGCGCCTGTTTCTCGACCGACTGCAACAGGGCATCAACAAATCCCAGCGTTCCAAGCAGAAGCTGGCGCTGATGTTTCTTGATCTCGATCATTTCAAGGATATCAACGATACGCTCGGCCACGATGTCGGCGACGACTTGCTTAAAGTGGTATCCAAACGCTTGCAGGACTGCATTCGGGTGACCGATACCCTGGCGCGCCCGGGCGGCGATGAATTTACCATCGTCATGGATGAGCTGGATGAACTGAGCTGTGTCGAGCGGGTGGCTGTAGCCATTCTGCACTGCATGAAGCACCCCTTCCAATTGGGCGCTGAACAGTGTTTTGTGTCGATCAGCATCGGCATTGCCTTGTACCCGGACGATGCCGGCGACATGGAAAACCTGCTGAAAAAGGCCGACCAGGCCATGTATGCCGCCAAACAGCAGGGTCGCAACGGTTTTTGCTACTTCACGCCCGCCATGCAGTCCACCGCAGAGACGCGCCTGCGTTTGACCAATGACTTGCGGCATGCGCTGGACAATCGACAATTCCGGGTGGCGTACCAACCCATCGTGGAACTGGCAACCGGCCATATCCTGAAAGCCGAGGCATTGCTGCGCTGGCAACATCCCGACCTAGGCTTGGTGAGCCCTGCTGATTTCATTCCCATTGCCGAAGATACCGGCATGATCATCGAGATTGGCGAATGGGTGTTTCGGCAAGCCATTCAGCAAGTGCGGCAGTGGCGCGAACGGCATCACCCGCATTTTCAAATCAGCGTCAACAAATCCCCGGTACAGTTTCGCAGCAGCGACAGTACGCATGGCCGCTGGTTCGAGCAACTGCACCTGCGGGGCCTGCCGGGAGACGCCATCGTGGTGGAAATTACCGAAGGACTGTTGCTGGATGCCTCGCCGGTCGTAGCGGAGAAATTACTCGCCTTTCGAGACGCCGGCATGCAAATATCGCTCGACGATTTTGGCACCGGCTATTCGTCGTTGTCTTATTTGAAAAAATTCGACATCGATTATTTGAAGATCGATCAAAGCTTTGTCCGCAACCTGAGTGCCGATTCCACCGACATGGTGCTATGCGAGGCCATGATCCTGATGGCGCATAAATTGGGCATGAAGGTGATTGCCGAAGGCATTGAAACTGAGGAACAGCGCGATCTGCTATTGCAGGCCGGTTGTGATTATGGGCAAGGCTACCTGTTCTCCAGGCCCGTGCCGGTGGAAGCGTTTGAACAGTTATTCTCAAGGCCGGTTGGTGAAGGGATATAAAACCATGCCTTCGGCATCTTTTTCGCTTCGCGGTTTTATTTTCGTGCAGGTCGCGCTAGACAACCCATGTCCACGCTACCCGTGCTGGGAGCGTAAATGATTACCAAGCAAGCAATGGGCGGGATGAAATGGTATCAAGCGGTTTTTTTCTCGCTGCTTTGGAGTTTTGGCCAATCGGTTTGGGCAATCGACACGCATTGCACAAACGATGAAACCATTATCTTTAATTGCAGTGTCGGCAAAAAAATAGTTTCGGTTTGTAGCGCAAAACAGGTTGCAGCGGATGCGGCTTACATCCAATACCGATTTGGTCGCAAGGGGCTACCGGAAAAGCACATCCCCGCAAACAAAGACCGACAAAATGCCGTCATTCACGCAAACACGCTGACTTTCGCCGGTGGCGGCGGGGCTTATATGCGTTTTGGCAGTGGGCAATATGCTTATGTCGTATATACCGCGATAGGCCGGGGATGGGGGGAAAAGGCCGGTGTGGTGGTAGAAAAAGGCTTTCATACGCAGGCTGTATTGCATTGTAAACATCCAGTCATATCGGAATTAGGGCCAGACTTCTTCAAGCAAGCCCAATTGCCTGAAGATCAACAGGGCTTTGAATTACCTTGAGATTGGGGCACAAACAATGTTTAGTCCCACGCTTATAGCAAGCATTGATGATGAATGGTTACGCCGTTCGTGCTGTAGCTCTGTCGAAGCAAGAACGGCTTATACCAAAACCCAAAATCCCAAGCCTTATCGATTGAGATTTTTTTTGCCCGGAACGCCAGTGTCGGCGCGGGTTAGAGCCTTGTTGCGATGGATGTCACTGCATCAGCCCAGCATGGCTTTCAACTGGGCCAGGCTGGCCTTGCCGCGCTGTTTGATTTCTTCGGGCGGTAACTGTTTGCGGTTGGCCCATTCCAGGTCGTCCTCGGGCAGTTCGGCCAAAAACCGGCTTGGTTCCGTGGCGCTGATGTCGCCGTAGCGTTTGCGGTGGGTGCAGTAACTGAATGTCAATGTCTGCTGGGCGCGGGTGATGCCGACATAGGCCAACCGGCGTTCTTCCTCGATGTTGCCGGTTTCGATGCTGTTCTGGTGCGGCAACAGGTTTTCCTCCATGCCGATCAAAAACACATGCGGAAACTCCAGGCCTTTGGCGGCGTGTAACGTCATCAGGCTGACCTGGTCGCCCGCCTCGTCGTCTTGCTGGCGGTCGAGTATGTCGAGCAGCATCACCTTGGCGATGACGTCGGCCAGCGATTTCTCGCCGTCGTTTTCGCTGTTGGCGATGCGTTGCAGCCAGTCGATCAACTCGTAAACATTGTTCATGCGGCGTTCTGCCGCCGCCGGGGTGTTGCTGTTTTCTTGCAACCATTGCTGGTAGTTGATTTTTTCCAGCAGTTGCCGGATCACCTGAAAGCTGTCTTCCTGCTCGATACGGCGGGCAGTGGCGAGTATCCCGTCGCAAAACTGTTGCAGCCGTTCTGCCGATTTGTCGGAAAGGCGTTGTTGCAGGCCGAACTCCGAGCAGGCATCGAACAGGCTGATCTGGCGCTCGTTGGCGTAGGCGCCGAGTTTTTCCAGCGTGGTCGGGCCAATTTCCCGGCGCGGCGTGTTGACGATGCGCAAAAATGCGGCATCGTCGCCGGGATTGACCAACAGGCGCAGGTAAGCCAGTACGTCCTTGACTTCGCCATGGGCGAAAAACGACGTGCTGCCGCTGATGAAGTAGGGCACGTTGTTTTCCCGCAGTTCGTGCTCGAACAGGCGCGACTGATGGTTGCCCCGGTACAGAATGGCGTAATCGCCATAGTTGCCGCCGGTTCTGAAGCGGTGGTGCACGATTTCGGCGACCACTTGCCGGGCTTCGGTCTGATCGTTGTTATGGCTCAGTACCCGCAACGGATCGCCAAACCCCAGCGTGCTCCACAGTTTTTTCTCGAAGCTGTGCGGGTTATTGGCGATGAGCTGGTTGGCCACTTTCAGAATGCGCCCGCTGGATCGGTAATTCTGTTCCAGTTTGATGACCTGCAAGCGCGGGTAATCGTTTTGCAACTGGCTGATGTTTTCCGGATGGGCGCCGCGCCAGGCGTAAATCGATTGATCGTCATCGCCGACCACGGTAAACCGCCCCAGCGGGCCAGCCAGCCATTTCACCAATTGATATTGCGTGAGGTTGGTGTCCTGGTATTCATCGACCAGCAGGTAACGAATGCGGTTTTGCCACTTCTCCCTGACCTCGGCATGGTGCTGAAACAGCAGCACCGGCAGCAGGATCAGATCGTCGAAATCGACCGCGTTGTAGGCTTTCAGGCTACGGTTGAAGGCCTCGTACAAGGTTGCCGCTGGCAGCAGGTTGTCGGTGCCGGTATCGGCGGTTGCCAGCGCCTGTTCCGGGGTGATGAAGGCATTTTTCCATTGGCCGATCCGGGCGTTGTACTGGTCGACCTGATCGATGTCGCATTGCGCCATGCTGTGGCTGATCAGGTTGCGCAGCAGGGCGAGCCTGTCCTGTTCGTCGAACAGAGTGATGCCCGCCTTGTAGCCCAGGGCTTTGTGTTCGGCACGCAGAATGTCGAGGCCGAGCGCGTGAAACGTGGACACTCGGAGGCCACGGCTAAGGCTGTCGTCCAGCAGTTTGCCCACCCGGTGTTTCATCTCACGCGCCGCCTTGTTGGTGAAGGTGACGGCAGCGATATGACGTGCTGGCAGGCCTTGCCGAACCAGATGAGCGATTTTTTCGGTAATGACGCGGGTTTTGCCGCTGCCGGCACCGGCCAGCACCAGTAAAGGCTGGTCTGTGGTTTTGACGGCGGCGAGTTGTTGCGGATTCAGTTTGGCGGGCATTGCGGCGGTTTCAGGCGGGTGCTTCGAGTCGGTGGGCGAGGAGGGCGGGCGAGTATAAAACATTCCGGGCTTGCCTTTGTTTCGGTGGCACCCCGAATAGCGTTCGTCCCGAGCCTGCCGAAAGGCGAAGGGATGTCTGTTACAACCCCCATCCGGGATGGACATGGCGCGGCATGGTCTACAATTTGCAAAGGATGCCTGTACTGGCGGCAGGATAAGCCACCCAATCGCCGGATAGAACGCACACCCGGAACCCAAGCTTTAATTTGTCCGACAGACAGCCACCTAGATGGCTGAATAATAACGATAATCCAATCCGACAGCCCGATGCGCCCAGTGCTGGAGGATGCAAGGAATCTGTCTATGCCGCCTCGTACAAACGCCGGAAAATCGGCCAGGCTCGACAACCCGTCGACCGCGTTTCGCCAGACTCGCGTCTGGCATCTGTGGCCTGCACCGCTGAAGCCTCCTGCGTTTCAATTTGCCGATGACCAACAGGAAGCCTTGTTTCGCGAACACTGGCGTTCAGAAACCCGGGATGCGCTGTATTTTGGCTTGCAGATGGCCATCGTCGGTTTTTTGACTTACGTCCTGGTAGACGGCTGGCTCAATCACCGCTCACCCCCGCAATGGCTGCCCCGGTCGTTGATTCTGCCGGTTCTGCTGATATTGGCATTCCGGGTACGATTCAAAAGTTGCAGCGATGCCGCGCTCAAACTGTTCATCCGCGCAAGCTGCCTGGCTGCCGCTCTGGAGCTGACTTTGCTGTCCTGGCTCGACACGCAGCCTAGCTCGCTCCACGAAACCTGGATAGGCCTGCTACCACTGTATTTTTTCAGCTACGGCCAAATCTGGTTGCCGGTTCTGGAAACTACCCTGTTTGGCCTGCTTTCGAGCATAGCCGTGCTGTCAGGCATTCAGGCCACAGGTGGCGGATATGCGATATTGACCACACCGTTGCTGACCTTGCTATTGGTCAACGGTTTTGGCTTATGTCTGCGTGTGCATCGCGAAAGCCATAGCCGTCAGTTGTTTCTGGAGCATTTGAACACCGAGCGCAATGCTCGCGACAAAACCCGGTTCTTGCAGCACCTTAGCCACAACCTGCGCCAGCCCTTGCAGGCGATGAGCTGTTATTCGGCAGTACTGGATACCGCGCTGGCCGGTCACAGCGATGCCAACCTGACCTACCTTGCCAACAAGCTGGGGTTGGCGATCGACGAGTTGAACCAAACCTTCAACCACATTCTGGACATTGCCAATCTGGAAACCGGAAAACAACTGCCGCACATCGCGGCGATCGACATCAACCACATGCTGTCGCTGCTGGAAAACCGCTTTAGCGCACTGGCAAATGCTCGCCGCTTGACCTTGCGGGTATTGTTGCGCTCGCAGCCGCCCTACGCCTTGGCCAGCGACGCCAGCATGTTGAATCAAATCATCAGCAATTTGCTAGACAACGCCATCAAATACACCCGGTCGGGCTGGATCGTCGTCGCTGCCGTCAAAATCAGCCCAACGCAGTTGACGCTGTGTGTGCGCGACAGCGGCATCGGCATTGCCGATGCCCAGCAAGCGCACATTTTCGAACCCTTCGTTCGTGGCCATCGCCGACTCGACGACACTTGCCAACCGGGAATGGGGCTGGGGCTGGCCTATGTCGCCGCTGCTCTGGAACATTTGCCCGGCCACAGCCTGAGGTTCTCCTCCACACCCGAACGCGGAACCCATTTCCGCCTGTATTTGCCCATTGCGCCGTCATGCTTCGTCGGTGGTGCCGATTTTATGGATTTCAGCGACGTGCTCAGAGGCTTGTTGGTATTCATCGTCGACGATGACCCAAACGTACTCGATGCATTGAGCCAACAATTACGCAGTGCGGGCTGCCTGGTGCAAGCTGCCGGTTGCGTAGCCGATGTCAAACCGGCGCTGGATGATTTGTTACGAGCGCCCGACATACTGATTAGCGACTTCTTCCTGGGCAACGACGAAACTGCGCATGACGTCATCGCAATCATCGAAGCCGAATGCGGCACAACGCCGGTATTGATTCTGTCGGCCCATGCCATCCCTGCCGCAGACAAAGCCAGGTGGCCAAAGCAAACCCACTTGCTGCGCAAACCCGCCAGTGCCCGCACATTGTGCGATGCCATTCACCAGACGTTGGCAGGCTGACGCCGTGTCCTTGTTCCCACGCTCTGCGTGAGAATGCGTCCTGTGCCGGGTTAGTCTAGCCGTTGCAGGCATCCGGCCTGCCGAAGCTCAAGCCCTGTTCGAACACCTTGACCAGCAATTCGGCGCGTCTGGCGACGCCAAATTTCTGAAAGATAGGCCGCAAATGGTTTTTCACCGTTTGCTCCTCTATGCCCAATTTACGGGCGATCTCCTTGTTGCATTTGCCTTGCACCACCCAACCCAGCACATCCATCTCGCGCTTGGTCAATGCCAGATCATCCAGTGCCGGGCGCCGCATACGGCCAGAAGGCGTTGCTGGTTGTGTGGCAATCACCGATGCCGGAAGCACCACCTTGCCCGCCATGATGTCTTGCAGCGCCGAGATGAAATCATGACGCGGCAGGGATTTGGTTATGAAACCCATCGCCCCTAGCTGCAAGGCTTCGAACACCCGCTCGCGATCATCCAGCCCCGAGTACATCACTACCGATAGATTGGGAAATAGCCGTTTCAACTCGGCCAGCCCCAGCAAGCCATCCTTGCCCGGTAGCTGCACATCGAGCAACACCCAGTTGAGCGATTGGCTGCGTGCAATCGCCAGGCCATCATCAAAACGCTCGGCCTGATGGATGACGACGTCGGCAAACAATTCGCGCAACAAACACGCCACACCTTCACGCGCACAGAAATGATCGTCAATCAGGAGAATATTCACTGAAAACACTCCAGCTCGTCATCGTATGCGCATAGTAAAACAATATAAGAACACATAATCCGGTACGTCAGTACTGTTACTTGAGTGTCATGACTTTGGGTGGTTTATCGATACACTGCAATTAAACAATAAATCGAACATGGCTTTGATTTTGTTGTGAGGACATTCAGAAAACTTATGCGCAATCTCAGGTGATGCGCATTCGAATTCAGTTTAATTGTATTGAGCAGGAGAATAACCATGCCATTACCCGACAACATATTCGAACATACTCGACTCAACCCACTTTACGAACGCAGGCTTTTCGATCTATTCAAACCATTCAGGCTTAGAACGCATGTCGATATATTGATCGTGGTCGATACCCAAATAGCAACCCAGCCCGGTGTGGGCTTCGGTATTGGTTCGGTGATCGAATTATTGAAAAATACCACGGTTGGCTGTATGCGCTTTCGGGTTGACATTGCACAGCGTTCTGCAGGCGTACCGCAAGTCGTTGCCAATCCGGCAGATTTTCAACCCAAATACACGGCATTTCGTTTCGACATGCAGGACGACGGCAGTCATGTCATCGACAAATACGAACAGATATGGTGTTTCGGATTCAACCCCGACAACAATAACGGCCCGGACAGCAACATCGACCAGCCGGGCGCGATACCTGCCAGCAATGCCGAACTGGCCAAACTGGCAAGCTGGATGAAAATCAAGCAAGGCGGGATGTTTGCCACTGGTGACCACGATTATCTGGGAGCCTCCATGTGCAGGCGCATCCCGCGCATCGGCACCATGCGCCGCTGGACCAACGCCGATGGCGTTCCGCCGCAGTTTTCGCCAGACCGCATCGATACCTTGCGTCCGCCGGGGCCAGCTTTTGAACCCGGTGCACCCGGTGGGCCAGCTGAGTTGGCCAATACGCCGCACCAAGCCGATACCACCATTCAGCCCATCCAATGGGTTAGTTGGCGCAGTGTGCGAACCTCAGTTTTCAGGCGTCGTGTCAGGCCGCACCCAGTGTTGTGTCATCCAACGCTTGGCCCGATCGACGTGATGCCCGACCACGCCCACGAGGGCTTATGTCGCGACAGCGGAACCGTACCGCTGAATGGCATGTATAACTTCGATGGCATGGGGGAGCAACCGGAATACCCCGACGCCACCTCGGGTGGCGCAAAACCAGAGCCGTTTGTCATTGCCTATGGCAGCACACTGGGCGACCCGCCGTACAACTTCGACAAAGGCCCTCAACCGGCACGTTCGCGCTTCCCGATGATTAGCGTCTACGACGGACACCGCGCCGGTGTCGGTCGCTGTGCAACCGATTCGACCTGGCACCACTGGATGGATGTCAACATCCTTGCCATCAAGGGGGCTGGCGGTAGCGATTGGGAAAAGGTCAAACGCTATTTCATCAATCTGGCTACCTGGCTCAATCCGCCGGGGTACAGCACCGATTGTCTGTTTCTTTCCGCATTCACCAGTCATTTCACTCATGTCGGTTTCCAGGAATACTCGCCCAAACTCAGCAATCTGGAATTGGGGCGTAATTTATATAACCACCTGATACTGACTTACGGGCCATGCTGGGTAACGCAATGGACACTTGATCTATTCGATATTCTGAAAATCAGGCTGTTCGAGGAACCGCAGTTTCCCAAAATACCGGACGTCTGCCTGACCTGTCCGCCGTTCGATCTTTTCGAAATCCACGCGCTGGGCGGTTTGGTAAGGGCTTCCCTGGATGACGCGGCATTGGTTCATGCGGCGGTAAGAGATGACAAAAGCTGCGATTTCAAAGCGAAGTCGCTGGAAGACATGATGTTGCCCGGTGTCCGTTCGGCCATCGCCGGTTTCGTCAAGGAATGGCAGGCCGATTTGGCTCAATCCAGCAAACTACTCAAAACACTAGAATTGAAGGACTGATCGGTTCTGGTTTCCACCGTGGCGCGTGGGAACCAGAAAAACACCCCAATAAAAATAACAAGGAGAGCGGTCATGACGGCTTTTTCCAACCCCTGCAGCAGTCATCAAGCAACCATTAAAGTGACCGAGCCATTAACGCCCGCCGAACAAGCAGTCGCCTTTCGTCAAACGCCTTTGCCATTACCTACCAATACGTTTGGCTTGGGTCTGGTACTTGGCGGTACGGTATCGGCCGGGGCGTTTACCGCCGGTGTTCTGGATTTTCTGACCGAGGCACTGGATGAATGGCAACAAGCCAAAGAAGCGGAAGATCGAAACGTCGAGTCTGGTCGTTTGTCTGAGGAACAGCGCATGGTACCTGCGCATAATGTATCGCTGGCCATCATTACCGGCTCCTCCGGCGGCGGTGTCAATGGCGCGATATTGTCGCGGTTTTTAGGTTATGAATTTCCCCATGTCCGCCTTAGTCATAACAGCCCGGCTAATGCGAATTTGGCGGAACTGGTGCCGCCATTGATGCATCAAGGAAAGTTATTGAGTTTCTCGGATAATCCTTATTGGGATGTCTGGATCAACAAACTGCGTATCGATGGTTTTTTAACCGATAAAGCCCCCGAGCAATCCATTCTGTCTGACAATGCCATTGAAGATGCCGCCCATGCAGTTGCAAGAGACCTCACAGGCCAATTACCTTCAATCGACAGGCGCTGGATACACGGCCAATTCAACCTGGTATTGGCCCTGACCAATCTCAGAGGTATTCCGGCCAAAATAGATTATCCCGGCGGGCGATATAGCCTGAAACAAAGCTTCGTCAATCATGCGGAATTCATCCGTTTTGGCATAGCGCATTCCAATGCCGCGCAGCGCAGCCGAACAAAAGCCTGCCATGAATCGGTATTGCTGGGGCCACTGTCCACAACGACCGATTGGGCGGAATTTTCCGAATTTGGCATCGCCACCGGTGCATTTCCTGTGGGTTTACCTGCGAAAAGCCTGAATCGCTGTATCGCGGATTATCGCTACATACCCGTTAAAAAATCCCGGTCCGATGGTAAAGGTGTGGATGTCTGCGCATTGGACATCGATGCAGCGGCCTTGAATAGTTTGACCGGCAGTTACCCCTTTACCGCCGTCGATGCCGGGGTAACCAATAATGCACCGGTTGAGCTTGCCAGGGAATATCTGGCGGGTATAGGCGGGCATAATAAACGCGAATCTCATACCGCCGATCGCGCCGTGATATTCGTCGATCCCTTTGCGGAAACAGCGGATGTTCAGCCATTGGCAAATAACTCGATTATCGAAGTCATAAAAAAGCTGATTCTGTCCGGCGTTGCCCAAAGCCGTTATCACACCCGCGATTTGGCGCTGGCTGGCGATATAAACATCAAAAGCCGATTTTTGATTACCGCCTTCAGAACCAACCCGCAAAGTCCAAACGACTGGTTATTGGGTGCCCAAGCCCTTTGCAGCACCCGTATCGGGGCGTTCTTCGGTTTTTTTGACGCCGAATTCAGCAAACACGATTTTTTCCTGGGTCGGTATTGCTGTCAGCAATTTTTACAGCAACAAAACAATTTTGCACTGAGGGAAGATAACCCGGTTTTGGGTATGGCAAGAGCCAACAGGCTCAATATGAAACCCATTATTCCCTTATTTGGCACGGCAGCCATCGAGCAAAAAATGCCGAAATGGCCAGTCTGGAATACATTCAAAGCCGAGTCGATAAAACCAAAGATTCACGCCAGGATCAAACGGGTTGTTCATGCCTTGTTGAATAATATGGTCAATGGCAAGGAAATGTCCTGGTATAAAAAAATAGGTGCAGACTTTCTAATATGGCTGAATAAAACCGCATTCATGTCTTTGGCCACCAATAAAATCATTGCCAGCATTGAAAATGCCAAAAACAGTTTTCCGAAATTATGATGGGTTTGGTTACTTTACTTTGTTTATAAAAATGTATTTATCCCACGAAAGTAACTGCTCAGGCGGATATGATGGTGGTGAGATTATTCAAGATAAGGTTTTTTGATGTTTTTGGCCTCTCGCGTGGGCGCGGTCGGGTGAGCTTGGACGTTAGACATCCAATACAGAAAGCAGAAATGGAGGTATCCGATGAAGCTGAACACCTACCCACTAAAGGGGCTGACGGCTGGCCGGATATTTCGGTCGGCGGCCCGTGGTTTTGCTTTCCGGTAGAGCGCTGGAGCAGCAATGAATACGCGCTTACGCCCTCATCCCAACCGGCTTGCTACATTAAAAATAAAAACGAGGAAACAGCATGAATCTCATACTGCAATGGAACCACATCGTGCTCGACGCCATACGCCAGCTCGGCAAATTGCCTGCGAGCAGCCCGGACAGGGGCAGGGGAGGGCCGCCGCAGGTGGCGCGGTCTATTGGTGTGATTTACACCTGTGTCTACGATGCCTGGGCGGCTTACGACAGCATTGCCAAGCCGACGCACAGCACCATACCGAGGCGACCGGCGGCACAACGTACCGATCCCAATCGGCGCAAGGCAATCTGCCAGGCAGCTTATCGGGCGTTGACCGACCAGTTTCCGCTTGAAATCTACCGAGAGCCGTTCAAAACCCAGTATGCCAATGCCATACAGACATTGCTGGCGACTGAAGGCATGGTGATGGGTGACGGTAACAGCAACCCCAATGTGCCGGTGGGCGTGGGCAATCTGGCAGCCGATGCCGTTTTGGCGTTTCGTCACGGCAATTCAGCGAACCCTGATGGCGATTTTGCCAATCAGAAGACTGTTTACAAAGACACAACGGGCTATGTGCCCGAAAACCGCGCCATGCCGGTGCTGTTGCCGTCGGCGGTCGACGCCATTGCCCAACCCGGCAAATGGCAACCCCTGAGTTATTTGAATGCCGATCACGACGTGGTGACACCGGCTTACATCGCCCCGCACTGGGGTAACGTCAAGCCGTTCGCGCTGACCAGCGGCGCCCAGTTTCGTCCGACGCCACCACAGTCGGTGTTGAGTCAGGGATTTTACGATCAGGCGAGGCATGTTGTCGCTATTCAGGCCGATTTGACGCCAGAACAAAAGGTGATTGCCGAATACTGGGCCGATGGCCCCAATTCGGAATTGCCGCCCGGCCACTGGACAGAATTTGCCGCTTTCGTGGCCGAGCGTGAGCCTCTGCCCGGTTTGCCGCAAAGCGGAAAATTGGGGCTGGACGATACGGTCAAGCTGTTTTTTGCGCTGGGCAATGCCATTTTCGATGCGAGTATTGCTACGTGGGAATGCAAGCGCCATTACGATTATGTTCGCCCTTTGACGGCCATTCGCCACCTGTTCCGTGGCAAGACCATTCAGGCCTGGGGCGGCGCGGGCAAAGGCACGCAAGCCATCCAGGGCGAAAGTTGGATACCGTTCCAGGTACCGATATTTCCAACGCCGCCGTTTGCCGAGTACACCTCGGGCCATAGCGGTTTTTCGATGGCGGCGGCGACGGTGTTGAAACGCTACACCGGCAGCGATCGCTTTGGTTTTTTCTACGCGCAAACCGAACCGTTGAAAGCCGACCCCAGTGTGCCCGTCAACGACATCGTGCTGTCGTGGCCAACCTTCAGCTCGGCAGCGCGTGAAGCCGGTGAGTCGCGTCTTTATGGCGGCATTCATTTCTACGAAGGCAATGTCGCCGGTCTGAACATCGGCGAAAAGGTGGGCAACGCGGCGTTTAACCGCGCCCAGGATTTGTGGTCGGGTGCGTGATAGCCTTGTTCCGGCAACCCGTTGATACCGGGTTGTTCAAACCCTGATTCCTCTCATTCAAACGGTGAACATTTATGTCATGTATTGCGTATCGCGGCGGTTACAAATACCAACTGAAACAGCATTACTCGTTGCCCCAGTCCGCCATTCTGCCCGATCGTCCTGTCGATACCGCGTTCATCGCGCTTGATGCCAGCGGGGTGTTGCTGATTCGCGCGGGCTATGCCTGGGACGGGCCATCCGGCCCGACGATAGACACCAAAAATTTCATGCGCGGCTCTCTGGTTCACGATGCGCTGTATCAGTTGATGCGAGAAGGCCATCTGGACTTGGTAGCGCACCGCGACCCCGCCGACCGCTTGTTGCAGACACTGTGCATCGAAGATGGCATGAGCCGAATCCGGGCCTGGTGGGTGTACGAAGCCGTCAAACGCTTTGGCAAGCCGTCGGCCAGTCCGGCGCAAAATCACCCCATGGAATGGGCGCCCCGGCCATGCTGACGAATTTCACACTCCATCCGCAACTGCGCCAGGATGCTCTGGCTGTCGGTCGCTTCGAACTGTCTTGGTTGTTGATGATGAACGACAGCCAGTACCCTTGGTTCATTTTGGTGCCGCAACGGCCTGAGGTTTCCGAGATTCATCAGCTGGGGGAGGGCGATCGCTTGCAGTTGCTGCGCGAATCCTGCGCATTGGCGGAAGCGTTGTCGGCGATCTACCGGCCCGACAAGCTCAATGTGGCGAGCATAGGCAACCGGGTGCCGCAATTGCATGTGCATCATGTCGCGCGTTACCAGACCGACAGGGCCTGGCCTGCGCCGGTGTGGGGAAAGTTCGATCCGCTACCGTATGACGAAGCCGATGCGCTGGCGCATATCGACAGGCTGAGGCGACAGTTGGTGATGTGGTTGGTTGCCGAGCCAGCGGGATGATGTCAATCGACAAAAGGATCGCTTCAAGCAGGGGGACTTGATGGGATCATTCTGACTCCCCCTATCGAGCGAGGTAATACCCATGTCAAATGAAATCGAAGCAGGAATCGTTCCTGAACATAGCGGACGTTTCATCGTTACCTTTCGTGACGGCTGCCAGGCCGATGCGATGTCACTTTTGAAAAAAGAGGCAGGGCTAACCAAGGCAAAGCTGATGAGCAGTGCCGATTTTGGTGAAAACGGCGTTGCTATCGATCAAGTGCCTGTCGAGGGTGGCGTGGTGTTCGAGCATCTCGGCATAGCGGTTGTCAGTATGGAAAATACGGCGGTTGGCCTGCTGTCGCAGGAAATAGGCGATGACTCCGCCATTCTGGCCATAGAGCCGGAGGGCGTCATGTACGCGCTCGATCCGGCGAAAGCACTGTCTTTGGACTATCTGCGCGGCTTTCGTGATGCCGCCAATACTTTGTACGAGCAAGCCAGCCAGGATATATCGCCGGAGGAAATGGCCGAGATTGCGGCAGCATTCGCTGATTCGTCCACATTGACCTGGGGCCTTCAGGCAACGCGGGTGGCGCGATCGCGTTATTCCGGCAAAGGCATCAAGGTTGCTGTGCTGGATACGGGGCTGGATTTTAGCCATCCGGATTTCGTCGGCAGACGCATCGTATCCCGGTCGTTCATTCCCGGCGTGACCTCCGCGCAAGATGGCCATGGTCATGGTACCCATTGCACGGGTACCGCCTGTGGCCCACTAAGACCCAGTCAGGGTCGCCGTTATGGGGTGGCTCACGGGGCACAGATATTCATCGGTAAAGTGCTTTCCGATCAGGGTAGCGGCGGCGATATTGGTATTCTCGGCGCCATCGACTGGGCTATTTCGAACAAATGCCAAGTCATTTCCATGTCCTTGGGTGCCGATGTGCAAAATACGTCGACAGCGTATGAAACCGCCGGACAACGCGCCTTGAACGCCGGTAGTTTGATCGTGGCCGCTGCCGGCAACAATGCCAGGCGCTCCGCCGGTAACTTCGGCTTCGTCGGCAGGCCTGCCAACAGCCGGACGTATCTTGCCGTCGGCGCACTCAACGTCAATCTTGCCTTGGGCAATTTTTCCGCGCGTGATACTGTGCGCAACGCCGGTACGGCAGTTGATATTGCCGGACCGGGTGTCGCGGTGTATTCGAGCTGGCCGATGCCGACACGGACGCGAACCATTGATGGCACCAGTATGGCTACACCGCATGTCGCAGGTATTGCGGCACTTTGGGCGCAGGCTACGCCGGATCGCGGCGCGGCGCTGTGGCAGCGATTGATTACCAACGCGCAGACACTGTCGGCACCGGTTGTGGATGTCGGTCGGGGGTTTGTTCAGGCGCCCTGATCGATGCCACCCGGAACTTGGGTTGGATGGTCGTTATATCGTTTGCGCATCAAATTTCGCTGGCCTTATGCAGTCAGGAAGAGGGCAGGGCGGGTAACAACAAATTAAGGAATTTGATGCGCAATAACCTAAAGGCGAGGATTTGCAATATGTCAAAACAGGCATCACCCGACATCGATGTGGTTATATCACTGGACGAAAGCCACTTTTCCCAGTTTACGAGCATATCGAAGCAACTTTCGTCGAGTGGATTGAAAGATATTCAGATAATGAAAAGCATCGGCATCATTACCGGCAAGTGTGAACCTGCCTCGATGGCGAATATGCAATGCATTTCCGGTGTTGCCGCCATTGAAGTTGCCGGACATGTGCAGATTGCGCCGCCGGAGTCCGATATTCAGTAAATCGATCACCGACCCATTCCACCCGACTTACAATTTCTGCCACGCAACAAAGCTGATGGATTCAAGGCGGATTCCGACAGAAACAAGAAATTGTACCGATGCCTGCGTTATTCAGTTTTTGTCATGACTTCACTATCGGCTCTGCTTGCCGGATTGTCTCTCAAGTTTCCGGAATCCGGACAACTGATTGGCGTGATCATTTTGTCGATTAATGATGTGATCGAAAGCTACTTCTTTGGATGGAGTCGGAATATCGTCGGCAACCAGCAGACCAAGCCATCCAGTCAGTCATCGCAGAAGACAACGGATGATCCGCAAACCGAAATTGGCCATTGATACAACACAAAAACAACCAGACATGATTCAACACCCGAATTCAGACTGCATACATCCTCCGCCACGAAGACACGTGCTTTTACTCAGTTGCATGGACAGGCGGCTGCTCGATAATACCGTGGTGTTCATGAACAACTACAACCTCATCAATCGCTACGATCAAGTGGTCTTCGCCGGTGCTGCGCTCGGTGTAATGCAGCTTGGCAGCTCGCCGGTAGACGGCGATCCAGTAGCCAGACACTCGGCATGGAAGGACGTGTTCTTCCATCATCTCAAAATTGCCATCGATGACCTCGAGCGCAAGATAAAGGATGTCTTCATCCTCGAACATCGAGATTGTGGTGCCTACGAACATTTTCATCCCTACCACAGACAACCTTACTGCGAAGACGACGCCGGGCAAAATCTGGAAAAACAGCATCATTGCGAGCAGGCGTTTCTTCTTGCCAGTGCGATCCGCGATTACTGTCAGGAGCAGTACAACCAATCAAAGCATGTCTACGAAACCACTCGCTGCGGCGAGGAACGCTTCAGGGCCAAAAAACGCATGGAAGCATGGCAGGATATTCGCGTGAAATGTTTCCTGATGGATTTGTTGGGCAATGTCGAGCATCTTTGCGAAACCGACTCGGCTCAATGTTGCTGATTTGGCATGGCGACAGGGAATGTCACAAAAAACCTGAAGGCTTCAAACGCATTACATTTTTTTACATAATACACATTATGCGAAATCGAAGAGCGTGGGCAAGGCCATTGCGCTGATACCCTGGCATGACCAAGGCCGTCAGGTTGACAGGCTGGAAAATGAGTTACGGTAGTTGATGACTTGGCGCGGGTTACAACTAACGATCAGTATCGGCTCGATCCATGCCTTCAATTGCCTGCACGCCCTGTGCAATGCGCATCACTTACGTGAACTGGCCTATGCTCATGAGCTACGAACACTAGGCTTTAGACTTGCAAATGATGGCTTTGTTGCAAGCACGGCAAATAGCTATTTGGCGTTTGTTACAGGCCCCGAGCGCGGACGGCGAACGCCAGTGAAACGCTCGTGCCAGTAAGTCTGCTTGAGATTGGAAACCATGACGCGCCCACTATGGCTGCTGGGCGCATGAACGAAATGGTTGTTACCGACGTAAATGCCGACATGGGAAAACGGTTTGTCTGTATGGAAAAACAACAAATCGCCAGGCAGGCGCTGATCGGCAGCCACCGGTGGCAATTGCTGGGCCAGTGATTGTGCGTCACGCGGCAAGCGCAAACCCTGGCGATGGTAGACGTAGTAAACCAGGCCGCTGCAATCGAAACCCTGCTGCGGCGATTGGCCACCGAACACATAAGGATGGCCCTGCAATTGCAAGGCATCCACCGCTGCACGCTGATTGCCTGCCGCCGGTACGCGGAGGGATTGAGTGATTCGCGGTTTCTCCGTACTGCTGCACGCTGCCAGTAACGCAACCACGGCGAAGACAATCGGTTTATGTAATGTGCCCATGATGAACTCTTACCAGACCCTTACCCTGCAAACCGCAAACCCTTTAAAAAGGTAAGTAAGCGATTACATGGCGTGCATTTTGTAATCGACGCGGTGCGGATATTTCTTGTCGCGGTCGTCCAGCGATCTTTTGCGGTTCTGGTCGATGCGTTCCTGGCTGTACTGAGCGATCATCTGCTCCCAACTGTCGAATTGCTCATACTCGGGCTGGCCCGCAGCCTTGCGCTTGTTGAACAATTGCCTGCCGGTTTCGATCATTTGTTCCGGCGTTTTGCCGTCGACGGCATCGAGAAAGGCCTTGTTGTCTTTCAATTCATCGCGCAGTGTCCAGAACGACACTTCGTATTCGATACGCTGATCCAGCGGCAGGCGTTCCTTGATCGATGCCATGGAACGGTTCACGGATTTCATGCTGCTGCCGTTGATCTGATGGCTCTTGTTGCAGCCACTGACGACAACGCATGTCAGTAAAACCAAAATGGTTGATATTTTTTTCATGATGCAGATCCCCGCTGGCTAAATAAAAAACCCGGATTTTGTACTTATAATTCGCCTTCCGGGCCATGGAACACATTAAAAACTGGCCGATTATAAACCCAGGCCTTTTCATGATGCTGGAATTTGTCCAACTGCTCAGACAACGTTATCAGGATGTTATTACCAACCAGGATGGCAGGGACAACCGGCAATCCGATTACCCTTCGCGCGTCGAACAACTACTGTATGCCGAAGCCCTGGTGCGCAAAACCCGGCTGGTTGCCGAGCAACCGCAACTGCCGTTGCAGATCGCCGTCATCGGGCCTACCCAGGTCGGCAAAAGCTCGGTGGTCAATGCCTTGCTGGGCCAAAGCATGGCCGTGGCCAGTCCGCTGGCGGGCTACACCGTCAACCCGCAAGGCTTTTGCCACCGACTGAATGTCGACGACTGTTCCGGCTTGCAACACTATTTCGGTCGCTTTCAGCGCGTGGACGATCTGGCGTCGAATCCGCCGCGCTACGACTGTTTCCTGCTGAAAACCGTGCCGGAGTATTCCACGAATCTGCCGGAATGCGTGATCTGGGACACGCCCGATTTCGATTCCATCGATGCCATCGACTACCGCGAAGGCCTGGTTAGAACCATCGCCCTGGCCGACCTCGTCATCGTCGTCGTCAGCAAGGAAAAATACGCCGATCAATCGGTATGGGACGTTCTCGAACTTATCGAAGGCTTTGGCCAACCCACCTTGATTTGTCTGAACAAGCTGGCAGCAGGCAGTGAGCCGGTCATCATCGAATCGTTCGAACGCCGCTGGCGGCAAACCCGAACCGATGCCGTACCAACCATCGTCGCCATAGGCTTCGACAGCCAGACGGCGACAACGGCCTGGCCTTCGGCGGCGTCCGGCATCGTTGCCCGGCTGGCGACTACCGTCACACGCAAACAACAGCCGCACGTCCTGCGCCATTGGCTCAGCCGCCGCTGGCAACACTGGCTGGAACCCGTATACGCCGAGCAGGCCGCCTTGCGTCACTGGCAATCTCTGGTCGAACAAGCCCTGACACAGGCCAGCGAACTGTATCGCCGCGATTACCTGGATCACCCGCAGCATTATCAGACCTTCCAGGCAGCCCTGCTCAAACTGCTAAATCTGCTCGAACTGCCGGGCATTGCTAACGTCATGAGCAAGACTCGTCGCGTCATGACCTGGCCGATGCGAAAAATCATGACCCTGGGGCGTCAGCCAATCAGCACCACCAGCAATCACGAGCTGGACGTACTGAAACGTATTGCCGAGCATGTCCTCATCCAACTGGCCGACTACCTGCTGGAAAAAGCAGAAGCCAGTCGCAACCCGTGGTGGCGCGACAGCGCACGGCTGCTGCGTGAACAACGTCCGCAACTCATCGAACATTTCAACCGGGCTGCCATCGGCTATCACCGCGATTTCCAGCAGGATGTCGATGCCGCATCGCAGCGTTTGTATCGCAAGTTGGAGACCCATCCTCTGTTGTTGAACAGCCTGCGGGCAACCCGAATATCGACCGATGCCGGTGCCATGGTGCTGGCCATCCAGGCCGGTGGCATCGGCGTACACGATCTGCTCATCACCCCTATCCTGCTGTCGGTTACCTCCTCGCTGACCGAAAGCGCCATCGGCGGTTACATGCACACTGTCGAGGCCGATCTCAAACGCCAGCAGTTGCACGCCGTCGAAAACCGCTTGTTTCACGGCGTGCTGCAACAATCGCTTTATCCCTTACCCACGCTCAGTCGCTCGAAAGCCCGCTTCCATATCGACGAGCGGCAATGCCAGGATGCCGAAAACGCACTGAAAGAGAACGCACATGGCTTACGACTATTGTGATCTACTGGCCGACGCCCGGCACTGGGCGCGGTCGGCAATTGAACACGATGTGCTCGATACCGCCATGCTCGATGCCGTGTTTAGCGACGATCACCGTGGCGCAGAGCCGTTGTTCGGGCGCGATGGTGACAGCGCCCGGCCCATGATCGTCGCCTTCATGGGCGGAACCGGCGTTGGCAAAAGCGCACTCATCAACCGGCTTGCCGGACAGACGATCGCCAACTCCGGCATCGAACGGCCAACCTCGCGTGAAGTCACGCTGTATCACCATCGCAGCTTGCCTATCGACCGGCTGCCACCTGGTCTGCCGCTCGATAAAATCAGGCTTAGCCCGCACGCTGACGACAAGCTCCGTGCCATTGCCTTCATCGACATGCCGGATTTCGACAGTGTTGAACAGGGCAACAAAACGCTGACGCTGCAATGGCTGCCGCATATCGACGTGCTGCTTTACATCGTCAGCCCCGAGCGTTACCGCGACGTCAAAGCCTGGCAATTGCTGTTGGCCGAAGGCGGGCGTCATGCCTGGCTGTTCGTCATGAATCAATGGGACAGAGCAGCACCTGAGCAACTCGACGACTTCCGGCGACAATTACACAAGGCCGGTTTCGCCGACCCTGTCATCCTGCGTACCAGTTGCACGCAGCCTGAAAACGATGATTTCGCCGATTTGCTGACTCAGTTACAGCAACTGGCCACCCGGCAAACCCTGGCCGCAATGACGCAACACCACGACCAGACGCGGCGGCAAGAGCTGGCCGTCGTGCTGGACGACTACCAACAGCTATTGCTGCGCCAGGATTTTCAGGCATTGACCCACCATGTCGACGAGGCCTGGCCTCGGTTGACCGAGGAATTGCAGCGGGGCTTGACCTGGCCACTGACACGGGCTGCGCAAGCTCTGGCGTCATCCGCCGGTTTGGCCGATAGTCAGGAGGTCAGACTGTGGGATGACTGGGCACAAACCAACCTGAACGATGCACTCGAAGACATCTGCCTGCAAGCCGACCACCATGCCATCGCCCCTGGTGCATTGAAAATCGGCTTCGAAATCCTCAAGGCCAACGCAGGCAAACAGGTGAGCAAACAGGCGGCTTTGTCGGCGCGGCAGGCCATGGTCAAACCCGGCAACGGTCTGCAACGCTGGAGCTTGCGTCTTGCCGCCATCATGGAAGTCGTACTGCCGCTCGGTGCGATGACCACCGTCGGCTATCAGGTGTTTGCCGGTTTCTATCACGGCGCCATCGGTACGGCAGCCTTTCTGGGCGTGGATTTTGCCGTACACGCCAGCTTGTTGATTGCCGTGAGCTGGTTGTTGCCGTACTTTCTAGGCAAAAAACTGGCGCCTTCGATCGAACGCGCGGCCTGCAAGGGCTTGCAGCAAGGCTTGAGTCGGGCACTGGCTGACATCCGCCAGGATGTAGCTCAGCAAATCAAACAGCGCCAGGCCTTACGTGATCGCTGTTTGCAGGATTTGCAGACCATCCGGGCGCAGTGTCTTGCCAAGGTGGATTTGCAACCCGGTTTGCAAGCATCCGATCAATCGGCTCTGGCGCGAGTCATGCCGCAGGCGGTCGTATTGGGCAGTAGTGTTGACACACGAGACTAAAAAACGGCGTAGAAAAGCCGGTATGGATTCCCACAAAGACCGTGGGAACCGGAAAACAGCGACAAATAAATA
The DNA here is from genome assembly GCA_002929135.1 of Methylomonas sp. Classification (GTDB taxonomy): domain Bacteria; phylum Pseudomonadota; class Gammaproteobacteria; order Methylococcales; family Methylomonadaceae; genus Methylomonas. The sequence continues at coordinate 48,798 of PESC01000009.1, forward strand.
GAGCGACAACGTAAAATCAGGCTCGAAATTCTTAACCCGCATCTTCTAAGGAGTTACCGCTATGATTCCCGTCATCCTGTCCGGCGGTTCCGGAACCCGGCTTTGGCCTTTGTCCCGCAGCCACTATCCCAAGCAGTTTCTGCCCCTGGTATCGGCTCATACCCTGGTGCAGGAAACCCTGTTGCGGCTCGATGGCCTGTCTGGTTTGCAAGCGCCGATCGCCGTCTGCAATGAAGATCATCGCTTCATGCTGGCTGAACAATTGTGGGAAATCGGCAAAAAGCCGTCGGCAATCATTCTCGAACCCATGGGTAAAAACACCGCTCCGGCGGTTGCCATGGCGGCGTTGAGTGCGGCGTCTGAAGACGATGTGTTGCTGATTCTGCCAGCCGATCATGTGGTTGCCGACCGTGCAGCCTTTCATGTCGCCGTCGATCAGGCAAGACGACTGGCCGAGCAAGACTGGCTGGTCACGTTTGGCATCGTCGCCACCGCACCCGAAACCGGCTACGGCTACATCAAGGCCGGCAGCCAATCCTTGGGTAATGGCTTCGATGTGGCCGCCTTCGTCGAAAAGCCCGACCTGGCCAAAGCGCAAAACTATATCGAAAGCGGCGATTATTTCTGGAACAGCGGCATGTTTGCCTTCAAGGCCGGGGTATTCCTGCGCGAACTGGCAGCATTCAACCCGACGATGTTACAAATCTGCAAACAGGCCTTGGCTGCTGCCAAGGTCGATGTCGATTTCGTGCGCCTGGATAAAACCATTTTTTCGACCTGCCCTGCCGATTCGATCGATTACGCCGTCATGGAGAAAACCAGCAAGGCAGCCATCATCCCGCTGGCGGCGGGTTGGAACGATGTCGGCTCCTGGTCGGCGCTGTGGGATGTCACCGGAAAAGATGACTCAGGCAATGCGCTGAAGGGTGATGTGCTAACGGTGGACACCCGTAATTCCTACATCCACGCCAGCAGCAAGCTGGTTGCGGTGATCGGTGTACAGGATTTGGTGGTGGTCGAAACCGATGACGCCGTCATGGTGGCATCCAAAGACAAGGTGCAAGACGTCAAACTGATCGTCGACCGGCTCAAAGCAGCGAAACGCGATGAAGCACAAGCGCATCGCAAGGTTTACCGGCCTTGGGGGCATTACGATCTGGTCGATTGCGGCGACCGTCACCATACCAAGCGTATCGTCGTCAAACCCGGCGCCAAGCTATCGGTACAGAAACATCACCATCGCTCGGAACATTGGGTAGTCGTCAAGGGTACTGCCATGGTCACCAAAGATGGCGACAGTATTCTGGTTACCGAGAACGAATCGGTTTACATACCGGTGGGCGCAATACATAGCCTCAAGAATCCGGGCGTGATTCCGCTCGAAATGGTCGAAGTCCAATCCGGCAGTTATCTGGGCGAGGACGATATCGTACGCTTTGAAGATCAGTATGGCCGCGTCTGATGGATGAATGTTGCAGCTATGCAACGCCCTTCACTTCACTATGAAAACCGGAGTCGCCGTTGTCGATTAACACCGTCAGGGAACTGTTGAGAAAACACCGCCTGATTGAAACCATGGTGCAGAACCAGCCGTTACCCAAACAAAAGCTGGTCACATCGCTCGTACATAAACAGCACATCGCCGAATTGCGAGCGTTGTTGGCGCGTTTGGCCGCTGTTGAAATTGGTGCCATTCTGTCCGATCTGACGCTGGAAGAAACCCGGCTGGTGTGGGAACAGCTCGAAGATGATCGTCAGGATGACGTGCTGTGGGAAATTTCCGACACCCTGCGCGAGCAACTGGTGGGTGATCGCGAGCCGCATTGCGGCGATGGCCAGATGAGCGCATTCGAGCTGATCGATGGCCGTTTATCGAAGGTAGCGATTACCTGTCGCCACGATTTACTGGCCATCCGGCCCATCTGGATCGACCTGATGGCGCCCAACAAAGCACAGCGGGTACTGATAGGCCAGCATTACGGCCTGGATCTGCCCGACCCCGATGAATTGACCGATCTGGAGGCCAGCGCCCGCTTCTATGTCACCCAAGACGAAATTCACATTCACTCGGATTTTTTGCTCGACAGGGAAGGCGCTTCCCGTAGCGTACCTGTCGCCTTCGTATTGCGTGGCGACATTCTTTTCTCGGTACGGGGTGAGGAATTACCGGTTTTTCGTCTGCAACGACTCAGGGCTCGAACCCAGCCGGGGCTGGTCGACGATAGTAAAGATGTGTTGCTCGATCTGTACGGTGCCGAAGCCGAATACTCGGCCGACGCGCTGGAAGACATTTATGCCGAACTGGAAGTGGTGAGCAAACAGGTATTGAGCCAAAGTATCACCGACGAGGACGCCGCACGCATTCTGGCGGAAATTGCCGAGGAAGAAGACCTCAATGGCCGCATTCGACGGAACATGCTGGATACCCAACGTGCCGTATCGTTTTTGATACGACGTAAATTACTGGCAGGTTCGCAGCTTGAAGATGCCCAGCAAATTCTGCGCGACATCGAATCGCTGAACAGCCATACCGCATTTCTATTCGACAAGATCAACTTCCTGATGGACGCAACGGTTGGTTTCATCAACATCAACCAGAACCGGGTCATCAAGATTTTCTCCATTGCCTCTGTGGCGATGCTGCCACCCACCCTGATCGCCAGCATTTATGGCATGAACTTCGAAAACATGCCGGAACTGGACTGGGTGCTGGGATACCCTTTTGCGTTGTCCTTGATGGCTATTTCGGTGCTGCTACCTTATTTGTATTTCAAACGAAAGAAATGGTTATGATCCAAGAGGCGGTCAAACACGCACAAAAAAGCCTTTTTCGCTTCGTCAGCGAAAAAGGCTTTTTTGTGCGGTTCTAAAAATTGGCGTCCCCAAGGGGGTTCGAACCCCTGTTCCCGCCGTGAAAGGGCGGTGTCCTAGGCCGCTAGACGATGGGGACCGGGACTTGTGTAACATGCGTTGATTTTTTGACGACTTGCGACTGATGCAGACGCAAAACATGCGGTGGCGTCCCCAAGGGGGTTCGAACCCCTGTTCCCGCCGTGAAAGGGCGGTGTCCTAGGCCGCTAGACGATGGGGACCCGGACGTTATCTATAATTGAATTTTGGTGGAGCCAAGCGGGATCGAACCGCTGACCTCTTGCATGCCATGCAAGCGCTCTCCCAGCTGAGCTATGGCCCCGTAGTTGAGTCCGCGCATTTTACGGAAATCTCGGAGTTTGTCCAGTTTTTTGTTGCTAACAGTTTTTGTCTTCCCCGCACTACTTGCCCCCTCCCCCCATACGCGCCAACTTAAGCCACTAACCCATTGATTAAACGCGGCTAATATTCATTTCTCGACATGGGTTCAGTAGAGCGAGAAGGGGGTTTG
>PESC01000040.1 GCA_002929135.1 Methylomonas sp.
TTCGCCGGATGTCGCCTGCAGGCCGTGCAGCGAGAACTGCCTGAAGCCCATGATCTATTTGATGCAAACACCGGCTCGACGGTGCATTTGCGCTTGCCGTAAAGCGCGCGGCCTTGCTTGGTTTTCAAGGCATGAGCCATTTTGACCAGCGGATCGTCGCCTTGCGGCGCGGGCGCATCGGCCGCGAGGCGTTCGTCCAAAGGCAGATGATGCGAATCCCGGCCCAGGGCGATCAGCGGCGTGATGGCGAGGTCTGCGCAGGCCTTGACGTTGCCTTGACTGAATGTCGGCCAGCACGTCGGGTTGGCCGAAATCGCGTTCCCGTTTGGCCCGTTCGTCCAGCATTGGCTCGACTTGTTGTCGTTGGTGGCTGGGTCAAGGTGGCCGCGACGATGGGCATGCTGTCGACATCAACGGCGGCCTGGCTGTTATAAGCCTGTACTAAGCCTTCGTGGCTGGGCATGATGCGGGATTCTTCGTCGGTCAGATTGATTGATTTGGTCGGTGGCTTTTGGCCCGGTTTCCGGGGCTTTGGACTCTTTGCCGCGCGGCGTTTTTCCCACTGTACGCTCGGCGTCGCGGCGGGCCACGTTGTCGACATGGTCTTGCAGGGCCTGCTGGTCGCGCTCTTTAACCCGTTCGGCAATTTTGGCCTTGGCCAGCAAGGCCTGCACGTCCTCGCGCAGTTGGGCTTCCAGCTTTTCGATATGGCCGTGGGACAGCGCTTTGTGTTTTGATGTGTTGGCTTTGATTTTGCTGCCATCCAGGAAAATCGTGCCCAGTTTGACCAGTTTCATGGCCTAGGCGTAGCTCAGCACTTGCACAAACAAGTCTTCCAGCTCCACCAGGAATGTTTTGCGGAAGTGGGCCAAGGTGTCGTGATCAGGATGCAGGTTGGCGGCGATGAAGCGAAAAGCCACGGAATCGTGCGTCGCGCGTTCGAGTTTTCGACTGGAGAAGGTGCCGGTGGCATAGCCATACACCAGCAGGGCTAGCAGCAAGGCGGGATGATAGGCTGCGGAACCGCTGCGCGAATACCGGCGGGTCAGCTTCGATAAATCCAGTTGATCGATGACTTCAACGATGTACCGAGCCAAGTGATCTTCGGGCAACCATTCATCCACCGACGGCGGCAGTAGGTATTGTTAGTTGTTTAGTGTCGGTCGTATGGGATGGAGCGGGCCATGGCTCTGTTTGGATTAGGTGTCGGCGTAGGGCACCATTTTACCCCATGCCGGGCTTTGCCATTGGGAAGTCCGACAGGCTCCTAGCCAGCAAATCTGAGGTCAAGGGCAGCCAGCCAGGCTGCACACATAATCGTTGAAAAACACGGCGCCCGCATCATGGCTGACAAACACATCCGCTGTCGGCAGCGCATTGTTCGATTCCAGATAATGACTCACTGCCGCTTTTTGTGCGTTCGTTAACCGCTGTTGCAAGCCATCACGTCGACCGGCAACCAGCACAGCGGCTTTTTGCGGCAAGCTATCCAGCTGCAGTGACGGCGCACCACCACTGCCGATCGGTGAGGTTTCGCCATCGATTGCCAGAAACACGGTTTCGCGAAAATTCGGCCACCAGCCCCAGGCAAAACACAGCGTGCCAGGCTGTAATGGATCGGCAGGCCACGCCGCCGCCAGACCCACCGCCGCGCTGTGATCGAGAACAGTCGGTATCCGACCGAAACGCTGCTGGCTGTCGCTGTCGTCGTAACCAGGGGCTGTCGCCGGGTTCAGTGGCGCGGGCCAGGGCAGACGACCCGCGTTGGCTGCCGCGTAAGCGGCCAGACAGGCTCTGACCCGCTGGCCCACCCAGCGCTGCATCTGGCGGTGAACCGGGCGCAGCTCGCGGGCAGTCAGTGTGACGAGGGCATCGTTGAAATCCTGGCTGGCAGGTGCTTTGACCAAGGCCGAGAAACCGGCTGACGGAATGGCGCTGATCGGCAATCCCAGCAAGGTTCCGGCAAAAAAGCCGCTGGCATTGTCGATACCGGCCCGGCTCTCCAGGAAGCGGCTGGCAATGTTGACGCCATCGCCGGGTGTGGTGCTGCCGCATTCGGTTGCCGTTGCCGGATTCAGCGTCCGGCTTTGCCCGGCAATGGCCATGCCGGGCGCGATGACCACCGCCATGGCAGCCAAATCCTGGTTGGGACCGTTCAACGAATTCAGAGCGTCGTCGAACAGCAGAAAATGCCCGTCCGCTTCGGTGGAAACAGCGCCTGCCGTCTCTTTGTAGGTGCCTGACACGCCATACCACAAACAACTGCCGCCGCTGTCGCGCAGCGGCCCGATGCCCAGCGTGCGCCAGGGCAAACGCCCCAGGGCCGACTGGTTCGCCACACCGCAGGGCACATCGGCCAGCCCGTCGCCGTTGACATCAGGACAAGGCAGCAAGCCGGGCGGACTGCCGGGATGGTTGTCGGCATAGGTCAGGGCGTAGCCGAGCAATGCCTCCCTGGCCTGTTTGAGTATCGTGTGGTTGGTGGCATCGCGCGCACGCTGGGAGACAGGATCGAGCGCCGCCAGCAAAACCGCAGAGGCGGCAGTGACCATGAGCAGCAGAAAAACCAGCAGTGCCGCGCCGTACGAACGTGCGCGTTCAGTCATTACCCGCATCGCCGTCCTGCACAGCGGAATCCACCGCCCCGGTTTGTCGTTGTTCGAACACATCACGCACTTGCCGGGTATTCAGATCGACCACTTGCCCTGGCCGCAGCGCAACCGGTTTGTCATCGACATTGATGATGACGCGGTGCGATGCCGACAGCCTGGGGTTGATCGAGTCGGCCTGCCGGGGCGTGGGACGGTGGATGCCGCCATTCAGCCAGATGACCTGCCGGGCCGGTGTCTTGACGAAGCCGTTCATCCGTATCGTCGCGGCCTCCGGTGCCCGTGCCGCCGCGGCATCGTCTGTCTGTTGTTCAGGGGGCGATGGGCCGCGCTCCAGTTCGGCCCGTTGCTGCTCGGTGGTGAACAAGCGGCCAAAGGCCGCGACATCGGCCACGGGAAGCCCGAGCATCATCAGCAAATAGCAAATCGGTCGTTTGTTCACTGGACACCCCCGGCGAATTCGGCCAGAGCCTCTTGTGTCACGATCTGGTACCAGCTCAATCGACAGTGTACGTCCAGATTTTTCACGCCTGGCAAAAATGCCGTGGTCTGGTCGTCCAGGCTGAGTTTGCAGGCGTCGACGCTGAACAGGCCCAGGCCTGCCTGTTGCAGGCGTTCGACATACTCGACCCACTGACCTTCATGCACCAGACCGGCGTCGATGACGACGGGCGAAGCCAGAACCGCGAAGCTGCCGCCATGAAGCGCATTGAAGCTTTCGAAAGGTGCACTGGCCCCCAGGCTGTAAGTCAGTGCAGGCAGCCCGAGCCGGTGCGCTTGTCTGGGCAATTCCTCGATCCAGCGCAGGCGGTCGACAGCCAGCAAGGCCGGGTAGCTGCGGCTGAAGTCGGCGATCACGGCGCGGCCTATGCGCAGGCTGTCTTCTCGCAGGGTTATTTCCGCTTGGTCACTGTCAACCACGGCCTTCATGCGCTCATGATCGGCGTTCAAGCGGTCGAGGTGGCCAAACGCCAGTGTCAGTACGATAGCCGCTATCACCAATACCCCGCCGAATATCGACAGCGGCAGCTTGAGCAGGCGGATGTCCCAGTGTTCGGTCAAGGTCATGAGCGTCGCCAGATGATGTTCAACACGAATTCACCCGACGAAGCCTTACTGTCGGCTGTGCCGGTGATGGCCTGATGAGCGGCCAGATCGACCGGCAGTTTTTGCGCCGTCACGGCGGCAACGCCGGGGGCATGGCGTAGCTGCTCGCTGAATCGCTCTATCAGGGCCAGGGCGGCGCGGTAATTGCCGTCGAAGGCCACTATGCGGCCATGCAGCAACAGCCGGACGTCGCCGGCATTCGGCGTTTCGGTGGTTTCATTGGCTGGTTCGGGCGCTGTAGCGTTATCGGACTCGTCGCGATTGGCTGTTGCCGATGCCCATTCCAGTCCGGCCAGTTTTATCAGCGGAAAGCCGCTCAACACCTGGCCTATCGAGGCAAACACTGGGCCAGGCATGACGCTCTGCTGCACCAGCGCGTCACGCAGTTGCAGCCATTCCTGCATTTGCAGGGCATCCAGGCCATGGACTTGCGGTGCGGCGGGCAGTTGTTTCAGTTGCTGCAACAAGTCTTCATGGTTTTGTTGCAAGCGAACAGTGGCGTCGGCCAGACGCTGATGTTCCAGCAGGGTGAACAGCGAATAACCCAGGGTGACGGTCAGTAAAACCACGCTCAAACCGGCCAGGGTTTTGTTGAGACGGTGATGACGATAGTGAAAGCGGCTTCTGGCCTCCTGGTAATGGCCGGGCGACTTGCGGGCCGCCAGCAGCAACCAGTGTGCCAGACCCGCCTGTTCGGGCAAATCAAGATCGTTTGCCATGGCATGGGCCTGGATCCAGGTGCAGGTCATGTGCAGGCTGGCGCCCGAAAAGTCGATGGCTGCAAGCGATTGCCGCAGCCGTTCGGTCGAACAGAAGACATGGCACAGCAAGCTGTCTTGCGCCGTCAACGGAAATTGTCGGCTCAAAAAACGTCGGCTGCGGTCGATTTCATCGCGAAAATCGAGCGGAAAGTGGTCGGCATCGCTGTCGGCAAACGCCAGCAAACGGCTCAAAACCAGCACCCCCTGATGATAGAAATTCTGTCGCAACTGGAAGCCGCTGGCGGTTTCGTCGACGCCGATCAGCAGAATATCGCCACCGCCGCTCAGAGCCATGGCCGGTTTTTCACCCAGCAGCGGCAGGCTTTGCACGGCGGCGACCGGCACGGCCAGCTCGTACAAGGGCGTCAGCCAGCCCTCCAGCATATCTTCAGCGGTTACGGCGGCAAACAACACCCTGGCATCGCGGCGACCGCTTTTCTCGCGACCGCGCATACTCTGATACAGAAAGCGCCTGTTGGGGTGAAGCTGCTGGCATCTGCGCTGAATCAGGGCGGTTAAATCGTTTTTCGACAGATACGGCAAGGTTTGCAGCGAAAAGCTCTCGTCTGCAATATCGAGCACCACGCTGACGGGTTCGATACCGTTTTCTGCGAAAAAAGCCGCCAGCAAGGGGAGTACCTGGCTGCGTTCCGTGCACACCAGTACACGTTGCAGACGTTTCGCCTCCCTGCGGTATAACGTCAGACCCGAGGTTTTGATATGGGCAATCAGATCGCTGGCCATGAGTCTCTAAGGCTGTATGTTGGCGATGAGGTCGTAGATCGGCCCGAGCACCGACAGCATGACCCAGCCGATGATGGCGCCCAGTACCAGCGTCATCATCGGTTCGATCAAGCGCTGCATGGCCTCGATGGCTTCATCGACATCGCGTTTGTAGAAGTAACTGACATTCAGCAGCGCACTGCCGAGATCGCCGGTTTTTTCGCCCACGCCTATCATGCTGATGACAAGGCGCGGGAACAATTGCCCCAGTTCGAATGCTGCCGCAATGCCGGTGCCTTGTGACACCAGAATGCGGATTTCGGCGATTTCCTGCTCGATGGCCTTGTTGTCGACAACCGATTCGGTGATCGCCAGGCTGTCGAGTATCGGTATGCCGGCGTTGTACAGCAAGGCCAGATAGTTGACGAAGCGGGCCAGTATGATTTTTTGCAGAATCGGCCCGAACAGCCACACCTTGAGCTTGTAGCGGTCGTACAACAGCCTGGCCTGCGGGTTTTTGCGAATCAGCGTGCGCAATGCCGTGACGAGCAGAACGGGTGCGAACAGTACGACGTACCAGTAATCGACGAAAAAATTCGATACCAAAATCAGCAGCTGGGTGTGAAATGGCAGCGTCTGGTTCATCGAGGTGATGAAGGCCACCATTTGCGGCACCAGGTAAGTCATCAGGAAAAACACCACGCCGAATACCACCACGGCCACGAAGGCGGGCAGGGTCAGGGCTTTTTTGGTCTGGGCGATCAGTTCGTCCTGCCAGCGCAACGATACCGACAAATCCTGCAACACCCTGGGCAGTTCGCCGCTGCGCTCACCGGCTTTTATCAAGCTGATGAACGACGAACTGAATACTTCGGGGAAAACCTGCAAGGCTTCGGAAAACGGTTTGCCGCCTCTGATTTCGATGATGAGCAGGCCAACGATGTCGCTGAAATACGACGGCGCCAGGCTGATTTGCAAATCAGCCAGCGCATCGATCAGCGCAATGCCGGAACCCAGCATTTGTTGCAGATAAAAACAGAAGTTGATCAAGTCGCGGCGGCCGATTTTGCGCTTGCCCAGTCGCCCCAGCAGCGGCTGAATTTCCCGGCAGCCAATCAATTCCTGATTGAAACGACCGAGCAAAAGCGCCAGTTCGGCTGCCGACGCGCAATCGCGCGTACCGCTGACGACCTTGCCTTCCGGGTTGACCGCGCGGTAGCGGAATTGCGTCACAACGCCAACCGGTGGGTCAGATCGACGATGCGCGACAGTTCGTCCAGACTGGTCGAGCCATCGGCCACTTTGACGATGCCTTCATCAGCCAGGGTGCGGAAGCCGTGGGCCACGGCTTGTCGCTCGATCTCGTGCGGCGTGGCGCCGCGTGCAATCAAATTGTCCAGCCCGGCATCGATGCGCAGGATTTCCATGATGGCCATGCGACCTTTGTAGCCGGTTCTGCCGCAGCGTTCGCAGCCTTGCGCCCGGTACAGGGTCGGACGGCTGGCCGGAGCCAGGCCCAACAAGCGGCATTCCAGGTCATCGGCGTCGTAAGCCTGCTTGCAATGGCTGCACAGTTTTCGGATCAGGCGCTGCGCGATGATGCCGACGATGTTGCTGGTGAGGATGCTGTTCTGTACGCCGATGTCCTGCAAACGGGCGAACGAAGCCACCGCCGAGTTGGTGTGTAGGGTGGAGAACACCTTGTGGCCGGTCATTGCGGCGCGAAACGCCATGGTGGCGGTGTCGCCGTCGCGGATCTCGCCCACCAGGATGATGTCGGGGTCTTGCCGCATCAGTGAGCGTATGCCACCGGCAAAATCCATTTTCAGCGCCGGGTTGAGCGAGCTTTGGCGGATCATCGCCATCGGGTATTCCACCGGGTCTTCCAGGGTCATGATGTTGACCGACTCGGTGTTGAGGTGATTCAGCATCGAATACAGCGTGGTGGTTTTGCCGCTGCCGGTTGGTCCCGTCACCAGAATGATGCCTTCGGGCCGGGCCAGCATCAGGTGTAACTGGGTGAAGGCGTGTTGATTCAGTTGCAGCTTGTCGAGCGGCACGATGCCTTTTTTGCGGTCGAGGATGCGCAGCACGATGTTTTCGCCGTGCAGGGTGGGTTGCGAGGCCACGCGGAAATCGATTTCATGGGTGCCTATGCTGAGCGAAATCCGGCCATCCTGCGGCAGACGGGTTTCGGCGATGTCCATGCCGGAAATCACCTTCAGCCGCACGGCCATCGGCGACCAGAATTTCTGGTGCAGACTGCGGATCTGCCGCAGCACGCCGTCGATGCGGTAGCGGATGCGCAAATACTTTTCTTCCGGTTCGAAATGGATGTCGGAGGCTTCTCTTTTGACGGCATCCAGCAGCAGGGAATCGACCAGCCGGATCATGGGATGGGTGTTTTCCGTGCGGTTCAGCTCATCGGCGTCGATTTTGCCGATCTGTTCCAGTTCGCGAAGAATGCCATCGATCGACAGGTCGAAGCCGTAGAAACGATCTAGCGCCTCTTCCAGATCGGTTTCGCTCGACAAGGCCGGTTCGATCTGCACGGTGTTGCCGATCGCCGCCGCCAGACGGTCGATGATCCGAATGTCGAAGGTATCGACCATGGCGACGGTCAACAGGTTTTTACCCGCATTGAACGCCACCGGCACGGCTTTCAGCTCCCGTGCCAACGCCTTGTCCACCATCGCCAGCACGGACGGGTCTGGTAGGATTTGCTTGAGATTGAGGCTGACTTGTTGCAGCGATTGGCCCAACTGGTCGCGCAGCACTTCGGCATCGACGAAGCCGAGCTTGACCAGAACCCGGCCCAGTTGCTCGCCGCTGGCTTTTTGCTCGATCAGCGCGATGTCGAGTTGATCCTGGGTGATGATGCCTTCGGCCAGCAGCAGGTCGCCGAGACGGACGGGTTTGGTTGGCGGCATGGTGATTTTAAGGTTGCGCGAGTTGTTGAATGCGTAGCAGCAGGGCCGCACGATCAAACGGCGGTGTTTGTTGTTCGCTCAGGTACAGAGCCTGCCGGTAATAGCGCAAGGCGGCGTCATGCTTGTTCAGATGATCGAGCGCGATGGCCAGGTTGTACTGGTATAGCGCGTTGTCCGGCTCCAGGCCGACGGCAGCGAAATAGGCTGATTGGGCGTCACGCCAGCGCTGTGACGTGACATACAGATTGCCCAGCGCCGCATGGGTGGCGGCATTGGCCAGGTTTTTGTCGATCAAGTGTTTGAGACGGCTTTCGCGTTCGGATGGGTTTGCATTGGGCAGGTTTGCATCGGATTGGTTTTCGTCGGACTGGTTGGCATCGGCCAGCCGGGCCAGCGCGTTCAGCGCGAACGATTGTGTGCCATCCAGGCTCAGTGCCCGTTCGAACCAGTGTCTGGCCTGGGCCGTATTGCCCTGGCGTTCGGCAATGGCACCCAGGCCAAGCAAGGCATCGATGTTTCCGGGTTTGGCGGCCAACACCTCTTGGTAAAGCCGGGTTGCCGTGATGTCGTCACGGTTCTGGTAGGCGCGGTAGGCGTCGTCCAGGCGTTCGGCGATGTCGGGAACGCGGCGCTGGCGTCTGATTTCGATCGTGTTCGATACTTCGGCTACTGGGCTGCCAGCCGCCTCACTATGGGCCAACGGCGTGATGGCGGCGCGGGGTTCGGACTGGAAGACCCCGGGTCGGGGTTGAAACAGGGGCTGAATCTGGCTGTTACCATGCGCCATCGGGGTTTCGGTGGGCGGAGTGGTTTTGGTGGCGGCCAATCTATCGATCGGCGCGGCGGGCGTGTCTGTTGGCACGTCAGCATCTTGCGGTGGTGCGGACGTTGTGACCGTTGTCGTTGCTGCGTCCGTGCTGGCGGCCTCGGTTTCGACGATGGGTGCCGTGTAGGGATCGTGGGTGGGCAGTGTCTGCCAGTACAGCCAGGCTGCGGCCAGCACCAGACCGGACAGCGATGTCAGCATGATGAAACGCAAACCGCCGGGTTTGTTCCGGGTTTTGCGGGCGTTGGCAGCGATCAGGGTTTGCGCCAGCCGGTGCTCGCTGTCGGTTGAGCGGGGAGGGTTCTGGCTCTGGGGTGTGGCGTTTGGGTGGACAGATGCGGGTGCCGCAGCAGCAGGCGTGGTGTTGACGGCTTGCGGTTCAGGCTGGGCATTGGCCAGCGTGGCGTGCTCCTGAGAGTGGTCGGCGGAGGCGGTGTGGTGTGGCTCGTTACGGGTTGGCGGCAGCTTTGCCGGTGTCGCCGCTTCGTCATCCGTTGCTGCGGGTTCGATGTCGGCCAGTTCGAGCGGACTCGATGCCGGAGCCGCCGCCGATAGCGCCCCTGCCTGTTGTTTGTGCGGTGCGGTGCGTGGCATATCGGCCAGATCGAATGCCGGCAGCATGGCCAGTTCGACCAGGTCGGCATCGGCCTTAACCGGGCTGACAGGCGCTGCGCGCTCTGTCACGCCATCGCCGCTTTGCGCTTTCTGTTTCTCGGCCTGTTTCAGGGCATTCAGCAACAGGCTCATCGCAGTTCCGGCACGTCGAAGTGAACAGGCTTGTTCTCCAGATAACTGCCGAAATCGCTCAGATCGCCCTTGATGTCGGCGGTTTTGATGACGCGCGGTCGCAGAAACACCACCAGCTCGGTCTTGCGGTTGTTGCGGGTCTTGAAGCCGAACAGGTTGTCGAGATAGGGGATTTTGCTCAAGCCCGGCGTACCCTGGGTTTCGTTCTCGGTATCGTTTTCCATCAGGCCGCCGATGATGCCGATGTCGCCGCTGTCGATTTGCAGAATGGATTCCATCTCACGCACCTGGATTACCGGTATCAGGCTGGGTATGTCTTCCAGCAGAGGGTTGGGATCCCGTACTTCGTCGGCGATGCGGGAGACCGTCGGCCTGGCATTGATGATGATGCGGCCATTTTGGTCGATTTGTGGCGTCACGCTCATCACCAGGCCGACCGGCACGGTGTGCAGATGGGTTTCGATGGTTGCCAGCGTGTTGCCTTGCACAGACTGGGATTGCTGGGCGGTGGTCGTGAAATAGACGTGGTTGTCCACCACCTTCAACACCGCCGTCTGGTTGTTGAGCACCATCAGTTTGGGGCTGGACAGTACCCGGGTGTTGCCAAAAGTGTTCAGCATCTTGATGGCGGCCAGCACTTCGCCGCCCCTGTAGGCCAGCATCGTGGCCGGGGTTGCCGAGGCCGCCGTCGATAGCAGGTTCTGGAAACTCTGGCTGAAACTGAACTTGCCGTTATCGGCCAGAACCGACCAGTCGATGCCGGCCTGATAATTGTCGGTCAGTTCGACTTCGACGATGGTGGCTTCGATCAACACCTGGCGGCGGGCATGTTCCACGACGTTCTCGATGTATTTGCGTATTTCCTCATGCTGTTTTTCGCTGGCTTTGACGTTGATCACGCCGGTTTCCTTGTGGGCGATGATGGCGTTTTCCATTGGCTGGTCAGCCGTTTGTTGCGCCGTTTGCTGGCCGGTCAAACTGAGTTGATGTACCGGCAGGCTGTCCTGGTTTCTGAGCAAGCCCCTGATGTTGTGCAACAGGGTGTCCCAGAACATGTGTATCGACAGCGACCTGACTTGGGTGGCGGAATTGCTGCTGCCGATTTCGCTGCCGCCCCCACCAGCGCCGCCAGCGCCTCCACCTCCACCTCCACCCACTGCCGCGCCGCCGGTGGAGGCGACTTGGGTGGCAATGCTGATTTCGTTCTCGCTGCTGCGGTTGAGGTTGATGTAGGGCACGCTGTACTGGACGAAATACGGCGTGTCGGGTGAGACGATCAGGGTGCCGCCCTGAAACCGGTAACGGATGGGCGTTAGCCGCTTCAGCCGTTCCAGTATCTGTGGCAGGGTCTGGTCTATGGCATTGAGTGATACCGTGCCATCTATGCCCGGTGCAATGTCGACATTGGTTTTGGCATCCCGTGCCAGTGCAAACAACAGCTCAGCTATGGGCACGTCGTGCACGACGACGGTGAATACGTCTTCCTGCCGCAAGGCTGCGGGCGGCGGCAAGAGTGGTTGCGTCAGAGCCGGTGCGGGAATCTGCCCATCCGCCTGAGCCGCATCTGGCGGCGGGAGATGGCCTGCCGAGTCGTCGAACGGCTTGGGGGCGCAGCCGCTCAGCACCACACTGAGGACGAGAGACGAGGATGAAAACCGTTTTCCGAGCTTGAGCATAAATTCTTGAAGGGTTCTATTGGACGTAATTTTGAGAAAGCTCGACGAGGTTTTCGTTAAAGAGAGGTGTTTCCTCGCTCTCCCACGGTTTTGGTGGGAATCCATGCTGGGCAAGCCACGAACCTCTGGCCTTCGCCTCCGGCATGCATTCCCGCGTAGAGCGTTGGAACGAGAGCTAAGCCATCTCCCTCAGGGGAGAGCAAAGCGGGGGGGGGGGCGAAGCCGGTTGGGGTGAAGGGAGGGCGCTTTGGCCTTACAGAATCGTCCTTTTCTGGTTCCCACGGTTTCCGTGGGAACCCATACAAGCACAAACCTCTGGCCTTCGAGTTCGGTATGCATTTCCACGCAGAGCGTGGGAACGAGAGCCAAACAGGCGTTAGTCTTTTCGGTCAATCGCCGGTTGTCGGGTCGATAATCGTGGAAACTTTTTCGATTCTGTCGGCTGGAAACCCGCCTTGTTCGGCATGCTCGCGGACAGACTGCTCGCTGTCGGCGATATAAACACAGTACACCTTGTCGGTGGTGACGTAGCTATGCAGCCATTGAATATGGGTTCCCATGTTGCGCAAGACGCCGCAAGATTTTTGCGAAATGGCGTGTAGATCGGCCTGCGACAAATCGCCAGCACCGGGAATGTCGCGTTCTATGATGTATTTCGGCATGATGTTTCCTGTGTAATGAAAAATTAGACTGTTTGGTTCAACGGTTGTCGAGAACCCATACTGGGCAAGCACGAACCTCTGGTCTTCGCGTCCGGTATGCATTCCCACGCAGAGCGTGGGAATGAGAGCTATCCAGTGGTTTTCGCTGAATGGTTGCCCTGTTTTTTCGATGACCGCTGTGTTTACGGCCCATTAAAAGTAGCCTACCCGTTATTTTTGGCAACAAACACTCTAAAATTTGACGGCATTGACTTTGCCCATCTCACGTAGAGAGAGTGGGAAGGGGCTGAACGGTTATACCAACGTAGAACCCACTCGGTTTTGGGTGATAATACCAGTTCCGAACAATCACCAGCCCACGCCGCACACCCGCTGCGCTCTGCCCCGCCTTTCCGCAACAACCTTTTACACCATGACCAGAAGACCCAGGCCCAGAGTCCGCCAGCCGCGCAATCGCCGTCGCAGACAACAAACACGTTCGAGCTGGCTCATCAAGCTTTTGCTGCCTGTCGTCCTCGTCGGCGGTTTTGCACTGGCATCGTACATCGGCTACCTAGATTACACTGTCCGCGAGCAGTTCGAAGGCAAGCGTTGGGCGATTCCCGCCCGGGTTTATGCCAGCCCGGCCGAGCTTTACAAGGGGTTGCCCTATTCCAGCAAGGCGTTCGAAGACCTGTTGCTGCAACTGCATTATCGCCAGGATGCCCAGTTGGCGGGGGAGGGCGGCTATTTCATCAAAGGGCCGCAAGTCAATGTCAGAACCCGGGCGTTCCATTTTGGCGATACCTCGCAGGACAGCCGCAGTGTGAGCGTTAGTTTCGTTGGCGGCCAGATCGACCGCATCGTCGATACCGCTACCGGCAACGATCTGCCGATATTGCGCATGGATCCGGTGCAAATCGGCAGTTTTTACCCCACCCGCAAGGAGGATCGCATCCTGATAAAGCTGGAGGAAGCGCCGCCAACCTTGTTGCAAGGCCTGTTCTCCACCGAGGATCGCGACTTCTACCATCACTTTGGTTTATCGCCCAAAGGCATTGCCCGCGCCATGTGGGCCAATGTCAAAGCCGGTGGCATGGTTCAGGGTGGCAGTACGATTACCCAGCAGTTGGTGAAAAACTTTTTTCTGACGCCGGAACGCAGCCTGACCCGCAAGCTCAACGAAGCCCTGATGTCGTTGATTCTGGAATACCGTTACAGCAAGGATGAAATCCTGGAAGCCTATCTCAACGAGATTTTTCTGGGTCAGGACGGCGGCAGCGCGGTTCACGGCTTTGGCCTGGCCAGCGAATTTTACTTCGGCCAATCGCTGAAAACCCTGAATCTGCATCAGGTTGCCACTCTGGTTGCCTTGGTGCGCGGCCCGTCTTACTACGACCCGCGCCGTAACCCCGAACGCGCGACCGACCGCCGCAATCTGGTGCTGGATGCCATGGTCGAAGAAGGCTACATCAAACCCGAACAGGCCGATGAAGCTAAACGCGCACCCCTGGGTGTGGCCGCTGTGACCCATCGTTCGGCCAACCGTTACCCTGGGTTCATTGATCTGGTCAAACGCCAGCTCAAGCAGGAATACAAGGAAGACGATCTGACATCGGAAGGCCTGCGCATCGTCACCACACTCGACAGCCAGGTTCAGGATACGCTGGAACAAACCATCGCCAGCAAGCTCCAGCGCCTGGAGCGCAATGCCAAGAGCCGCGAGCTGGAAACCGCCGTCATCGTCACCCGGCGCGACAATGGCGAAATCGTCGCCATGGCCGGTGGCCGCGACCCCAGCGAGACCGGCTTCAACCGTGCGCTCGATGCGGTAAGGCCCATCGGTTCGCTCATCAAGCCCGTGGTTTACCTGACGGCGCTGGATTATCCCGACCGCTACACCATTACCACACCGGTCAGCGACACCCGGCTGGAAATCCCGGCGGAAGCAGGCAAAACCTGGTCGCCGGACAATTTCGACAACCAGGAACACGGCGTCGTGCCCTTGTACAGTGCGCTGGCGCATTCCTACAACATGGCCACCGTTCGTATCGGCATGGATATTGGCCTCGGCAGGGTGGCCAACACGCTGAAAAGCATGGGCGTCAGTCGGCCAGTCGAACTGTTTCCGTCGTTTTTGCTGGGCGCTTCGGCGCTGACGCCGCTGGAAGTGACGCAAATCTATCAAACCCTGGCCGGTGACGGTTTCGCCACGCCGTTGCGTTCGATTCGCGCCGTCAATGCCGCCGACGGCCATGCTCTGCAAAGCTACCCGTTCACGGTACGACAAGCTGTCGATCCGGGCGCAACCTTCATCACCAACACCATATTGCAAGAGGTGATGCGCATCGGCACGGGCCGCTCGGCTTACAACTACTTGCCCGCCCAGATGAACCTGGTCGGCAAGACCGGCACCACCAACCAGTTGCGCGACAGTTGGTTCGCCGGTTTCAGCGGTGACTATCTGTCGGTGGTGTGGGTTGGCCGTGACGATAACAAATCGACCGGGCTGACCGGCGGTAGCGGTGCTTTGCAAATCTGGGCGGAATTGATGCGGCAGGTCAGCAAGGTTCCCGTGCAACTTGTTGCGCCCGACACCATCGAAATGAAGTGGGTCGACATGGCAAACGGCCAGTTGACCGCAGAAAGCTGCCCCGGCGCCCGCTTGCTACCCTTTGCCGAAGGTTCCGGCCCCAGCGGCTACAGCGAATGCGGCGGCGCAACGCCAGATGGCGAAGGCTCCTGGCTCAACCAACTCAACCCTTTTTGACCTATGAAAATAATCCTGACCACCTGTTTTTTACTTTTAAGCGTTTGCCAGACGGCAATGGCTGCCGAACCGGTCGATCAACTGAAAGCCCTGCTGAAAACCAGCGCCAGTTTGTCCGCCGATTTCAAGCAAGTCAGCATCAACCCGGCAGGGCAGGCCACGCACAGCAGTTTTGGCACGTTCTATCTCAGCCGCCCCGGCAGATTCCGCTGGAACTACCAAAAGCCCTTCGTGCAGGAAATCGTGTCTAACGGCGGCAAAGTCTGGTTTTACGATGCCGACCTGGAACAGGTGACGGTCAAGCAGCTCGATGATTCTTTGGGTTCGACGCCGGCGCTGCTACTGACCGGCGATGTCGATATCGAGGAAAAATTCATCCTGCACGATCAAGGCAGCGATAACGACTTGAACTGGGTGAAGCTTTCGCCGAAAAACGAGGACAGCGGCTTCAAGTATATTTTGATCGGCCTCAATGACGGGCAGCTGGGCGGCATGGAACTCAGCGACAATTTCGGCCAGTTGACGCGCATCTACTTCTCCAACATTAAGACCAACCCAACGCTCAATCCCGGCCTGTTCGAGTTCAAACCACCGAAGAACGCTGATGTGTTTGAGAATTGATCAGGGTTTCGCGTAACAAGCGCCAAACCATTTGCCATCGCCGATCATCATTCTTACTCCAAAACCGCCCATTTAATCCCGGTAATCAATAAATCGACCGCCGCCAAAATTTTGCCTCGTAGTGATTCCAGATCGGATACTTTGGTACCTAAACTATTTGGCGGAATAGCAGCTATTTCCTGCGCAACCAGCAAATAGTGCTGTTGTTCGAATTCAAAAACCGGATTCAAGCGAGTAATGGGCTTTTGTTCGGCCAGTTTGATGGCAGGAATCAGCAACAGGGTTTTCAGTTCGTCCAGAAAATCGCTTTGGATATCGAGCAAAAAGGGGTAGCGGTCTTGGATTTACCGGTTGTGATTGCGGTACAGGCCAAACTGCGCCATCAAAAACACGAACGCCGAAACTTTAGTCATTTATAGTCATCCGGATTTCACAATTCGCTTGTTACCATGCCCCGAAGGAGGCAAATCATGTTGAAAGTACTGTTACGCTGGCTGCTGAAGCTGCTGTTTCGCGTCAAGGTTCATGGCTTGGACAATTATCGCCAGGCTGGCAACAGGGTGCTGATCGTGGCTAACCATGTGTCCTATCTCGACCCTTTGTTGCTGGGCGTGTTCTTGCCCGGCGACATTACCTTTGCCATCAATACCCGGATGGCACAGCGCTGGTGGCTGAAGCCATTTCTGGGCTTGTCGAAAGTGTTTGCGATGGATCCGATGCATCCGCTGTCGTTGAAAGCCCTGATTCATCACCTGCAAAGCGAAACCCATACCGTCATTTTTCCGGAAGGCCGAATCACCCTCACCGGTGCATTGATGAAAATCTACGACGGCACCGCCATGGTGGCCGACAAATCCGGCGCTACCGTGTTGCCGATTCGTATCGACGGCGCGCAATACTCACATTTCTCCAAGCTGCAAAACGTCGTGCGTCTGCGCTGGTTTCCCCGGATTACTCTGCACATACAGCCACCCACCCGCATCGACACCCATGACCAATTCAGCGGCGGGACACGGCGCAGGCATGGTGGCCAAATTTTGTCCGACATCATGTCCGACATGATGTTTGCTTCCAGCCACTATCGGCAAACCATATTCTCCGCCCTGCTGGAGGCCAGGCGGATACACGGCGGCAAGCATACGGTCGCCGAAGACCTGGATCGCACGCCCTTGAGCTACGACGACATCATCACCCGCAGTATCATCGTCGGCAAATTGATAAAAGCCATCAGCCATGATGGGGAAAACGTCGGCGTCATGCTGCCAAATTCCAGCAAAACCCTGGTCGTGATTCTGGGTATTCAGCTCTTCAAGCGGGTACCGGCCATGCTGAACTTTGCAGCGGGTTCGACTGGCATGATCTCTGCCTGCCGTACCGCCCGGGTCGAGCTGGTACTGACTTCGCGCCGCTTCGTCGAACTGGCCCAGCTGGAAGAAGAAGCCAAAGCCCTGGCTGGCCAGGTGAAACTGGTCTACCTCGAAGACCTTGCGGCGTCATTGACAGGCTTTGCCAAGCTGGCAGGCTTGCTGCGGAGCAAAACCGCCGACCGCTGGTACAAAAGGCGTCGCGACGATGCCGACGCTGCGGCCGTCGTTCTGTTCACCTCGGGTTCGGAAGGGGCGCCCAAGGGCGTGGTGCTGTCACACGCCAATCTGCTGGCCAACATCGAGCAGGTCAAGGCGCGTATCGACTTCAACCCGACCGATGTGGTGCTGAATTTCCTGCCGACATTCCATTCTTTCGGTTTTACCATCGGCACCTTGTTGCCGGTCGTCAATGGCATCACCGTATTTTTCTACCCTTCGCCGCTGCATTACGCCATCGTGCCGGAAATGGCTTACGACATCGGCGCCACTATCATGTTTGGCACCAACACCTTTCTGGCCGCCTACGCCAAAAAAGCCCACCCGTACGATTTCCACAAAATGCGCTACGTCGTTGCCGGTGCGGAAAAACTTCAGGACAACACCCGGACGATGTGGAACGACAAATTCGGCATCCGCATTCTGGAAGGATACGGTGCCACCGAAACCGCACCCGTCATCTCCGTCAATACCGCCATGGACTACAAAGCCGGTACCGTCGGTTGCCTGATGCCACAGATGCAGCACAAACTCGAACCCGTGCCGGGCATCGAGATCGGCGGCAAGCTCCATGTTGCCGGTCCCAACCTGATGAAGGGTTATCTGCTGCCCGCTAATCCCGGTGTACTGGTGCCGCCCAGCTCGTTGTACGGCGAGGGCTGGTACGACACCGGCGACATCGTCTCCATGGACGACGACGGTTTCGTCAGCATCCAGGGTCGCAGCAAGCGATTCGCCAAGGTGGGCGGCGAAATGGTGTCGCTGACCGCCGTCGAACAACTGGCCAGTGCCGCCTGGCCCGACGCACAGCACGCCGCCGTCAACTTGCTCGATCCGAAAAAAGGCGAGCAGGTGATACTGCTGACCACCCACAAGGTGGCAAACACAAAACTGCTGGCGGATGCATCGCCCGGTGTGGCCAGCATCCTTCTGCCCAAGAAAGTGCTGGTCGTCGAGAAGGTTCCGCTGCTTGCCACCGGTAAAACCGATTACCCGACTGCCACACAACTGGCGACGGATGCCATCGCTCGTCAAGATGACGACACATGACCAAAACCCTGTACCCGCTGCTGATTGCCCAGTTCCTGTCGGTGTTTGCCGATAACGCCATTCTGTTTGCCGTGATCGCCATAGTGATACAGACCAATCACACCGGCGACTGGTACATTCCGGCATTGCAAAGCGTGTTTCTGGTGGCGTTCGTGGTATTGGCGCCGTGGGTGGGCGCTTATGCCGACAATCACCCCAAGTCACGGGTATTGATCGTCGCCAACCTGGTAAAAGCGGCGGGTGCAACCTTGTTGCTGGCGCATGTCGAGCCATTACTGGCCTATTGCGTGGTGGGTATGGGGGGCGCGCTGTACAGCCCGGCCAGATACGGCATTCTGCCGGAACTGGTGGATCATGACCGCCTGGTCAAAGCCAATAGCTGGATCGAAGGTTCCGCCATTCTGGCGATTCTGACCGGTATGGTGGTGGGTGCCCATGTCGCCGATAAGTCGATCGACCTGGCACTGGCAGGGACGATAGGCTTGTTTGCGATCTCGGCGGCAACCGCATTGTTGCTGCCGATCACCCACAGCAAAAAACCGCCGTCAGGGCCAAAAGTCGCCGTGTTCTGTCAGGAAATCCGCAGCTTTCTGACCATGCCGCGTGCGCGTTTCGCCATACTGGGTGCATCGCTGTTTTGGGCAGCAGCAGCGGCGGTGCGCGTGATTTTGATTGCGTGGGCGTCGCAGATATTGCTGCTGCACAATGCTAGCGACATCGCCAATCTGACGCTGTTTCTTGCCATCGGCATCATCATCGGCGCGGCGCTGGTGCCGAAACTGATACCACTGGAGCACTTGCTACGGGTGCGCATACCGGCTTGCGTCATGGGGGGATTGATCGTGGCGCTGGGCTTTACCAGCGATGTCGGGTCGGCCCGTGTCGTCTTGCTGCTGATGGGCATCGCCGGTGGCATATTCATCGTGCCCGTCAACGCCACCTTGCAGGAAATCGGCAAACAGAGCATAGGCAGCGGCGGTGCGGTGGCCATGCAGAACTTTTTTCAGAATGTTGCCATGTTGTTATCGGTGGGCGCCTACACGCTGGCTGCGGCACGCCATGTCGGCCCGGCTACCGCATTGCTGGCACTGGGTGGCTTGCTGATTGCCGCCATGTTCGTCGTCGTGCGGCATTTCCCCAGACAGCCTCCTGGTAGCAAGGGCCTCACTCCGGGGAGTTTCCAAAACGATGGCTAAAATGCCTGGTTCCCAGGCGCAAGCCGATCAAACCCAGCAAGCCACACCACAATAAAGTCGGCATCAGATGAAAATGGCGTTGATAAAACGTCGGCTGCGGTTGGGTTTGCAACGGTACGTGGTAGCTGGCCGCCCAGCGACTGTTCAGCGGCGACAACGGCAGCACATCGCCATTGGCCAACGCCACCGTGGAAATGCCGGTATTGGTGGCGCGCAGCACCGGGCGGCGGAATTCGACGCCGCGCGCCAGCGTCATGTGAAGATGCTGCCAGGGTTCTTGCCAGATGCCGTACCAGGAGTCGTTGGTGACGTTGACGATGAACTGGGCACCCAGGTCGGCCAGGCCTTTGGAGAATTCGGGAAACAAACTCTCGTAACACACCTGCGGCCCCATCTTGAAACCGTTGACCGTCAACAGCATCGTCGGCCCAGGCCCACGACCAAAGTGGCTGACCATGGGCAGCCATTGCTTCAGCCACGGAAACGTCGCTTCACCCGGAATGTATTCACCCAAAGCCAGCAGATGGGTCTTGCTGTAATGCGGTTCGGTCACGTTGCCCTGCGGGTCGATTACGAATAGCGAATTGGTGATGTCGCCATTGGCATCTTTGCCGTAGGCACCGGTTAATAACGCCACCTGGCGGTTTCTGACGAATTGGCTCAGCAGATCGGCGTAAAAACTGCTGTTGTATTCGCCGCCCAACAGCGACGGAAATGCGGTTTCCGACCACAGGATGAAATCGACAGCGGGCGTTTGCGCCAAGCCGTCGTCGGTGGTTTCGAAATAGCGGGTCAGAATGTCGGCACGATAAGCCTTGCCGTGCTCCATGGCTTGTTTTTGCGCGTTGCCGATATTGGCCTGTACCAGCAGTACGTCGAAGGTGTCATCGGGTGCGGGCAACCGTGTCTTCAGCCAGATACCACCGGCATTCAGGCCGATGAAAACCACTAGACTGGCCGCCAGCCCCGCCTTCGCAGCCCACGTCTGGCGATGGCGCCAAATATGCAGCGCTGCCAGATTGGCCAGTATCGTCAACATGCTCAAACCGGTGAAACCGACGAACTCGGCCCACTGGAACAGCGGCAAACCGGCACCGTACCAGCTATAACCAAAATTCCACTTGAACAGCATCGGCACGTAAAACTCGGCCAGCGCCGTCAGTAACGCCATCAACAGCAAGGACTCGCGTTCGCTTGCCGCCAGCCAGCGACTCATGACAAACCAGACGATGCCAGCCACCGGCAGAAACAGATGACCGAACAGCGCGAACAGCATCATGCCGACCGCCGCCAGCAGCCAATTGACCTGGGCAAACTCATGCAGGGTATACGTCACCCAGTTGAAGCCGATCAGGGTGTAAATGGCGCTGGTGATGAACGCGCCCAGCACAACAGGTTTAAGGCGTTGCTGACGTTGCCAGAACAGCCACAGCGGCACCAGGCAGAACAGCGAGGCCCAGGGTGGAAAGGGAATGTAGCTGGTGCCGATCAACAATCCGGATAATACCGGCCCCATCCACGGCCAGTGTGCTGCCGCCCAGCATTTGCGCATCATGAATGAAATCGCCGTTTGGTTTGAAAATTTGGCATTGTACTGCGATACCCTGCCCCCAATCCGGGTCGGCTTGGGTAAAATTGTCGCCCCTTCCCCCTTCCCCCTTCCCCCTGCCCTTCGCCATGCAGCCTTCGAAGCCTTTTCAGCCAGACTGCCGTTCCTGCCCTCGCCTTTCGACGTTTCTCGACGAGGTGAAACGCCAGCACCCGAGCTACCACGCCCGCCCGGTCGCACCGTTTGGCGATGCCGACGCCCGGTTGCTGATCGTTGGCCTGGCTCCCGGCATGCACGGTGCCAATGCCAGTGGCCGGCCCTTTACCGGTGACTATGCCGGTTTGTTGCTGTATCAGGCGCTGCACGATTTCGGCTTCAGCAACCAGGTCGATTCGACCCATCTCGGTGACGGCCTGGCATTGCGCAATGCCCGCATCACCAATGCTGTCAAATGCCTGCCGCCGCAAAACAAACCCACCGGCGACGAAATCAGGCAATGCAATTCGTATCTTGCGGCTGAACTCGGTACGCTGCCGCCACATTCGGTGATTCTGGCTCTGGGTGGCATCGCGCATCAGGCTGTGCTGCGGGCTTATGGCCTGAAAACCAGCGCCGCCCGCTTCACCCACCATGCGGTTTTCGAGCTGCCCGATGGCAAGCATTTGCTCAGTTCCTATCATTGCAGCCGTTACAACGTGCAAACCAAACGCCTGACCATGGCCATGCTGGCCGAGGTGTTCGCGACAGCCCAACATCTGCTTCAGCCGTGACCGAGACCGCCGCCGAAGCGTTCGACAGCAAAGCCTTCCTGAAAACGCTGACCCAGCGGCCCGGTGTTTACCGGATGCTGGCTGCCGATGGCGAAATCATTTATATCGGCAAGGCCAAAAACCTGAAAAACCGAGTATCGAGTTACTTCCGCAGCCAGTCGGCATCGCCCAAGCAGCAGGCGATGGTGGCCAAGATCGTATCGATCGAAGTAACGGTGACCCACACCGAAGGCGAAGCCCTGTTGCTGGAAAGCCAGTTGATAAAACGCCACAAGCCGCGTTACAACATCAGCCTGCGCGATGACAAATCCTATCCGTACATTTTTCTGTCCACCCTGCACGACTTCCCGCAACTGAGCTATCACCGTGGCGCCAAGAAGCGGCAGGGCCGTTATTTCGGCCCCTACCCCAGCGCCGTCGCCGTCAAGGAAACCCTGAGGCTGTTGCAGAAAATTTTTCCGGTGCGGCAATGCGAGGATTCTTACTACAACGCCCGCTCCCGCCCCTGTCTGCAATACCAGATCCAGCGTTGCACCGCGCCGTGTGTCGGCCTGATCGGTAAAGCCCCGTATCAGGCCGATGTCGAAAACACGATACTGTTTCTCGAAGGTCGGGGCAGCCTGCTCATTGACCGTCTGGTCGAAAAAATGGAGGCAGCATCCACGCGCCTGGACTTCGAAGAAGCCGCGACGCATCGCGATCAAATTTCCAGGCTGCGGGCCGTGCTGGAAAAACAGTGTGTCGAAGGTGAACACGGCGACATCGACATCATCGCCTGCGCCTGCCAGGGTGATATGGCTTGCGTACAGGTATTTTTCATACGCGGTGGTCAGAACCTGGGTAATCGCCAGTTTTTCCCGAAAATGCACGACGACAACGAACCGGCATCGGTTTTGCAGGCCTTCATCAGCCAGTATTATCTGGACAAAACCCCAGCTCTGGAATTGCTCGTCAGTCATGCGTTGCCGGAAACCCATCTTCTGGCCGAGGTGCTGAGCGCACAGGCCAAACGCAGCGTCGCCATCAACCACAACGTGCGTGGCGAGCGTCTGCGCTGGCTACGCATGGCGATGACCAACGCCGATGATGCGCTGAAGGCGCGGGTGTCGAGCAAGCAAAACCTGTACGCACGTTTCGTCAGTTTGCAGCAGGAACTGGGCTGCCGCGACCTGCCCAAACGCCTGGAATGTTTCGACATCAGCCACACCCAGGGCGAGCAGGCCGTAGCATCGTGCGTGGTGTTCGACAACGAAGGCCCGGTCAAATCGGCTTATCGTCGCTTCAATATCGAAGGCATCAGCGGCGGCGATGACTACGCCGCAATACATCAGGCGGTTTTCCGCCGCTTCAAACGTCAGCAGCAAGGCGAGCATCCCGCGCCCGACATTGTGCTGATCGACGGTGGCAAAGGCCAGGTCGCCGCCGCGCAAAAGGCGCTGGCAGACTTGGCGATAAACGATGTTATGATTATCGGCGTTTCAAAAGGGCCGGATCGCAAAGCCGGTATGGAAAAAATTATCCTGCCCGATTGTGATCGCCCGCTGGATGTAACCCCCGGCGCCAGCGCCTTGCTGCTGATTCAGCATATCCGCGACGAAGCCCACCGATTTGCCATTACAGGCCACCGTGGGCGCCGCAGCAAGGCCAAAACCCGGTCGACACTGGAAGACATCACGGGGCTTGGGCCGAAACGCAGGCAACTGTTATTGAAACAATTCGGCGGTTTACAGGGGGTATCCAGTGCGGGTGTCGACGCGCTTGCAAGCATAGACGGCATCAGCCGACCATTGGCACAACGAATATACGATACATTCCACCATCACGATGGCAGTTAAATTCACACTCCCAACCTATCTGACCTTGCTGCGAATCGCGCTGATTCCGCTGCTGGCGGTAGTGTTTTATCTGCCTTGGGACTATGCCCGTCAGACGGCCACGGCGATTTTCATTTTTGCCGCAGTCACCGACTGGCTGGACGGCTACCTGGCACGCAAAATGGGGCTGGAAACCCGGTTCGGCGCTTTTCTCGACCCGGTTGCCGACAAACTGATGGTGGCTTTCATCCTGGTGCTGATCGTACAAGCCGAAGCCAGCCCTTGGCTTGCCATACCGTCTGCTGTCATCATAGGCCGCGAAATCACCATCGCCTCGCTGCGCGAATGGATGGCAGAAATCGGCCAACGCACCAAGGTAAAAGTATCGCAGCTCGGCAAATGGAAAACCTCGGCGCAAATGACCGCCATCAGCTTTTTGCTGTATCACGACGATGTATTCAATCTGCCCATCAATACCCTGGGTTACTGGCTGCTTTATCTTTCCGCCGTACTGACACTTTGGTCCATGGTGAATTATCTGGTGGTCGCCTTATCATCCTTCAGCGATTGAGCATTGCCATCGCCCCATTGGTTTTCAACGACACGCGACAACGACAACAATCCGTAAAACCGGCCGCGTAATCTCAAACATTGCCACAGCAGGTAACGCTGTACACAACACGCATGGAACAAGAATTAGACATAGAAGCAACACCCAACAAAACCGTCAGTCAGGATGAAATTCTTCAGGCAGCGCTGAAATTGTTCGCGCAAAAAGGTTATTTCAATACCTCGCTGACCGACATCAAAGACAGTGTGGGCCTGAAAACAACCAACAATCTTTATCAGTTTTTCAAAACCAAACAGGCCATCGCCGAAGCCTTGAGGGAGCATATTCTCGACAGCTTCAGCATCTCGATCGATGACATCCGCCGCCGTAATCGCAAGGCCTCCGAGCAACTGCGAGAGGTCGTCGATTTGATGTTCCGGCTGACCGATGAAGCCCCCGACATCATGAAATTCCTGCTGCTCGGCAAAACCGGGGAATTCCTGCCCGACGCCCCGCCACTGCTCGAAACCGCACCCTTCAACAAAATTCGCAAAATACTCCAGGCAGGCATCAAGGACGGCGAAATCAAGGCAATCGACCCGCTTCTGGCCTATGCTTATTTCTTCGGCATCATCAATCAGACACTGGTTCTGGTGCTAGACCAGACGCTGCCGAAAAATGCCGACAGCTACCAATCGCAAGCGTGGATGATGGCCTGGAACTGCATCGAAAAAAAAACAGCTGTCGGACGAATTTGACACATTGAACTTGGAGTGACGCACTATGTTGGAGAACATCAAAATCGGCATGATAGGCTTAGGCTATGTCGGTCTGCCGTTGGCTGTGGAATTTGGCCGCAAATACCCGACGCTGGGTTTCGACATCAACCACACCCGCATAGCCGAACTCCGCAGCGGTCACGACCACACCCTGGAAGTCAGCGATGAGGAGCTGGCGCAAGCCCGCCATCTTGAATACAGCAGCACGCTGGAAGACCTCACCGCCTGCAATGTCTATATCGTGACCGTACCCACACCGATCAACGATCATAAACAACCGGATCTGACACCTTTGCAAAAAGCCAGCGACACCCTGGGCAAGGTGCTCAAACAAGGCGACATCGTCATCTACGAATCGACGGTTTATCCCGGTGCCACCGAAGAAGTTTGCGTACCGATTCTGGAAAAAATATCCGGCCTGACCTTCAACCAGGATTTTTACGTTGGCTACAGCCCCGAACGCATCAACCCCGGCGACAAGCAGCATCGCGTCACCAACATTCTGAAAGTCACCTCCGGCTCGACGCCAGCCATCGCCGACACGATCGATACGCTGTACCAAAGCATCATCACCGCTGGCACCCACAAAGCCAGCAGCATCAAAGTGGCCGAGGCTGCCAAAGTCATCGAAAACACCCAGCGCGACCTCAACATTGCACTGGTCAACGAACTGGCGCTGATCTTCAACCGCCTAGGGATCGACACCGAAGAAGTGTTGATCGCCGCTGGCACCAAATGGAACTTCCTGCCCTTCCGCCCCGGCCTGGTCGGCGGTCATTGCATAGGCGTAGACCCTTACTATCTGACTCACAAAGCCCAGGCCATCGGCTACAACCCGGAAGTCATTCTGTCCGGTCGTCGCATCAACGACGGCATGGGCGTGTATGTGGTTTCGCAAGTCGTCAAGCTGATGATAAAAAAGCGGATTCACGTTCAGGAAGCCAACGTACTCATCATGGGCCTGACCTTCAAGGAAAACTGCCCGGACATTCGTAACACCCGCGTGGTCGACATCGTTGCCGAATTACAAAGCTATGGTGCCAATGTCGACGTCTACGACCCCTGGGTCGATGCCGACGAAGCCGTACACGAGTACGGCATCCGCCCGATTGAAAAACCGACACCTGGCAAGTACGATGCCATCATCCTTGCCGTCGCCCACAGCGAATTCAAGCAAACACCCATCGCTGACATACGCGCCCTTGGAACAGCCGATACCATCATCTACGACCTGAAATACCTGTTCCCCGCCAACCAAACCGACGCCAGGTTGTAAGCAATGAGAATCATGGTAACCGGCACCGCCGGCTTCATAGGGAATCACTTGGCTTTGCGCCTGCTGGAACGCGGTGACGAGGTCATCGGTATCGATAATCTGAACGACTATTACGATGTCAGCCTGAAAGTCGATCGCCTGGCGCGCGTCAAAGATCACGCCCGTTTCACCGAGATCAGGCTCGACATTGCCGACCGTTCCGGCATGGAAGCCGTATTCCGCAAGTACCAGCCGCAGAAAGTGGTGAATCTGGCCGCACAGGCTGGTGTGCGTTATTCGCTGATCAATCCGTACGCCTACATGGACAGCAACATCATCGGCTTCATGAACATTCTGGAAGGCTGTCGCCATCACAACGTCGAACACCTGGTCTATGCCTCCAGCAGTTCGGTTTACGGCGCCAATGAAGCCATGCCGTTTTCGGTACACGACAACGTCGATCATCCATTAAGTCTGTACGCCGCCTCGAAGAAAGCCAACGAACTGATGGCCCATACCTATAGCAACCTGTACCAGTTACCGACCACCGGGCTGCGCTTCTTCACGGTTTACGGCCCCTGGGGACGGCCCGACATGGCGCTATTCCTGTTCACCAAGGCTATTTTGAACGGCGATGAAATTGAGGTTTTCAATTACGGCAAGCACCGGCGCGACTTCACCTACATCGACGACATCGTCGAAGGCGTGATTCGCACACTCGATCACACTGCCGAAAGCAACCCGAATTGGAGCGGACACACTCCCGACCCAGGCACCAGCCGCGTACCGTGGCGGGTTTACAACATCGGCAACAACCATCCGGTCGAATTGCTGGATTACATCGACACCCTGGAACGCTTCCTCGGCAAATCCGCCCAAAAACGCCTGCTGCCACTGCAACCCGGCGACGTACCCGATACTTATGCCGATGTCGAAGCACTGGTAACCGATGTCGGCTACAAACCCGGTACCACCATCGAAGACGGTATCAAAAACTTCGTAAACTGGTATCGCGACTACTATCGCGTCTAAGCTATTGCATACCCATGGCAATCACTTTCGCCTTATAATGCCGAAAACGATACCTGCCAAACAGCCTCGGTAATGGAGGTTAAATCAACATGTTAGCCGCAGAAGACATAGATTACATAAAGACCCACCTGGCCACTTGGTTAGCCGAGCAATCGCTTGGCAAACCACCGGTGGTGTATGAAATCGAACTGCGCGAACGCATGGTGCGAGTTGAAGAAGCCCTGAAAAACCAAGGGGAAGAACTCAAAGCACAGCGTGAAACCATGCAGCAGATCATGCAGCAAATGGATAAGCGATTTGAACAGGTCGACAAGCGTTTGGATCTGATGCACCAGGATATGAACAAGCGCTTCGAGCAGGTTGAAAAGCGCTTCGAACAGGTAGACAAGCGCTTCGAACAGGTAGACAAGCGCTTCGAGCAGGTTGAAAAGCGCTTCGAGCAGGTAGACAAACGCCTAGAACAGGCCGACAAACGCTTCGAACAGTTTGACAAGCGCTTCGATCAAATGCAGCAGGAGTCAAACAAACGCTTCGATCAAGTTCACCAGGAAATTCTGCAAATCCATCGCGACATGCGGCAAATGACCATGTGGATGGTCGGCATTTTCGTGTCGATTGTCGGCTTGGCCGTTGCCGTGTTCAAACTGACATAAACGTCCAAAACCATCACCAAACCTGGCTCCGATGGCCATTCCCCATCAGAGCCAAGGCAGACAGTCTTACGGCCTGTTTTTCAGCAAATCGCGGATTTCAGCCAGCAACAACTCCTGACTGGAGGGTGCTGGAGGCGCCTCTGGTACAGACTCGGTTTTTTTCTTGAATGAACTCAGCAGTTTAATCACCCCGAAAATAGCAGCGGCGATGATCGAAAAATCAATAACGGTCTGGATGAACTTGCCATAACTGATAACGACGGCAGGAATGACAGCTCCCTCGACCGTTCTGGATGCCTCTTGAATCGTCACCGCAAGATCGGAAAAATCGACTCCCCCCAGCAACACACCGACAGGCGGCATAATCACGTCCGCCACCAGCGACGACACAATCTTGCCGAATGCAGCGCCAATGACTACGCCAACCGCCATGTCGACCACACTGCCTCTCATCGCAAACTCTTTGAACTCTTTTAGCAACCCCATGACAAGTACCTCTTGTTTTTTCAGATTTTAGAAAATGACATATCACCATTCAACGCAAGGACACCCACGCTGAATTGAGAGGAAACCCACCTGCCGCACTCTGCGCGGCGTAAGCTACGGCACGTAGGTCGGGACGCTGAAGAGTTACCGATATTTTCCCTGCTGCGACCACTTGCACACCGATGTTTTTTTTAATGTACGTCTTTCCAGTATTCCTTTTTAAGCAGATAGGCCAAAACGGTGAACATCAGGATGAAGAACAGTGCGTATTTACCCATGCTCCGGCGCTCTAACTGAACCGGTTCACCGACATAAACCAGAAAGTTGACCAAGTCGTTGACAAAAAGATCGAATTCCTTGGGCGACAACTGGCCGGGTTCATCCAGCTTCAGACCCGCAATCACGGTCTGGCCATCGATGTTCTTGGTGACAGCAACCTGCGTACCCTGCAATTGCCACAACACGTTGGGCATGGCGACATCTTCGAATACGGCATTGTTGACGCCTGAAGGCTTACCTGGGTCGGCGTAAAAGCTTTTCAGATAGGTGTAAAGCCAGTCGGCGCCTCGTGAACGCGCGATCAGCGACAGGTCGGGCGGCGTGGTGCCAAACCATTTGGTGGCGTCGCGACTATTCATGGCCGAGTGCATCTGGTCGTAAATACCCGCGCCCAGCGGGGCAACATTTTTCAAAACATTCCCTTCATCAAGCCTCAAATCGAGCGCGATACGTTTGTAGCGTATGTGTTTGGCAGCGTGGCAACCCAAGCAATACGTCACGTAATTTCTGGCGCCACGTTCCAGCGAGGCACTGTCGGTCAGATCGATGTCGGCCGATTCCAATTGAGCGCGACCGGTGCCGGCATTGACTGTCAGCGGAAGCAAAAATAAAAGCGTGTACAGAATTTTTTTCATGACTCTTTTCATCGCTCAATCCAGGCTCTTTTTCAGGTTTTTGGCAACACGAATCGCTACCGCCTTGATCCCGGCAGGATTCGGTTTTCGCTTGACCACGGTTGCACCCAGCATGCCCGGCGTGGTTTCAGTGATGATGACTTCTTTTGCCAGTGCTTTTGCCGCTGTAATTCGCTCTTCCAATGTGGGTTGATCGGTAAGGCGTTCAGGCACCGGCTTGGTTTTCTCCCAACGGGTGTACAACGGCATCAACAGAAAGAATCCAAAATAAATGGCGGTGAGAATACGGGCGACCGTGGTTGCAGCCGGTGTAGCGGGCTGCGTGCCTAAATAACCCAGGCCGATGAACGCAATCACGAACAGTACAACGGCTTTTTTGAAAATACCGCCACGATAACGAATGGATTTGACCGGGCTGCGATCCAGCCAAGGCAGCATGAACAGCACGACGATGGCACCACCCATCGCGATGACACCGGCGAATTTGTCGGGCACGGCCCGCAAAATGGCGTAAAACGGCGTGAAATACCAGACCGGTGCAATATGTTCCGGGGTTTTCAGAGGATCGGCCGGAATGAAGTTGGCGTGCTCCAGAAAATAACCGCCCATTTCCGGCATGTAAAAAATCACCAGCGCGAAGAAGAACATGAAAACGCCAACGCCGACAAGGTCTTTCACAGTGTAATACGGGTGGAATGGAATACCGTCCAGCGGCGTACCTTTCCAGTTCAGGTTTTTCTTGATTTCGATGCCGTCAGGGTTGTTGGAGCCGACTTCGTGCAGCGCCACGATATGCAGGAACACCAGAATCAGCAGCACCAGCGGCACGGCGATAACGTGAAAGGCGAAGAAGCGGTTCAGCGTGGCATCGGACACGACATAATCGCCGCGCACCCACAACGACAACTCATCACCAACGACCGGGATGGCACTGAACAGCGAAATGATGACCTGGGCACCCCAGTACGACATCTGCCCCCAAGGCAACAAATAACCCATGAAGGCTTCCGCCATCAGGCAGACGTAGATCAACATGCCGAATATCCAGATCAGCTCGCGCGGCTGCTTGAACGAGCCGTAGATAAGACCACGGAACATGTGCAGGTAAACCACGATGAAAAACGCCGACGCCCCGGTCGAGTGCATGTAACGCACCAGCCAGCCCCAGCTGACATCACGCATGATGTATTCGACCGAATCGAACGCCAATTCGGCATCCGGCTTGTAATTCATGGTCAGCAGAATGCCGGTGATGAACTGGTTGACCAGCACGAACAGTGCCAGCGAGCCAAAGAAATACCAGATGTTGAAGTTTTTTGGCGCGTAGTAATGCGCCATGTGTTCGTTCCACAGATCGGAAATCGGGAAACGTTCCAGCAGCCACTCACCGCAACGATTGATTTGTTGTTTCATGCTGTGCCTGCCTCGGTATCTTCACCAATCACGATCAGATTGTCGTTGACATATCGGTAGGGTGGAATTTCCAGGTTGGTGGGCGCCGGAACGCCACGAAACACGCGACCGGCCAGATCAAACCACGAGCCATGGCAGGGGCAGAAGAAGCCGCCCTTCCAGTCGTCACCCAAATCGCTGGGGCCGATTTCAGGCCGGAAGGTGGGCGAGCAGCCCAGGTGGGTACACAGACCGATAGCCACGAAAATTTCCGGCTTGATCGAACGCAGCGCGTTCTTGCTGTATTCCGGCTGAAGGGATTCGTTCGACAATGGATCGGCCAACTTGCTGTCCAGCGTTGACAATGTCGTGAGAACTTCCGGAGTACGGTTCAACACCCATACCGGCTTGCCGCGCCATGCGGCCCGGATCAACTGCCCTGGCTCCATCTTGCTGAGATCGATTTCGACAGGCGCACCCGCTGCCATGGCCTTGGCGCTGGGTTGCATTTGCGAGAGGAAAGGCACGGCAAGATAACCGGCCCCGACGGCACCAACCACGGACAAGGCCGAGGTCAGAAACTGGCGTTTTGAAGTATCGACGCCTTCAAGATTCATAGATAACACTCCTGCTTGCAAGATGATGTGTGTGATACACATCAATTATTATAATTTTTCGGCAAATATACCTTACCGATCCGGGTTTATGAAAGCGTTATTGCGGCGCGCAACCTGCTAGGCGCACCTCGGTTGCACGGCATGTTTACAGTGCATGGCGCAACGCATTCAAAAAGGCCAGATTTTCGGTCGGCCTGCCTATCGTGACTCTTAAACAACCCTGCAATACGCCACCTTGCGGCGAAACATTTTTGACGAGCACGCCCTGCTGCTTCAACGCGGCAAACACCTCATCGGCGGATTTCGACAACACCCGGAACAGAATGAAATTGGCCGAACTTGGGTAAGTTGCGATACCGTCAAGCGCCATGAGCGCCGTCATGACCTCGGTACGCTGTTCCCGAATCCACCCGATTTGCTCGTACAGAAATTGTGGATTGCGTAACACGAACGTCGCCGTCGATTGGGTTAGGCAATTGATATTGTAGGGCAGGCGTACTTTATCGAGTTGCGCCAGCAATACCGGGTCGCCCACCAGGAATCCGAGCCGCAATCCGGCCAGGCCCAGCTTGGACACCGTGCGCATGACCAGCAGATTCGGGTATCTCGCTAACTGACCGAGAAAGCTAGCGTCGGCAAACGGCGCATAAGCCTCGTCGACCACCACCAGGCCCGGCGCTGCCGTCAAAA
Organism: Methylomonas sp.; assembly: GCA_002929135.1. GTDB lineage: Bacteria > Pseudomonadota > Gammaproteobacteria > Methylococcales > Methylomonadaceae > Methylomonas. The sequence continues at coordinate 31,742 of PESC01000040.1, forward strand.
TACGCTGCATGGCAGCAGCGTCGAATAAATTGCCGGTCGGATTGTTCGGATAGGCCAAAAATATCAGCGATGGCCGTTCGGTTTCGATGGCATCCAGCATGGCGGGTAAATCGAGATCGAAGCTGTCCGGCAGCAACGGCACACCTCGATAGCGCAAGCCCAGGCTGCGGGCAATCTGCCGGTACATGACGAAACCCGGCTCCGGTGCCAGTACCGAGGCATCAGGCGGCAAGGCCATCAGCAGAATCTGGATAATCTCGTCCGAACCGTTGCCAAGCAGTAAACCGACATCATCTGGAATGGCGTTGCTGTCGCGCAATGCCGCCGTCAGCTCGGTTGCAGCCGGGTCGGGGTAACGGTTCAGCGGACAGGATTTCAGATGCGTCAACCAGGCCTGCTGGACATCGTCCGGCCATGAATAGGGGTTTTCCATTGCATCGAGTTTGATGTAATTGCGGGCATCGGCGACATGATAGGCCGACATGGCGAGAACTTCGGGACGGAGTACGTTGATAGACACAGGCTTTGACACAAGAAAAGAGGGAGCCGGGCACATGAAACCCGGCGGATTCTAGCAAAGCAAGTGGCGGAAAGCAGAACCATCGGGTATCGACTCGAAACATCCTGCACTCATGCCTGAATAAAATTTGGCATAATCCGGCGTTGTTTTTCCGCCACCCAAGGCTACCCGATGAAATTTCTGGCCGTACACCCTAGCCCGCTGATGTACACCAAAGTCTTTCTGCGCCTGGAACCTTTGGGTCTGGAACTGGTAGCGGAAACTGCCCGACGCTATGGCTGCGAAACCCGATTGATCGACTTGCAGGTCGAATCGCATCAAGCCCTGCTGCGCATCATCGACGACTGGCGACCGGACATCGTGGCGTTTTCCCTCAACTACCTGGCCAACGTACCGGAAGTCGTCGACCTCGCCAAAGCCTGCAAACACCGCCTGCCAGACAGCTTCATCGTCGTCGGCGGTCACAGCGCCTCGTTCATTGCCGATGAACTGCTGGAACACGGTGAAGACGCCATCGACGCCGTGCTGAAAGGCGAAGGCGAATCCGGCCTGCCGCTGCTGCTCGACGCCATTGAGCACGACCGCAGCAACGTCCACGCAGTACCCGGCGTTGTCACAACCCAAGGCCAAGGCCCGCAACCCAGCTTCGTCGCCGACCTCAACCAAATCAGCCCGGCGCGCGACTTGCTTCGCCATCGCCGCAAATACTTCCTCGGCACACTCGACCCATGCGCCTCCATCGAATTTTCCCGTGGCTGCCCGTGGGATTGCAGCTTTTGCAGCGCCTGGACATTTTATGGCCGCAGCTACCGGGTACTGCACCCCGACAAAGTAGTCGAAGAAGTGCAGCGCGTTCGCGAACCGGGGCTGTTCATCGTCGACGATGTCGCCTTCATCCAGGAAAAACTCGGCTTCGAGATTGGCGAAGCCCTGGCGCGAAAAGGCATCAAAAAAGAGTATTACCTGGAAACCCGGGGCGACGTACTGCTGCGCAACAAAGACGTATTCCGCCTGTGGAAGGAACTGGGCATGACCTACATGTTCCTCGGCATCGAAGCCATCGACGCCGAAGGCCTGGAAAAATACCGTAAGCGCATCGACCTGAGCCGCAATTTCGAAGCACTGGAATTTGCCCGTTCACTGGGCATCAACATCGCAATCAACATCATCGCCGATACCGACTGGGATCACGAACGCTTTCGCCTGGTGCGCGAGTGGTGCAAGGAAGTACCGGAAATCGTCAACATCAGCATCAACACACCCTACCCCGGCACCGAAATCTGGCTGACCGAATCGCGCAAGCTCACCAGTCTGGATTACCGCCTGTTCGACATCCAGCACGCCGTCCTGCCAACCCGGATGCCGCTGCACGAGTTCTACGCCGAACTGATCGAAACCCAGCGCATCATGTTCACCAAGCACATGGGCTGGACCGCCATGCGCAAATTCGGCAAAACCGTCGGACGCAACCTGATGCGTGGTCAGACCAACTTCGTCGGCAACCTGTGGAAATTCGACAAAGTCTTCAACCCGGCCCTGCAACTAGCCGACCACACCATGCCGGTCAAATACGCCATGAAACCGCCCGGCAGCGATAACGGCAAACGCGGCAAAGCGCTGTCGCGCTCGCTTTACGTCCACCAGCCACTGGGCCGCACCAGCCGACAACTCGACGACGCCTCCGAACGCTTCGTCGACGAAAGCCGGGGCGCGGATGTGGCGGTGGAGTGAACAGCCCACCTGATTTAACCGATTCTGCTACGCCAAAGCCCGACAGAGCGAAACCGGTTTGTACCTCACCGTTCTACCCCGCTACCCTCTGCAACACCGCTTCGAAGCGCTGCGCCAGCATCGTGCGATCAAACTCGGCGGCAACACACACCGCCCCCGCTTCCCCCAAGGCCCGGCAACGCTCGGGCGAATCGGCCAGCGCAAGCACCGCAGCGGCCAACTCGGCGGCGTTTTCCGGCTCGATGCAAACACCGGAACCCGCCTGCTCGACTATCATCTGACTTTCGCCACGCACTCCCAAAATAATTGGCTTTTTCATCGCCATCGTTTCGAAAATTTTTGACGGAATTACCGTCAGAAACAAATCCAGCTTCTTCAACAACACCAGGCTCACACCGGTTATCGACCATAACGCGGGCATCCGCTCTTTAGGCAACTGCCCCAACATCAGCACATTCGGCAACGCCCGCCGCTCCAACTCGGCTTGCAAACGCGCACGTTCTGCGCCATCGCCCGCCGTTAAAAACACAACGTCTTCACGCGTCCTTAAAATTTCGGCTGCATCCAGAATCACATCCAAACCGTGCGCCATGCCATGCGTGCCTACATACGCCGCAACAAACTTGCCCTTTACGCCTAATTCCTCGGCAAACCGCTCGTCGATTGCTTGTTCGACGAAAAACGTCAAATCCACGCCATTGCGAATTACCGTGATTTTGTCGGCATGACCACCGTGCGCTTCGATATGCTTTTGAAAAGCATGCGTCACCGGCACGATATGATCGGCCTTGCGATAGGCAAAACGTTCCAGCCACTCCAGAACAGCAATTACTTTCTTGTTCTTGATGGCACCCACTGCCAGAATCGACTCCGGCCATAAATCGCGGATTTCCAACACCCACGGACAACGCTTCAACCGTGCAACCCCATAGCCCGCCAATCCGTTAAAAAACTGTGGCGATGTCGAAATCACCACATCCGCCTTGCCAACGAACGGCGCCACGACGATCGCCATCACCATGTAAAACACATAATTGAAGGTTCGCTTCAAAAAGCCCTCGTTGGCCGTGATATACGTCAACACCTTGATAGCCTTGATGCCTTCCTTGTACTCGACCTGATACAGCTTGTTGCGATAGCCGGGATACGCCTTACCCATAGGATGATGCGGCACACAACTAATGACCGTAACCGTATGCCCATCCTTGACCCACTGCTTGCAATGTTCGAATGTGCGGGTTGCGGGCGCATTTACTTCGGGAGGAAAATAGTGTGATAAAAACAAGATATTCATAAAGCTCTTCTAATAATCGAATAACCAAACGCCGCAGGCAATGCGGATTCCAATTCAATCACAACTTTCTGGCTTTCCCGCTTCAAACCGAACGACGGACAATAAAACGACGCATCAAGACTCACCCTGTCTGCCCGCACAGGCTGCAAATCCGCAATACAACGCCCAGCCCTGAACAGCGACACACAACCATCATTTAGCGTCGGCGTAATATCAGGATGCAAATGAATGAAATTCCGCAACCGATGGCGGCCTTTGCCGTCGATACGATCCTCGAAATGCCAGGATAGAGGAACCCCCGATTCATCGAGATGAACAGTCACCCCCCGCTGATGACTCATGCCACCCAGCGCATGAAAACCGTGGAAACCACCCTCGAAAACCACACACAAGCCATCCGCCTTAATCGATGCAAACAATTGTCTTGCCCGCCGGGCGACACGAAACTCGCCCCATACTTCCGACTGCTCGCCGTCATCGACCTGAACCACGTTGTGCGCCGCCGTTTGCCTGACGTATTGCCGCATCGCGCCCGGCTCATACTCGAAAACCCCGGTATCCACCACGACAGCAACACCGTCAATCACCAGCTCGTAACTCAAAAAATCGCAATGCGTATGGCCAGGCTGATAAGCAGGGCCAATTTCGCCGCAATCCAACACTATCGAATCTCGACCAGCGCGATACCCGAACAAACCCGCTGCCGGAAAATCAAGCAAGGCAACTGCGGCAGGCTCAGGTAACACAACACCCATAGCCGCTGCGCGTTGCAAAATCGACACTGGCGATACCTCGTAAAACGTTGAATCGTTGAACAGCGGATACTGCTCCAACGGATTCAAAATCGCCTGCAAAAACCCGCTCATGCGCTGGGCATAATCACGCAGAAACACCAAAAAACCGGCGTCAAACACAGACGGTGCTCTTTCTCCCAACTGCAACAAATCCAGCACGTCATTCAGAATGATGCAATGGTATTGCGGTGTGCGCTCGTAATGGCAACCATCCGCCAATACCTGCTCCGGCAACTGCGCCGTCAAACCTTTAATACCCAAATCCAGCCAGCGCATAGCATCGGCGCCTTCGAAAAAAACACCGGCAAATACCAGCGCTTTCAAGTTTTCAAAGTAATGATTGGCCAGAATATGCAGCTCCAGATTCTGTTCCAGCCAAAGCACTTGCCCGAATAAACTGTGGCAGGCAAAATCAGAATTAGCACCATTGAATGGCCGGTTACTCAACCATTTACACCAGTTCACGATACGCAAACTGGCGGTATAAGGCTCCCACGCAGGTTCGCTGCCTACAGGGTTATTTTTAATCCAGTCCAAAACCAGCCATTGCTTTTCAGATAAACAACGGTCGCTGTCCAGCAAGTAATCGAAATAGTGCAGGTTGTAACGCCATAACCGACTGACATCGCCTGGCGCCCAATCGATATTGCCAATGGCAAATTGTTTTTCAACATTCAAAAACCGAAACGAAACACCCTCTGCAATTCGATCGGATTCCGCAGATAAAACCCAACGCCAATCGCGCATGGCAATATGTTCAGGAATTAAAAGTGCGCGTGTTTGTGTTTTTAGAATGCGTCTGACAACAAACCAATGCAACTGGGATGGCTTTAGATGGCAAACAGTGCGCAGAATACGCAGTAACCGCTTTAACATAAGAAGAATGGGTTAAATAATGCGAACCAAACTGGAGTAGGGTTTTAATGCGGTATCGGCTGTCAATAACTGTGCATTCGACAATATTGCCTGAGCAACCAAAAGTCGATCGAACGGATCACGGTGATACAGTGGCAAATCCAACACTTTAGCTGCGTGGGATGCATAGATGGGTAACTCTAAAAAACCTGTTGCGAGCGCTCCGCCCGCAATTTCTAACGGCTGGCAGGTTAATTGTAATTTCCCTACTTTCATTTTTATCGCTATCTCCCAAATACTAGCGACGCTGTAAAAAATCCGGTTATCCGTGGATTCGATAGCCTCAAGCGCCCAATTAGGCAACCGGCCAGTATCTCCCATTGCCCATAATAAAATGTGGGTATCAAGCACTATATCCATTAGCTTGACTCGAAACCATCCAAAATATCGTTGGGCAACTGCGCATCAAAATCATCAGGCACAGTCAGCTTGCCAGCGAAAATACCCAGTTTTCGTTTTGTAGGCACGGAATCGACAGGTACTAAACGTATTTTCGGCTTGCCCGTCTCATGAATAAAAACCTCATCACCAGCAATCGCGGCATCGACTAATTGAGCTAATTTGGTTTGAGCTTCTTGAATGGTAATGGTTTGCATATCTAGTACTCCACAATGGTAACCGTTCAGCTAAATCCCCTCGCCCTGTGGGAGAGGGCTAGGGTGAGGGCATAAAATAGACGGGGGGCTGAACGGTTACCTCCACATCGAATACAAACCGCCAACTAACGCAATTCTTCCAAAATTGTCTGCCTAACCTGATCTGCTCTCGCAATATCGTTTGGCGCATCGACTACCGATTTTGCTAATGCTTTTGCCGCCGCCTCACCTTTCACTTGCGCGTATCGGTTCAATATCTCGTAATCTTCTATCCCCAATCGCCAGGCCTCCCAGCGGCGACTGGATAAAATCTCACCCCTGCTGCCATCATAAATCACCGAAAAATCGGGGCGTCTGCCATCAAAATCGTCCCAGGCACTGCTGGCATTGGCACCGCTACCTGTGTCGGCGTAATTCCAGAAACCAACCCCGGAAAAGCCGCCCACAAACGCCCGCCACGCCATCAACCGGTAATAACTGTAAGGCGACAAAGACTTGGTATTTTCAGCCGCGCCATATAACCAAACCGGTTTGCCAGATTGAGCCGCCACATCATAAAACCCCGGTCTGTCGATTACCTGCGCGATATCCAGTTGTGGCAACACTCTCAATGATTCCCTCTGATCCAAAGTGCCGTAAAAACGAATGCCAGGAATGGCAGTACGCGCCCAGGCAGCAAGTTGTACAAAACGAGCAACATCACCGTCCTGCATTTCATCGAATGGGTATGCAAACACATTGGACGGCGAAAACCCCGCATTTGTGACACTTGCCATAACCGCTGGATAAAACGCGGTAAACCAACGCCGCCACTGCGCACTCATGAACACATGCCTGCTATTCCAACCAGCACACAGCCCATTGTTAAAGTTGAAAAACAACATAACCTTGTCGAAACCGGCATGTAATCTTAAGTAATCGGTCAAACGAGCGGAATCGCTTGCACTAAACCTGTCGTTGCAAGGCATATACGTTGGTGGCACCACCACCACATTGGTGTGATGTGTAAGCATATCCCTTACCGCCTCCGGCTTGCGCTGGGCAATCGGTTTGAAATCCAGATAGCCCCAATTCACCGAATTCAGCGCAGTCGTGGCTGGTATACGAAAACTGCCTACATCCAGCGTCACATTCAACAACCTCGATTGATTGGCCGTGGTGAAAGCAATCTCGGCATTAAACAGCCCCTGCTGTGTGCCATAAGCCGTCAGAAACAGCAATTTCGATTCGCCGGGCCGTAACCGAACAGTACCATTCACTGGCAACAAGGCGTCGGCCACAAACTCGACGGCTGCACTTTTGACGAACTGCGCCTCGAAAAGCGACAAAGTACCGGGCACACTCAAGCCGGACACGTTGACCGAGGCAGTCACCGGCCTGGTACTCACATTGGTCAGCAACACACCCGCATGCTGAAAACCATTCTGCGGAACGCTTAACCGCAACTCGCCCGCCATCGCGCCCGACGGTGCCGAGACGGGCGATACAGCGCCCCAAGGGTTCACCGAATCGAGCACGAAATCCTGACCCGGAAACCGACCGGTCAAATGTTCAGCCCGCAGGGCCAGAATGCTATCTTCAATCGCCGCTGAATCGTTTGTCGACCTCAACCCCGCAATGTCGGCCTCAATAGCCGCTTTCCGCCTGGCGTCGACAGATCCGCCAGTCTCTAGTTGCGTCAGCAAATTACGCATCAGCGTTTGTTCTACTCTCAACCGACTGATTACGCGAGAAAAATCCCTGGCCTGACTAATCGACACGTTGGCCGAAAGCGGTCTTGCAACGCTTGCTGCCTCGGTCACCTCGATTTCATCGGTGAAAAAGAACGGCCCGTCCGGTTGCACCAGCAACAACACATAACGCCCTTGCACATTGACATTACCCAACGAAAACCGCCTGATCTGATAAGGTCCGGGTACGTTAGCGGAATCATCGGCGACATTACCTACGAATTGAAACTGGCTTCTATCGGCCCCAACAAAAGCGGCAACAGTCGTAGGAAAACGCACCCCCGACGGATTACCGCGCGCCGTATTCAAGGCAATTGTTCCGATGTTGGCCTGTTTCCCTAAATCCACCATGATTTCCACCAAGTTGGCGGGCGCGGGCTGCCAATTTTGCCAGCCTACAGTAGACCGTTGCGTCCAGAAAAAACCTGTCGAAAACCGGCCATCAGTCAACGATGTCGTATCACTGGCCCGTGCTGTTAGCGCATAGTTAGGCGCAGGTCTTACGCTATAAGACCTTTGCAATGCAAGATTACTGGCATTGGAAACCTGAAACAAAGACAGAAAGCTATAAAACGCTACTAGAAAAAAAGTTCTCATATTCCCCCCTTAATTGGCGCAACTAAACGTGTGTAAAAAGCTTCTGCAGCGCTTCTACTTAAATGCTTTAAAAAATAGGTTTGACAGTTTTTCGACATTTCACTGAGCAAATAGGGATTTTCCAGAATTTTTTCGATGGCACTCACAATTGATTCAGGGTTCCTGGCTACTACCTGAAGCCCGGTAACCCCCTCTGTCACCAAGGTTTCCAGTGCGCCGGAATTTGTCGCAACAATCGGCAGACCGCTACGCATCGCTTCGATAACAACATACGGGAAACCTTCGGGATGAAATGTAGGCAACACCAGAACATCAGCGGTTTTGTAAGCATTTTCCAAATTCTCGCCAGATAAAAAGCCTGCAAATGAAACCAAATCACGAGGCATTTTTTTTGCCTGATGCCTAAGCAATGCTTCAACCGGGCCTTCGCCAACTATTGTCAGCTTCACATTAGGATATCTGGCTGCCAAATCCTGCATGGCAGACAACAGTTCAAAAACACCTTTTTCCTTTACCAACCTGCCCACAAACAGAAGTTTCAATTCGTTAGCGGTTCGCAATCTGTTTCTATCGAGCAAATTGCTAAATGGCGAATAATTGGCATATAGCATCAACGGATAGCCGGGGAACAAACTCGCAAACCCCGCCATCTGCTCTTTGCTCAGAAAATAAAAAGTCGTTACCTTTCGAAAGACAAATCTACAGAAAAAACGAATAACCCACGCCGACAGCAAGTTAAACTTTGCAAAACGTCCGCCATGAAAAAACACATGGCATTTCTTGTTGCCAGGCAAAAAAGCCAGAACAAGAATAAGTTTCAAAAAAGAACCAAAGTAAATAGAGGTGTTGAGCAAATAACACGAATGCGACCGGGTTTTACACTGTCGTCGAAAATCATGCAGTTTGCCAAAAATAGCCAAAATGCTGGTCTTTTGATTTGAATGGATAGAACCCGGATCGAAAACATCCGCATTTCTCAGGCAATCAAGCCCTTTCAGGTTTTTGACGTGCGTTGCTACACCACCAATGTAGATTGAATCCGGCGATGGTCCGATAATACAAACCTTCAACTCATCTGACATCACAATCACTTGTTTTAATTTGCATGCTTCAAGAACTGCGGACTTTGTCATATAACGCCAGATAATTTCTGGCGGTATTGTCTATCGAATAACATTGCTTGAAGGTATCTGCGGCATTAACCACCAGGGTTTCGGCCAGTAAATCATTGGATAGAACCCTGATGATCGCTGCTGCCAGCCCGTCAATATCACCTTTTTCTACCAGAATGCCATTGATTTCCTGTGAAATGACATCGGGTATGCCACCCACCGCTGTGCTGACAATAGGCACTCTGTAAGCCATAGCTTCCAGCAAAACCAACGGCACACCTTCCCAATCGGAAGAAATAACGAATACATCCGATGCCCGCAGCAACATGGCCACATCCTTTCTTGGCCCCAGAAAATGAATAGCCTGTTTTATACCGGGCGGCAAGCAAGACGCCTTATCCATGAGCAGGCTTTTATAGGCTCCATTGGTAGGATCGTCGCCTACGATCAAAAGCTTGGCATCAGGCCGAACATTTAACACCTTGGCAAACGCATCCATCAATAAAGCCTGGTTTTTTTGCTTATCCAGCCTGCCTATGGTTATCAACAAAATATCGTCGGCAGAAAATCCAAGGCGGCTGCGCAGTTCTAATCGGTCAAAACCAAAAACCGAATGATGGCAGGCAATACCATTATCGACTATGGGTGGCTTGATGCCATAAAAATCCACAATACTGTCTTGTATCATTTTCGACAGCGCAACGGGCATCCAGCCTAAAACCTTGAACGCCAGTTTGTGTATCCAACCAACAACGGCGGAAACTTCATGATGGGCCACATTATGAATGGTGTGGATTCTCCTGGATTCAGGAAAAAAAACACTCGGTGCCAAAGCGTAGCGCAAACCGGCCAGGTGGGTGTGAATTACATCGGGTTTTACAGCAAACAGGAATTTGAATATTTTTCTGAAGATGGCGGGGTCGAAACCTTTTTTCTTGCCCAAAGTAACTACTTGCGCACCTGATGCCAAAGCTTCGTCATAAACCACGGTTGGAATGGCATCGTAAAGGCTCAAGATATAAACATCGAAATCGGGCTGTTGCCGTTTTATTTCCGCCGCCAGCCTGACTGCCAATAACTCGCCGCCCCCGACATTAAAACTGGGAATGATCTGAACAATTCTCACGTTAAAATTCCGGTTTTATGTGAATCAAATTAAACGCAACCCATGGGATGCGACACTAAATCATGCCCGCAGCATGCAAATACCGAGTTGCCACATCACCCCAATCATAACCCGGTGCCCGTTTAAGGTTTTCCTGCCGCATATGGTCATTAAGTGCAGCGTCGTTCAGCAGATTGGCAATTGCTTCTGCCGCATCAGCAGGCTTTTCTTTATCGACCAAAAACCCGGTTTTACCGTCTTCTATCAAGTCTATATTGCCTTCCACCTTGGTTGCCACTTGTGGCAGCCCGGTTGCCATAGCTTCAAGAATAACCAAAGGGCAACATTCAAAATGAGATGTCAAAAGAAATACGGTGGCCTGCTGGTATGCAGCAACCAAGTCATTGCCAGCTAGTCCCTCGCAGGTCGTTACGGTATTTTCCAAACCTAATTCAGCAATTTTTGGTTTCAATTTATGGGTTCCACCGCCCACTATTAAATAATGAATATCTGGATACATGGTTTTTACTATCGAAACAGCCGCTAAACCATACTCAATGTTTTTTTCAGGATAGTTTCTGGCTACCGTTAAAATAATTTTGGAACTGACTGGAATAGAAAGCTTGCTGCGGATAGATAGTTCTGACTGGCTTTGAAAACGCCCGGCATCAACCCCGTTGGATATTAGCCGAATTTTTTCACTACGAACGCCAATGTCCGTTAAGTTTTTTTTGGCGCTGTTACTAATCGCAATGACAGACTTGGCTTTATTGAGTGCCTGAGCCATGATTGTGTCTATATTGTATTTATCGCGCTGAGAACTTACGTTGTTGGCAACAATATCAGCGCCATGACTGGTAATAGTCCAAGGTCTTTTTGGCAACAATTGGGCTAAATAAAAAGCTACGGGAATGGAAAAATGACCTGAGATATAATCGGGATTGAATTTATTCAACGCTTTGTTCAAGAACCAGGTACTGGTTTGCCGCCAGGGTGTTCGATGATAACCAAACCGTGTGGCACCTCTAAAAATAGGATATTTGATAACCGAATATAAGGCTTCAGGATGGGTTTTTTCATGAGTAAACGCATTGAATACGCAAACATCATGCCCCTGCAATACCCATTGATTGGCAAGATGGTGCACGACAAATTCGCCACCGCCGGTCATAGGTAAAAACCCATTGGTTACGACTGCAATTTTCATGTTCTACGCTCTAAAACTTGGTTGGCGATAAACGATTCCAGTTTCTGTACTTCGTCGCGATTAGATAAAACATCATCGGATAATTGGGCTGCCGCCATTTTGTTTTCCGTCAGGGTTTTACACCATGCGCTGTAAAACTGTGCCATGGCAGCGGCAGCACACGCTGCATCGTTCAGTTTTATCACGCAAAAACAGTTCATATTCATTTTTCCGGCGGGCCAATCGCGTACCACTTCGCCTGTTACCACTGGCAAACCGCAAGCCAGATATTCACCAAGCTTAGTAGGAGAAGACACCTGATTGACCACGCTGTTGTCACGAATCAAAAATGCAATATCCGCCGCATTCAGGTAGCCACTGACTTCATGGTGCGCTGTTTTCATTACCCGTAAATGACTTGAAGGCACACCCAGACTAGAAGCCTGGGCAATGATTTGTTCGGGTGATGCCTGGGTAAGCATCAACATCTGCGCCGATGGGTCGAAAGTTTGAATATACGCTGCAAAAACTTGCAACATATAATCAATATTCTGCCATTTGCTGGTAGAGCCAGCGTAAACAAATAGGGCAATGGCGTCATCAATGCCTAGCTGCTGACGATACTGTTGTCTCAATTGCGCATTTAGTTTGAATAAATCCGATCCTACCGAGCATTGAAAAGCATGGTAATGCGCTTTTGTAGCCGGATATTTATTCTGCAAATGCACAACCATGTTTTGCGATTGGCAAGTAATCAATTCGGCATGATGGGCAATATCATGTTCAAGTTTATTTTCTTGGCTTTTAACTCGTTCCAGTTGTTTTGGATCACTGTAGTTAAACTCGGCTTCTTCAGGCATGGCACCATGCAAATCTGCAATCAAAACACTGGACGGGGTGAATCGTTTGATCGCTCTGGCCAATCGCCATGCAGAACTGGTTTCGCCAACAATGATTCCAGGACGCACCCAAAATCCAATGGTGATACCTACCAAAGCAAATGCAAGCTTGTTCCATAGGCGGGCCAGTAAGTGTCGATTAGTCCACACCACAGGTAGAATCAAATTTCGATCAAAAATGGGATTGATTTCCAGACGTCCACTTAATACCTTGCCCAGGTAACGTAACGAAACCAGCCTGACTTCCAACACATCGGCATTCAAAATGACTGATATGGCAGTATTGAGATTTTTAACTCGTATGTAGGCCCCATCACCTGGATTACTGAACGAATGAATGACAATTAATATGCTCATGACGGTGATCTTGCTAAGTTTTTATTAAGCTTTAATCGCTGTATTGTCAGCTTTTGTGACAACCTGTTTTTACAAACAAAGCCAGCAAACAGGCAAAGTTGAATAATGGCTTCTGTTGTGGTAAACGTAAAAACAAAGCTGGCTGCGGTCATAATAAAAATATAAAGTAATGCTGCACTGCAAGCGATTAAATCAACAGCATTATCGCCAGTGGACTTAATCAGGTTTGCGCGATATTTTTTATAAATTGAAATCAAAAACCAGATCAAGCTAATCATAGCTGGCAAGCCACCCACAAAACCCATTACCAGAAAGCTGTTGGTATCCCACATACTGTCACGTAAATGATGTTCCAGCTCAATCGGTCGGGTAAGGCCAATGCCGAACGGGTTTTCCATAATAATTCGAAGAGCGACATTTGCCTGATAAATTTTCGATAAAAAACCCGCATCCTGATATTTGGCTGCTTGCAGTTGTTCGGTTCGCGCCATCAATGTTCCAAACAAATCACTGGTTAAAATAAAATAAATCAATCCAAGGCCTAAAATAGGTGTCATCAACATCAACGCAAACTTTCTCGATAACTTTATTTGATTACGCACCGCAAATAACGCATAACTCAGGGTTACTACGCTGGCAAAAACAAATCCACGGGTACCGGTCGACATCAAAAAAAGTGTAAAAACACCATAAAGCGCCGCATATATTAATATCGACTTGGTTTTTTTTGCGGTAAGTGCCTTAACCAAAGAAAAGCCGGACAGCATGGCTATGGCAGTTGTACCATTTGGAAATACTCTGGGCATTTGATTGGCAAGAAAGTTTGTTCTTAATAATTCGGCATTCACCGGATTTTGGTACCAAGGCGTGAACTTTATTATCAGATCAGCGTTCTTGGTACTAATCAAATAACTTTGCAATGCAATACAAATTAATGAAGTTATAACCGTGACATATATCAAATACTTTATTCTTTCAGCAGAAATTATTTGAGTGCATATAAATACGGCATAATAGCAGCCTATGCCAATAGCCGTTCTGTAAAAAGAAACCATTTTTCCGTGGTCAAGCAGAAAGCCTTTGGTAGAGCCAACAATGATGAAAAATATCAAAGTAAGCACCGGCAGTATTTCAGCAGTATTTACCTGCCGCGCTGCAATGGCAATAAAACTACGCAGAAACAATGCGATTATCACAAAGTCCTGCGCGGCGATGGTGGCGAAGCCAATTTTGATGGACGAAAAATCAAAGGGTATGGTTATTATGCAATTTGTAACAATCAAAAAAGCAAGGCCATAGGTAATATAGCGAAATGCAGCAACAGCAGAAATTGAGCAAAAAATAATATAAATTACGGACATAATGATCTAGTTTTTATTTGCTTGCTTTACAGCCTTGAACGCTTTCATTGCCAATAAAAGGCTGGTTGAAATGCCCATGACTATTTTATATTCATTGGTTTGATATGTTGATGCTATCCAGCAGAAAAAGACAAGCAGCGCGACGAAAAATAGGTTCTTCAAAAAAGTCAACGCCAAGCTCGTACCAGTGCTTTTTACAATAGCTATGATGTTGATAAATGAAATCAAAATCTGTGAAAGCGTATATGAAGCAGCCAAGCCAATTGCACCGTATACTGGAATCGTGTAATAAGCTGCCGTCAGAAAAACAACGCCCCAAATAAAATTTACACCAAAACCAAACCATAAACGGTTGAAACTGGAAAATATATTATATGCAACCTGACCTATGCAACCATAAACCAATGTTTGCCCCAGTACCCACTGTGTAAGTTGGTCGTTTGAGGCAAAATCTGCACCGAACGGTAACAAGGCAATCTCAGGATAAGCGATCAACACCAGGCAAAATGGCGCTGTTACTACCAGCGATATTGATTGAGCGTATCGTAGCGACTTTCTGTATTGCTTGAAATTATTTTTATTCAACAAATCGCTTAAAATAGGAAGCAACGGCGCTATGATGATATTCAGCGCCATTTCAGGCACCTGCTTTATTCGGTTAAGCGCGTTATAAACCCCTAATTCCGCATATCCGCCTGGCTGATTCGCCAACATGGCATTCGCTGCCCATATAACTGGTGTAGTCATTATGCCTCCCAGAAATGACGGCAAACTAAAACGCCACAGAATATCCCGCTCACTCCAGCAATTATTATAAGAAAAAGATATTTTTTTCCTGAAAAACTCTTTACGAATGGCATGATAGTTCAAAAGCCAGTTAAACGCAGAGTTAATTACCAATGCCCAAATAGCACCGTATAAGCCCCATACGTATGCGCCAATGATGTTCAGTGGAAAGCTGACGATACCAAGCCATAAATTGATACGCGCTGTTGTTTTGAATGCCTCGAAACCAACAATGATGCCAGTCTGCGCGGCATTAACGGCACTGAGCAGCATGAATAATGTACCGATACGAATTTCATCACTCAAGTGTGGCGCTGCCAATGTATTAGCTGCCAGCCAAGGTGCAAATATGAAAAGAACCGTTGCCGCCAATAAACTGGTTGCCCAGGAAAATGCACTCGATAGTGCTGCTATTCGTCCAGTTTTCCCCGGGTCGCTTTCGCGAAACTCGGCAATAAACTTGGTTGCCGTCATACCAAGACCGAAACCGGCAATACTGCCAATCATGCCTATTGTGTTTTGAATAATCCCTAGCTCGCCGAAAGTTGTTTTCCCCAAAATTCTGGCAACCACTATAGCTGCAATTAACCCCGAACCTCTTGATACCAACGCGCCAATTAATGACCAAAAGCTGCCTGATAGAAATCGATATACCAATGTCGACTTGTCTAAACTCTTCATCTATTTAGAAAGTATCCTCTAAAAATTCCATAAATCATAGCCATTAAATACGTATTTTTTATTTATTTTTTATTAGAAGAACTGTCAAATATCCTTCGTAACTCAACACAATATCACTCAGTTGCATTAGCTTTTTTATTGGTCTTATAAAACCCCAGTGAGCAAATATCGTGTTTTTGGCCAAAGTGCTTCTACTGATTAGTTTTAAGTTACTTCCCTCGATCTCTTTTTTCATATCGTATATCTTGTACTCATCCGGCCATGGCCATTGGTAGCCATTCAATAGTTTTTTTTTCACCAAATAGGCACTCCTGTATGGGAATGAGTAATGATTGGGTATTGCTACTATGATTGCCCCGTCTGGCTTAAGTATTCGCTTGTATTCTTTTAGAATAATGATTCGATCTTCTTTATTAAAATGCTCTATCACTCCTGAGTTGAATACAACATCAAAACTATTATCTGGATAACTCATGAAAAACATGTTTTCCACGTTAAAAAATCCGTCTATATTAAGTTGTTTACACGCATCCTTTACTTTGACTAGTATATCGTCATTCAAATCAAGAAAATGTTTTTCTAGGCAATTGTCAAGCAACATGCTGGTTATTCCAGTCTCGCAACCTGCCTCAATAACTTTTTTATAGTTATTTTTTATGCAAATACTGTTTATTATTTCGGCAAATTCCTTTTGGAAATCACAAGGTTTATGGTAGGCATGAATAATATTGCTTACGCTTATGGTGGCGCTATGTTTTTTCCAAATTTCTTCTTGTCGCATAATGCCGCCTATTTTTAGGTTGCGTGTTAATTGCTTAATATATTGACTATTCTATTACAGGCTTTGCCGTCGCCATAAGGATTGTGAGAAGTCGACATTTTTTTATATATTTTAGCGTCCGCAAGAACGCTCTCTATGCCATCAACGATTTTGTGTTTGTCAGTTCCTACCAACAAAACTGTTCCCGCTTCAACTGCTTCCGGCCTTTCTGTCACCTCACGCATCACCAGAACCGGTTTGCCGAGTGACGGGCCTTCTTCCTGTATTCCCCCTGAATCGGTCAATATCAAATCGCTTCGATCCATCAACCAGACGAAGGGCGCATAATCGAGTGGTGAAATTAAATATACGTTTTTTGATTCAGATAAAATTTCGTATACAGGTTTTTGAACATTGGGGTTTAAATGCACTGGGTATATCAAATCCCAGTCGGAGTGGGTTTCTGCCAATTGTTTTATGGCCCCACATAAATCAACAAACCCCTGGCCAAAATTTTCTCGTCTATGACCTGTAATCAATATCAGTTTTCGTTTGGGGTTTAAAATGGTCTGGAACAGCTCAGTGCCAAATTGTTCTATCCATACGGTATCGGCAAGCTGATTCACCTTGTCTCTGACAATAAGCAGAGCATCGATCACGGTATTACCTGTTACCACAATGTTTTGTTGAGGTACGCCTTCTTTTAACAGGTTTGATTTGGCTGTCTCGGTGGGGGCGAAGTGGTAATTGGCCAAGCGACCTACCAGTGTCCGGTTAGCTTCTTCCGGGAATGGTGCTTTCAGGTTTCCGGTTCTTAGTCCTGCTTCTACATGGCCAATCTGTATTCCGGCATAAAATGCAGCCAGGCTGGCAGCAAGACAGGTTGTGGTATCGCCATGAACCAGAACGATGTCGGGTTTTGAATCACGAAATACCTCCCGCAAACCCAATAGAACCTTGCTTGTGATGTCGAATAAATCCTGGTTAGGAGCCATTAGATCCAAGTCATATTCTGGCTCTATTTCAAATAAATTCAAAACCTGATCCAGCATTTGCCTGTGCTGTGCGGTAACGCAGACGATGGTCTCAATATTTTTTGCCTGTTTTAACGCTAGTACGACTGGTGCCATTTTTATAGCTTCTGGCCGTGTTCCAAATACGACCATTATTTTTTTAGTCATTCGTTTTTCCTTGTGTTTGACAAAATTTGTAGCTACGTCAGCGTCCAGTTGGCTCCTCGTCCCACGCTGAGCGTGGGAACGAGAAACGCTTGCGATTGGCAGAGCGCGCGGCAAGCAGCATTGCTTTGCTGCGTATGGAAACGAGAGTAATCCAGTGGTTTTCGCTGAATAGTTACCCGTTTTTTATGCATCGCCTTGATCGTTAGCACGGTCAAG
>PESC01000036.1 GCA_002929135.1 Methylomonas sp.
TTTCAGGCTGTTTGTACTAGCTGCACATTCAAAAAAACCGTACCAACACAACACCTTGCTACCGGCTCCATGCCGGTATTTTTTTGCCTGACGTTTTCTGCCCGGCGTGCCAAGGTCAAGCATTTGCTCGCCTAGGTGCCTGCCACGATACCATCCACAACTGTGTAAAAGTTTGTTGTTAAACATGCGAATAATCTGTGTATAAACGGTCTGTTTTTCGAGCATTACGAGCTATCCACAGCTTGGTCACAAGCTTAAATGGCCGTGAAATACAGATTTAATTTCAAATAACCAATTGTTTTTTATAATTAAAACAATGTTTTCAACAGAATTTTCAACGCTAATAGTAATAATCAATTTAAAAACAATAGCCTTATTATGATTACGCAAACTGCAGTCGATCGTTGATCCAGCCGTACCCCCTTGATTTTTCATTCGGCTCACGCGCTCACAAACGTTTTATAATCATCGGCCCTGCCTGTGGACAAGTTTGTCAATATATAGGTTTGTTTTTTGTAGAAAATCTGTGGATAAAAAAGGATTTTTGGTTTTTCCACAAACCATCAACAACACAAGATAGTGGTTAAACTCAAGGTGATTTACGTTTAAGTATATGATTTAAATCTTAAATTTATACTTGATCACAGAATTAAACAACGTAACAGTAGTTATAAAGAATAAATACATGAAACTGATTATTAGCAAGAATCAACTACTGCCCGCATTGCAGCAAATCGTCAGCGTTATCGAAAAACGCCACACTCTGCCGATACTGGCCAATGTTTTGATGGAGGCGAGGCAAGACCAGTTGGTCATGACGGGAACCGATACCGAGATACAACTGATAACCCAGCTGAGACTGGATACGATCGAGCAAACCGGTGACATCACGGTACCGGCCCGCAAGTTTCTCGACATCGTGCGCTTGTTGCCCGGCGATGCAGACATTCGCTTTGAGGTTATCGACGACAAAGTCAAACTGACCTCGGGCCGCGCTCGCTTTTCATTGAGCACCCTACCCGCCGAGCACTACCCGGATTTCAATGAATCGGAATACGAATCCCAGTTTCTGATTAACGCCGGAAAATTCAAAAAAGGCTTGGATAAAACAGTGTTCTGCATGGCAAGCCAGGATGTCCGTTATTACCTGAATGGTCTGCTTTTACACATCAGCAACGCGCGGCTGAAAATGGTGGCCTCGGACGGCCATCGATTGTCGATTTTCGAAGACGACATCGGCCAGCCGACGGGTTTTGAATCACGCATCATCATTCCCCGTAAAGCAGTACAGGAACTTGGCCGTTTGCTCGATGATGCCGACGCTGAGTTGAGCATTCAGTTTTCCGCCAACACCCTCCGCGTTTACTACAAGGATGCCGTGTTTTCATCGAAATTGATCGACGCCAAGTTTCCCGATTTCGGCAAAGTGTTCAATCAAGCCTTCATGTCACCGCTGCGGGTTCAAAAACAACTGCTACGCGATGCCCTGACCCGGGTTGCTATTCTGTCGAATGAAAAATATAAAGGGGTAAGCTTCGATATTCGCAACGATGCCATCAAGTTGAGTGCGCATAATCCTGAGCACGACGAGGCCGAGGAAGAAATCCTCGTCGACTCGTCCGGCGAAGCCTTGTCCATTTCATTCAATGCGCAATACATGCTGGATGCGCTGAGCAATGTCGATGGCGAACGGGCGACGCTAACCATCGCCAGCAACGCCAGCAGTTGTTTCATTGAAGATGAGGAATCATCGCAATATCGCTTCATCGTCATGCCGATGCGGATTTGATGCCCTGACATGACCTTATTGAAACTGGATGTTTTTGCGGTCAGAAACATCTGTTCGGCGACACTATTGCCGTCACCGAAGATGAATGTCATAACCGGCGCCAATGGCAGCGGCAAAAGCACGTTACTGGAAGCTATTTTCATTTTGGGGCGGGCACGTTCGTTTCGAACCCATCACATCAAGCAAGCCATTGCCTTCGATCAGCCCGAACTGATTGTTTCGGCGCAAAACCTGAGCTTGTCTTCGACGACTACATTGGGCATTCGGCTCGATGGTAAACACTTTGACATTCGCATCGATCAGGAAAATCGGCAAAAAGCCGATCTGGCCTACGCTTTTCCCGTGCAATTGATACACCCCAAAAGTTACCGGCTATTGGATGCTGGGCCGCAATACCGGCGCGAATTCATCGACTGGGGCAGCTTCAATGATGATAGAAATTTTCTGCCGCAATGGCGCTTGTTCAGCAAGGCGCTACAGCAGCGCAACGCCCTGCTCAAAACCCGGCAAGCGCATCAACTCGATGTCTGGGATGCCGAGCTGGCACACTACGGTGCGCAAATCGATCAATTGCGCAAAACCTACTTTGCTGCATTGCAGCCACTGTACGAGGCGTTGGCGGATCATTTTCTGGGGGAGTCGTCGGTTGCTTTGCGATTTGATAGCGGTTGGCATCGCGATCTTTCCCTGGAGCAATCGTTGAAAAACGACCGTGATCGTGATTTACGCTACGGCTTCACCCATAGCGGCCCGCATCGCGCCGATTTTCAGGTTTATCATCAAAACCGGTTGGCCAAAGACTATCTGTCACGTGGCCAGCAAAAGCTGTTGATGCTGGCCTTGATGCTGGCACAAGTGGTGTTGATAGACGGTAACAGCCAGCGCGATTGCTGTATTCTCATCGACGACCTGGCGTCGGAATTGGATGCCGTAAACAGTGCAAAATTGCTAAAATACCTCACCCATCTCAAGAGCCAGGTGTTCATGACCGGCACGGATTCAATGGCTTTTGGTGTTCTCGACGACTTGACTGACTACAAACTGTTTCACGTGGAACAAGGCCGGATTCAAATACCGTGACGTTCCCTGGAATCCCGCTTCAAAAAAACAATTACAAGCCTGTATCGACAGCCTGCCTGAATCAGGGGGCTGCATTCGGCATTGTCGTAATAAAAAAACACGACGGATAACTACCCATGAGCGAGCAATACGACAGTTCCAATATCACAGTGTTAAAAGGCCTGGATGCGGTCAGAAAACGTCCCGGCATGTACATAGGCGATACCGACGACGGCTCCGGTTTGCATCACATGGTATTCGAAGTGGTCGATAACTCGATCGACGAAGCCCTGGCGGGTTACTGCAAAGGTGTTGACGTGGTGATACATGAAAACGGCTCGGTATCGGTTTACGACGACGGTCGTGGTATTCCGGTCGATATTCATGCCGAAGAAGGCCGCTCGGCGGCGGAAGTCATCATGACTGTGCTGCACGCGGGTGGAAAATTCGATGATAACGCTTACAAAGTGTCTGGTGGCTTGCATGGCGTGGGTGTTTCGGTGGTGAATGCCTTGTCGGACGAATTGACATTGAAAATCCGCAAGAACGGCAAGCTGCACATGCAGAAATATCATTTGGGTGAGCCTGTTGCCCCGCTGGCTGTCATCGGCGATGCTGAAAACACCGGTACTTACATCAACTTCAGACCCAGCCCGACCATCTTTTCCAATGTCGAATTTCAATACGACATTCTGGCCAAACGCCTACGCGAACTGTCGTTTTTGAACTCCGGTGTGCGCATTTCTCTGAAAGACGAACGCAGCGGCAAGGAAGATGTATTCGAGTTTGAAGGCGGTATCAGTGCTTTCGTTCAGCACTTGAACAAGAATAAAACTCCTTTGTTTGAAAAAGTCTTTCATTTCCAGGCCGAAAAAGAAGGCGTTACCGTCGAGGTAGCGATGCAATGGAACGATTCCTACCAGGAAAACGTGTTTTGCTATACCAACAACATCCCGCAACGCGATGGCGGCACCCACCTGGCCGGTTTTCGTGGCGCACTGACACGCACCATCAACCAGTACATCGAAAGTAATGGCCTGGCGAAGAAAGAAAAGGTAAGCACCACCGGGGACGATGCCCGCGAAGGCTTGACGGCGGTATTGTCGGTGAAAGTGCCCGACCCCAAGTTTTCCTCGCAAACCAAAGACAAATTAGTGTCGTCCGAGGTCAAGCCGCTGGTTGAATCGACCATGAACGAAAAGCTCCAGGAATTTCTGCTGGAACAACCGCAAATCGCCAAAGCCATCGTCGGCAAGATCATCGATGCCGCTCGTGCCCGCGAAGCCGCCCGCAAGGCCCGCGAAATGACCCGGCGTAAAACCACGCTGGATATCGCAGGCCTACCCGGCAAACTGGCCGATTGCCAGGAAAAAGACCCGGCCTTGTCAGAACTGTTCATCGTCGAAGGTGACTCGGCGGGTGGCTCCGCCAAACAGGGCCGCGACCGCCGTACCCAGGCCATCCTGCCGCTGAAAGGTAAAATCCTCAATGTCGAAAAAGCCCGTTTCGACAAAATGATTTCCTCGGAAGAAGTCGGCACCTTAATCACCGCGCTGGGCTGCGGTATCGGTAAGGACGAATACAACGTCGATAAACTGCGTTACCACCGCATCATCATCATGACCGACGCCGATATCGACGGCTCACACATCCGCACCCTGCTTTTAACCTTTTTCTACCGGCAGCTACCGGAATTGATCGAACGCGGCTACATCTACATCGCCCAGCCGCCGTTGTACAAGGTCAAGAAAGGCAAGCAGGAAACCTACGTCAAGGACGATGCCGCGCTGAACCAGTATTTGATTCAACTGGCGCTGGATAAGGCGCAATTGCAAACCGATGCCGAAACCCCGGTCATTCAAGGCCAGGGCCTGGAAAAACTGGCAACCGAATACGCAGGCGTCATGGCAGTCATCAATCGGCTGTCCAGACGTTACGATGACCTCTACCTGACGCAAATGACCTATGCCCAACCCCTGGACGAAACCGGCAAGGCCGATAAAGACAAACTGACGGCCTGGTTTTTGGCTCTGGAGCAAAAACTAAATGCCGGGGATCACAAAGCCGTGTTCAGCACCGACATCAAATACCACGACGCCGACGATTTCGACATCACCATCAGCAAGCGCCTGCATGGCATCACCAAAACTTTCGTGCTGCACGCCACCTTCTTCACCGGCCCCGATTACCAGAAGATAGCCCGCTACGCCGAGCAAACCCTGAGTTTGTTCGGCCCCGATTCCCGGATGCGCATGGGTGAACGTGAGCAGCCGGTTGTCAGCTTCAAGGACGCTTTCGACTGGATGATGAAGGAAGTCAAAAAAGGCCAGCACATCCAGCGTTACAAAGGTTTGGGTGAAATGAACCCGGATCAGCTGTGGGAAACCACACTGGACGCCAACAGTCGCCGCCTGTTGCAAGTCACCATCCACGACGCCATCGGAGCCGACGAAATTTTCACCACCTTGATGGGCGACATCGTCGAGCCCCGCCGTGACTTCATCGTCAGGAATGCACTCGATGTAGCGAACCTAGACGTTTAGGACTGGCTTGCAAATATAACCGCGTGAGCCTGTTCCTGGCAGCCTCCTGGAACCCTTATCGCCAGCCCGCGCCGATACTCCGGTATAATGAGCGCCGAGTTGGCCGAACAGTCGCCGTTTTACCTTGCGTAAAAGGGAGGAAAGTCCGGGCTCCACAGGGCAGGGTGCCAGGTAATGCCTGGGAGGCGCGAGCCTACGGAAAGTGCCACAGAAAATATACCGCCAGGTTTCTCGTAAACCCGGTAAGGGTGAAATGGTGCGGTAAGAGCGCACCGCGCGGCTGGCAACAGTCGTGGCAGGGAAAACCCCACCCGGAGCAAGATCAAATAGAGGCGCATACGCGCGGCCCGCGCGGCGCCTGGGTAGATCGCTGGAGCGGCAAGGTGACTTGCCGCCTAGATGAATGGCTGTTCACGACAGAACCCGGCTTATAGGCCAACTCGCTTTCTTGCGCAATTCAAACCCCATGACCCACGACAGTGACGAATTTTCCCGCCAGGCCGATGCGTTGATCGAGGTCGGGCGTTTTATCGACAGCAAGGGCTGGGTGCCTGCCACCAGCGGCAATTTTTCTGCCCGCCTGAGCGATGGCAGCATTGCGGTTACGGTATCTGGCCGCCACAAGGGTCGTTTGCAAACCGACGACATCATGCGCGTCGATGCCGAAGGCCACTCGCTGGATGGCAAAAAACCCTCGGCGGAAACCCTGCTGCACACCGCGCTTTACCGGCGTTACCCTGACGTTCATGCCGTGCTGCACCCGCATTCGATGCAGGCAACCTTGGTGGCACGCCTGTTCGGCCATGAACTGGTGCTGGAAAACTACGAACTGCTCAAAGCCCTGACCGGCATAACCAGCCACGAATCCCGCATCGTCATCCCCATTTTTGCCAACGACCAGAACATCTCCCGTCTGGCCGCCATCGTCGATGATTACCTCGACCGCCACAATGATATTCATGCCTATGTCATCGCCGGCCATGGTTTTTATACCTGGGGACCATCGATAGACGATGCCTTGCGTCATCTGGAAGCGCTGGAATTTTTGTTCGACTGTGAAATTCGCCTGCACGGAGTCAAATTCCCATGACCGTACTGACTGTTTACCCCGACAATGCGCCGCAAAACGGCGTTACCTTGCGCGACATCGACACCATCAGCAACGAGCTTGGTCGTATCGGTGTGCAATTCGAACGCTGGCAGGCCGATTGCGCATTCGCTAGCGATGCCGACGCCGATAGCGTGCTGAACGCCTACCAATCCTCCATAGCCCGCCTGAAACAACACTATGGCTTCCAGTCGGTCGATGTCATCAGCCTGAAGCCCGACCATCCCAACAAACAGGCGCTACGGCAGAAATTTCTGGCCGAACACACCCACGCCGATTTCGAAGTGCGCTTCTTCGTCGAAGGCAAGGGCTTGTTCTTCCTGCACGCGGGTAGTCAAGTTCATGCGCTGCTGTGTGAACAGGGCGACCTCATCAGCGTACCGGCAGATACGCCGCACTGGTTCGACATGGGCGAAAACCCGGATTTCAAATGCATCCGTTTATTCACCACCGAAGACGGCTGGATCGCCGATTTCACCGGCAGCGACATCGCACTACGCTTTCCAACCTTCGATCAATACTTGGCAACCGTATGATCCAGGCTATTGTCACCGACATCGAAGGCACCACGTCCTCGTTGTCGTTCGTCAAAGACGTTTTGTTTCCCTACGCCCGCCAGCATCTGGCAGATTTCATCCGCCAGCACCAGCACACTACCGACGTTGCCAGCCTGCTCGCCGATGCCCGAAGTCTGGTGGGCAACGATGGTAGCCTAGACAGCCTGATCGATCAGTTTCTGCACTGGATGGACGAAGACCGCAAGATCACGCCGCTGAAATCGTTGCAAGGCCTGATCTGGCTGGAGGGCTATCAGCAGGGCGCATTCAAGGGCCATATCTACCCGGATGCCGTGCACCAATTACAGGCCTGGAACGCCCAAGGCATTGCGCTGTACGTCTATTCATCCGGCTCGGTACAAGCACAGAAACTGCTGTTTGGCCACAGCGATGTCGGCGACCTGACGCCGTTGTTCGCAGGCTATTTCGACACCTGCATCGGCGGCAAGCGCGAAGCCGCATCCTACCGGCGTATTGCTGGCCACATCGGCCTGCCTGCCGAACACATCCTGTTTTTGTCCGACATCCGCGAAGAACTGGACGCCGCTCGCGCAGCCGGTATGGCCACCCGCTGGCTGGTACGCGAGCAAGCCCGCACCGACGACGCCGTTCATACCCAGGTTGTCGACTTCGACGCGATTGCGTTTTGATCACTCATTCACCCGAATGAAAATCGCCATTCTGTCCCGCGATGCCACGCTGTATTCCAGCGTGCGCCTGATGGATGCCGCAGCGGCGCGGGGCCACGACGCCCGTGTGCTCGACCCGACGCACTGCTACATGAACATCACCTCGATGAAGCCGTCGATTCATTACCAGGGTGAGAATCTGCTGGGCTACGATGCCGTCATTCCGCGCATCGGTGCTTCCATCACCTTTTACGGCACGGCGGTATTGCGCCAGTTCGAAGTCATGAACATCTTCTGCCTGAACGATTCGGCAGCCATCAGCCGGTCGCGCAACAAAATGGCCGCCAGCCAGTTGCTGGCGCGCAAAGGTATCGACATGCCGATCACGGCATTTGCCCACAACCCCGACAATATCGAAGACCTCATCGCCGAAGTGGGAGGCGCACCGCTGGTGGTCAAACTGGTCGAAGGCTCGCAAGGCATAGGCGTGGTACTAGCAGAAACCGACAATGCCGCCCGCAGCGTGATTCAGGCCTTCATGTGCCTGAATGCCAACATCATGGTGCAGGAATTCATCGAAGAAGCTCGTGGCACCGACATCCGTTGTTTCGTGATTGGCGACAAAGTGGTGGCCGCCATCAAGCGTCAGGGCAAGGACGACGAATTTCGCTCCAACCTGCATCGCGGCGGCAGTGCAAGCGAAGTTCGGCTGACGCCACAGGAACGCGCGACGGCAGTGCGGGCGGCAAAAATCATGGGGTTGAATGTTTGCGGCGTAGACTTGCTACGATCATCGCGCGGCCCACTGGTGATCGAAATCAACTCATCACCCGGACTCGAAGGCATCGAAAAAGCCACCGGCAAAGACATCGCCAACCTGATGATCGATTACATCGAAAAAAGTCTGGCAGGCAAGGCCAAATAGATTGGGTCACTATTCAGTGTCCATTCCGTAGGATGCGGTTCTTTATGGCTTCACTTCGTCCCCGTGAGAATCAGCATTACCCCGCCGTGATTTGCACAACAACCTTCCAGGCCGAGACAATACATGCAAAACAAATTCCTTAACACCGGTCAGCCGGGTTTCCGTCCGTTGCGCAAATTCATGGTCTGTCTTTCCGGCTTTCGCTACGCCGTCGCTTACGACTTCAGCGTGGCCTATAAATGCGTGTTGTCGGTGCCGATATTGATCGTGTGTTTTTACTATCGACAATGGGTTGATTTTTTGTCGGTGTTTGCGGCAACAGGCCTGATGCTGATTGCGGAAATGTTCAATACCGCAGTGGAAGCCCTCTGCGATTTCGTGGAATCCGGCCATAACCACAAAATTCGTGTCATCAAGGATATTGCCGCTGCTGCCACCGGTATCGCCATTTTGATCTGGATTGCAGTCATTGCCGCTGAATCGACCAGGTTATGGCAGGCGTTTGCCTGACGACAACGGCGTCGGTAACAGCGATTTCAACAATCTATCAGGAGGCATTTCAAGTGAAAACAAGAGACAGACGCCACGGTCTGGTGCTGGTACATACCGGCGAAGGCAAAGGTAAATCGTCCAGCGCCTTCGGCATGGTGTTCCGTGCTGCGGGTTGGGGCATGAAGGTTTGCGTGATTCAATTCATCAAAGGCCAGTGGCAAACCGGCGAGCAGAAGGCCGCCGAACGTTTCGACACCATCGAATGGCATGCCTTGGGTGATGGTTTTACCTGGGATACCCAAAATCCGGCGCAAGACATCCAGACCAGCCGCGAAATTTGGCAATTGGCCAAGCAAAAAATCGAGTTCGGCGATTTCGACATGATCGTGCTCGACGAAATCAATTATTGCTGTGGTTACGGCTGGATCAGCGGTGATGAAATCGCCGAATTCATCCGCAACCACAAACCGGCGTGGCAGCACTTGATTCTGACCGGTCGCAATGCACCGCCTGAACTGATAGCCTCAGCCCATACCGTCACGGCGATGACCCGCATCAAACACGCCTTCGAAACCGGCATCAAGGCCGAGCAGGGTGTTGAATTTTGATCTGAAAAAATATGCGGAGTCTGGCAGAATCTGGCGTTTTTCAACCTTTAGCAATGGGCCGCAACCATGCAACAACAAACCACACAACTGATAGCAAACTATTACAAAGCCTTCAACGACGGCGACATGACTACGTTTCTGAGCCTGTTGACCGACGATGTGATTCACGACATCAACCAGGGCCAACGTGAACAAGGCAAGGCCACCTTTGCCAAATTCATGGACAAAATGAATCATCACTACCGTGAGCAACTGGTCGACATGGTCATCATGGCCAACGACGATGGCAGCCGCGCTGCCGCCGAATTCGTCGTACTGGGTGAATACCTCAATACCGACGAAGGTCTGCCCGAAGCCAATGGCCAGACTTACCGCCTGCCAGCCGGGGCCTTCTTCGATATTCGCGATGGCAAAGTTGCCCGTGTCACCAACTACTACAACCTGGGCGACTGGATTGCCCAGGTCGATCCGCAGTAAATTTGCCGAAAGGGGGTTGGTAAGGTCGATTGTCGCCCCCTTGGACTTTGGCATAGAATCGCGTCTCCGCTTGCGGACAAACCAATCAACCCGAGGAGAACTGCCATGAGTGAAGAAAGTAACGAAAAACCGCCAATGAGCGAGGCACAAAAACTGGTTTATGCCGTTGTCGGGGTTTTTGTCGTCGGTTTTTTATTGGTGGGCGCCAGTAAGGAACAAAGCAGCGAAGACAAAGAAGCGGCGGCACAGATCCGCTCGTTGGTAGCGATGCAGGAAATGGCCAATCAGAAGTGCCCTAAACTGATCGAGAACAAAACCGGTAGCCAGGTGTTCTTCCCGTCCAGAACCGATACCGACAAGGAAACCTACGTCACGATGGAGTGGACGGGTGAAGACGGCCAAAACTTCAAAAAAGCCACTTGCACCCTGCACATATCGCTGGGTGGCGTTTCCAAACTGGTGATCGACGACAAAGTCATCATCGACAAAAAAATCTGAATTTCATCTTGTGTCACCGGTTTATCCAAACCGGTGACACGCAGACTGCACACAGCGGTGCAACGTTATCTTGTATCCCACTTCCTTTTCATGTCTTCGAGACGTGTGCATTCAGCGGGAACGATAAAACCTTCTAATCACCGTCTTTCAGGACATAAAAGACATGACCAACGACATACTGGTAATCGACGACGACCCCGCCGTGCGCGGTGCCTTCAAACTCATACTCGAAGCAGAAGGCTGCCAGGTGCGGGAAGCAGAAGACGGTTTACAAGGTATTGCCATGGCCGAAGCAAAACGGCCCGACCTGATTTTTCTCGACTTGCGCATGCCAGGCATCGACGGTGTGGAAACCCTGCGCAGGCTGCATCGCATCGACGACAGCTTGTGCATCTACATTGTCACCGCCTTTGCCTCGGAATTTATGGAGCAGCTCAAGGCAGCACACGATGAGGGCCTGCAATTCGAACTGGCCAACAAGCCGTTGTCATCGGCGCAGATACGCAACATCGCCTACATCGTGCAACTGGCGAAAACCCATGAGTTGCAACGTGCTGCCCATCACAAACTGGTGCTGACGCTGTTCGTGGTATCGCTGAATCCCGACACCCAGAAGCTGGTCGGCCAGATCACGACCATGCTGAGTACGCTGTATCAGCCGGGTTACTGGGTGTTCGAGGTGGTCGAAGTGCTGAGCATGCCGGAAAAAGCCCTGGAACGTGACGTGTTTGCCACACCGATGCTGATACGGGAACTGCCGGAACCGGTGCTGAAGCTGCTGGGTGATCTGTCACGCATGTCATCGGTGATGGCGGCCATTACCACGCAAGCGCAAAACACCGGCGGACAAACCATCATCGTCTGACCAAGCCATTTGTTGCCAACACCATTGCCATGCAAGACAGCCCACACAAACTTGGCCTGATTCTGGACACCATCACCGACGGCATACTCGTCGTCGATGTCACTGGCACCGTGCTCTATGCCAACCAGGCCGCCACGACCATCCTCGAACGCGGGCCATTGACCGGCAAGTCGCTGGGCATTCCGCTTGGCGGGCAGCACGACTCGTTTCTGGAAATCAATCTGGTTCGCCGCAGCGGTCTGGGCTGGGCCGAGTTGCGCTCGACGCCGATCGACTGGGAAGGTATCCAGGCCTTTGTCATCGGTTTGCGCGACATCACCGAGTTGAAAACATCGCAGAGTGAGCTGGAATTTCTCACCCATCACGACCCGCTGACCAAACTACCCAATCGCCTGCTGTTTCTGACGCAACTGCAACACGCGATCGACAAGGCGCAACGTCGGCGCATATCGCTGGCGGTGCTGATGATGGATCTCGACCATTTCAAGAACATCAACGACAGTTTTGGCCACCGGGTTGGCGACGACCTGCTGCACATCATGGCCGACCGCCTGAAGCACCACATTCGCAGTACCGACCTGCCGTGCCGTCTGGGTGGCGACGAGTTCGTCGTTATGATCGAAGACATCCCTCATGCCGAATCGGTGGCGCGTATCGCCAACCAGATCATAGGCGTGCTCAATGAAAGCTGTACATCGGAAAACGGCCAGGAAATGCGCGTCGGTGTCAGTATAGGCATTGCCATTTTCCCCGATCATGGTCTCACGGCCAGCGAATTGATGCAGCACGCCGACGCTGCGCTGTATCAAGCCAAAAAAGAAGGCCGCAACCGTTTCAAATACTTCAGCGAGGATTTGACCCGCACGGCGCGTGCCCGCCTGGATACCGAATGGCATTTGCGCCAGTCCATCGAAAAAAATCAGTTGCATGTGTTCTTTCAGCCGCAATTCGCTATCGCCAGCGGCAGACTGGTTGGCGCGGAGGCTTTGTTGCGCTGGCAGCGCGACGGTCAGTGGATTTCACCGATGGATTTCATCCCGATCGCCGAAGAAACCGGCCTGATCGATGACATTGGTGAATGGGTGCTGCGACAAACCTGTTTGCAAGGCCGCCGCTGGCTCGATGCCGGTTTGCCGCCACTGCGCCTGGCCGTCAACCTGTCGCCGCGTCAGTTCCTGCATAGCGACATTGCCGATATGGTCGAGCAGGTATTGGCCGAAACCGGCTTTCCCGCTGACCATCTGGAGCTGGAACTGACCGAAAGTGCGGTCATGTCGCGCGAGCTGGAATCGATTGCCATCATGAACCAGCTACGTGCGCTGGGCGTCAGCATTGCCATCGACGATTTCGGCACCGGTTACTCGTCGCTGGCCTATCTCAAGCTGTTCCCGCTCGACGTGCTGAAAATCGACAAACGCTTCATCCAGGACATCCCCCGCGACCGCGATGATCAGGAAATCACCGCCGCCATCATTGCCATAGCCAGAACCCTGCACTTGCAGGTGATCGCCGAAGGCGTGGAAACCGCCGAGCAACTCGATTTCCTGCGTCAGCAGGGCTGCGATGTCTACCAGGGTTATCTCGCCAGCAAGCCGCTGCCGATCGGCCAGTTCCAGGCTCAGTGGCTGGAGCACAGCCAATAACGAGCGATAGGTTTCTCGTTCCCACGCTCCGCGTCACTGTCATTAATTTAAGGAATATGCACTAAAAACCAAAAGGTTACGTTCTGACTTGGTAGCCCTCATCCCCAGCCCTCAGCCCTCGCTTCGCTCTCCCTGCGGGGAGAGCGTAGCGAGGGGGGCGAAGCCGGTTGGGGTGAGGGAATGAGCGTTTTGAGCTTTGCAGAATAGATGCATATCTTATTGAAAACAATAGAAAAAACCCTAACTTAATGGCAGTGACGCTCCGCGTGGGAATGCAGATTCCGCTACGTTCCTGCTGCCGGGTTCAGACTTTCGTTCTCGTTCCCACGCCGAAGCGTGGGAACGAGAAACGCCCTGATTTCCGGTTTCGGCTTGAATGGCAAAGATGCCATGTGTCAGCAAGCCGTGCGCCTGTTCGCCGAACTATACGGCGCAGAAGCCGACAATCTGGTTTTGAAAGCCTTTGCTACCAGCGGCATCGGCGTCGGCATCGCGCCGAAAATACGCACCGCCATGCAAAGCCAGGACTTTGTCGGCAAAGGCCGTTTCCGCGAGCTGTTGAGCACGATACCGGTCAGGCTGGCACTCAACCCCAAGACTGCGCTGATCGGTGCGATGCATTATTTTCAGTAGTGTCAGCGACTCTTCCATTGCTGGTTGTAAGGCCGTGCTTTCATGTCGGTTTGACAGAAGAAATGTGTAATCCTATTTTAATCTTAGCTATTGGCTGTAATTAATAATTAGTGTCCATGCTTAGAATCACCGTAGCAGTTCAACGGCTGAATCTTTTGTTAATGGTACCCCATGAATATGGAGCTGGAGTGTTAATATGGAAAAGCGTTTCTTTGATAGCAACTTCGAAGTTGTATTGGCTGATACTTTTGAAAGTAAACTAATCAATTACAATATAAGGTATCAGGTTTATTGTGATGAAATGGGGTTTGAGGATAAAGATGTATTCCCCGACGAAATTGAATTTGATGAGTGGGATAAAAATTCCGTACATTTTCTGGTCAGGCATAAATCAAGTGAAAACTGGCTGGGCGGTCTGAGGCTTGTACACTCCAATGCGAATAGCGGCGAGTTTCCTTTCGAGGAATGGAGCGTACCTGATCAGCAGATTGCTGATTCGCAAAGAAATAACGCCGTCGAGGTGTCCAGATTGTGCGTCATAAAAAATGCCCGACGCTTCACCGCCAAACGCTTTGCGCCTTATGGCTTGCCCGATCACGAAGTTAACGAAAACGGCAATGTCAAATCGATTTTCAACCATAAAAATCAAAGTCGTAGCTTGATGTGGGGTTTATTGGGTGCGGCTGCCAGATATTCCGTAGATCATGATATTCGTTCCTGGTATTTCATCGTTACACCGGCATTGGCTGGTTTGCTGCGCATCAATAAATTCGAAATGACACAGATAGGCGGCGCTTGCGAACACCGGGGGGAACGTTTTCCTTACCGACTGGATGTCATCAAATTTCTTGAAAACGCATTATGGCTAGATGACTATAAAGCTGACTACCTTCTCCACTCGAAGATTGCATCACGTGGCGAAAAAGCGAGAATTCGTGATGTTGTTGAATCACTTGCGGGCTAATATTATTGCGTATCCAACTCACATTCGATACGATTCCACTGTTTTGTAATCAACAAGCTAATCTCAATAAGCGCTTAGCAACAAATTGACAGGTGTTCGTTCTGTTATGTCGATCAAAGCAACAAACGATTGGCGATAAGTAATACATGCGAACTTTTTTGCTGGGCGCTTATTCTTATCGAGGCTGTATATCTGAAACGCTACAATTTTGGTGGAAACTATGCGACTGTTTGAATTTGGCGACATGGATATGGTTCCAGAGCTATATCATGTTTACCTCAGGAAATATTTGACATTTTTTTACAAAGCATTTGGGTACCATAGGCTCTGGGTGCCGGGCTTTGCCGAATTTATACTCAAAATAAAAAAACAAGACTTAATGGAGTGTTGCTCTGGTTCGGGCGATGTTTTGCTGATGATAGATGCCGAGCTGGATGAGAGTAAGTTCAAAAATATAAGATATATCCTGAGCGATATAAGGCCAAACCCGGAATTTTGTGGGCGAATCAATCTCATGCCCGGTGATCGCTTCAAATACCTGAATGAGTCAGTTGACATTGTTTCCAAGCATGCGGAATACAGCTACCCGAAAATTTTCATAAACTCTTTTCATCATTTTTCAAAAGAGCAGGTCGTGGGCATATTCAATGCAAATCTGGGAAATAATAATGAAATCATCATAATGGAATATGTTAGAAAGTCTTTTTTGGGTTTTTTGTCAATGGTTGTAGGGCCGTTAGTCGTTTTTCTGACGCTGCCTTTCGTGGTAAGGCTCAAACACTTGCCCGTAATGGCATTCTTCACTTATTTGCTGCCAATTTTTCCGTTGATGATGCTTTGGGATGGCATCGTTTCCTGTTTGCACGAGTATTCAGATAAGGAAATAAAACAAATCATTGATGAAATGGGATACAAGGTAAATATAAAATCAAGCGTCAAACGCAATTTGTTGTATCCCGCTGGTGTGTCTGTGATCGGCATTACATTTGATTGAAATGTAATCGTTTGCCTGAATAATCACGTTGCATCATTTCAGAACAAGGAGCAAAAACATGTTGGAAGATGCCAGCAATCCCACCGATGACTTCAAAAAATACTTCACTGTTGCGTTTGCGGATACCGAACGTTTGAAGCAAGAGGTCTACGGTGTTCGCTATCGCGTGTATTGCGAGGAATTCAACTACGAAGCTACCGATCTGTTTCCAGAGCAACAGGAAAAAGATGAGTACGACGATATTTCGATGCACTGCCTGATCGTCCATAAAGCCAGCGGCCTGTCGGCGGCGTGTGTGCGCCTGGTGCCAGCGTCTGCGCCCCGTCCTGCGTTTTTATTACCCCTGGAAAAGCATTGTGACGAAAGCCTGGATCATGCCTTCGTGCAAAACCTGCATCTGGACAGACAAAAGCAATGCGAGTTATCGCGCTTGGCTGTGGATGGAAGGTTTCGCAGACGTCCGGGGGAAAAAGCCTCTCGCTTCGGTAGTGTTGTACCGCTGGATGTTTCGGAACATGAGCAGCGTACCTTTCCGTTGATTGCTATTTCGGCGTTTGTGGCGGCCATTGCGCTGACGGATTTATCGGGGCGCGACAGGGTATTCGCCATGATGGAGCCGTTTTTGCCTCGGTTGCTGACGCGCTCGGGCATTCGTTTCGTCCGTTGTGGTCGGGATATCGATTATCACGGCACCCGGGCCGCCTATTTTCTTGATGCCTGTGCCGAGGCTACTGTCAGCGATGAGCTAAAGCCAATGTATTTCTGGATAAAAGACCAGCTCAAAAGCGGTTACGGCGCCAGTTTGGCCTGAATTTTCTTGCGCAACAGCATCAAACCCAAGCGCTGTAATGGATGAGAGTTGCCACCTGGCCGCCAGGTAGTCATGAACTTGTTTTTATAAGCATCGAAATGCAAGGCCCTGGGGGCGGCCAGAATTTCGCCACGATGCAATAAAATTTTCAGCGCATACGTCCCGATCATTCCGGCGCAGAAATCACAAGCCATCGCGGTGGATGGGCCTTTGTGGTTGGCAATATCCAGCCTGCTGTCGTCTACCAAGTAGGACATCTGTAAGCCGGTTGGCGACAAACCCACCAGAAATCTCAGCAGTTGCTCGATTTCCGTTTGATCCTCCCATTGAAAATACTCTTCGAAGCTCATTTTGCCGGGCATGAAACACAGGAATGACGTGCCCATGCCCAATGGCGCGGCCGTGATGGCGGGGATGGCTTTTTCCGCGCAGGCCTTGAATACGATACGCCGGGCGTTGATGGCAAAAAAATCCAGGCCATCGACATACAGATCAACACCGGCGAGAAAATCATCGACATTGCTTTCATTAATACCTTCAGGAAATGTGCGGATGTCGAGTTCCGGGTTGATGTCCCGTGCCATGTCGGCCATGACCTGGGCTTTGGCCAAATTAAGATGGCTCATGGAGGCACCGGCCTGGCGGTTGAAATTGGCCAGTTCGAATACATCCAGATCAGAGATGTTGAAATTTCCGACACCTAGGCGGGACAAGGTAATCAAGTGGCTGCCGCCGACACCGCCCAGCCCGGCGATGGCGATGCGTTTGGATTTCAATAATGCTTGCTCGGCGTCGCTGATCCAGCCGATATTGCGGGAAAAGGCGAGCTGATAATCAAATGGGGTGTTCACTGAATGTCTCCGTACAGGTTGCAGGTGTTGTAAGCCGATTGGCGCCGCTGCCTGACAACATAGAGCATGGAACAGGGTTTGCAAAAAAAAACCGCTCATGAATATGAGCGGCTTTTCTTGGCCGTTGCGAAACGTGTTACGCGGTTTTTCTGCGAGAAGCAGCAAAACCGAGCAAGCCTATACCCAACAATGCAATCGATGTGGGTTCTGGTACTGGTCTGATAGTGCCGTCCAGTTGGGTGGTGCGGTATCTGCTGTTAGGGTCGTTGGTGGCTGTCAAAGTGTTGAAAGCACCAGGGATTGGCGGATCAATGTTGGTATCAAGACGCGCGGTCAATTTCGCTGGATTGAAACCTACCAGTGTGCTGGCATCAACGAAACTGCCGCCTTGCTCCACCAGCAAAAAGCCTGGCAATGCGAAAGTCACGTCAAAAAACAGATCCAAGTTGGCAAGCGTCAAAGCAGAGCCAGTCAGAGTCAGTCCGATTACTCTGGTATCCATACCTAGTCCGTTGCTGTAATCATCAAACCAGATGTCGTAGCTGCCAGTGCTGAACGATGGTGGGCTGGTGAAATTAGTACCGTCGAAGCCTATGGTTCCATTCAGATCATATTGCGCTACCAAACCCCAAGAGTTTGAAAACCCTTCGGTATCTCTTGCCAGCATGGAGTGTGGAGGCGTAAGTGGCGATAAGTTACCGATGCTGGTTTCGGTGTAAGTTGGCGCAGCAATGCCAAAGCCTGCCAAAACCCCTGTGATGTTGGTATCCCGAATGGTTGCCGTTCCAGGAGCACCAGGGGTGTAAATAGAAAACGCCCTGAAATCGTTGAAGCCAAACGCCTCGAAATTACCCGTGATAGTACCAGCATCACTGCCAGCGCCTGAGCCAAAATTTGGGCCGATAACGCCTGTATCAATTCTCATTTGAATCGGTGCAGCAGATGCCAAACCGGATACCAGTGTCGCGGCAATGGCTGCCGCTATTTTCAATTTCGTGTTCATAAATAAAGTCCTTAAATAAAAAGTGATGTAACGCGCATAAGAATAAGCACATGGCGTGCCACATTATTAACTAATTGTTTTAATTGATATTATTCTTAATGCGCATTTAACTGGTCGCGCAAGGTGTAAAAAAACTTGACACTTCTGTTGAAAAAACGAAAGCCGACCGATTTTTTTCGCGCCCCACACCACTGCGTGGTAACGCATACTTCCGCTACACCCCGTATGAATGCTTGCAAATGGGCCTGGGAATGCGGGGTATGAGGGTTTCTTGGATCATTCACCCCCCCGAACATGGTGTAAAAAAACCTGACACTTTCTGTGCGGGGTAAACGTTCGGGACGCAGGAGCGTCCCTGACCTGCATTCCCACGCAGAGCGTGGGAATGCAAGTAAAAGCTTGATGCGCAGAACCGCGCAGGATGAACGGGCAAGCCCGGTCATTTCAAATAGGTGACAACGAACAACGCCGCAGTCACCGTCAATCCCAGTGACCAGAACATGAATCGATCCAGGCGCCGCCCCATTTCCTCGAAGCGCTTGTTACTCTCTTCCCGGCTTTGCGCAAACTGCTTGTCCATTTGCTTCATGACGTCATAGATCAATTCGCGCTGTGCTTTGAGTTCGTCGCCCTGATTTTTCAAGGCTTCTTCGACGCGCACCATGCGTTCACGCAGCTCTATCTCGAAACCACCGGCGGCTTGCCCAGCGATTGCTCGGCCAGCCATTCGGCGAGATGGGTTTTGATGAAGGTGATGTCTTCTTGGGCCAGCATGGATGGGTAACCGAAAGTTGAACAATGAAAAATATTGGTGCGGCGTAAGCGTTCGGGACGCAGAGCGTCCCGGTCTGCGTTCCCACGCAGAGCGTGGGAACGAGAAAAATGAAAAATATACTTGCAACCGTTTCAAACAGTTGGCGCAGATATTAGCATTGCTCAAGTCGGTTGCCGGATTTAATCATCGGCTTCGATAAGGGCAGGGTTGTGTTCGTTGCGGGTATTTTCCCATCCAGCGAAAACGGCTGCCATGGCTTGCGCTCCCTCTGCGTTGTTCACATCCCCGACAGATAATGGTTTTTCAGGCGAATGTAGTGTTGGCTGGAATACGCCAGAAAGGCTTTTTCGTTGTCGCTCAAGGCTCGCGAGGCTTTGGCGGGTACGCCGACATATAAATGTCCGCCTGCGAGTTTTTTGCCTGGCGGAACCAGGGCGCCGGCTCCCAGCATGACGTAGTCGTCGAGTTCGGCGCCGTCCATGACGATGGCGCCGATGCCTATCAGGCAGTGGTTGCCAATTTTGCAGCCGTGAATCACGGCTCTATGCCCTATCGTCACGCCCCGGCCTATGGTCAAGCCATGGCCTTGCGCTGAATAATCACCGGCGTGCGAGACATGCAATACCGCGCCGTCCTGAACATTGCTGCCTGCGCCCACCTCGATGCGCTCGACATCGCCCCTGAGCACCGCCATCGGCCAGACCGAGACATCGTCGGCCAGCAAAACCCGGCCTATCACGACGGCGCTGTCGTCGATATAAACACCCTCGCCCATTTTCGGCGATTGCTCCTGAAAGCGTCGAATGGCCATGTATGAACTCCTTGGATTCGATGGTTATTGGTTTTCGCAACCGGTCTACTCAGCCCTGACAGAGCTGTCTCAGCGCCGGTAAAAAACATTCCATTACCAGTAGCGGCTGGCGATGTATGGCGTACAGCGTCCGCCGCGCCCACAATGGCTGATCGACGTCGAAGCGTGCACGCACGGCGTTCGACCAGTTGGCCGTTGCAATGGTGCTGAACGCGCGTTGCCGACGTTCGAGGTCGGGGTAAGCGAAAATGACTTCGCCGAGTGGTCGCGTGCCCAGATGCGACAGGTTGCGCTGGGCGATGCGTATCGTGGCTTGCGGCAATACGGTACGCGCCAGCACCAGCGGGGTATCGCCAACGCTCAGCACCACTTCGCGAATCAGATGATAACGATGATGCGCCACCGCCAAGACCCGGCATTCGTCGTTGAACGCCGGTTTCCAGCCGTGCAACAAAATGTCCACGCGCAAACCCATGCCGAACACGCCGCGCAAGCGTTTGGTCAGCGAGCCGCGCTCGTCCAGCCAGGGCCGTAAATCGTCTGGCAATGTGTGCGTGGGGCAGTTTTGTCTGCGCCAGACCGGCGGTTTGGCGTACAGATAGCTGAGGGTCGACAAGGCGGTGAAGTCTCGGGTTGTGTCGAATGGAATCGACCGTGGATTATAGCGATTGGCCCTGTATTCAAGGGCTGTATGCCGTCTTGAACAGGTGATCGGCATTGTCGGCCTGATGCCCGGTCCAGCGCTCGATTAGTGGCTGAACGACATCGGGATGCTGTTGCAACAGCTCATGGGCGGCGTCTGCCACCTGTGCCAGCAGGGCTTGGTCGCGGGTGAGATCGGCAATTTTGAAGGCGATCTGGCCGGTTTGCCGGTTGCCGATGACTTCGCCGGGGCCACGCAATGCCAGGTCTTTTTCGGCGATGAGAAAACCGTCGTTGCTTTCGCGCAGAATGGCGAGCCGCTGTTTGGCATCGAACGACAGCGGCGGTTGATACAGCAGCAGACAAAAGCTGTCGATGCTGCCACGACCGACGCGACCGCGAAGCTGGTGCAATTGCGCAAGGCCCAGACGTTCGGCGTTTTCGATCACCATCAATCCGGCATTGGCCACATCGACGCCAACCTCGATGACGGTGGTGGCCACCAGCAGATCATGCTCACCGTTTTTGAAGGCTTGCATCGCCGCGTTTTTGTCGGCGGCTTTCATCCGGCCATGCACCAGCGCGATGCGAGCG
The DNA here is from genome assembly GCA_002929135.1 of Methylomonas sp. Classification (GTDB taxonomy): domain Bacteria; phylum Pseudomonadota; class Gammaproteobacteria; order Methylococcales; family Methylomonadaceae; genus Methylomonas. The sequence goes on from PESC01000036.1 coordinate 21,272, forward strand.
TCGGGCAGTTGTTCGGCCAGAAAAACAGCCGTCTTTTCGGCGGCCTCGCACTGCAATTGTTCGGATTCTTCGATCAGCGTACAAACCCAGTAGGCCTGGCGTTGTTCGGCGATCCAGTGTTTCAGCCGTTCGATGATGTCGATACGACGCTCGGTGGCAATGGCACGGGTAATCACCGGTTTGCGGCCCGGCGGCAATTCATCAATCACCGACATGTCGAGGTCGGAATACTGCAACATGGCTAGGGTGCGGGGAATAGGCGTGGCCGTCATCACCAGTTGATGCGGAACCTGACCGTCGCGCTCGCCTTTTTGCCGTAAGGCCAGACGCTGTTGCACACCGAAGCGGTGTTGTTCGTCGATGATGACCAGGCCGAGTTTGCCGAAGACGACGGCATCCTGGAACAGGGCGTGGGTGCCGATGATGAGGTCGATGGCGCCGACGGCCAGTGCATCGAGCGTGTGTTTGCGCTGGCTGGCTTTGATCTGGCCGGTCAGCAGGGCGGTGCGGCATTCGCCTTCGGTAAACCACAGGCTGAAATTGCGGTAGTGCTGTTCCGCCAGCAATTCGGTTGGCGCCATCAGCGCCACCTGATAACCGGATTGCACAGTGGTCAGTGCCGATACGGCGGCCACCAGCGTCTTGCCGCAGCCGACATCGCCCTGAACCAGGCGCAACATCGGGCGGGGCTGGATCAGGTCGGCTTCGATTTCGGCTATCACCCGCTGTTGGGCCGCTGTGAGCTGGAACGGCAAGCGCGCCAGGATGTTTCGGCTGGCGGCGTGATCCGGCTGCATCGGCGGCGCACGCCAGCGGCGATAGTGCAATTTGCCCTGCAACAGCGCCAGATGGTGGGCGAGAAATTCTTCGAAAGCCAGGCGCTGCAAGGCCGGAATGGCCGTCGCTGCATCCAGTAAGGCGCGAGCGAGTTCCGGCGGCGGGGAATGCAGTATCGACAAGGCCTCGATCAGCGACGGGTAGCCCTGGCGCTGAATCAGGCTTTGTGGCAGGAAATCCGGCAGTGCCGCTGGCGTGTTGCGAATCCGCTCCAGGGCTTGTTTGATGGCTTTGCGTAGCGTCGATTGCCCCAGACCTTCGGTCAAGGGGTAAACCGGTGTCAGGCCGGTTTCGCGCGGGTCTTCGTCCGGGGTCAGCAGCCGGTACTCGGGATGGATCATCTCCAGGCCGTTGAAGCCCGAACGCACCTCACCGTAGCACCATATTTGCGCCCCCGGTTTCAGGTTGTTGAGTTGCTGGGCAGACACATGAAAAAAACGCAGTGCCAAATGGCCAGAGCCATCGGCCACGCGGCAGAGGATGCTGGGGCGACCGCGTTGCGGGGTGTCGGTGAACTCGACGGTTGCGCTGATCAGCGCGTGTTGCCCCGGCACCAGTTGGGCGATGGCTACGATGCGGGTGCGATCCTGATAACGCTGCGGCAAATGAAACAGCAGGTCTTCCAGGCAGCGCAGCCCCAGTTTTTCCAGACGGGATGCGGTTTGCGCACCGATGCCGCTCAAACGGGTGACGGGCTGGCGCGCTGCGGAAAACGGCGGTGTTTCAGACGACATCCTTGCGAGTGTGGACGGATGAATCGGGCGTCATCATTTAGCTTGCAACACCATGACCGCATCCATTTCGACGCTAACGCCTTTGGGCAGCGCGGCAACACCAATGGCGGCGCGGGCAGGGTAAGGCGCTGCGAAATAGCGGGCCATGATGTCGTTGACGACAGGGAAATGATTCATGTCGATCAGGTAAACATTGAGTTTGACGATGTCGGCCAGCTCGCCGCCCGCTGCCCGGGCAACGGCTTGCAGATTGTCGAACACCCGGCGAATCTGCATGGCTATGTCGCCATCGACAACGGTCATGGTGGCGGGGTCGAGCGGAATCTGGCCCGACAGGTAGACGGTGTCGTCGATTTTGACGGCCTGCGAATAAGTACCTATGGCTTGCGGTGCATCGGGCGTGGCAATGATGGTTTTGCGCATGTTTCTAAGCCTTGATTCGGGTGATTTTGAGGACGATGGATAGTTTTTTGAGTTTGCGGATGATGTTGGCCAGATGCACGCGATCATGCACGGCCAGAACCAGCAAGTCGACTGATACCCGCTCATCCTGGCTGACGACGGTGATGTTTTCGATGTTGGATTCCATTGCCGATATGGTCGATGCGATGGTGGCCAGCGAGCCGCGTTGATTGAGCAGCTCGATGCGTATTTCCGCCGAAAATTCACCGGCGGCCTCCTGGCTCCATTCCACGTCCAGCCAGGTGGTTTGTTTCTTGCGCACGTCGTTGCTGTTGCGGCATTCCTGGTGATGGACGACGATGCCTTTGCCGGGGTTGAAAAAGCCGATGATGGGATCACCCGGTATCGGTCTGCAACATTTGGCCAAACTGACGACCATGCCTTCCGTGCCTTTGATGACCAGCGGTGTGGTGTGATGCGTAAGTTGGTCTTCGAGCTTGACCGCCGCATTGACATCAGATTGACCCAGGCGTTTGGCCACCAGAAAAGGCATGCGGTTGCCGAGGCCGATGTCTTCGAGCAGCTCGTTGAGCGAGTGCTGTTTCATCGAGTGCAGCAAGCTCATGATGCGGGCGTCGTCTATGTCTTCCAGCCGCAGGTTCAAGCTCAGCAATTCCTTTTCCAGCAGCCGACGACCGAGTTTGATGGCTTCCTGCTGGTTGAAGTTTTTCAGGTAGGCGCGTATGCAGCTGCGTGCTTTGGCGGTGACGACGTAATTCAGCCACAAGGGATTGGGCCGCGCCCAGGCAGCGGTGATGACTTCGACGGTCATGCCGTTTTCCAACCGGGTTTGTAGCGGCACCAGTTTTTTGTCGATGCGCGCCGAAATGCAGGCGTTGCCCACGTCGGTGTGCACCATGTAGGCAAAGTCGACGATGGAGGCGCCGCGCGGCAGTTTGATGATTTTGCCCAGCGGCGTGAAGATGAAGACTTCGTGCGGAAACAGGTCGACTTTGAGGTTGTCGATGAATTCCAGCGAGTCGCCGACCGATTTCTGGATTTCGAGCAGGTCACGCAGCCATTCGTTGGCACGGGCTTTTATGGTGTCGCTTTTTTCGCTGTCGGACTTGTAAAGCCAGTGCGCGGCAATGCCGGATTCCGAAATGCGGTGCATTTCATGGGTGCGAATCTGGATTTCGATCGGCATGCCGTAAGGACTCATCAGCGTGGTGTGCAGCGACTGGTAGCCGTTGGCCTTGGGCAGGGCGATGTAATCCTTGAAGCGGCCAGGGATAGGTTTGTAAAGATTGTGCACGCTGCCCAGGGCGCGGTAGCAGTCGTCGACGCTGTGGCAGAAAATGCGGAAGGCGTGGACATCGAATACGTCGGAAAACGAGATTTTTTTGTTCAGCATTTTCTGGTAAATGCTGGCGATGTTTTTTTCCCGACCGGCCACCTTGCACTCCAGCGCGGTTTCGCTCAACCGGTTTTGGATCGCGCTTTGAATGGTGTCGATGACTTCCTTGCGGTGGCCGCGTGACTTTCTGACCGCGTTGTTGATTGCCTTGTAGCGGTTGGGGTACATCGCCTTGAAGCCCAGCGCCTCCAGTTGGTGGCGAATGTCGTTCATGCCCAGCCGGTTGGCAATGGGGGCGTAGATTTCCAGGGTTTCCTTGGCGATGCGGCGCTTCTTTTCCGGCGGCATGTTGCCCAGGGTTTGCATGTTGTGCAGGCGGTCGGCGAGTTTGACGATGATGACTCGTAAATCCTGCGCCATGGCCAGAAACATTTTTCTGACGTTTTCAGCCTGGGCTTCGGCGCGGGAACGGCTGTCGATTTTCGACAGCTTGGTGACGCCATCGACCAGTTCGGCGACTTCCGGGCTGAATTCCCTGGCCAGTTCGGCCTTGGTGATGGGGGTGTCTTCGATGACATCGTGCAGAATGGCGGCCATGATGCCGTTGGCATCCATACGCATACCGGCCAGGGTGATGGCAACGGATACCGGGTGGCAGATGTAGGCCTCGCCGCTACGGCGGAACTGGCCGGTGTGGGCTGCCGCGCCGAAATGATAGGCGCGGACGATGGTGTTGATTTGAGTTGGATCGAGATAGCCGCCGAGGAGGTTGCAAAGCTGCTGAAGCAGTTTGTCTTCAGGAAGCTCTGTGGGGGGCGGGGTGCATTGCGCGGCTAGCTCGGTCATCCTGGGGTTTCAGCGTTCAAAATGGGTCTGAAGCCGCATGACTGCTGCGGTGCAGCCGATCGATGTTGTCTTCGGTGACGAAACCACCGGCAATTTCACGCAAGGCGATCACGGTGTCTTTGTCTTTGCCGCGCGGAACGAATTCATCCGCACCCTTTTCGAGCTGTCTTGCCCTTTTTGCTGCCAGCAGCACCAGCTTGAAACGGTTTTCTACATTTTCCAAGCAATCTTCAATCGTAACGCGAGCCATGGTTTACCTTGTGCAAGTTTTTTTGGGGAGGTGGGATGGGACATGTCCGGAAACGTTCGCTTCCGGTCAAAACAGGTGCGGCGATTATAATCAATCGCCATTGTATTGGCCACTTTCGAGGCCTGGGTCTACCGGGCTAATTGTGTGATTTTTCACAGGATAACCGCTGATTGTCGGCAGCGTCGACATGCAGGTTTTCCCGGTTCGCCGGGTTTTTACAGCCCGCTTTTCAGGCTTGCTTCGATGAACTGATCCAGCGCACCGTCCAGCACCGCCTGGGTGTTGCCGGTTTCGACGCTGGTACGCAAATCCTTGATCCGCGATTGATCCAGCACATAGGAGCGAATCTGGCTGCCCCAGCCGATGTCGGATTTGGAGTCTTCCAGCGCCTGCTGGCTTTCACTACGTTTGAGCATTTCCATTTCATACAGCTTGGCCTTGAGCTGCTTCATCGCCGTGTCCTTGTTCTTGTGCTGCGAGCGGTCGCTCTGGCACTGGGTGACGATGCCGCTGGGGCCGTGGGTGATGCGCACCGCCGATTCGGTACGGTTGACGTGCTGGCCACCGGCACCGCTGGCGCGGTAGACGTCGATGCGCAAGTCGGCCGGATTGATGTCGATTTCGATGTCGTCGTCGATCTCGGGCGAGACGAAAACGGACGCAAACGAGGTATGACGACGGTTGCCGGAATCGAACGGCGATTTGCGCACCAAACGATGCACGCCGGTTTCGGTACGCAACCAGCCGAAGGCATACGGGCCTTCGAACTTGATGGTGGCGCTCTTGATGCCGGCCACGTCACCCGGCGATTCTTCGATCAATTCGGTCTTGAAGCCCTTGGCCTCGCCCCAGCGCAGATACATGCGCTCTATCATCGATGCCCAGTCCTGCGCCTCGGTGCCGCCGGAACCGGCCTGAATGTCCAGGAAGGCGTTGTTGGGGTCCATCTCGCCGCTGAACATGCGCTGGAACTCCAGGCCAGCGACCTGTTTCTCGTAGTCTTCCAGATCGGCGGCAACTGTGTCGACGGTGTCTTCGTCGTTTTCCGCAACCGCCATCATCAGCAGCTCTTCGGCGTCGCTCAGTCCTTGCTCCAAATTTCTGATGGTGTCGACGATGCCCTCCAGCATTGCCCGTTCCTTGCCCATGGCCTGCGCCTGTTCCGGCTTGTTCCAGATCGCCGGGTCTTCCAGTTCCCGCAACACCTCTACCAAGCGCTCACTCTTGCTATCGAAATCCAGATAGGTTTTCAGACCGGCGCAACGCTCGCGCAGGTCGGCTATCGCGTACTTGATGGGATTGATTTCTTGCATGGATTCTCGAAACTCAGACGGAAGGCCGACCAGACGTCGGCAAACAAAAGGCGGCGATTATAAACGATTACTCCGGCCGGTTAAGCCGGTGCCGACGCAAGGCCCACACCACACACCCAATGCCCGCCAGCACGAACGGTACGCTCAACCATTGCCCGGTCGTCAGCCAAGTGCCGGGATCGTAACTGGCCTGTTCGGTTTTGAAATACTCCAGCGCGAAACGCACGCTGAACAGCAGGCTGATGAAGCAGCCGAAGGAGAAGCCTGGTTTGTCAGCGTGCTTGCGGTAAATAGTCAGCGCAACGAGGTAGATCAACAAATAGCTGAAGGCTTCATAAAGCTGCACCGGGTGACGCGGCACATTGTCGATGCGGGCAAAAATCACGCCCCATGGCTGATCGGTGGCAATGCCGAGAATCTCGGAATTGAAAAAATTGCCGACCCGGATCAACGCTCCGGCCAGCGCGGTGGGAATGCTGACACGATCAAGCAACCACAAAAAGCCGTCGCCAAATTTGCGGGTGTACAGATACAAGGCCAAGATGATGCCGACCGACGCACCATGGCTGGCCAGGCCGCCTTGCCAAATCGCCAGTATCTTGAGCGGATGCGACAGGTAATAGACGGGATCGTAAAGCAGCACATGCCCAAGTCGGGCACCCACCACGGTCGCAATCACCATGTACCAGAGCAGGGTATCAAGTTCCTCGACATTCTTGCCCTCGCGCTGATACATCCACTGCATGGTCAGAAAGCTGCCGACGAAGCCCAGCGCGAACAGTACGCCGTACCAGCGAATTTTCAGAAAACCCAAATCCAGGAGAACGGGGTCGATTTGCCAGATCAAGTGTTGCATGGGAGTCGATACCGAGAGGTGGCGTTGAGGAGTGGCAAGGGTAACAAAAATGGGATCTATGTGAATCCTAGGAGCTTGTCCGAGAATGCAAAACTTCAAAAATCAACCACAACATATAGTGTCTATAGCCAGATTAAACCAGTATATGTAGTGCTAAAAATTTTTATAGCGCTATTCTCGGGCAGCCTCCTGGCATCCAGCGCCTTTTTTAGCTGATGTGTGGCCGTTGCTTTCCGTTTTTGCATCGCCTTTTCCACCCTAGCGGCTTTCGCAGGCTTGCTCTCAATACAGCGTTGTATGCATTCCTTTACTGCGCGTGGGAACCAGAAGACCGGGCGATTTTCCTGCAAATTGAGGCAATTGTCGCGCTCATCGTCTTGCGGAGGACAGCGTGGGTTGCCGCTGGCATTGTTGTCATCGAGTATTCATGACTGCGGGCATCGCGTAAAATCCCGGCCCGGATTCAATATGGAGTGACCACTCATGAAACATGCCCTGATTGCCTTGCTGTTGGCTGCAAGCCCGGTTGCACTTGCCGAAGATGCGCCCAAAGAGGAATGGAATGAAACCGCGCTGAGCGAACAAACCATACACAATATCCAGCAGGCGCAAGTGCGCTACAAAACCTGTGTTGCCGATGCCATGCGCAAACCCGAATTCGCCAAGCTGGAAAGCCGCAACGCCACCGATGCCATCATCAAGTTGTGCGAGCCTGTGCTGGGCGAGATGCGCAAGGTCTATGGTGATGAAGGCGTACCCGGCAGCGTTGCCGACCGTCATCTGAAAAAATTGCGCATCCAGGTCACCCGCAACCTGTTGCAGGAACTGATGTACACCGAAGCGGCCAGGAAAGCCGGTCAACCGTAACCCAACCACCTTCGCCGTCATGACTCACTACGCCATCGATTTAACCCTAAAACCCACCACCTTCGATTTGTGGCATGTCTGCCTAGCCGCAACTGCGGCGCTGCTGGCGCTTACGCTGATCGTCGTGTTGATTTCGGTCATCCTCGGCATGCGGCGTTGCCGACGCACCTTGCCTATGGTTGCGCCTGCGCCGGTCGTGTCCGAGCCGGAAGTCCGAATCGTCGAGAAAATCGTCGAAGTCGAAAAAGTCGTTCAGGCACCGGCGCCAGAGCCGGTCATCCTGAAAGAAACCACGCCGGATGCGGCTTTGCAATTGCTGGGCCTGCTGCAAAAAGAAGCCCGTTTCATTGATTTCATCAAGGAAGATGTCGCGGTGTTTTCCGACGCCGACATTGGTGCGGCAGCGCGTGTCGTCCATCAGGGTTGCGTCAAGGCCATCAACGATCACTTCACGCTGGCGCCTGTCAGTCAGGACAACGAAGGCAGCCGGGTAACACTGGCGCCCGGCTTTGATGCCGCCGCGTTTCGGCTGACCGGCAATATCGTCGGCCAGCCGCCGTTCAACGGCACGCTGGTACACAAAGGCTGGCAGGTGACCGACATGCGTTTGCCCAAACTCACCGAAGGCCACAAGGCCCGCATCATCGCCGCCGCCGAGGTCGAGTTATGAGTATGGAGCCACGCTATTCGATAGGCATCGATTTGGGCACCACCCATTGTGTGCTGGCGTATGTCGATCTGCAAACCGACGAGGATGCCCTCGCCATCGAGGTGTTCGCCGTACCACAACTGACAGGCCCCGGCGTCATAGAAGACGACAAACAACTGGCCTCGTTCACCTATCTGCCGCACCCTGTGGAAATTGCCGACGGTGAAACCGCGCTGCCGTGGGTGGGCAAAGCCGAGCATCTGGTCGGCGAAATCGCCCGTAATCTGGGCAGCAAGACGCCGATTCGTCTGGTATCCAGTGCCAAAAGCTGGCTATGTCATGCCGGGGTTGATTGCAAGCAGGCAATACTGCCGGTCGATGCACCGGACGATGTGCCGCGCATTTCGCCGTTTGCCGCCAGCACAGCCTATCTGCAACACCTGCGCGATGCCTGGAACCACCAGTTTCCCGAGCATCCGCTGGCGCAGCAGGACGTGACGATTACCGTACCGGCGTCGTTCGATCCGGCCGCACGCGAGCTGACGGTGGAGGCCGCGCGTGTTGTGGGTCTGCATCAGGCCGTGCTGCTGGAAGAGCCACAAGGGGCGCTGTATAGCTGGATCGAAAACAGCGAAGGCGACTGGCGCAACCATGTCAAGGTGGGCGATGTGATTCTGGTGGTGGACATCGGCGGCGGCACGACCGACCTGTCGCTGATCGCCGTCACAGAACACGACGGTAATCTGGAACTGACCCGCGTCGCCGTCGGCGATCACATCCTGCTGGGCGGCGACAACATGGATTTGGCGCTGGCTTACACCATCAAGGCCAAGCTGGAGCAGGACGGCGGCAAAAAACTGGAAGCCTGGCAGCTGCAGTCGCTGACCCATGGCTGCCGGACAGCCAAGGAAAACCTGTTCAACCAGCCTGAACTGGCGACCATGCCCATTGTCGTCGCCAGCCGGGGTTCGTCGCTGATCGGCGGTACCTTGCGCACCGAATTGACCCGCGATGAACTGAACCGGGTGCTGGTCGAAGGTTTTCTGCCGCATGTCGGCGTCAGTGAAAAGCCGGTCAGCCGCCCACGTAGCGGTTTGCGCAGTGCTGGCTTGCCGTATGCCCAGGATGCCGCCATCACCCGCCATCTGGCCGCATTTCTGTCGCGGCAAAAAGAGGCGACGGCAGAATTGAACGGCGTTCAGTCGCCGCAACATGCCAGCTTTCTGCATCCGTCGGCGCTGCTGTTCAATGGCGGGGTATTGAAAGCCGGGGAACTGGCCGAGCGTTTGCTGGAGGTGCTGAACGACTGGTTGCAAAGCGAGCAGGCACCGGTTGCGCGTTTGTTGCAAGGCGCCGACCTCGATCTGGCGGTGGCACGCGGTGCGGCGTATTACGGTTTCGTCCGCAAGGGCAAAGGTGTGCGCATCAAAGGTGGCACGGCGGCGGCGTATTACGTGGGTGTCGAGAGCGCCATGCCCGCCGTGCCGGGTTTGCCACCCGCCATCGAGGCCTTGTGCATCGCGCCGTTCGGCATGGAGGAAGGTAGCGAGCAGGCGCTGCCGAACGACGAGTTTGGCCTGATAGTCGGTGAGCCCGTGCGTTTTCGCTTTTTCGGCTCCAAAACACGGCGCGAGGACGTGGTGGGAACCCGGCTCGACCAGTGGCGCGATGATGAAATGGAGGAGCTGGAGGAAATTGAAATCACCCTGTCAGAAGCAGGTTATATCGCCGGTGACATCGTGCCGGTGCATTTGTCGGCGGCGGTGACGGAAGTCGGTACGCTGGAATTGCGGGCCGTATCGCGGCGCGATCAGCGGCACTGGAAAATCGAATTCGATGTCAGGGCGGCGGAGTCTTGATGTCGGCATCGCCATACCGCGCACTCACGATTGCATTCTGGGTCATCGTCGCACTGACTGCGGCCATTGCTTTGGGCGCGATTGCACTGCATCGCGGCGAGAGCATCAACAGCCTGTGGCTGATCGTGGCCGCCGTGTGTGTCTATGCGCTGGGTTATCGCTTCTACAGCGCCTTCGTGGCGGCCAAGGTGCTGATGCTGGATGCCACGCGGGCGACACCCGCCGAGCGTTTCAATGATGGCCGCGATTTCATGCCAACCCACAAGTGGGTGGTGTTCGGCCACCATTTCGCCGCCATAGCCGGCCCCGGCCCGTTGATTGGCCCGACACTGGCGGCGCAGTTCGGTTATTTGCCGGGTACTTTGTGGATACTGATCGGCGCGGTGCTGGGCGGTTGTGTGCAGGATTTCGTCATCCTGTTGTTTTCGATCCGCCGCGATGCCCGCTCGCTCGGGCAAATGGCGAAGGACGAACTGGGCGCAATCGGCGGCACGGCGGCAATGCTGGGCGTGATGACCATCATGATTATCCTGATTGCCGTGCTGGGGCTGGTGGTGGTCAATGCGATGAAGCACAGCCCGTGGGCGACATCGACCGTGGCCGCGACCATTCCGATTGCGGTGTTGATGGGCTGTTATCTGCATCATCTCAGGCCGGGCCGGGTGCTGGAAGCCACGCTGATCGGCGTTTCTCTGCTGATTTTTGCGGTGATCGGCGGCGGCTGGATCGATGAAAATCCCACCGTTCGCAACTGGTTCGATTACGACGCGCCGCAACTGGCGGTCATGGTGATTATTTACGGCTTTGCCGCTGCCGTGTTGCCGGTGTGGTTGCTGCTGGCACCGCGCGATTATCTGTCGACTTTCATGAAGCTGGGCATCATCGCGGCGCTGGCTGTGGCCATCGTCGTACTGCGGCCCGATCTGAAAATGCCGGCGTTGACGCCGTTCATCGACGGCACTGGCCCCATTTTTGGTGGTGCGCTGTTTCCCTTTGTATTCATCACCATCGCCTGCGGCGCGATCTCGGGCTTTCATGCGCTGATTGCCTCGGGCACCACGCCGAAATTGCTGGCTAACGAGGCCGATGCCCGCTTCATTGGTTATGGCGCAATGCTGATGGAGTCGTTCGTTGCCATCATGGCGATCATCGCCGCGTCGGTACTCGACCCCGGTGTCTACTTCGCCATCAACAGTCCGGCGGGCGTCGTGGGCGCCTCGGCGGCGGATGCCGTTGCCAAAATCACAGCATGGGGGTTTCCGGTGGGCGTCGAACAAATGCAAAACCTGGCGCAAACCATGGGCGAATCGACCCTGTTCGGACGTACCGGCGGTGCGCCGTCACTGGCGGTGGGCATGGCCAGCCTGTTCGCTCAGGTGTTTGGTCGGCATCTGCTGGCCGTGTGGTATCACTTCGCCATCATGTTCGAGGCCTTGTTCATTCTGACCACGCTGGACGCCGGTACCCGCGTCGCCCGTTTCATGCTGCAAGACATTCTGAGCAATATCGGCATCGGTGTCGGCAAAAGCCAGCACTATGCCAGCATCATCGCCAGCAGCGGGCTGGTAGTCGGCGGTTGGGGCTATTTCCTCTACACCGGCACCCTCGATCCCTTGGGCGGCATCAACAGTTTGTGGCCGCTGTTCGGCATCGCCAACCAAATGCTGGCGGCGATTGCGTTGTGCGTAGCCACCACTATTCTGGTCAAATCCGGCAAGGCCCGCTATGTGTGGGTAAGCGGTATACCACTGGGCTGGCTGCTCATCGTCACCACGGCGGCGGCGTGGGAAAAGCTGTTTTCCGCCGATGTGCGCGTGGGGTTTTTGTCACATGCGCGGGATTTGGCGGACAAGCTCGATCATGGCTGGTTGCCTGCCGACCTGGCCGCCAAGGCGCCGCATCTGATCTTCAACGATTATCTCAACGCGGGCCTGACCAGTTTGTTCATGTTGATTACCTGGCTGTTGCTGCTGGACATGCTGAGGGTGGTGTCTTGCGTGACGCGCGGCAAGCCTTATCCGCAGTCCAGCGAATCGCCCCATGTAACCAGCCGTTTGGTTGAGCAGTGGGTGCGGGATTGAAGCGATGAATACGCGCACAGCGACAGCACATACGGTTAATCAACACTGCCCAACTTACTCTGCCCGAACTACAAGAAATTCACTGCAACGCCTTGTCCGCCTTACGCAGCAACCAGCGCCCGGAATTTGCCGCCTGCTTCCAAACTTGCGTCCATTTGCTTTGGTCTTGGCTATTTTTTAAACACCTGATCAAACGGACACGGTCTGCTTCTTCCATTTGCCTGCCCATTACCAGCATTAACGAATCGAGGTTGTAAGACCCCATGCCTGCATTTTTACCCAGACTGACCGGCACTACGTCGGTGTCGGTTGGCAACGCCAAATCTTGTCCAATGGTGTCCATTGCTGCGCGGATATTGCTGGCTTTGGCGCAATTGGGTTCAGCAACATCGTAGGGTGGTTGCCACTCCCTGGGCGGACGCAGTTCATCGATATGGGTCACAACCAAAATGATGGCTGGGATCTTGCGCTCTGGTCTGTCATGAAAATGTTGATGGAAAGCGTCAAGAAACGTGCAGTCGGCAGCGCGCGCGGCATTGTTGGCATGACACAGCAGTAAAACCAAATCAGTTTTATCAAGTACGTCACGATTGTTGCTTAACCAACCGGTCTGTTCGCCATAGCCGGGTGTATCGAAAATCAGGCCGGAAGGCTGCCCTTCGCGTTCCAACAGGTATGGCATCAGTTCGGCAGTGCAGGAAATCACATCCGCCGCCGCTCTTGGCGAATCGAATAAGGCATTGATTAGGGTCGATTTGCCGACGTTGGTCTGCCCGGCCACCAAGATGCGTAACGGCTCCTGTTTCTGGGTATTGCGAAGGGCTTCTGCTTGCACTAGATCTTGTCGGGATTTCGATGACAACCCCCCGACACGTTCAGGCGCTATCGCCATGCGACCGCTATACAACAAAATGGCGTAATGGCCGATGCGTTGAATGTAACTTTCCAGTAGCCAATTCTGTAAGCGCGGCAATGTCAGCGCGACAACCTTGTCTTGCGCATAGCCTTTGACTTCATGCAACAAACCGCCCGCCGGATTTAAGACGACTCGCCCAATCCGTAAAGCCGTGTTGGCATCACGCAGTCGATCCAACCAACGCTGCAAATTCAGTCCGTCTTCTAACGTAACGATGTGGCTGAACGGTAAATGCTCATTGATTTGCTGGTGCATGTCACGGCAGACCAGTTCGGCTATGCGCAGCAATTCGGTTAGGGGGATGTTCAGTTCAGGTCTTTGGGCTTTGGGCCGATAATGCTGGGCAACTGTCGTTAATACTCGCTGGCCCATGGCCAACCAGGCTTCGGGTTGATCCAGCCCTTCGCGCGAGCCGTTTTTGATGGTTTGCGTCAGTGACTCCACGGCGTCCCAGGCCGCCTGATCGCGTTGCGAAAACGGCATGTCGGGTTTGTTGGCAACTGACGGCGGCGTTTTTTGATGGCGGTGAAACCAGCGCGCCGCAATCCAGATGATACCCGTACAAGCTGCGGACACGCTGAGCCAATGCCAGAACAACTGGTTTTGCCACAACCACCATCCGCCTAGAGCCAACAATGTCAGGTAAGGCGTTGCCCCCATCAGTAACATGACTGCCCAAGGCCAAGCAGCGCGTTTCATTATCGTGCCCCCTATTTGAAGCGTTGTTTCAGCAATTCACGACCCTGTTGCAAATGTTCTTTGTAAACAGCCTTCAGCATGGCCGGAGTAAACGCTGCACCCTGCCGGGTTTTGGCGTAATAAAAACATAAGGTCATGCCCAAAGCGTAGGTGATTGCTGCCGTCGAAAGCCCGGAAACAACCGCGCCCCAGCCCGGCACCAATTTGGCCAATTCACGCGCACCGAAGCCGATGCTCAAACCGCCGATTCCTACCGCACTGAAGACTTCATAAACACTGCGTCGGGTCAGTGGCAGGCCGTAAATTGAAGCGATGCTGCGGAACATTTGGCCTTGGGCGGCAATAACCAGTGGCAAACCGAGTGTCGGTACCGGCGTGATCGCCAATGCGCCTGCCGAGAGGGCGTAGCCGATGACATAAGGCCGAGCGTGCCGTACATAAACATCGTTGAGTTGGCCGACCTGTTCAGCGTTTTGCAATAACATTTGCTGCAAACCCAAAGGCAACTCGGCCTCGATCGCCGTCCACAAGGCATCGAAACCGTAATAGGCTGGCGAGTAGCCGTCGCCTTCCTGGGTAAAGTCGATTGCAACAAAACGGGCATTCAAGCCTTTGAATTGTTCACGCTGTACTCGTAGCGAACGCAGCAAATCTGGTGGACACAGGCTGGCATGTCGATCATCGGAATACGGGTAGGGTTGGATATGCTCCGTGGTTTTGCCGGGATAGCCTTCATGCAAACACGTCTGCACCACCAACAAAGGCCATTCAGGGCGAGTGTCGCGAATTTGGCGGATTGCCGATAAAACCGCGTCCAATTGATGATCCATGGCTTTGATGACCACCATCAGCAAGTGTGCTTGCCCACAACACCACGCGATATCTTCTGTCGGGTCGTAACCGGCTTCGCCTAAGCCTCGCGTATCCAGAAAGCGCACGAACGCTGTTTCGGCGCTGGGAAATTCAAAAATCACCGATCTGAGCGTGCAAGGTCGAAAGCCTTCGCCCACCTCGGCACGGCTGGAGCCTGTCAATGCCTGGATGATTGAAGTCTTGCCGCTTTGGGTTTTACCCAGCAACCAAAATACCGGCACCTGCAAGCCTTGCCGACTTTGCTCCAACGTTTCATGCAAGCGGCCTTCCGGGACGCTGGGATGCAGGATTTGTTCGATCCATCTACTGCTCATGTTCATGCGGTTTGACCCAAACTAAAAAACTCATCAGCGCTATCGGTGAGGTAGCTGAAATTTAATACCCAGGCGTGTCCATTAGAAAAGTCGAGAATGAGGGGCCAGCGAATGGGGGACGAAGTTTACCTGATTTCCCGATTGGCAATAATCGTCAGCCCGGAATAACCACTGCACCGGGGTCAGGCCGACCGGCAGGGTCTGACCAGCCTGTTCATGCTGATTACCTGGCTGTTGCCGCCGGACATGCTGCGCGTGGTGTATTGCGTGACCTGCGGCAAGCCCTATCCGCAGTCCAGCGAATCACTGCATGTGCCCGGCAGTGGGTGAGGGATTGGGGGACAAGTCCGTGTGTCTTGCGGCAGGGCGACTTATGCATGACCCCTCAATAAAACAGGTAGATCATACGGTTGATTCCGTACGGCTGAAGGTCGTTGCTTCAGACTGAAAAGAGAAAACGCTGACGCTGACTCCTCCAGCGTTTTCAGGTAGGGGAATCAAATAATTAACGTTTTCTTGCGAAACCCAGCAACCAGATCAGGCCGCTGCCCAAGAACCATATGGCGGACGGCAAAGGTACGGGCTTCACGGAGCCGTTTTCGGTGATGAATAATTGGATCGTATCGCCGTAAATGCGGCGCTCGGCGCCCAACAGTTGGTATTGATCGTCCAGAAACGGGAAGCTGTAGACCGGAATCAGCTCAAGCAAATCGTAACCGTCATCGCGTTTGTAGAGATTGACTTCCAGGTGACCGTAGTGTTTGCCGCCCGCGATCAATTGTTCGATGCCGTTGACGATATTCCACACTTCAGGTTCATGCTCATCGGAAGACCATTGGCTGAACGAGTTGTATTGCAGGCGGTTGTTTCCGAATCCGGGGCTGTTTCTTCTTTCGCCTCTCAAACCATCGCCTGCGGCACCGACATCGTAGTAGTGCACGCCGATGCCATCGCCGTCGTTGTCGACGAAACTTCTTTCGAACATTTCACTATGACCACTCAGTACCGCCGCGACGCCGAATCGTTCGAACATCGAATGATATGGACGCATCGGTGTGCCGCCCTGGCCTGTGGTTTGCGCATGATTCATCGGCAACCCATGTTCGCCATCGCTGTAAGGCGCGTGATGAAATTGCACGAAAACGACTTGCCCTTGCTCCCGGGCTTCTTGAAGTTGGCTGCGCGTCCATTCCCATTGAGTCGAACCGGGATTGAAATCGGATAAGTCATTGCCACCAAACGACTCGTATTGCGCTCTTGTGAAATTATTCTGCGTGTCGGTTCCGGGGCCGGTATATTCCTGGCCGACCAGCTTCGGGGTTTGACCGGTTCCGCCGTAGTTTTGCGGACGGTCTTCCGGTTCTCCGTTCGAACTGTCCAGAGTGATGATCGTAACCGGGCCATAATCAACCCGATAATAATTTCCTCGATGATTGGGCGTGCCGTTTTCCGGCATGTCGAAATAGGTTTTGTATTTTTCACGTCCAAATAGCGGGGCGAATACGTCGTTGCCGAAAGTTGGGTCGTTGAACGCACCGTAACCGCCGTTCAAGGCCCCGAAATTTTCCCAATTACCCAGCGCCGGAATGATCGCGCGTTTGGTTAGCACGTCGTCGAATGCGCCCGCATTGTGTTTAAAGAACTCGTCCCAGCCCGGCTGATAACCGCCGCCTTGAACCAAATCACCCGGCATCACGATAAAGTCGGGATTGCGCGAGTCGACGATGGCAAGATTGTGCTTATACCCTTCGGTTTCGGTGAGTGCGTAACGCAACATCTGGTTGGCGCCGCTGCCGCTGGTACCAAATAGCGTTGCCCATTGACTGGAGGACAGGGAAGGACGGTTGCCCGAGGCGATTTCGCCGGGCTGCCATTCACGATAGGTGACACGTCCGCGCGGCTCGGTTTCGCTATCGGACATTGCGATGAAGCGGACGTGTGACCAGTCTTGCGCGGTCGGTGCCGTTTTGAATTCACGGGTAAACACGCTGCTGCCCTGGGTGACCGTGTAAGTGTAAGTACTGTCGGCTTGCAAGCCCCGAACATCGACGGAGTGCTTGTAGTTCTCGTTCGAGAATAGCCATGAGCCTGGGGTCAGGCCAGGGATGGTCTGAGCAAGTTCCGCCTGGGTATATCGCAGATTTGCTTGATGCGATGGCAAGCTGCTGAAAATCAATGGGCTTGCCAAACCAGCCCCGTTTATCGTCAGGGAACCACTCTGATCCGTTTCGGTAAACCAGGTGAACAACATGCCATTCGAGCCGGGCTGTTGCAGGTAGGGCAATATCCGGAAATCATCGAGCGCGAGTGCATTGGGTGCGGCACCGAAACCCATCAGCATCAAGGCGATTGTCGATCCTAAAGCTTTGCGTGAATATCTTTGTGAAACCGAAACGCTGTTCGTGTCGGCCAAAGTGTGTTCTGTATTGTCATTCATAGGGTGATCTCTCCATAAACCAAATCATGCGGGGCAATGAGGCTGTGGCGTTTGCAGCCAATTCGGCCTGTTGCCGGAATACGACGGAACGATCGGCAAGTTGAACCGCCGTATGCGAACTTCGTCGCAGAATGGACTGTAAAATCGAGGTGTGAAAATTCCATTACCGTTCGGCAACGGTTTCGTGAAATGCGGACGACGGGTAAGCTGGAATGTTGGCGTGTGTTGAGCAAATACGCTCAACAGTAGACTGGTCGAGCAGTGGATGACGGATTGATGGTATCGGTCAAGCTGTGCCGTACTGGACTTGCCAGGTTGTCAGGGTAAGCTGGTTTTGCCATTACCCATTCGTTCGAGGAGGGCTTGCCATGGGGCCATATTACAGAGGTACGTCGCAGGCGACGGGCGCGTTTTTCGATGTTTTTTACCAGCACCCCGCTTTGATGCTGTTGCTGGTTGCAGGCATGGTGGTTGCCGGTATTTTTTGGTTTCGCCGTCGTCAGCGTGGCGATTAACCCTGAAAACGACAGCTTTTTGCGTAACACCCATCGGTTTTCAGGTGTTGCTTCGCCCGCAAGTCGGGCAAGCAGGATTGCGTTTCAGCCGTAGCGTTTGCCATTCCATGGTCAGGCCGTCGAGTATCAATAGCCGCCCCACCAGCGATTCTCCCACGTCCATCAGCAGTTTCATCGCTTCCAGTGCCTGCACGCTGCCGACGATGCCGGTGATGGGGGCAATCACGCCATTACGTGCGCAGTTCTGCAATTCTTCACCCTCGCTCTGATACAGGCAGTTGTAGCACGGGCTGTCGTTGTGCCCGGGCGTGAACACGCTGATCTGGCCTTCGAAGCGGATGGCTGCGCCGGATACCAGCGGCGTACCGTTTTCGACACAGGCGCGGTTGATTGCAAAACGGCTGGCAAAATTATCACTGCAATCCAGCACCACATCAGCACCGGCAACCTCGGCATTCAATGTTTCACCTTGCAGCCGCACATTGCGGGCGATGACATCGACCTCCGGGTTGATGTGTTGCAGTGTGCTTTGGCTTGAAACGGCCTTGTTGATCCCAATATCGGCGGTGCCGTGAGCAATCTGGCGTTGCAGGTTGGTGAGTTCGACATGGTCGTCGTCATACAGCGTGATGCGGCCCACACCGGCTGCCGCCAGATACATGGCGGCAGGCGAACCAAGCCCGCCTGCACCAATAATCAAGACCTTGGCATTCAATAGTGTCTGCTGCCCGGCAATATCGACCTGCGGCAACATGATCTGACGGCTGTAACGAAGCAACTGATGATCGTTCATGATGGCTAAAAAGTTGACTGGACGGCGGATGATGCCAAAGAGCTTGACAGAGTGCAAAACGCGGATATTATTAGCACTCGTTGCTATAGAGTGCTAATAGCAAGTCATTCCCCACCTTTGTTCACAATTCTTAAAAGGAGACATCGATGAAAATTCGTCCGTTACATGATCGCATCGTCGTAAAACGTGTTGAGGAAGAAACCAAAACCGCAGGCGGTATCGTATTGCCCGGTTCCGCAGCAGAAAAGCCCAGCGAAGGCGAAGTGCTGGCCGTCGGTGGTGGCAAACCACTGGATAACGGTCAATTGCGTCCGATGGCTGTCAGCGTTGGCGACAAAGTATTGTTCGGCAAATACTCGGGCACCGAAGTCAAGATCGATGGCGAGCAGTACATCGTCATGCGCGAAGACGACATCATGGGCATCCTGGGTTAATCCGGATCGATTGTTTATATCCCTTTATTCAATTTAAGTTAAGGAACGAAACATGGCAGCAAAAGAAGTAAAGTTTGGCGGTGACGCACGTGCCCTGATGGTGCAGGGCGTCAATGTTCTGGCCAACGCAGTAAAAGTTACCCTCGGCCCCAAAGGCCGTAATGCCGTTCTGGATAAAAGCTTCGGCGCCCCCACCATCACCAAAGACGGTGTTTCGGTGGCGAAAGAAATCGAATTGAAAGACAAATTCGAAAACATGGGCGCACAAATGGTGAAAGAAGTGGCGTCCAAAACCTCCGACGTCGCTGGCGACGGCACCACCACCGCCACCGTTCTGGCACAAGCTATCGTCAACGAAGGCCTGAAAGCCGTTGCCGCCGGCATGAACCCGATGGATCTGAAACGCGGCATCGACCTGGCGGTTACCACAGCCGTTGCCGCCATCGAAAAAGCAGCAACTCCATGCAGCGACAGCAAAGCCATTGCCCAGGTTGGCACCATTTCCGCCAATTCGGATGAATCCGTCGGTGCCATCATTGCCGAAGCCATGGAAAAAGTCGGCAAGGAAGGCGTTATCACCGTTGAAGAAGGCACCGGCCTGAACAACGAACTGGACGTGGTCGAAGGCATGCAGTTCGATCGTGGCTATCTGTCGCCTTACTTCATCAACAAGCAAGAAAACATGAGCGTGGAACTGGATGATCCATTCGTTCTGCTTTACGACAAAAAAATCTCCAACATCCGCGAAATGCTGCCGATTCTGGAAGGCGTAGCCAAATCTGGCCGTTCCTTGCTGATCGTGGCTGAAGACGTCGAAGGCGAAGCGTTGGCAACCTTGGTTGTCAACAACATGCGCGGCATCGTCAAAGTCTGTGCGGTCAAAGCCCCTGGTTTTGGTGATCGCCGCAAAGCCATGCTGGAAGACATCGCGGTTCTAACCGGCGGCGTAGTGATTTCCGAAGAAGTCGGTCTGTCTCTGGAAAAAGCCGACATTACGCAATTGGGCACCGCCAAGCGCGTTCAAATCAACAAAGAAAACACCACCATCATCGATGGCGCTGGTGACGAAGGCCAGATCAAAGGCCGCGTAGCGCAAATCCGCGCCCAGGCCGATGAGGCCACTTCCGACTACGACCGTGAAAAACTGCAAGAACGTCTGGCCAAGCTGGCGGGCGGCGTTGCCGTCATCAAGGTCGGTGCAGCAACCGAAGTCGAAATGAAAGAGAAAAAAGCCCGCGTCGAAGATGCGCTGCACTCGACCCGCGCTGCGGTCGAAGAAGGCGTGGTGGCCGGTGGTGGTACTGCGCTGATCCGTGCATTGTCGGCTCTGGAAGGCCTGAAAGGCATCAACCACGACCAGGACGTAGGCGTCAACATTCTGCGCCGCGCCATGGAAGAGCCGTTGCGTCAAATCGTCAGCAATGCGGGCGATGAAGCCTCTGTCGTGCTGAACGAAGTCAGAAAAGGCAGCGGCAACTTCGGTTACAACGCCGCAACCGGTCAATACGGCGACATGATAGCCATGGGCATTCTCGACCCGGCCAAAGTCACCCGTTCCGCACTGCAAAACGCGGCATCGGTTGCCAGCCTGATGATTACCACCGAAGTGATGGTGTCCGACGCACCCGCCGACAACAAAGCCCCTGCAATGCCTGACATGGGCGGCATGGGTGGTATGGGCGGCATGATGTAATCATCCATCGCGTCTTGCCTCGACCGAAAAAAGCCCGGGTAGCAATACCCGGGCTTTTTTATGTCCGGTCGGTTGTGCCGGAGCAGTGTTTACCCTTCAACAGAGCTACAGGGCGAACGAAACGAGCGTAAATCAACAGTATTGAGGGTCGGTGACGTGGTGTTTGCGATAACGTCTACATACGGAGACTCAACGAGCCGCTTTGTTGCCGATATGCAGGCCGCATTCCTTTTTCGTCGCATCTTCCCACCACCAGCGCCCGGCTCTTTCGGGTTGATTGGGCAGAACCGGGCGGGTGCAGGGTTCGCAACCTATGCTGATGTAGCCGTGGCGGTGCAGGTCGTTGAATGGCACCTGGTAGGCTTCGATGTAATCCCACACCTGCGCCGACGTCCAGTTGAGCAGCGGATTGAATTTGATCAGCGGTTTGTCGGCGGTGGAAAACCCGGCATCGCGCTGAACTTCAGGAATGTCGCCGCGCGTGTCCTGGCTTTGATCCTTGCGCTGGCCGGTGATCCAGGCGTCCAGCGTGGCCAGCTTGCGGCGCAGTGGCGCCACTTTGCGGATGCCGCAGCACTCCTGATGGCCGTCGTCATAAAAACTGAACAGGCCTTTGGCTTTGACTAAGGCTTCGAGTGGCTGGTGATCCGGGCTGAGAATATCGATGGTGATGCCGTAGTGTTTGCGCACCTGATCGATGAAGCGATAGGTTTCGGCATGCAGCCGCCCGGTGTCCAGCGAAAACACCTGAATATCCTTGCGGATGTGCATCGCCATGTCGATCAACACCACATCTTCGGCGCCGCTGAACGAAATCGCGATGTTGTCGAAGTGCGTGAGTGCCGTTTTCAGGATGGTGCGCGGGTTCTTGCCGTGCAGTTCGGTTTGCGTCTGGCTGAGGTCGAATACGGTCATGATTGCGAAAAATAACGGGTTAGAAAATCGTCGAATGTCAGCGTGTCGGTGGCTTCGAGCTGCGCCTGTTTCGCCAGGGAGACGCGAGCCATGTCGTCGAACTGCTGCCGGGTATGTGGATCCAGCGGCTGGTTATTGAAATAGTGTTTGTGCAGCGCCGAGGTGTTGCAGGCAAAACAGCCGAATTCCTGGCCGTTTTCACGCATGCAGGCCAGAATCCGCGCCGAGGGCGTCAACGACGGATTGTCGATCAGCGCTTGCTGCTGTTGCAGGGCCAGCTGATACGGCTTGTCCAGACTGCCTTCATCGAGCAGGGCGCAAATGGGTTGCATGGCGTCGAGTATCTGGTGTGCCCAGTCTTGCAGGCGGATGCTCTGGCCTTGTTTGTTCAGCACCAAGCCGGGCTTGCGGCCCTGATTGGCAACCGTCAACTGGTTGGCGTTGTTGATGTCGAATTCATCGCTGCCTTGTGGCGGGCTGTCGTGCAGTAGACAATTCAGCAAAAAGGCTTCGATGAAGCGCGCCGTGCTTTCGTCGATGCCGATGGGGTTGAACAGGTTGAGGTCGAGCGAGCGCATCTCGACATACAACACGCCGCGCCGCTGCAATGCCAGGGTGGGTTTTTCGCCGGAATAGGCAATCTGCTTGGGCCGCATCGTGCTGTAGAACTCGTTCTCGATTTGCAGGATGTTGGCGTTGAGTTGCTGGTAATCGCCATCGACCTTGACGCCGATTTTTTGGTAGTCGGGGTAAGCCGTGTTGATGGCAGCGCCCAGGCTGGCGACGTAACCATCCAGCCCGTTGTAATCGATTCTCAGATTTGCCTGGTTTTTGCTTTTGTAGCCGATGTCGCTCATGCGCAGCGAGGTGGCATACGGGTGGTATACGGTGTGTGCGTCGAATGCTTCGAACTCGGCCATCAAGTGCGGGCGACTATTGAAAAAGGTTTTGCATATCGCGGGCGATGCGCCGAACAGATACAGAATCAGCCAGCCCTGGCGCTGAAAGTTGCGTATCAGGCCGAAATAACCGTCGGCAATGAATGTGTCCAGCGAGGTATTGGATTGGCCAGCATGGCGATACAGCATGGGCCACAGCGCCTGCGGTGCCGAATAATTGAAGTGAATGCCGGCAATGGCCTGCATGGTGCGACCATAACGATGCCACAGGCCTTTGCGGTAAACATGCTTCATCTTGCCGATATTGGAGGTGCCGTATTCGGCGATCGGCACGCTCAAGTCATTATCGATGCCGCACGGCATGCTGGTGGCCAGCAGCATTTCGTCGTTCAGATGCGGATAGACGAATTGATGAATCTTGTGCATGTAGGCCAGCGTTTGCTTGATATCGGCAAACGGTGGCGTGATGAATTCCAACAAGGCTTCAGAATAATCGGTGGTGATATGCGGATGGGTGAGTGCTGAACCCAGAGCTTTGGGGTGCGGGGTTTGCGCAATCGCCCCCTGGGGTGTGATGCGCAGACTTTCCTTTTCCAGGCCTTTCAACCCCAGTTGCAGCAGATGATGCAGATTATTGTCCAGCAGATAGTTCAGGCGGTCGGGCAGAGGGCTGTTGGTTTTATTCATGGTGGGCAAGATTGGGGTGTGGATCGGTGTTTCGACGTCGCTATTATAAAGGCTTGCATCAGAAACACAGGATCGCTCCCTGTGCCGCAGCTTCAGCAGCGGGCCATGCCGAATAAAAGGCGGACGTTATTTTTGACCAAATCCTTGGCTGTCTCTTTCCCATGAAAACGCGCATCACGCCAACTCGAATCGCTATTACGCTCTTGCTCATCTCGGGCAGTGTTTCGCCCTTGGCCCACAGCAACGATTGGCAAGTGGGCGGCGCTATTGATTTGAGTTACGCCAACGCTTTTCAAAGTGACGATCAACTGAGCTTCCGCAGCAAAGCCACCACGATGCGTTTGAATGAATTTAGCCCGAACATGGGCATGTTTTATTTGCAGAAATTGGCTTCGGAGAACTCGCGTTGGGGCATGGAAATCGGCGGTCACGCCGGTTACGACACCGACGGCCAGATACCGGCTAACGATCGATTGCCCGGCTACAGCATTTTGCGTTACTTGTCGCGCGCCAACGTGAGTTATCTGGCGCCGGTTGGCAATGGTTTGAGGTTAACCGCAGGGCTGATGAACAGCTTCTTTGGCTTCGAGACCTTGTATGCCAAAGACAATTTCAATTACAGCCGTTCCTGGTTATCAGATTATTTGCCGTATTTTCTGATTGGAATGGGCGGTCAATATGCCATCAATCCGAACCTGAGCGCGAGCTTGTATCTGGTTAGCAGCTACGACTATCTGGCGTACCGTAGCGATCAGCCCAAATACGCCGGACAAGTGGCCTGGAACTTCGGCCCCGGCTGGAAGCTGACCCAGAATGTCTTTGCAGGCCCTGAGCAGCAGCAAACCGACATCGCCAACTGGCGATATTTTTCCAACTCGATTGTGCAATGGTCAGGACAAAAATTGACGGTGGCACTGGCCTACGATGTCGGCACCGAACGTGTCGTTCAGGACGCCAACAAACAAGCATTATGGATGGGATCGGCGCTATTCAGCCGGTGGCATATCGACGGCCCTTGGAGCGTGGCGTTACGGCCTGAAATTTACTGGGATGGCGATGGCCGTTTGAGCGGCAATCAGCAGTTGATTAAAGCAGTGACGGCGACGCTGGAATATAAAATTCGTTGGGATTCGGCATCGTTAGCCTTGCGCAGCGAATATCGCTACGACGATTCGTCGGGTAGCCAGGGCGGATTTTTCAAATACGGCAACCACGACGAATTAATCGCCGGTCAGCACAGCGTATTTCTCTCTTGCCTTTTCGGTTTTGAGCGTTCGTTTTGATTCAGGCCATAGGCGGTGATGTGCGAATCACATCATTCGCGATGGGGTTCCGGCTCAGGTGTATTTGCAG